>JAFDZW010000001.1 GCA_018266755.1 Bacteroidota bacterium
CGATCTGGTGATCGATCCGTCTCGCACATGGGGCACGTATTTCGGGGGCAGTGGGACGGACGTGTCATTCGATCTGACGGTCGATCCGTGGGATAACATCCTTGTCGCTGGGCACACCACCAGTACCACTGGGGTTGCGACATCTGGTGCATATCAGACCACGTTTGCAGGGAATATAGACACGTACGTTGCAAAGTTCGATAGTGCGGGCATTCGCAAATGGGCTTCATATTTCGGCGGTTCCGCACAAGATTCCCCGAACGGCATTGCGTGCGATTCCACCGGCCATCCGATCGTGTTCGGATACACGACGAGCAATGCCGGTATTGCAACGAATGGTGCATACCAGACAACGTTGCAGGGTGGAGGAGACTTTTTTGCCGCAAAATTCGATTCAAGCGGAAGCCTGCAGTGGGCAACATACTATGGAGGCGAGACCAACGAAGCCAATCCAACGCAGTTGCACGGTGTAGCGTGCGATACTGCTGGAAACATATTCCTAGCGCTTGTGACCTCCAGTACGACTGGGATCGCTACGACAGGTACATATCAAACCTCGCTTGGCGGAGGTCTTGACGCTGCGCTCGTCAAGTTGAGCCCGTCAGGGGCGCGACTGTGGGGGACCTATTACGGCGGCTCGTCGGGCGACGGAGCGCTTGCTGTAGCGACCGACCGAGCCGGGAACGCCTACCTCGCCGGCAGCACGCAGAGCAGTGGTTCGATTGCGACGCCTGGTGCAGTGCAAACCAGTTACGGTGGGGGAACGAACGATGGTTTCCTCGCCAAATTTTCTCCCGGTGGCGCTCTCACTTGGGCAACGTATTATGGAGGAAGTCTCGGCGATTATATCGCAGCGGTGACGACCGATTCTGCCGGAGATCCGTTCGTGATCGGCTATACACGTAGTACTTCCGGAATCGCCACATCCGGTGCTGCGGTCACGACCGCTCCCGGCGGCGACGATTGCTTCCTTGCACGGTTCGATCCGAACGGCGCTCTGCAATGGTGTACGTACTTCGGCGCATCGAGTAATGAAGCGCCTTTCTCTATCGCCTGTCGCGGAACAAGTATTTCATTCGGCGGACAAACCTTCAGTCATAGTGGCATCGCGACATCGAACGGATTTCAAACGACATTTGGAGGTGGATCGTACGATGCATTCCTCGGGAAGATCAGCGGCTCCGGCAGCTTGATCTGGACATCATATTTCGGTGGCGGCGGAAGCGAGTATGCATCTGGAAGCGTAATCGATCATATGGGTAGCCTGATCTTTTGCGGATTCACTACCAGTACGTCGGGGATATCGACATCGGGCGCATTCCAGTCTACCTACGGGGGCGGGACGACAGACGGGTTCATCGTCAAGCTCTGCGACGTCATCACGCCGATACTCTCAGCTACATTCGATACGATCTGTGCCGGTACGTTCGACATCATCGCACTAAGCATGAGTTATTCTTCCGTTCGATGGTACGACGATTCCGTGCAGATATCACGGCTCGACGATTCGCTTCGCTTTGTGCGGTGCGATACGCTTTCGCCAGGGTTGCATCGCATCAGCGTTTCGGTAACGAACCCCACCGGGTGTTCCGGCTCCAGCGATACGATCTTTCTGTTGATTCATGCTTCACCGGTGGTCGATGCGGGTCGCGACACCGTGGTGTGCGGCGGGACACCCGTTGTTCTCTCGCCAACAATCACCGGGGGAACGAAGCCGTATAGCTATGCTTGGTCACCGTCGGCAGGCTTGAGCAGCACCACGATCGAAAATCCGGTGGCAAACCCTTCGTCCACCACGAGATATTATCTCATCGTTACCGATAGTAATGGCTGTCAATCGCAAGATTCGGTCTTGGTGTCGGTCTATCCCAAGCCTTTGCTTTCGATTACACGAGTAGTGACGCTTTGCGGGGGAGATACGGCGACGATCGGCGACAGCGCGAGCGGCGGAACGCCGCCGTATGCGTACTCATGGATCCCTGGCGTTGCGATCAATTCGCTAATCGCCCCTCGCCCATCCGTACACCCATCCGTGACGACAACCTACTACGAGACCGTGACGGACGTGCATGGTTGCTCGTCGTATGATTCGGTTACAGTGATCGTTAATCCTACTCCGCATCCGATCATTACTCCATCCGGAATGGTCGCTCGCTGCGGGAGCGACAGCATCGTCCTCCACGCAGAACGCGGGTATTTCTCGTATCGCTGGAGCACTGGATCCACAAGTGATAGTATTATTGTCGGTTCGAGCGGGACCTTCGCGGTTCGGGTAACCGATGCGCTCGGTTGTCACGGCACGAGTGACAGTGTAACGGTTATAAGCCGACCGCTGCCGATGGTGACGATTGCGGGGCCAAATTCGGTGTGCCCGAATTCTACGGTTCAGTATAGCGTCGCTTCGCTTGCGGGTGAACGATATGTATGGAGTGTGAACGGGGGAGGCTCGGTGGTATCCGGCGGAGGCACAAACACGGTGACGGTCCAATGGACGACGCCGGGTACATGGATGCTTTCGCTGCGCGATACATCTGCTTTCGGGTGTGTCAACGATACAACCATTGCGGTCTCCGTGACTTCTACGCTGACTCCGTCCGTTCTGCCTGCCGGCCCGCTAGCGCTGTGTAACGGGGACACGGTTGTGCTCCGCGCTTCGAGAGGGTACACAAGTTATCACTGGAACACTGGCAGCACTGGCGACTCGATCATTGTCACTGCAACAGGGAGTTACTCAGTAACGGTTACTGCTTCCGGAGGATGTCAGGGGACTTCCGTGCCGGTGAATGTGACGGTCAGACCTTCCCCAAAACCCCGTCCGATTCTACAACCGGCGACAACAGAGTTGTGCGCCGGAGATTCGCTTGTCCTCACACCGACGAGATCCTACACTACATATCGGTGGAGCACCGGGGCGACCACGCCGTCGATCGTTGTTGCTCAATCGGGTACATATAGCGTTGCTGTTACCGATAGTGTCGGGTGTGATGGACTGTCGAACACTGTCAAAGTCACTGTCCATCCGCGTCCGGCACTGACGGTCACCCCAAGCGGCCCGACGACTTTGTGCGAAGGAGATAGCGTCGTGCTGTCTGCGAGTACAATTCCGGTGTCGGGTTTCGTTTGGAGCACCGGCGACTCCACTACTTCGATTATCGTTCGAACGAGTGGTGATTACACTGTGACCGCCACAGACAGTGCGGGATGTTCGAGTCTGCAATCGGTCCATGTCGAGGTGAACCCGCTCCCGCATCGCCAGATCGGTGGACCTGCATCGGTGTGTCAGGGCGAGACGGCTGGATATTCAGTCGTACCCGATGCAGGCGCATCGTACTTGTGGTCGGTCGTTCCGGCGAACATGGCAA
The DNA here is from genome assembly GCA_018266755.1 of Bacteroidota bacterium. NCBI lineage: Bacteria > Pseudomonadati > Bacteroidota > Bacteroidota bacterium. The sequence continues at coordinate 3,363 of JAFDZW010000001.1, forward strand.
CCTTGAACGGAACTGCATCAGCATCGACGACTGCCGTGTGGAGCACCGTCAATGGTTCTGCCACTGTCTATGTGCGCATTACTACCTCCGCAGGATGTACTGAACTCGATTCGCTTGTCGTGACCGTTGGCTCCACGCTTTCGCCGAGCATTCAACCTGCAGGGCCGCTGATGCTCTGTGAGGGCGATAGCGCAACGCTTACCGCCGGTTCGGGATACGCTTGGTATCAATGGAAGCTCGATGGTGCTGACCTAGCACAGGACACCGGCAATACGACTATCGTCACTAAACCTGGCTCGTATTCGGTGTTCGTATCGAACACAAGCGGATGTTCGGGATCTTCTGCACCGGTTACGGTCATCGTACATCCGCGGCCTGTGCCGGTGATCCGTTTCGTCGGCGGCGTGCTCGTGACCGATTCGTTCTCGAGCTATCAGTGGAGCAAGAATGGGTCTGCGATCCCCGGGGCGAACAGTGGAACACTCGCTTCTTCGGGTGGTGGCATTTATTCCGTCGCGGTGACGGACTCCAATGGATGTGAGGGCACATCGGCTCCGTTTGATCTTGGCTCGAACCCAACTGCAATTGTTGCGATCGGTCTGGTCGCCGGTGCATCGCCCGGTAGTACCATTGCTGTGCCGATCGAGCTTGAAAACGGCACGAATATCGTCGAAAGTGGCGCACGGCATTTCGTTGGTGTGCTCCGTTTCAACGGCTCGATGCTCGTCCCGATCGGGACGACCCCACTCGGCGTTGCAAGTGGCTCCGACCGGCTCGTCACGATCGACGGAGATACCTCGATCGCAAGCGGCACGCTCACGAGGGTGATGTTTCTTGCTGCGCTCGGAACCGACAGTTGTACTGAGATCGCACTGGATACATTCTATTGGACGGATGCGAATGTCGCGGTGACACGTGTGAACAATGAGTTTTGTGAAACGGGGATCTGCACGTCCGGCGGACATATCAGGCTCGTCGATGCAAGCGGCACGATTGCACTTGGTGAAAGTCGGCCGAATCCAGCCTCGCAGATTGCGCATATCGAGTTCAGTGTCAGTGAACCAGGAGTGACACGGCTCCTCATTTCCAATGTACTTGGTTCGCATGTACGAACGGTGCTCGAAGGAGAGTTACGACCCGGTCACTATGATACAGAGGTGGATGTCAGTACGCTTGCGTCGGGTACGTATCTCTACACGCTCCAAACGCCGACAGTCGTTCTCACGAAGGTGATGCAGGTGTCACACTGATGAAGACTCATACCACATATCGAGCCATTCTCTTGTTGCTGACGCTTGCCGTTCTCACGCCGGATGCACACGGACAGGATTCGGTGCAGTACCAGCGACGTGCGGCGTTTGGTGTATTCGGCGGATTATCTCTCGACCAGCAATATGCGAACGTTGTATCGTTGCCCGGTACCGAGAATTGCGGTTCTGTCTTTACGCATGGGTTTGGTACCGGGCCCGATCTTGGGCTCTCCTACCGCATGCCGCTCGGATCCGAGTTCTGGCTCGATCTTCGCGGCGCATTCCGAAGCCAACACACGACGTTCAATGCGGATGAATTCTTCCCGTTAGCGGTCAACGGGACGACCGTGCAGGCAACCGACCGGCATTCGCTTCAAGCGACGCTCTCGCGCGTCGCACTGCAGCCCGTCGTTGAGTATCCTGTGTTCGGATCGCTTAGTGTCATTGCGGGCGTGGAGATCGCGTATGCACTGAGCGGTAGCTTCTCACAAACGGAGACGTTGACCCAGCCACTCGGGAGTTTGTTCGTTGAGAATAACAGCCGGAGTCGCAATGCGCAGTCCGGGCAAATCGCACAACTCTCCAAAGTCGGTGTATCAGCTATCCTCGGCTCGCAATTGCGGCTGCCACTCAATCGCGACCGAACACTGCACGCCGTTCCGACTGCATCTTTTTCTATCGGTCTGACCCCGATTGTACGAGATGTCTCATGGTCAAGCTCCTCGTTCGCTATCGGTGTGGGGATCGAGTATGCACCGCTCCATGTAACTGCGGCACCGCCGCCTCCTCCGCCACCGCCTCCTCCTCCGCCGCCTGCGGCACCTCGTATTACTGCGGCAGTATCGGTATCGGGACTGGACTCGGCGGGTCAAGAGTCCGCCATCGTAGAACTACGTGTGGAAGAAATATCTCAAACAGAAACAGCGCCCATTGTGCCGTATCTGTTCTTCGACGCAAACTCCGCACATTTTCCGCCGCGCTATGCAGTGTCGGCCGATAGTCTGCATCGTGCCGATCCTACTCAGGCTCGCTGGCCGGACCGTCTGCAACTTTATGCTCATGTCCTTGACGTTCTGGGGGCCAGACTTCGAGCGCATCCCGATGCAGAACTTACAATTGCGGGATATACCGACGGCAACGAATCGAAGGGATCGCCGACACTTGCAATCGCTCGAGCCGAAACGGTTGCCGACTATCTTCACACTATTTGGGGCATCTCGAATGATCGGCTCCATCGATCGGGAGGTGGGTTGCCGTCTCATCCCTCGCCTGTGCAGGATACCGATGGAATGGCCGAGAACCGACGCGTCGAGTTCGCAAGCGATGACCCGGCGATCCTCGGGCCGATCGTGATCGTTGATACCATGCGCTCTGCAACCCCCCCAGCGATTCGCATCAGGCCGAATGTCACTGCCGAAGCGGGCTTGCGCGACTGGCATATCGATGCAATACAGAACGGGACACAACTTGCCCACTATGAAGGCACGGCGGCAATGCCGAGCATGATTGAATGGGATCTTGCCGCCGACCAGCAGCATATCCCAAGGGCGCCGGGGCGATTAGACTTCGAGCTGCATGCGATCGATCGTCTTGGGACTATCGCGCATGGCTCCGTGTCGATCCCGGTCGAACAACGGACGCTTCGCAAGAAACGCGAAGAGATGGCCGGCGACTATCGTTTCGAGCGGTTCAGCCTGATACTTTTCGATTTCAATTCTTCGGAGATGACATCTGCGAACGAGACGATCGTGCGGTTTATCCGGTCGCACATTACGCCCACGACACAAGTGTCGATCACGGGGTATTGCGATCGTATCGGTGACGCTTCGCTCAATCAAGTGCTTTCCTTGCAGCGCGCACGTGCAGCGGCGCTACGTTTGGGCACAACGAATGCCGTCATCGTCGGGAAGGGGAGCGCATCCCCGCTCTTCGATAATAACCTTCCCGAAGGTCGCATCTATAACCGAACCGTGGAAGTTGTGCTTCGAACGCCGCTCACGATTGCACCCCACCGGCCGTGAACGAGCGATAGAATCTCTTTAGAATTCTATTCGAAACCCGCCGTATGGGAAGATGCCGAGTTGGTTGATTGCGACGATCTGGTTCTTGCGTGCATCCCAGGCGTATTGGAGAATATTCTTTGCGTTCAGAGCATTCTCCGCGGTCACGAAGCCGACGATCGATACTGAGCCGAGGTTCTGTCGGAATTCAATCTTGACGTCGAGGCGCTTATAGTCCGGGTATCGCACGGCGTAGGCGCGGCTCTCGTCGAGATACTGCGGTCCGAACTCACCCGATGCATTAAACATCCGCGAGCGCACGGTGTCAACCGACGTGTACGGTGCGCCTCCTGCAAGTGTCAGTTTCCCCGAGAACTCGATGGAGAACGTCGGGCTGAGCTTCCATTCATAACCCGCGAGCAGGTTTATGATGTAGCGGTTATCGAACGCGCCGTCGCGCCAGACACGGTCGGAGCCTGTGAATCGTTGCTTGAAGAGCGATGTCGTGGCGGTGAAGTAGTAGCCGTCTTCGAAGTGCTTCATTAGTGTAAGCTCGAGTCCGTAGGTTCGGCCGAGGCCAGTACTGACGAGCGGGTGATTGCTCGATACGTTGCCGAACGTGCTGCCCGAGTTCAACAGACTGACGGGCGAAAGGGTATCTCGCTCCACCGGTGCATGCGAGATGTCTTTGTAGTAAGCCTCCGCCTTGAAGAGTAGATCGCTTGCCAAACGATTTGTGTATCCGAGGACGTAGTGCAGGCTTTGGGTGAAGTCGAGCGATTCGTTCGCACTCGTGCCGAAATACACCACCAGCGGTTGGGACTGTCGATGCACGCCGAAACCGAACGTGAGATCCTGTCCGTCGGCAACATTCCATTGTGCACCAAAGCGCGGTTCGATCGACGTTTGTTTGCTGATCGCGAGGTATTGTGTATGGACGCCGGTGTTGAACGTGAGGGCGTCGTTCGGGCGCCATTGCCAATTAATGTAGCCAAGCGCATGGAAGCTGCTGCCGTCTGCGCTGATCGAGAATGGCACACCGCTCGGCTCGTCGCGCACCGTGGTGCGGTGTTCGTCGATCGTATAGTACGGTAATCGTGCTTCGATGCCGGCAGTAAAGAAGTTCGAGACGTCGAGCGAGTAATTCAATTTGTACTTCGCCGAGTAGAATCCCTCGATCGAATTCGCAACGTAGAACAAGTCTTTGCTCGTGACCGTGTTGTTCAGCACAGTGAGCGAGTCGACGGTGGTGTGATATTTTTGATACACGTCGCTGAGTGAGAAGTCGCCGACCGTCTTGCTGCCGAACGTATGCTTCCACGTTGCACCGAGAACACCGATGTCGGAACCGCTTGTGATATCGAAGTTGCCGGTAAAGACGGAGTCTTTCTTGCTGTCGAAGAGGTCGATGGTGCCGGTGCCGCCAAGCGCGACCACGCTCAGTGCGTCGTTCGCACCGAGTGGGATATCCGCTTTTGCGGTGATGTCTTCATATTTCGGAATACCGGCGAAGCCGAAGTCGATGCCAAGCGCATCCATAATCTGAAGCGTCGATTTGCGATAGCTGACAATAAACGAGGAGCCGTTTCCGAAGAGCGGACCTTCGGCCATCGCCTCGACGCCTGCGAAGCCGAGCTGGCCGACGAATTCGAACCGTTCGGTATTGCCTTTTCGCGTGCGAAGGTCGAACACGCCGGATATCTTATCGCCGTACTCGGCAGGGAAGGCGCCGGTAAGGAAATCGCTGTTCGAGAGCAGATTCATATTGATCGCATTCACCGGTCCGCCCGTTGCACCTTGCGTGGCGAAGTGGTTCGGGTTCGGAATGTCGATCCCGTCAAGCCGCCACAGCAGTTCGATCGGCGAGCCGCCACGAATGATGATGTCGTTGCGTTGATCGTTGACGCCGACGACACCTGCGAACGTTTGGGCCATGCGCGCGGGATCTTCGCGGCTTCCGGCAAAACGCTTCGCTTCGTCAACCGTGAATGTTGTCGCGCTCGAGAGTGCTGCCTCGTTGATCGGTTTGAAATTATCGTTGGCCTGTACGACGACCTGTTCGCCCTGATACACTTTTGTTTTCATCTCGATCGTCACGACAACCTGCTTGCCGCTCGTGACGAGGATATCCTGCACCATTGTTTCATAGCCGCCGCAGACAATTTTGAGTTCGTGACGACCGACCGGGACTTTTTCAATGCGGAAATTACCGTCGGCCTTCGTGCGGGTACCCAGTTTTGTATCGACGACGAAGACAGTGGCGCCGATCACAGGTTGGCCTGTGCCTTGTTCGCTGATCGTCCCTTTGACGGTTTGCGTAGGGACAGACTCTTGCGCAATCGCATTCGGTCCCGATAGGTGCAGAAGAACTTGAGTCAGAATGAGAACAAGGATGAGGTGGATGGAGCGCATATTTATCAAAGACTATTTAATGAACATTGTTTAGTAAACCAGAAAAAAAATTACTTCCGAATCAGTACCAAGAAGTTATCGAGCATAGCCTGAACCATCGTCTCTTCCTGCTCGCGCGGGACAAGCACCCGACGTTTGATAATCAGCGAGACAATTCCGTGGAGCATGTTCCAAGTCATGAACGAAGCCAGTTGGACGTCTTTGATCCTGAGCTGTCCGTGCTCGATACACGCCTGAACTCTCGAAACGAGAATGGCAAAACACTCTGTCCCGAGGTCTTTGCAGTGCTGCCCGATGATCACGTTCATCGGCATTTCCTGAATGAACATGAGGTCATAGAGTTTGGGGTTCTCGAGTGCCCAATCCACGTATAGCTTGCAGCCGGCATAGAGAACATCCCACGGATCGTCAGTCTTGGGCTGGGCTTCGAGTGCCGCGATGAACCGTCCGAATGCAAGAGTATAGAGGCCATAGAAAATGTCCTCTTTGTCGGTATAGTAGAGGTAGATCGTCGCCGGCGAGAACTCGATGCGCTCGGCGATATTGCGGATCGTCACACTTTCGAGGCCGTTCTCGATATAGAGCTGCATAGCAGCATCGAGGATCGTTGCCCTCATCGATTCCCGCTCCCGCTCTTTGCGTTCTTGAATTCCCATAACAGTGGTCAATAACTAAACGCTGTTTAGTATGATTCCAAGAAAAATTGTATTTCTCGTACCCCACCCTTTGGAAGCACTACCACACATGTTGATATAGAATTCATACGGGCATTGTCACATGCCTCGGAAGAGACACGTTAAACCGGTAAGACACATGATGCTCTAATCGGTGTCGACGCCCCCGCTCATTACCAAACGATGAATTTTCAGTCACTTTGGCCCCCAAGTGAAACACTTGGACCCTTCGAGGGTTATTATGCCAAATAGTATGAAGTACGCATTAGTCATAACGCTTATAATGTCGCTCGGTCTCTCGGCCAAAGCCCAGCTGGTCGCGCGAAACGATCTGCCGAGTCCCGAACCACGATCCACGGTGACCCCGTCCGCGATTCCCGGCACCATCGAACATGCAAGCTATTCGGTGATCCTGGTACAGAACAAGAATAATACCGCATTCGAAGTGATCTCGCCCCGCGCAACCAAGGCGGATGTGAAGCTCGTCACGCCGGACGGCAACGACGTCTGCACCATTCACAAAGGCGCGATCCACATCGGCCGCAACCGCTTCTCGCTTGCCAAGAGCCGCAAACTCGGCAAAGGCATCTACTACGCGATCTCCAAACTCTCGAACGGCGAGCAGTTCGCCGATCGGATCGTGGTGGAAAAATAACCCACTCGCTTCTTCCGGTCTTACCGCTTGACGATCACACTGGTTGCCACTGTCCCTTGCTTCGTCTTCGCTACCAGTTGATAGCTCCCCTCCTCCACTTCTTGTAGCGGGAAGTACATCGTCGTGAGATTCGGGTCGGTGTCTACGGCGACGGACATCACTACGTGACCTAGAAGATCAACAAGACTTACCGTTACCCGCTCGCCGCTCGAGCGGAAGGTGACGGTCGTGCCGCGAGTTGCGGGGTTTGGGTATGCGCCGAGCTCTTCGCGGCTCTCGAGTTTGACTGGCACCGCATACTTCTGGTTCAAGTGGATCGGGATCTTCGGTGAGCCGTGCAACAGCAGCAACCCACTCGAGTCGGGCGTAAGGCTTCCGTTGGAGTAGGTCGAGTAGGCCTGAAAGAGTACATCGGCGAATTTGTCATTGTCAGCATTCACATCAACTGCTTCGACCGTTGCGCCTTGTTCGTAGCCGATCGCAATATCGGCCTTGTCGTCGATTGCGTCGCCAAGCACGTAGTAGTAGTCAGTGCCGGGCGAAAATGCTCCGCCTTCCCCGTTCGTCTTGATCACCGGGCGACCGGTGCCCGTAATATCACCACACTGCGTGATGAAGCCACCCCAATGATAGTTCTTGTATGCCGGATCGATCACTCCCGGATGCCGCAGGATGAACTCAGCCTGCTGGAATTCCCCTGAAACCGACGCACCGGTATCGACGGTCAATCGCTTCGTGCCAAACTCCACTCCGCCACGGAAAATCCAGATCGAGTTCTGCATGAAACCGTCGGTCTGGAGCGGAATTAGGAGATCGACCGAGTGGTCGTCCGGTTTGCGTGGAAGTGCCTGCATTGGTGGGTACTCGAACGAAGGAGGGAGTTGCGGAAGAAGGTGAAGATTCTGGGACACCGATATCAGAGTATCGAATTCGGATGCTTGATAGTACTTCGCAAGCGAGAATGCTCGAGAGGACTGGCAGTAGAAACAATTTCCATACGCATCAAAGTAAACGACATCAATTCGACCGTCACCGTTGAAATCGCCGATGAAGCCGTCACGAGTTGGATCGCGTTTCACCGTATCACGTGGCTTCCAATCAGGAAATTCGTATACAGAATCTGATAGTACCGGAGATACAGACTCATACAATTGTTCGCCACCGTGGAAGAAAGCAAATCCGTAGCGAGAGCTGTCCAAATCAACTTGATACGGTGTCCAATTGGTGTATAACTCCATTAGGATGTCGTCAACCGTGTCGTTGTCCATCGGACCAATAACTAAGGGGGCAGCCAGACTGAACCCGTATCCCCCTTCGGGATGATCGTTTCCCTGTAAAGAAGACCAGAGAAACGTCACATGGCTCGTATCATACCGCCCCAGCGAGTCTGCCCAGTAAATGGAGGGGCGCCCGTGATTCCTAACGTCAACAGGAATAAGCATATCGAGATCAACAGCATCATGAAAGTGACCAAACCGAACGCCATATTGTGGGCTGCCTCCGTCGTTCTTGATTCGTAGAACGCTCACGAACTCCAGTTTCGAAAGATCGAATGGCTTCGGGGACCGGTAGATCAGTGGGTAGTAGGGTTCAGTCTTTTCGTCGTTTATCGTGAAATACAGGTGATCCGTGTCATCCTTCGGCGCAGGAAACCACGCAATGTCGGCACCGAAGTATGGAATCTGTTTCATCGAGACCATTTTCTCGTCGATGCCATTTCCGATTCGCGGTTTCCAGCAGCTGGGGTCAAGAACGGTCTGGGCGTGTGCCAGAGTCGCCACCATTGTCAGGAGGATCAGGCTGACGAAGACAATTCTTCCGTAACGTTTCATAGAGAAAGGCCGGAGCGGGAAGCGATGCGTCTCGCGCTCATGAATTCCAACCGTCGACGAGGCACAATGTTTCCATTTCATGCGTTGGGGACGAACATTTCCCCACGCTCGGCACGGAGCGTCTGCACCCCACGAATACATTCATGTGCACCGGTGTTAACCACACTCGTATGCGAATCTATTTTATCGGGATCTGCGGGACGGCGATGGGGAACGGTGCACTCCTCATGCGCGAGATGGGCTATGAGGTGGTCGGTTCGGACGAGAACGTCTATCCGCCGATGTCGGACCTGCTGGCCGCGAGCGGCATCACGGTCTATTCCGGCTACTCGAGCGACCATTTTGCGCATAAGCCCGATCTCGTCGTGATCGGTAATGCGATGAGCCGCGGCAACGCGGAGGTGGAGTTCGTGCTGAACGAACGTCTGCGATATACATCGCTCGCGGAATTACTGAAGCATCACGTCATTCAAGGGCGCGAGTCGGTCGTTGTCAGCGGCACCCACGGCAAGACGACGACATCGGCGCTGGCGTCATGGACGTTCGAGTGCGCCGGCCTGAAGCCGAATTTCCTCGTCGGCGGAGTGCTTGAGAATTTCGGACGTGGATATCAGGCCAATCCCGAGAGCAACTACGTCATCCTCGAAGGCGACGAGTACGACACCGCGTTCTTCGACAAGCGCTCGAAGTTTTTGCACTACCTCCCGACGACGCTCATCGTCAATAACATCGAGTTCGATCATGCCGATATTTTCTCATCGCTCGACGAGATCAAGCTCTCGTTCCGTCGCCTCGTTGGGCTCGTGCCGCAGAATGGCGTCGTGATCGCCAACGGCGACGATGCGAATGTGATCGATGTCATCGCGAACTCGCTCGCACCTATCGAGACCTTCGGGATCACTGCGGGCTGTGCGTGGCGTGCCGAGAACATCGTCTATGGCGAGAGTTCGTCCACGTTCGATGTCGTCCACAATGGCAAGGTCGAATCGCGGTTGAAAGTGAACTTGCTCGGCGAGTTCAACGTCCGCAATGCGCTGGCGGTGACGATCTCAGCACGGCATCACAACATTCCCTACGACGAGATCGCCGTCGCGTTCTCGACGTTCGAAAATGTGAAGCGACGTCTTGAGTTCAAAGGAGAGTTCGGCGGAGTGAAGGTGTACGATGATTTCGCGCATCACCCAACCGCCATCCGCGAGACGCTCAAAGCCTTCCGAAATAAGTATCCCACCGAGCGCATCATCGCAGTCTTCGAGCCCCGCTCGAACACCACGCGCCGCAACATCTTTCAGAAAGAGCTCGCCGAGTGTTTCGCCGATGCGAACGTCGTCTTCATCTCACAGATCGCGCGGCTGCATCTTCTGAGCGAATCGGAACGCCTGAACCCCGAGCAAGTGATGAGCGACCTGCGCACGGCAGGGAAGGAAGCATACTATTTGCCGGATGCCGATACCATCAGCACAAAGGTAGCGGAAGTCGCAAAGGGCGGTAATGTCGTGATCGTGATGTCGAACGGCGGGTTCGGGGGGATACATGGGATGCTGAAGGAAAAGCTAAGCTCGAAGTGATCTGTCCTTAGCTGTCATTCTGAGGAGTGGCTTTAGCCCGACGAAGAATCCCTTTAGGATTGCCGAGAGAGTCGTCCATACCGAGAGAGATTCTTCGCTCTGCTCAGAATGACAGAGGGATCACGCGTTCTCTATCGCCACCATCACCTGCTCCGGTTCGATCTCGCGCATGCACCGGAAATGACCCTTCGGGCAGCGCGACATGCCGATCGTTGTGCATGGTCTGCATCGCAGCTTCTCTACCTCTAATACGATTGATGACTTCGCACGCGGGAAGAATCCGAGCGAGCGCACCGTCGGTCCGAACATCGAAACAGTCGGCACTCCGGCTGCAGCCGCGATGTGCATTAGTGCCGAGTCGTTCGTGACGGCGACATGCGCACGGGCGAATTCCTCGGGCAATGCTTCGAGCGGGACTTCGCCGCAGCGGATGCGAAATGAGTCCTTCGGCAAGTCCTCTGAGATGTACTGCGCTAACTCGCGCTCGTCCGCAGAACCGAAGCATTCGATGGTATATCCCTTCTCCACTAACTCTTTCGCAAGCGCCCGGTAGTATGGCGGCGGCCATTGCTTGTTGTAATGCTTCGCGCCAGGGCAGAATGCGATAAGTTTGTCGTCGGGCGTGATCGGCGCGAGATCGAACGTCGGCGCTTCGCCGGTGTCCTTCACGTCGAGCGCGGCTGCGGTCTCGAAGTAGCGGCCGATGGCGTCGGGATCGTGGCGGAGGAAATCAAACTTCAGATCGACGAGAAACCAGCGCTTGATAGGACGTTTGCGAATAATAGCAATCTTCGCGCCACTCAACTTGCGTAATACCCGAGAGCGCAGACTTCCGTGCAGATCGAGGACGTGGGTGTAGTTCTTCGCTTGCAGCTCAGCGCGCATAGCGCTGAGCTTCGTCGCTTTGGTATCGAAGGCGATGATGTTCGTCAGCCCCGGAAATCTGCGGGCGAGCGGCTCAAACTGACTCTTGACGATCAGATCGATCTCGGCATCCGGATATTTCCGACGCAGCGCGCGAATAAGCGGCATCATCAGTACGATGTCGCCAAGCGAACTGAGGCGGATCAGTAGGATGCGTGGGGTCATGAATAGTTATAACAGCCTCTCATTCTGAGTGAAGCGAAGAATCCCTTCAGGTCTGGCGAAACGATCCGTACACGCCTCAAGGGATTATTCGTTCGGGCTGAAGCCCTCCTCAGAATGACATGTGTGCACGAGTTGCATTCATTCGCAACCCGCACGTGTTTTATCGTATAATCATTCCTAACAACGCAGGCAACAATGAAAAAAGCACAAACGCTCGGCGAGCTTCGGGCCTCGGGCTACCACGTGCAGAGCATCAAGGATGAGGTTCGAAAGAATCTGGTCGAGAAACTTCGCGCTAAAGAGACGCTCTTTCCGGGCGTGATCGGCTACGAAGAGACCGTCATCCCCCAGATCGTGAACGCGCTGCTGGCTAAGCATGACATCATCCTGCTCGGCCTGCGCGGACAAGCCAAGACGCGCCTTGCGCGCAGCCTTGTGAATCTGCTCGACGAGTGGACGCCCATCATCGCGGGCTCCGAGGTCATGGATAATCCGTACGACCCCATCTCGTTCTACGGTCGTTCGCGCGTTGCCGAACTTGGCGACGACACGCCGATCGACTGGATCCACCGCTCCGAACGCTACGGAGAGAAGCTCGCGACGCCTGATGTCACGATCGCCGACCTCATCGGCGACATCGATCCGCTCAAAGCCGCCGCGCAGCGTTTGCATTATTCGCACGAAGGCGCGATCCATTTCGGCATCATCCCACGCACGAACCGCGGCATCTTTACGATCAACGAATTGCCCGATCTGCAGCCGCGCATTCAGGTGGGCTTGTTCAATATCCTCGAAGAGCGCGATATCCAGATCCGCGGATTCAAAGTTCGCATCCCGCTCGATTCGATGATGATCTTCACGGCGAACCCGGAAGATTATACGAACCGCGGCAATATCATCACGCCGCTCAAGGACCGCATCGCGGCGCAGATCATCACGCACTATCCGCTCGATCTCGACCACGCCATCGCCATCACCGAGCAGGAAGCATGGACGAAGCGCTGGGGCGAGGAAGGACTCGTCGTGCCATACTACTTCCGCGAGATTATCGAACAAATCGCGGTCGAAGCGCGCGCATCGGATTGGGTCGATCAGAAGTCGGGTGTCTCGGCACGTCTGAGCACCAGCGCGATGGAGACGCTCATCTCGAACGCCGAACGCCGCGCGCTCTCGAACGGCGATACCATCATCGCGCCGCGCATCACCGATCTTGCCGCAGTGGTGACGGGCATCACGGGCAAGGTCGAGTTGGTATTCGAAGGCGAAGAGGAAGGTATCTCGACCGTTGCGAAGGCGCTTATCGGTCGCGCGGTCAAGACGATCTTCAAAAAGTATTTCCCCGACCCGATGGCCAAAGCCAAGCGTAAGCCGGGCAACGAGCCGCCTGAGAAATCCGACTACGATGAGATCCTCTCGTGGTTCGCCAAAGGCAACAACCTTGCCATCAGCGACACGATGACCTTCGATGCATACTCGCACGAGCTTTCGCGTGTGCCGCGCTTGAAAGAACTTGCAGCAAAGAATATCAGCGTGCCGGAAGCCGACCGCTTCTCGCTCGCATCGGCGATGGAGTTCATCCTCGAGGGCTTGCACCAACACTCGAAGATCGCGAAGGCCGATTCGTTCGGCGATCCGAAGGTGAGCTACGGCGATATGGTCGGCGCTCTCTTTACCGGCGGCTTCGCGACCGATGACGAAGACGACGACAGCGAGGAGGAGATCGACGACCTGTGAGCCAACACGTCATCCTCTTCGATGGCGTCTGTAACCTCTGTAACTGGTGGGTCGATTTCCTGCTGCCGCGCGACAAACACAAGCGCTTCCTCTTCGGCGCGCTGCAATCGGAAAGCGGCGAAGCGCTCGTCAGTCGGTTTGGCACAAGTGACAAACGTCTTCGGTCGGTGGTCCTGATCGAAGACGAGCACAACGTCTATACCCGCTCGACCGCGATTCTGCACATCCTGAAGATCCTCGGCGGCCCGTGGAAATTGCTCTACGCCTTCATCATCGTCCCCCGCCCGATCCGCGATGCGGTGTACGACTTCATTGCCCTCAACCGCTACTCATGGTTCGGCAAACGAATAGTCTGCCGCGTCCCAACGGAGGGAGAGCGGGAGAGGTTTGTGTGAGGGATAGGCTGATCTAAGAGTGATCGCGATGACGATACTTGAGTCTCAGATCATTGATTGTGCCCGCGAGGACGAGCGCGTCCGCGCAGAGCTTGCTCAGAGCGAAGAGCTCTTTGGCGCTTACGCTCCGCGAATGGAAGAAGTGCATGTTCGAAATGCGACGGTTCTTGAGGCGGTGATCGCACAAATGGGTTGGCCAGTCTCGCAGAACGAAGAAGTGATGAATGCGGCGAAGCTCATCATTTTGCACGCGATCTCGCTGCCGTCGTTCCAAAAACGCATGCTTGAACTCCTCAAGTCAAGCGAGCACGGATACCCCGATCAATTTTCCGCATACCTTGAGGATAGGATACTTGTGTTCTCCGGCAAGCAACAGAAGTACGGTACGCAGTTCGACTGGAACGCGAACGGGATGCTGAGCCCGTACCCGATCGCCGACGCCGAACATGTTAATGAACGCAGAGCCGCGGTCGGCCTCGATTCGCTCGAAGCCGCCACCCAACGCATGCGTCGCCGCGCAGCGGAAGAAGGAGAATTGCCGCCCGCAGATATGAACGCATACACAATCAGACGGTTGGAATGGATGATGCGGGTGGGGTGGACGGGTGATACATCCGACAACCGCTTATGCGCAGTGTCGTGATCCGACAAGAGGAGTCGTGCGGTGAGAGGTTGAGAAGATTGGACGATGTTCCTGGGACAACTGCTGGGTGAAAAGGTCCTTTTAATCGTGACAATCGCTGCAAAAACCATAGGTAAAATCTCGGAGTTCATATTAGTTAGATAAACGGCACGCAATGTAACAACCGAACAACATCAATATGCAACCAGTTAGGTACAACCAGATTCTCCGACAGATTGCGAACAGACTTGAATTTCCGCGTTTGTCTGAGACTATTCATGAGATAGTTCTCTCGAATTTCGGCACAAATCGTGCATTGCCCGACACCGTTCGGACAGGCGCAATTGGACTCCTCCAGCGGCTTCTCGTCGAGCTTGATTCCGTCCAGAAGGATTCCGATATGAGTGCTGTTTGGAATTTGTGGTCAGGGAACGACTTTGTTAGCGTGGATTTTTTGGCTCAGTTTCTTGCCAATCTTAGGGTTCATGGCCACACGGGCCCGTTCAACTCACCCGCCGAAACAGCCAAGTATGCCACTGTTCATACGTTCATTCAAGCATTCAACACTAACATTCGCGTGAACGATGAGGTGCTTCACGTTGGACGGTTGAGGCGACTCGATGAGGAAGTGATAGTTTTTCAACTCTTGAGCGAAGATGAAGACCCACCGTCCTTGGAGCACGTAACGGAGACTCTTACCGAGATCCGGCGACTTATTGGATATGTTCAACAGCTCTACCAGCTCGCACAAGAGTCGGTTGATATCGTCTATCTTGAAACGGGGAGCGACATCGCACTTAGAGTCAAAGTCGGTGCGGCAGTAACGGCTTTTTTGCTCGGAGTTGCAACACTTATTTCTGAGAATATTCATTATGCAGCTTTGCAAACAGCAGATAGGCCACATCAACTTGCCACTCTCCTGGCCGTTAATCGTGAACTAGACCTCCAAGTTCAGAAGGGTGATCTAGACGAAGAACGCGTGAAGCTTCTTAGAGGCAAAGTGATTGAAGAGATCGATAAGTTGTATTCATTGAACGTTGTGATTGATGACAAAAGGTCAACTCCAACCTCACTTCGTAGACTGCTCCAATATAAGAAGGCGCATGAGTTGCCGCCGGGAGCCACTGAGAACTGATTGATGAATGCTTCAAACCAATGTGTGATCCAAGATGCTTCTTCGACACGAGTGAAAGGCCGAACTGCCCGGAGTGTCTCCTGCATAGTATCCTTCTATGCAAAAGAGCGCGCTTGTTCTCATCTCACCGTTGCACCCTGTTCGGCACTACTCCCGGTACATCTCTGCACAGTTAGTTATGTGTTAGGAAATGAGTTGCGGGACGAATTCTTCGGGCGGGCACTACTCAGGGTGGTGGTTGGTGGCTGGTTGTTTGTGGTTGGTAAACGGTTGCTTCGGGGGCGGTGTTCTGAGCTGCCGAAAACTATGAAGCCTTTACTTCTGACCCTCTTCTCCTGTCTCGCCGCGGTTTCGGCGGTGGGGCAGACGAACGATAGTGTGACGCTCCTGCGGCATTCGCGCTGCTATGCGGGTGCGCCGATCCGAAAGTTCTCGGATATGACCGATCTGGTGCGCTTGAAGGATGCGACCTTCATGCCCGCTTCGCCTGCAGTATATGACGGCAAGCCCTATTCGGCGACCTCGAAAGGCCAGGTGCTCGTGACCAGCTCGATGAGCATTGACGGCGGCTTCGAGGTCAAGGGCTCGATCGAAGCGACGCCCGCGGTGAGCGCGACGATGGTGGTCGTCGGCTCGACGGCGAAGTTCGTCACCGCGCACGACCGCGTGACGGGTAACGTTCGGTGGTATCACAAAACGAAGTCGGCGGTACGCACGTCGCCTATCATCGCTGGTGGGTTTGTGTATGCATCGTGCGAGGACGGGACGGTCGTCGCGCTCGATACGCTTGGGAAGCTGAAGTGGTCTGCAAAGCTTAAAGGTAAGCCGGGCTCGCCGGCCTTCGACGACGGCCTTGTCTTTGTAGGGACCTCCGAAGGCAAGTGCGTGGCGCTCGATGCCATCACGGGCAAGCAAGTCTGGACGAGCGATGCCGGTGGCCGAACGCCTGCGGTTGCGAACGCGATGGTGTACGTCATCAATCGCAACGGCGCGGTGATCGCACTCGACGAAAAGACGGGCGCCGAGAAGTGGCGCTACGATGCCGACGCCGAGCCGAAGTGCTTCGAGATCGCGGTGTCGAACGAGTATCTGGCGTATGCTGAAGGCGTCTCGCTTATCGTGCTGAATGCGAAGACGGGGAAGAAGGAATGGGCGATAGGCTTTGACCGCCCCGTCTGCGGCGCACCGATGATCGTCGGCGATGTCGTGTATCTGCCAATCTCGAACTGGAAGCTCAACGGCTACGATCTGAACACGAGCATCAAGCTCTGCTCAGCCGACATCGGCTTCGCGCCGTGGGGTTCGCCATCGTACGGCGGCGGGAAGATATTCTATCCGAACAAGGAGACGTTGTACACGTTTTCGGGGGAGGAGCAGTAGAGGTTCGTAGGGGCGACGCACGCGTCGCCCGTCGGCGCATGGCGGCCGAACGTGCGGGCGAGGCATGCCTCGCCCCTACGGGAGATTCAGGTTGTCATTGCGAGGAGGGCTTCAGCCCGACGAAGCAACCTAGAATATTTCAGCAGCTCACTGGCTCCGGATTTGAGATTGCTTCGTCGGTCGCTACGCGCCCCTCTCGCAATGACAAGTTAAAGTATAATGGACACACTCGACATCACCATACTCCACACCATCAACGCCGGACGGCCGGTGATGATGGACGGGTTCTTCCGCCTCGTCAGCGATACGACGGGGTGGATCGCGGCGCTCGTGCCGCTGGTGATGATCGTTGTGGGGTTCGTACGCAAAGACCGGGCAACGAATCTTGTCGGCTACAAAGTAGCGGCGGCGTATCTGCTCTCGGTCATCGTTGCGAATTCGCTGAAGTATATCATCGCCAGGCCTCGGCCGTTCGTGACGTATGCTTTCATCCAGAAGCTTTCAAGCGGCGGCAGCGGGTCGTTTCCGTCGGGGCATACCTCCGATGCGTTCGCCCTGGCGACGGCGCTGACGCTCTTCGTGCCGACGAAGAGGCTCTGGATACCTGCGTTTCTCTGGGGGTTGACGGTCGCCTACTCGCGGATGGACCTCGGGGTTCATTATCCGAGCGACGTTCTCGGCGGGATGATCGTCGGGGCAGGGAGTGCGGCGGTGTGCTGGTGGTGGGCGAAGACGAAGGCGCCCGGAATGTCATTGCGAGGAGGGCTTTAGCCCGAACGAAGCAATCTAGAATGCGGAGGTTGGTATCTTACTTCAGGTTCTCAGATTGCTTCGTCATCCGCTGCGCGGAATCCTCGCAATGACACGTTGAAGATCGATTTGGGGCCCCAATCCCCCCGAAACCGTATTTTTGTAGGACGTATAAGAAGAATAGAGAATGTCGAATTACATTCCAATAGTGCTCATGATCGGGATTGCCGTAATATTCGGCACGATCATGGCGAATTTGTCGAAGTGGATCGGTCCGAAGCGGCCGAACCGCGAGAAGCTGTCGGTCTATGAATCGGGCATGAAGCCGATCGGTTCGACGCGCGAGCGGGTCTCGGTGAAGTATTATATCGTCGCGATGCTCTTCATCATCTTCGACATCGAAATCGTCTTTTTGTATCCGTGGGCAGTGACCTTCGGGAAGCTCGGAGCATTCGCCCTGTGGGAGATGTTCCTCTTCATCGCACTGCTGTTCATCGGCTACATATACATTGTGAAGAAGGGAGCCCTCGAATGGGATTAAATGACATGGTTCAGGAGCAGGGGTTCGTTACCTCGCAGCTCGATGCGCTCATCAACTGGGCGCGGAAGAACTCGGCATGGCCGATGCCGCTCGGCATTTCCTGTTGCGCCATCGAGATGATGGCGTTCGCCGGTCCGCGCTACGACGTCTCGCGTTTCGGCAGCGAAGTGTTTCGCTTTTCACCGCGCCAGTCTGATATCTTGATCGTCGCCGGTACGGTGACGTATAAGATGGCGAAGGTCGTCAAAAAGATCTACGACCAGATGCCGGACCCGAAGTATGTGATCGCAATGGGCGCCTGCTCGTCGAGCGGCGGTATCTACCGTACGTATTCGGTGGTGCAGGGCATCAACCAGTTTATTCCGGTGGATGTGTATGTGGCCGGGTGTCCGCCGCGTCCGGATAGCGTCATTAAGGCGCTCATGGAAGTGCAGGCGATGATCTCGGGCGACAAGCCCTTCCAGCGCGGGACGGTCATCGGTAACGAAGAGAAGATCTACGAGATCGGTCTGCCGGAACACGGCGAGCTCGTGAGCGCCTGATCTCGTTCTTTGAAAACTGTGAGTAAAGAAAAACCCCGGCACTGCCGGGGTTTTTCGATCTTACGGGCTGTCGTGGTGTGTGTGCGTTACTTCACCCACGGATTGCTGAAGGATGCGTCGGTCGTGAACTGCGTATCGGTCAGCGTCTCGAGGAATGCCTTCAAATCCGAAAGCTCCTGCTGGCTGAGTCCGAGTGGCTTCACTGCGGGGTCTTTATAGTATGTTTGGTTCGAACCGCCGCTGTTATAATGCTGCAGCACATCGTCGAGGGTTGCGAAGCGGCCGTCGTGCATGTACGGAGCGGTCAGCGCGATATTGCGAAGCGTCGGCACCTTGAACTTGTTGATGTCCGCCACGGCCTTGGTGATCTTGAAGCGTCCGAGATCCTTGTCGCTCGGCACCAAACCGTTGTTACGGAATTCGGAGTTCGAGAAGTTGTAGCCGTTATGGCAGGCGATACAATTCGCCTTGGCCGGATTGATGAAAAGCTGGAAGCCACGCTTTGCCGCGTCGCCGATGGCCGTCTTGTTACCTGAGTTGTACTGGTCGAACGGGCTCGAATGGCTGATCATCGTACGCTCGAAGGACGTGATCGCTTTGACCATCCGATCAAGCGTGATGTCCGACGTACCATACGCATCCTTGAACATCCCGGAGTAACCCGGCATACCTTGCGGGGTGGAGTTCAAGCGGTGGAAGAGGAACATGGTGTCATTCGACCCCGGATCGGAGCCATAGCCGTTGGCGGTGCTGTCGTTCTGGAATCGCGAAAGATTGTTGCCCATCTCGATCGGGCTGAACATCGGTCCCGGCGTATGTTTCTCGAGCGTCGCAAACTTGCCGTCCCACGTGAACGACGTATTGAATGCGACATTCGTCAGCGTCGGAGCATTGCGAACGCCCTGTGCATTCTCGACGCCGACACTGAAGCTGCGGTGGTTCGGGTCAGTGAACGCATATTGCGGGTCGTGGCACGACGCGCAGGCGATGCCGCTCGACGGCGAGAACTTCACGCCGAAGCTGTCACGAGGGTTCATGGACTTGAGCACACTGATACGTCCGTCGTAGAAGAGATGCCGACCGAGATCGATCTTCGCGGCTGTCATCGGATTGTCATCCGGTGCAACGACATTAGGAGCAGTCGTTGGGATCGGCGACGGAAGATCCGTCGGATTGGACGGCTGGTTATTCGTCGAGTTCGGATCCACGATAGGGTCATCTTTTTTACAAGACGAAAGGAACAGCATTCCGCCGAGAGCCAATAACAGTGATGTGAACCGGACTCTACGGTTCAGGGAGAAGGCGATTTTCATACGAGTACTTATGAAGGAGATGATGAACGATGCGACCGCGAGAACTCCATCGCGACGGTTTCGGGGATACAACGTTGTACCCGAATTCGTCTGAATCCTCACTTCAAATAACACCCTGACCCCATAAAAGTTACGCATGGTGCAAGGATTTTACCCTGTAGTCGTTTCATGAATAACGACCCCCCAAAAAAACAAAAAGAGAACCGCTGTGCCACTCACACGACGGTTCTCTTTACCAAGGTTTCCTGTTAAGGCATTCGATTGGCTCTAAGCGCAACAGGATATGTGTCGCTCATTGTGCCGTCGTTCATGCGGTAACATATTCAAACTTCTTAGTTAAGCCATTCAATGAGCGTAGATGAATATTTATTCATCGTAAATCTATAATTGATTGATTTACAACACTTTCCATGACATTTGACGTGGATCCTCTGTGGTTCGCAAAAATGGCAAAATCTTACTCGTCAGCAAAACGAGACTAAAATGAACAGATTTACCAAAAAATTCAGTCAGTAGCGGAATCCTGTTAGTATAGATTTTTGAGAATGTCGAATCAGACTTGGGGTGGAGTTCATATGGGCCCTCACGAACCCACGGTCTATAAGTTATTCTATTTTCTCGCACAATCTCGAATTGCAGATTGTTATTATTGCACTATGTTCAGCTTCGACCAGATCACAGCGGCCTTTCCGGGATTCCGGTATGAGGCGATCGATATCAACGGCACTCCGGGAGCGATCGTTGACCGCGATCAGATACTCAGCGTTGCGCAGATGCTGCGCGACGAATTTGGTTTTCGTCACATCGTCGATGGTCTCGGCATCGATCGTTTCGAGCGGAAGATGCGCTTCGAGATGACCTATAATCTCCGCAACCTCGACACGAAGGAACGTGTGTTCCTAAAAGTACGATGTGACGAGCGCGATCCGCACCTTCCGTCGCTTACCAAGATCTGGGGCGGTACTGGCTGGCATGAGCGCGAAGCGTACGATATGTATGGCATCGTCTTTGACGGCCATGCCGATTTGCGCCGGATGTATATGCCGGAGGAATACGAGCATCACCCGTTGCGCAAAGACTTTCCGCTGACCGGTGTGCCGGGCTCGATCCCGTTGCCGGTCGATACGACCTTTACCGACCGCTTGAATTAAGATCCACCACGATCCGCCTGACGTCATGGAAGAACGTTTCACTCGCGAGAATGCGCCGAACGAGAAGATCATCGAGGCTTTGCTGTCAAAGGACACGAGCGTGGTCATGGAGGAGGATGCACTCGAGCACGAGATGATCCTGAATATGGGTCCGCAGCATCCGGCGACACACGGCGTGTTGCGTGTGGTGCTCCGCCTCGACGGCGAACTGGTGCTCAGCGCGAAATGCGAACTCGGGTATCTGCACCGCGGCTACGAGAAGCTGGCGGAGAATATGACCTATCACGAGTTCATTCCGCATACCGATCGTCTCGACTATATCTCGCCGATCGCCAACAACGTTGCATACGTGATGGCAGTCGAGAAGCTCATGAAGATCGAAGTGCCGCGTCGCGCACAGATCATTCGGACGTTAGCATGTGAGCTGGCTCGCATCAGTTCGCACCTCATGGCCGCGGGTGCGATGTCGATGGATGTGGGTGCACTCACGGTATTCGTCTGGGCCCTGCGCGAACGCGAAAAGATCTACGATATTTACGACGTGTTGACCGGCGTTCGGTTTACCGTCAGCTATATGCGCATCGGTGGTGTGGCTCAAGACATCACGCCCGAGTGCATCAAGATGATCCGTGACTTCCTCAACGGTCTGCCGGAAACCACCATCGAGATCGGTAAGATGCTTCATAAAAACCGCATCTTCCTCGAACGATGCGAAAACATCGGCATTATGTCGGCCGAAGAGGCAATCGATATCGGTTGGACCGGTCCGAACCTTCGGGCCTCGGGCGTTGCGTACGATCTGCGCCGCGACGAGCCATATCTGATCTATCCGGAGCTTGACTTTAAGGTTATCACGCGTACGGAAGGCGATGCGTTGGCACGCTATTTTGTCCGCTTCGATGAAGTTGCCGAGAGCGTAAAGATCTGTAAGCAGTGTCTCGATCTGCTCGAGCGCGAACCCGGTCCGGTGCTTGCCGACGATGCAAAGCATGTGCTTCCGCATAAGGATGAGGTCTATACCTCGATGGAAGATCTCATCAACGACTTCATGCTTGTCAACTTCGGCCAGCAACCTCCGAAGGGCGAGAGCTATGCAGGCATCGAAGCGTCGAAAGGCGAACTGGGTTGGTATTTGGTTTCCGATGGCACGGGGCAGCCGTGGAGATCGAAGATTCGCAGTCCAAGTTTTGTAAATCTTCAGGGACTTTCTCGTATGCTCGAAGGGGCGATGATCTCCGACGTTGTCGCGATCATCGGATCGATCGATCCGATCATGGGCGAAGCGGATAAGTGATCGGCGGCGTGTAACGCAGGCAGCAATAGATCGTACATGAGTTAGATAGAATCGAAGGATACGTATGAAACAGGAAACGATCGCAATTGAAGGAATGCATTGCAATGGCTGTGTCCGTAGTGTTACCAATGCATTGAAACAGGTTCAGGGTGTTGCGGACGTCGAAGTCTCCTTGCAAGAGCAGCGTGCGCGGGTGACGTACGATGAAGTAAACGTCGCGTTCGCCGATCTGCGCCATGCCGTAGAAGAAGCCGGTTATTCGGCGAGCGAATATGTCGCTGCCTGAATCCGCACCGGCCACGAAGACACTCCCGACACGAGAAGAGCGGTTCCTTGTTGAGGGGATGGATTGCGCGGCGTGTGTCACGCGCATCGAGACCGCCATCAAAAAACTTCCCGGTATCGAGAATGCGTCGGTAAACCTTGCTACCGGCGAGGCCAGTGTACGCTATCGTCCCGATCTCGTCGCAGCGATCGAACTGAAAAAAACGGTCGATAAGGTTGGCTACCATGCTGTCGATCTGCCCGAATCGGACCTCCACGAGCATCACGTTGCAGAAGCAGCAGCCATTTATCGAACCCGCAAAGTAAAGTTTATTGTCGCCGCCTCGCTGACTTTGCCAATCCTCGTGATCAGCATGTTCATGCTTGATTTTGCAGGAAGCGATTGGGTACAGTTCGTGCTTGCAACTCCGGTGGTTCTTTGGAGCGGCTCGCACTTTTATATCGGCGGCTTCAAGTCGGCGCGTGCAAAGGCGCCGGATATGAACACACTGGTTGGTCTGAGCGTGGCCACTGCCTATCTGTACAGCACCGTTGTTATTGTGTTCCCGCATCTACTCGCGCACACGACCGGTCACCATGTGTACTTCGAATCTGCGGCGACGATCGTTAGTTTGATTTTGCTTGGCGGTCTGATGGAAATGCGAGCGTCGCGAAAAGCAGGCGCTGCGATGCGCACGTTGCTCGGACAACAGGCGAAGATGGCCACGATCGTTCGCAACGGGAGCGACACGACGATCCCGGTCGAAGACGTTCGCACAGGCGATGTGCTTCTGGTCCGTGCCGGCGAGAAGATCCCCGTTGATGGGCGAATCACCAACGGGGCAGGCCTTCTTGACGAAGCGATGATGACCGGGGAATCGAAACCTGTGCGTCGTTCGCTCGGCGAAGAGGTGATCGGTTCGACGGTATTGCAGGAAGGAGTTATTCAGATCGAAGCGGTTCGCGTCGGAAAGGCGACGATCCTTCAACAGATCGTCCGGCTGGTCGAGCGTGCACAAGAGACCAAAGCGCCGATCGCACGACTTGCAGATACCGTGAGCGGATATTTCGTACAAGGGGTGATCCTTGTCGCACTTCTGACGTTTGTCGTGTGGTTCGTACTCTCACCGGCCGATAAATTTTCTTCGGCGCTGGTGCCGTTCATTTCTGTGCTGATCATCGCATGCCCGTGTGCCCTCGGACTTGCGACACCAACCGCCATCATGGTTGCAACAGGCAGGGCATCCGAGCTCGGGATCCTCATTCGCAAGGGGGATGCGCTGGAGAAAGCATCAAAACTCGATACAATCATTCTTGATAAGACAGGGACGCTGACTCTGTCGGAACCGACGGTCACCTCGTTTACTATAGTTGGCGGAGCATCGCGCGAACGAGTTCTTTCGTATGCACTCTCACTCGAACGCAACTCGTCCCATCCGATCGCCAAAGCGATCGTCCGCTATGCAGAAGCGAACGGCGCGTCGGTTGCCTCAACCTCCCATTTCGAAGCGGTCGAGAGCAAAGGCGTGATCGGTACAGTGGATGGCTCGAACGTTCTGATCGGCAATGCAGCGTTCTTAGCCGCGCATGGTGTACCGCTACAGACAGATACAGACGACAAGATATGCGTGGGCATGGATGATACGCTATGTGCCACCATCGCCATCGGCCAGGGATTGAAACCCGGTACTTCAGAAGGTGTCGCGCGGTTGCGGGCATTCGGAATCGACGTCGTGATGATGACGGGGGATACGGAGTCTGCCGCACGCGAGATTGCAACGCAGGCTGGTATCGCGAACGTCATGTCGCAGGTGCTCCCGTATCAAAAAGCGGAGATGGTGCGGCAATTGCAAGCCGAAGGCAAGAAAGTCGGCATGGTTGGCGATGGGATCAACGACGCCCCCGCACTTGCGCAGGCCGACGTCGGCTTTGCAATCGGTTCGGGGACGGACGTCGCAATGGAGGCTGCCGATATTACACTGATGCGTGACGATCTCGGTGCCGTAGCGGACTCACTCGTTCTCTCGCAACAGACACTTCGCGTGATCAAACAGAATCTGTTCTTCAGCTTTGTCTATAACAGTCTCGGTATCCCGATCGCCGCGGGGGTACTCTATCCTGCCTTTGGTCTCTTACTTAATCCCATGATCGGCTCGTTGGCGATGGCGTTTAGCGACGTGAGCGTGATTGCGAACAGTCTGCGACTTCGCCGGGCAGCCGCTCGCTGAGAAAAAATTTCGTATTTCTCCTTGCGCGCGATACATTCCTTTTGATACACCGTAGGTGGGCATAATTCACTGTTTGAGAAGAGAAGCATGAATAGGATTAGCATCAAAACATTAGAACCGAAAGCATACGAAGCAATGCTTGGCCTCGAACGATATCTTCGAGAGTCGCCACTGAAGAAACCGCACATCGAGCTTATCAAAATCAGAGCATCGCAGATCAACGGTTGCGCATTCTGTCTTGGGATGCACACCTACGACGCGAGGAAAGCGGGCGAAACAGAGCAACGTATTTATGCGCTCAACGCATGGGAGGAATCGCCGCTGTACACGGAAGAGGAACGTGCAATTCTTGCGCTGACAGATGCCGTAACACTGATCGCCGATACCCGCCTACCCGACGAGGTATATGCCAAAGTCGCTGCCGTGCTTGACGAGCACTACCTTGCCGCCGCGATTATGGCGATCGTGACAATCAATGCCTGGAATCGCATCGCGATCTCGACACGGATGGTCTGGCAGGATCCGCAATAACGATGAGAGCGCCTTACCCTTGGATGAGGTACTGAATCTTGGCAAAGAAGTGACGCTCGGATGGTTGTAGTGTCGTCATGTTCGGGTCGAAGCTGCGATAGTCGTGCGACGAACCGAGGTAGATACTACTGAATGGGTTGAGCTGATATGTCAATAGCGGATCGATTTCCAACGCCCGGCCGAAGCCGTCGTATTGTACGATCGTCCGGGCGCTGAATTCGCGTGAAAATTGGTACGTAACCTTCGCCCGGTAAATAGCGCCGCTGACAAGCGTCGAGCTTCCATCTTCCGATCGGAGTTGCTCATATGCATAATTCGGTTCGATCGTTAAACCGGCGACCGGTTTGATCTTTGCTGAAAACGAGAGATCGAGCGTACGCGCAAGAACCGGAATATCGAGAAATCGAGCGATGTTCGTGCCGCTGCTGACATCCCACGAGAACGATAACCATTCTGCCGGACGTGTGTCCCCATACACATCGAAGAAACCGAGGCGATTGAACTGGACACTGTGAAACCGCTCGGACCAAAGCCGATAATAGAGGTGGAGGTTCGATTGTCCGATGAAACCGAGATCGATCTCCGGCTTGATTGCGAAGAGTTTTCGGGCCCCGTTATATTCGAACTGCGAGTTTGTACTGAAGCTGATATCGAACTCGGACAACAGCCGCATCAGGCCGTGGTCTTCTTGCACGTACCACTTGTAGCCAAAGAAATCCGAGAAGTAGACAACGTCGGTTGTGGTGACGAAGCCGTTTGGGGTGCGAAAGGTCGGGCTCATGTTTCCGGCATTGAGCTGTATGTCGAGTGTGGGGGTGAACCGTTGAATGGTATACGATTGCGCAAACCCGTTGTATCGCTCGCCGTCGAGAGCATCGCTAAACTTGCCGTGATCGAACGATGTGTCGAGCCCTGCGATCGTGAGCGATTGTTCCTTTGTATCGCTATAGAGTACTTGCCCCGAGACCTCGATATTCTCGACAAGCTGCGCATGCCCGTCAAATCCGAATACCCCGGAGATCCCGCCGTGTTCGTAGTTGCGGACATTCGCAAGCATCCCGAGCACGCGGTTGTCGCCGAACGAATGTTGCACACGAAGAATATTCGAGAGACTCCGGCCCACATCGGGCAGGACGACGGTGTTCTCCGTCAACGGTATGAGCATCGGAGAATGCTCGTCAACTGCTCCGATATATGAGATGCTCGTTGCCTCGTTTCGTATGATTGCCTTCGCAGCAACGATCGGAGAGTTGATCGAGCGGGTATAGACGGCAAAGATGTTTGTATTGAATAGGTCCGCACCGTCTTGGAAGAACGGTCGGCGCTCGGGGTAGAACAATGCCAGCGTGGTGTTCGCGCTGATCTGTGCGGCATCGGACTCGACCTGACTGAAATCCGGATTAATCGATGCTTCGAGCGCCGTCGCTGTACCGAGCGCATATCGTGCACCGAACGAAGGATTCACCTCGACCTTCTCGTTGACCAGCGAAGCAACGCCATCATGTCGCAACGCTTGTTGAGAACCAACGATAGAAGGAAGCAATTCGAGCGAGCCGGACGGATGGATGTTCTCGATACCCGTAAGTGTGCCGAACTGACAAAACGGACATGGCACTTGAAAATTAATCGCTGCCCAGCTCATCTTATATGTTTTTTCCCGCGGATAGCTTCGCCAGAATGTTGCGTGGAAATGTTGTTGCGACAGATCAGGGAAGCGTAGCGAACGGAAGGGAATTTTCATCTCCATCTGCCAGCCGGTCGCAGTGATCTTCGCCTCACTCTGGTAAACAATATCGTACGATCCGTCCTCATTGTTCTGGGTCCAGAACAAGTCTTCCTGAATGCCGAGCGGATTACAGTAGATCTCGAATGCACGTGTACCATCTCCATAGGTGTCGAGGATAATCCCCATGAAATCGTTATCTCCGCCATTATCTCTGACCGTGCGCGAGGCACGAATGCTTGAGGGGTCCGGGTCGTCGGCGATCATGGCGATGTACAAGTTGTCATCGTCGTACGTGATGAGCGCACGTGTAGAAACCGGGGGCTTCATATTCGGCAGCGGAAACGACTGCGTGAAATCAGTAGCAATCGCAGCATTCGCCCACCCCGGATCCGAGACGTCGCCGTCGATCGTAATCTCGCCGGCACGCCTCGAGACGGCAAGCGACGGCTTGATCTGCGGTCTGAATTCCGTTTGCGCGGTGATCGGCTGCACATGCAACAGGAGGAGCAACGAGTAGAAAGCGGCCAGGAGAACGCCGCGGAGTAGTGAACGATACATTCTTCGGGGTGAAAGCGATGATAATAACCATTACCCCTACGACCGGATATTCCGTTAGGTTACGTTCATGAAACACAAAAGCCCCGTGATGGGGCTTTTGTGTACGATTGGTTGTCACTACAAATATTACGGCTTGTTCGGATCGAACGTGAGCATCGTATTCCATCCCATGCCGAGGAAGATCAGGGCGAACACCACGAGACAGCCGAGGATCGTGTATGTGTACGATGGCTTGAGCTTGAAATCACGCACGATATTCCAGAGCCCTTGCACGCCGTGATACATGCCGATCGTGATGAACGCAAGATAGAGCCCCTTATAAATAGGCTGTGCGAGGCGGTCGGCGGTCGAACCGAAATCGTGGCCGCTCTTCGCTGCATAATGCATCATGAAGTAGTGGCCGACAGTCAGCACGACGAGCGCGACGCCCGAAATACGCTGGAACATCCAGGCGCTTGCGCCGCTCTTGCCTTTCGCGTAGGTTCGTAAATGTTTGACGGATTGATCCATGGTCGAAGCTCCTTATTTGGCGAACAGGTCGTCGTGGAAAATGAGGAAGAACATGATGGCGACGACGATGATCGTCAGCGAGTATGCCAGACGAAGCAGCGACTTCTGCTTCTTTGCACCGGCGCCGAAATCAACGAGGGCGATACGAACACCGTTGAAGGCATGGAACATCACGAGGATGCCGAGTGCCCATTCGAGAAACTTGAATGGCGGCGACGAGAACGTTTGCATCTCTTCGTTAAATGCGGCTCGGCCCTTGGTCAGCGAGCTGAGTGCCCAGATGTGTACGAAAAGATAGGTTGTAAGTCCGATACCGCTGATGCGGTGCAGAACGTATGCCCAAGAGCCGCCGTGGCGACGATATGCCATCATGATCTTCGACCATGATCCGACAGGCTCTCTATTTGGAATATATGCCATTTCGACAGGTTCTATTTCATACAAATTTACGACAATTCCGCCCCTTGCTCCGGCAGAACCGACCTCAGGCCATTCGCAGTCGCAACGAGCTGAGCACCGAACCGATCAGGCCGAGAACGCCGCCGAGGGCAACGATCGCCGCGATGATCATGCCGATCTCCTGCGATGTAGCGGTGGTGATGGCAAGATCCGGCGCGATACGCGGAATTGCGAATTGGTGCAGCGCAGCAAGCGCACCGACGGCCAGCGTGCCGCCGGCAATACCCGCCGCCGTCGCCTCGAACGCATACGGCAACACAATCGTCGAACGGCCTGCGCCCAGGAGTAACATTGTCCGGATCGCTTCGCGGCGTGCCAGCATCGCAAGACGCGCCAGGCTCGCTGCCAATGCGATCGAGACCAATAAAAGAAATCCTCCGACGGCGTAGGTGAGTGTATAGAGTGTCTGTCTGCGCTCTTCGAGCGAGCGAAGCGTCTTGCCATCGAAGAGGACTTCTCGAATCCCCTGTGATGCACGGAGCGTCGAAATGATCTGAGCGGCCCGTGCAGTCGAGAGATCGGAGAATGTCAGTCGAAGACCGGCCGGCAATGGGTTATATCCGATTACACGCTCGACATCTTCCCCGGAAGCTTGGGTGTACTCATGTAGTGCATCTTCTTTCGAGACGAAGACCGAGGTTCTGACATTCTTTAGTTGTGAGGTGATCTGTGCAGCGATGGTCTGTGCCGCAGGGGAAGAAAGTTGCGGTTCGAAGAACGCCTCGATTTGCAGCTTCGAACGGTAGTCGTCGAGTGTTTGCGACGCACGTAACGATACGAGCGCAAAGACGCCAACCACCGCAAGCGAAATGGCGATCACAAATGCTGTCAGCGTACTCAGCAGCGGAGTACGTCGGATGGCGGCAATCGCTTCGCGTAAGATCAGCATGCGCTCAGATCAACTCCTTCCACTGCTTGCGCATGTGATCGAGAAAGATGTGATTCGTCAGATCGTAATGCAACGGGCTGACGGTAATCTTGTCGTTGGCTAGGGCAACATCGTCGGCCTCTTCGTGGGTATCGACAAGGTGATACGTGCCGCGCAGCCAGTAGTACGGGCGTTCCTGCGGATCGAGTCGACGTTCGAATGTGTCGTCCCAGTATGAGTTTCCTTGCCGCGTATAAACCATACCTTTGATCTTCTCAGGGGGCAGTGCCGGGACGTTCACGTTCAGGAGCGTCCCCTTCGGCAGCCCTTGTTCGGCGACGTACGGGGCGAACTGCTTGATGAAGTGCATCGCTCCGCTGAAGTCGGGCGAATGACGATAGCTTGCGAGCGAGACGGCAATCCCAGGCACATCGAGCACGGTCGCTTCCGTTGCTGCACTCACGGTGCCGGAATAGATGATATTGACAGCCGTGTTGCGGCCATGATTGATACCACTGACGACAAGATCGGGGTAGGGAAGTTCGCGTTCGCGCAAGAAGGTGCGAAGTGCAAGCTTGACACAATCGGCAGGTGTGCCGTCCACGGCAAAGCCGAAGAACGCGTCGTTCTTGTGATACTCCGTCACCCGCAGCGGCATGGCCACCGTCAGCGCGTGCCCGACGGCCGATTGTTCGCCGAGGGGCGCCATCACACTGACGTTCGCAATGTCGCGCAACGCCGTTACCAGCGCCGCGATCCCCTGTGAATTAATGCCGTCGTCGTTGGTGACGAGAATATTCAGTCGCTTTGATGATGCGCTCATGGAATACAAAAATACGCCCATGTACGCAATGACAAGTCAGGATTAGCTTGTCTGCAGCGCGGTGACCGCGATCATCGTCACGATATCGTCTACACTCGCGCCGCGCGAGAGGTCGTTCATCGGTTTTGCAAGACCTTGCAGGATAGGACCGATGGCCTGAGCACCGCCGAGTCGTTCGGCGATTTTATAGCCGAGGTTCCCTGCGTCGAGATTCGGGAAGATGAAGACGTTCGCATCTCCCCCAAGCGGACTTCCGGGCGCTTTACGCTGCGCGACAGCCGGAACGAAGGCCGCATCGAATTGGAGTTCGCCGTCGAGGGTGAGTGTACGGTCGCGCTCTTTGGCGATTTCGGTGGCGAGCCGCACGATCTTCGTCGAATCGCTTTCGGCAGAACCCTTTGTCGAGAACGAAAGCATTGCGACACGCGGAGCCTGACCGGTAAGCGCCGCATAAGTACTTGCGGTCGAGAGTGCGATGTCAGCAAGTTGATGCGCGTCGGGATTCGGAAGGACGGCGCAGTCTGCAAACGCGAGCGTGCACGGCTCCGCACGCAGACCGCCGATCGCCGGAAAATCCAGCAGGAACATGCTCGAAAGCGACCGGACACCTTGCGCGAGGCCGATGCCGCGTAACCCTGCGCGAATCACGGAAGCCGTTGTCGAAAGCGAACCGGCAACGACACCGTCGGCAACAGCGCTGTTCGTCAGCAGGGCAGCGAACAAGAGCGGGTCGCCGAGCACTTCGCTTTTCGCAGTCTCGATGTCCGAGATCTTGCTGCGGCGCGATTCGTAATACGATACGATCAGTTGCTCGGTTGCGGGATACTCGGTCGCAGACCAGATCTGTATATCGCGGAGAGACGGTGCATGGACGTCAATCGCCGATCGGATTGCTGCGGCATCTCCGACGAACGCGACGGTCGCAAGCTTCGTCTGACGGGCGATCTCGGCAGCACGAAGGACGCGTTCGTCGGTTGCATCGCCGAGAAGGATGGTTCTTCCAAGTGTCGCCGCCCGTGCTTTGATCGACTCGATCGTAGTCATACGAGGGTATAGTTACTTATAGGGAATAACGTTCTCGACCTGATCGTCGAGTTGGATCTTGTCGATATTTTCAAGATTCCGGACGACCTTTCCCCAGATCGTGTATCGCGTATCGAGATGCGGTGTCGGGCAGTGCGTAATGAACCACTGCGAGCCCTCGGTGTCTTTTCCGTCTGACGCCATGCCGACCATCCCTTCCTCATCGTAGCGAGTCGGCGAGATCTCGGTGCGGATCGCATAGCCTGGTCCGCCGAAGCCGGTTCCGGTTGGGTCACCGGTCTGAATGACGAAGTTCGGTACGATGCGGTGGAAGTAGTTATTGACGAACAGATATGTACGTGCAAGTTTGAGCATGTTGAGGCATGTCAGTGGCGCGTCGTACGGTAGAAGCTTCACGAACAGGAAGCCGAACCGCGTCGGCACGAGTAATGTGTCCGGGGCTACTTCGAGAGCTTTCCAGTCGATGGAGTCGTGCGGGATCGTTATCTTGAGCGTTGGAATGTTCGTTGCTCCGAGCGAGTCGAGTGCCGCGCGTGCGAGTGACGCGATGTGAGCATTACCCCACTTTGTCGCCGCATTAGTATAGACCGAGCGAACTGCATCGATGAACTCCTTACCCGGTGGCCGCAACGCAGCAACGGCTCCTAACACTGCCGAGATGTGCTCACCATGACTGGCATCGTTGAATTTCGAGAGGTAATTCAATAGATATGTACTCGCTTCCGTTTTGAACGAATCCACGACGACACGAGGGTCGGCCACCATATCCATCGTTGTCCCGACGATGGCGGCCATATCTGTTTGGTCGGCAAAACGGATGACGAGATGCCGGTAGGCCGGCACATACTTAAAGCTGTCGAGAAGTTTCCAGTATCCGCTGTCGCGTAGTGCCAACTGCCACTGTTCATGGAGGCCATCGAGCAAGTAGGGAACATCGACGGCTTCGCTTGCGAACAACCGGCGAAGCAGTACATACATGGCCGCTGTGTCTCGGTAGTTGCCGACGGCCTTGCTGATGATCGTGCTTACAGCGCGGTTATGGCGCGCGTATTCGTCGGTGATGTCCCGCAGGGCCATACACGAAGTACCGAAGCGAGCGGCGGTCACGAGCGCGGTTGCGCGGACGATCAGCGGTTTGTCCTCGTAATTGTTTGCACTTGGATTGAAAGTAGCGAACCACTCGATCAGCGTGACGGAATCGGCCGAAGATACCCTTCCTTCGATGAGCATCCGATCGATTGCATTGAGAGCGGCGATCGCAGCATGCATTGTCACGGTTGTATCATTCGACGATTCGGCAACGGCTTTCTTCGCAAGATCGAGCAACCCCGACGGATAATAGGGGAGGCGGGCAATGGCATTCAGTAGGTTCACCTGTACTCGCCACTCGCTCTCGCTTCGTGCCGCAGTGAGCAGGATCTGTGCAACTTCAGTATTATGAATATTCCCGAGGGCAGTGGCGGCGAACATGCGGCATTCCGGCGACCCGACATCACTGAGATATTCTTTGATCACATCAAGATGACGTGCAAGCATTGCCGAGTCGCCACCTCGGACGAGCGAGTAGATGGCATGCCAGCGCGTAGCGGGATCCGCTTCGCCGTCGAGCACATGCAGAAGACCGATCGCTTCGTCGGTCATGAGCTTCCGTAACCCGATCTGCGAAAGCCCAAGCGAGACGGAACGGGCACGCTCGGGTGATTTCTGTTGCAGTTCGGTCGTGAACAAATTAACGAGCGCCGGGACGGATTCTTTTGTCACCGTGCGACCCAATGCCACCGCAATCTCATCGCTGAAGCGCATCGAAGCTACGTCGACGAGCGCCTCATGCGACTTTGCATTGGCCCCAAGCACACCAAGCGCGAATGCGAACGCATCGGTGACGACTGGTCGGGTCTCCTTTTCGATGCGGGCGATGAGCGCGCCCCGTGCGGAAGAATCACCGATATTCGCGAGGGCGATCGCGGCGCGCGAGGCGGTGTGTTCGTTTGGAGATTTCAGATACTTGACGATCTCGTCGATGCCCGTACGGCGATCGGCGAGCTCGATAATCTTCTTTTCGTCAGCATTGAACTTCGCACCTTGCGCAAAGAGCGTTTCGGCGAAGAACATCAGAGCGAATATGAGAACGATACGAGTTGTAACTGTCATGGGTCGTTGGTTGTCTGCTGAGAGTCTCGAGTGTCAATTAATAACAGACACGCAGTTCTCTCCGGCGCAGGTGGTTTATCAACATTTTTTTCAAAATAGTTGATATTCTTTTTTAAAATGTGTTATTTCGCTCGCTTGCTTCACAAGTGCACCAACAATACGAACGCATGCGCGTCGCGTTACTCGCAAATATCAAACCGCAAGGGCTCGACCTCTGGAATCGTACCGCCGACGGCGGAGTAGACGATACCTACGCCGAGTGGGATACCTTCGAGACCGTCGATGCCGTTCGCGCAGCGCTGGCAAGCCATCCGGATGTCGAGTGTGAGATCGTCGAGGCAGTGCCCGAGATCGCGTTGCCACGCCTGATGGTCCGGGCATACGATATCGTCTTTAATATTGCCGAAGGGTTGCATGGCGCCGACCGCGAAGCACAATTCCCGGCAGTGCTCGAGATGCTTCGCATTCCGTATACCGGCTCCGGTCCGTGGACGCTTGCCACGGCGCTCGATAAGTACCGCACCAAGGAGATCCTTGCGCAGGGCGGTGTGCCATGCGGACGATTCGCCGTAACGACCGACCGGGCGGCGTCGCTTGCGAATTTGCTCCCGGGGTTAGAGTATCCGGTGGTCGTAAAGCCGACATCGGAAGGTTCGTCAAAGGGAGTGAAGAATTCGTCGTTCGTCAATACCGACACTGAACTTCGCCGCGAGATCGCCCGCATCATCGCAGAATATGGCCAGCATGCGATCGTAGAAGAATTTCTTCCCGGCCGCGAGTTCACGGTTGCCGTAATCGGCAACGGACGGGAAGCGCGGGTGCTGCCGATCGTTGAGATTAAGCTCGGCGAACTTCCGCCCGAGGCGAATGGCATTTATTCGTACGAGGCGAAATGGGTGTACGATACGGCCGAGCATCCGCTCGACATCTTTTCCTGCCCGGCAGAGACGACGCCAGAACTCACGAAGGAGATATCGGATGTCGTGCTGGCGGCCTACAATACGCTCGGCTGCCGTGACTGGTCGCGGCTCGACGTTCGTCTTGACCGTCACGGGCATCCGAATATTATTGAAGTCAACCCGCTTCCCGGCATTCTACCCAACCCGGAGGATAACTCCTGCTTCCCGAAGGCCGCGCGTACTGCAGGAATGAGTTATAACGAGACGATGCTCGCGGTACTGCGGGCAGGATGTACACGTTACGGTATTGAACTTTCCGTTACCCCGAAAGGCTCTTAGTTTCGATCATACGCCTCATGCGATTCGCCCTTATTTATAATGAGCCGAAGCACACCGAGCCCGAGCAACACTGGCTCTCGAAGTCGGGCACGCAGCTTTCGGAGGATTTCCGCGATGCATCCGAGTTTGGCGTGCTCGAAGAGATCGAGGGGATCGCAGCCGCGCTTCGCGAAGGCGGTCACACGGTGACGATCTTCTCCGTGGATGACGACGTCGAGCGGCTTGTGTCATTCCTCGAGAACGAACGGCCGGAGGCGATCTTCAATTTGTGCGAATCGGTACTCGGTCGTGCCGATCTGGAGATGTGCATTGCGGGTGTCTATGATCTGTTCGGCATTCCGTATACCGGCGCCGGTACGATGGCGCTTGGCATCGCGCTCAACAAAGCAGTATCGAAAGCGATCTTCGAAGCCAACGGCATCCCGACGCCGAGATTCCGGGCCTTTGAACCCGGAGAATTGCCCGCCGATGACAATGTCCTTACCTTCCCGCTGATCGTAAAGCCGTTGCGCGAAGATGCGAGCATCGGCATCGATAATAACTCGATCGTGAACGATCATCCGTCGCTTCGCGAGCGTGTCGGATTCGTTCATCGTGAGTTCGTGCAGCCCGCACTCGTCGAAGAATATATCGACGGACGAGAGTTGAATGTCGCTGTGCTTGCCGACGAGCACGGTGTGTTCAAGGCGCTTCCGATCTCCGAGATCACCTTCGACGCACTCCCGCCCGGCAACCCGCGCATCGTGAGTTACGAAGCGAAGTGGGTCGAAGAGTCGCCATTGTATAAAACAACGATCCCGCAATGTCCGGCAAATGTGAGCGACGATGTCGCGACACGCGCACGCTTGATCGCCCTGAAGGCCGCGCAGGCCGTGGGGTTGCGCGACTATGGCCGCATCGACATGCGCTTACGCGATGACGGAGCGCTCTTCGTGCTCGAAGCGAATCCGAACCCGGACATCTCACTCGACGCAGGGTTCATGCGCGCATGTCAGACAAGCGGACTCACGCACACGGATGCGATCAATCGAATCGCATCGCAGGCCGTCGCACGCTTCGCCGCTTCGAGGAGGTTATGATCGACTGCGCGAAAAAAAGTCGCGCTCGGATTTGCATTCCAAAATTTGTTTTCGTATTTTTGTAACAATGAAGAACAATTCACGAATTATTCTTCGTGACGAGTTCTTTAAACTGTTGCGTTCATTCCGTCATCGAACAAGTTGATCGTCTGACGAGAAGCGCGAATCTCTTTCGACGATGATCCGACCAGCCACTACTCACGATCGAAGCGCAGTGACCGAGATCGTGAAGGCGACCGGAAATTTCAGCGATGACGAGATCGCGATCGCAAACGAGCTCATTGATATCTTTCTGACGCAACCCGAGCAGCGCGATTACTTCGCGTACGTCTTCGATGAGAACGGCCGAGCGGCCGGTTTCCTGATCGTCGGACCGACGCCAGCGACGACCGGTACGTACGATATGTACTGGATTGCCGTGCATCCGGACTTCCACGGACGAGGCATCGCTCAGGCGCTCGATCGGTTTGCGGAAGATTTCGTGAAAGAACGTGGCGGCTATTGGCTCATTGCCGAAACAAGCGGCCAACCGTCGTACGAACGAACCCGGGGCTTTTATCAGAAGCAAGGATACCGGACGATCTCACGAATTGCAGATTATTATAAACCTGGGGACGACCTCATCGTCTTTGGGAAGCGGCTCGACGGAGGAAAATACGAGCGATGAGATATGAACTATGAAGGTTCACGTAGTGCATTCATAGTTCATCGTTCATAGTTCTTATTTTCACAACCACCCGCCGTGCTCTCCGAGATGTCGGAAGCAATGGCACGAAAAGGATACGACATGGAATACTGGCAACAGCTGTTGCGTGACAGCGTCGAAACAAAAGAACAGTTGGTAGAACGCTTCGGCATCAAAGCCGAAGTAGCCGATTCGCTCAACGAGTTCTTCCAAACACGCATCAATCCCTACTACCTATCACTCATTCGCCACAAAGGCGACCCGATCTGGCTCCAGAGCGTGCCGGACGAGGCGGAGCTTGCGGATATTGACGCACCTGACGATCCGCTGAATGAGGATGGGATGAGTCCGGTGCCCTCGATTACGCATCGCTACCCCGACCGCGTACTCTTCCTTGTCACGAGCCAATGCTCGATGTACTGTCGTTTTTGCACGCGCAAGCGAAAAGTCGGCGATTCATCGAAGATATCGATGAAGTATATCCAAGAGGGGCTCGACTACATCGCCGCACATCCCGAGGTCCGCGACGTCATCCTCTCGGGCGGCGATCCGCTGACGCTCACAGACTTTATGCTCGAGAAAGTCCTGAAAGGACTTCGCGAGATCCCACATGTCGAGATCATCCGGCTCGGAACGAAGATTCCGTGCGTGTTGCCACAGCGCGTTACGCCGAAGCTCTGCGACATGATCAAGAAATATCACCCGATCTACGTCAATACCCACTTCAATCATCCGTGGGAATGCACTCCGGAAGCCAAGCAAGCCTGTGAAATGCTTGCTGATGCGGGGTGTCCGGTTGGCAACCAGATGGTGCTCATGAAGGGTGTGAACGACGACCCAATGGTGGTTCGCGAGCTGATGCAAAAGCTGCTGGCTATGCGAGTTCGCCCCTACTATATATATCAGGCTGATATCACGAAGGGCGCGAATCATTTTCGTACCCCCGTGCGCGTGGGGCTGGAGATTATGGACAAGCTGCGCGGCTGGACAAGCGGCCTTGCCATTCCGCACTATGTCATCGACGCTCCGGGCGGCGGTGGCAAGATTCCAATCCTACCCAACTATGTCGTCAGTCACGACGAAAATACATGGGTATTGCGAAATTATAAGTACGACATCTATTCATATCCTGACGTCCCCGAGGACAAGCCCAAGCCGCCGGTGCGGCGCAAGCCGATCCGGGCACCACGGAAAAAGAAGGTGTTCGCACAGAAGAAAGCTTCAAACGATTGATCGGCACGGCCGCCTCGGGAACGGGGCGGCCTGTGTTTTTTTATGTAGCCTTTGGAAGATACGCTAGTGTTAATCGTGCAAATCTATGTCTCCGAAGGTGTAACTATTGGGAAGTCCCGAAGTTAGTAATGGAGTCTTAAAGCATTTGCGCGAACGCGTACATGCCGCCCCAAAACCGAGCGACGTCGTTAAAGAATGTTTGGTGTGGTAATTAGTTGTAATATATGAGCTTGGGCTGCGTCGACCGTTTCGGTGTTGTTAATTTTTTGTGATTTCCTTGGAGTCAGGAAAAAATTGTGGTATATTTACACTTTAGAATTCCCTACGTGGAATCCTGCGCTTTACTTGTGCTCGGTTATGGGCGCACTTCAGCACGATCCACGTCCCCTGGACCCAGGAATTAAAAAAGTTTGAGTACAACAATACAACTGTGATAAATATGAGACGTATCAACAAAATCGCGCTTGCATTGCTAGGCCTAGCAATCGCATCCTCGAGTTCGTTCGCTCAGACCAGCCCGCGCGTTTTCGGCGCAGGCGAGCTGAAGTTGGACGATGGTAGCGGTAATAACGTTTACCTTTCGACGAAGACCGGTACCCTCGGTATCGACGCGTCGGGTAACGTGATCCCCGGTGTGCAGACCTTCCCAAGCAACTGCGCATTGTTGGACCTGACCTCCACAACGAAAGGCTTCTTGACGCCCCGCATGACGACGGCGCAGGAGCTCGCAATTTGTGGCGGCACTCCGAACGAAGGTTTGATCGTCTATAATACGACGACCCACACCCTCGATATCTATAATGGTATCAGCTGGGGCGCGGTCAGCGGTTGGAATCTTACCGGTAATACGCTTCCCGCAGCGGGCGGCGGCACCGGTGTCGGCCAGAATTTTATCGGTACACTCAACGGACAGGACTTCGTCATCGCGACGAACGTCGGTGTTGCAGGTTCGGGTGCCGGTGAGCGCATTCGCGTAACGAGCAGTGGTAATGTCGGTATCAGCGCTACGGGTAGCGCCTTCACGCCGGCGAAGCTTTTCAACGTTGACGGTACGGCTGGAACGGCAAACGTTCGCCTCGCTTCGTTGAGCGGCGCTCCGCTTCTTGTGCCGGCGCTGAATCTTGCAAACGACGGTATCACGATCGCGGGCATCAATGGTGACCTGTTGAAGTACGATGCCGCAACGGTCGTCGGTACGGTAGCGTGGCTCCGCACGGGCAACACGGTGCTCGATGGTAACAATACGCTTGGTACGATCAACGATATCACGATCAATATCAAGACAAACAATACCACTCGCGTCACGATCGGCAATAGTGCTTCGGCAAATGCAGTAACGATCACCGGTAACGAAACCATCAATGGTAACGATCAGGTGAACGGTACGCTCTCGAGCACAGGCAACACAACGCTCGGCACGAACGCTGCTACGACGAACAGCCTCGGTAATACCGGCGCTTCGACGAACAACATCGGTAACGGTGCTGGCGCGACGAACAACATCGGTAACGGCGGCGGCGCAACGAGCAACACCTTCGGTGCAACCGCGAACCTCAATAACTTTGGTAACGGCGCGGTGAACAACCAGTACGGTAATGCCGCTGGTACGAACCTCTTCGGTACGAATGCGACGACCAATAACATGGGAACGTCGGGTACGTCGACGAACAATATCCTCGGTGCAACGAACATCAACGTGACGGGCGGCAATGCGACGAACATCGCAACGACGGCCGCTGCGACGACGAGCATCGGTGTGACTGCCGGTACGAACAATATTGCTGGCGCAACCAATATCAACACCGGTGGCGCAGCAACGACCAACATCAACACCTTTGCAGGTGGCGGCGCAGTCAATATCGGTGGTACGACCCACACAGGTGCCATCTCGATCGCTGCAAACACGGGTTCGGCAATCACTCTCGATGTTGCGAATACGGCAAACAATCTTATCGCGAACAACATCAACCAGGATAACAGCACGGTTAACCTCTTGACCCTCACGGGCGTCAATAGCGGTAACGTCCGCACCCGTACCCTCAGCGGTATCATCACGGGTTCGAACGGCGTGGATGTGACCTGGAATGGCACGACCTTCGATGCGCATCTTGCTCCGGATAATGCAACGGTGCTCTTCGCAAATAACCGTTTCATCAACACGAACGCAAGCACGCTTTCGATCACGAGCGGTAATCCGGGCACAACGGTGCTCTTCACGGCTGCTGGTAACACCGTCAATGTGAATAACGCCGTTGCCGGTACGACCAACATCGGAAACGTTGCTGGTTCGACCAACCAGATCGGTAGTTCGGCAACGTTGAACCAGGTCGGCAATTCCGCGGCAACGAACCAGTTCGGCAACAACG
Source organism: Bacteroidota bacterium (assembly GCA_018266755.1). Taxonomy (NCBI): domain Bacteria; kingdom Pseudomonadati; phylum Bacteroidota; species Bacteroidota bacterium. Next base: position 43,463 of record JAFDZW010000001.1, read on the forward strand.
CGACGAGCAACAATTTCGGTAACGTTGCCAATACGAACCAGTTCGGTGAAAACGCAACCGGCAACGAATTCGGCGTTTCTAATTCGGCCGCTAACGTCACCAACGCGATCGGTTCGAACACCAACACGGGTAATGTGACCAACAATATCGGCAATCGTGCCGGTGCTGGCGCAGTTACGACCAATATCGGTACTGTGGGTACCACCGCGATTAACATCGGTAGCACCGGTGCCGGTGGAAATGTTTCGATCTCTGCATCGAACGGTCACCCCATCACGATCGACGTTGCAAATACAGCGAATAACCTCGTCGCGAACAATATCAATCAGGACAATACGACGGTTAACCTGCTCACGCTTACGGGCGTTAATAGCGGCAATGTCCGTACCCGCTCGCTCAGCGGCATCATTACCGGTTCGAACGGTGTGGATGTGTCCTGGAACGGTGTTACGTTCGATGCGCACCTCGCTGCGAACAACTCGACGGTACTCTTCGCGAGCGATCGTTTCATCAATACCAATGCTAGCACGCTGCACATCACGAGCGGCGGCCCGGCCGGTACAGATTTCGCTACGTTCGCAGGCACGACCATCGGCCTCAACAATACGGCTGTTGGTACCAACAATATCGGTTTCACTGGCGGTACGAACACCATCGCCGGTAACACGACGATCAATAACAACGTCAACAATACGACGCAGATCAATACCGGTACCAGCACGGGTGCTGTGACGATCGGTGCAGATAATGTCGGCGCTACGACGAATATTCAGTCGCGCACGACGAGCATCGGCACGAACTCTGCTTCGCAGACGGTCAATGTTGGCACGAGTGGCATTGTCAATGTGCAGGGCGCTCCGGTTAATATTAACCAGGCCGGCGCAGGTGCAACGAACATCAACCGCACGGGTACGGGTGCTACGAGCATCGGTAATACGACGGGTGGTTCGAACTTCACTGGTCGCGTCACGCTCAACGCTTCGACACCGATCAATGACGGTGCTTCGGACGGTACAAGCAATCAGGTGCTCCACTCGAATGGCGCAGGTAATACGCCGACCTGGATCACCCTCCAGACCGACGCTGCAACACTTATTGCCAGCAACGGTATTGGAACTCCGTTCGCAATCGATCTGACCCATGCTAACACGTGGACTGGTAACCAGACCTTTGGTACGGGCGCAAGCAATAATACCACAACGATCGATGTCGGTGCAGCCGGCCAGTTTGTGATCAACAACTTGCTCACTGACGCAAGTCCGACCAACTGGCTCTCGATCAATGGTGCAAACCAAGTTCGCATGACCCCGATCGCCGGCACGGCGCTCGAAGGTATCGTCTACTCGACCGGTGCGTATCGCCTCGGTTCGACGACGGCCGGTAACGGCGCGGGTACGAACCCGTTCCTCGCGAACCGTCACGTCAATCTTGACAACTTCTCGCTCGATTTCACGGTCGGCAACAACACGTCGCAGCTCTTGACGCTCAATGCAAACACGAACGCTGTGACGGTCAGCGGCGCAACGAATAACGTTAACGGCACTACGCTCATCAATAACAACGTCAATAGCAACACGTCGATCAACACCGGCGCCAGCACAGGTGCGGTTACGGTCGGTAATGCTGCTGCAGGTGCAATCGCAATGACGACTGCAACAACGTTGAACATGACAAGCGGCACGACCACGACCATTGCATCGGCAACGACGAACGTCAATACGGTCTCCGGTAATGTCGGAGTCGGCAATGCCGCCGGTACGGTCGGTATCGCCGGTACCACGTCGATCAACGCAAGCGTCAATGATGCTACGAATGTCAACACCGGAACCAGCACCGGTGCGGTGAACATCGGCAACAATACCGCAGGTAGCGGTGTGGTGACAATCACCTCAAACAAGGGTGGTAATGCTAACTCAATCGTTCTCGATGTGACGAACTCGGCAACGAACAACCTTCAGTTGCTCAACATCGCAGCGGACGCCGCTCCGACGCAGGTCTTGACGCTCAACGGCACGAACCAGGTTCGCGTCACGTCGATGGCCGGTACGGCACTCGAAGGCGTCGTGTACACTGGTGGTGCATACCGCCTCGGTTCGACGCTCACGAGCGGTGCAGGTTCGAATCCGTTCCTCGCAACACGTAACGTCAACCTCGATGCTTCAAACTTGAACTTCACGTCCAACAACGGCGCACTCACCCCGGTACAGATCGTCGGTGGTGCAACTCCGCAGTTCAACGTTGCGGCGACAACCAACATCAATACGGGTACGTATGCATTGACGAAGATCGGCAACGGATCGTCGAACCACCAGTTGGAAATCAACGGTGTAGTTGATGCAGTCTCGGGTGATGCTCTTGCTAGCGGTCACTGGGATCTCGCAGTAACGGGCGATATCGCAGCTTCTGGGATCATTAAGTCCGGTGCTTCGATCATCATCGATGGTGTTGCAGCAACCCGCCAGGTATTGTCGGATGCCGCAATGAACATCGTAACGAATGCCGGTCAGTTGACCCTTATCCCGGGGTCGGGTACCGCCCAGGTCACTGGTAACCTCATCGTCACAAACGGTGAGACGGTACAGAACGGCGGTCTTACCGTCTCCAATGGTGGTATCGTCGCTTCGACGGGCAACATTACGGCAACGACCGGTGACATCGCCGCTCCGGCAGGTAACTTGAATGCAGGCCAGAATGCTACCATCACCGGTAACATCACCTCGACCACCGGTAACATCACCGCATCGGCTGGCAACATCGTTGCTACGGCAGGTAACATCAACGCTACGGCTGGCTCGATCCAGACCAATGGCGTCACGCGTATCGCCAACAATGGTGTCGTAACGGCAACTGGTCTCCGTGGCAACTTCGTCACGAAGGCAGCCAACTACACGGTTGATGCAGGCGGACCGGACTATTTCATCAAGGCTACCGCAGCCGCAATCACGATCCAGCTCCCGGCTTCGGGTGGTAATACGGGTCGCATTATCGTCATCCGCAATACCGCTGGTGCTGCGATCAACGTCACCAACTCGGGTGCCGATACGATCGACGGTGCAGCCGCTGTTGCCGGTAATGTCGGTGCTGGCGTAACGCGCACCTTCGTTGCCGATGGTGCTGGCGACTGGGTCAGCTACTAAGTAACTTTCACCGTAACCCCGCTGCAAATTGTGCAGCGGGGTTACGGTCTTGTTTTCGGTTTTTACACGGGATACGTTCGCTACCGATCCATCGGGTTGGTATTGGAGTTGAAAAAAGAGAGAATTGTTCGGTACGATACGGGACGATCAGCGCAGCACGGCAGCACGCGAGACGGTCTCAAACCCATACCCACAGCAACCGGTAGGCTACCCCTTTTGCGCTATTAGCGCCGCCGGAGCCGGTGCAGAATGTGATGCTACGACTCTATTATATTGAGGGTCGTTCTTCACTCCATACATGATACCATATTCGGTTTCATGTCCCGTTCCTAAGCAACGTAGTTCCTTTGGATTGCGCCGTTAATGTGGTGCATCGAGGAATAGGTTGAACACGGAGCTGTTTTGAGAAACCCAGTGACGATTGTTAACTCATACCCAAGTACATGAAGACCACGATTTTTGCTTACCTTGCTCTGTTGCTTTTTGCCAATATCAGTCTTGCGCAGCACCGGTTGCAGATTGATAATGGACCAAGCAAGATCGGCATCTTAGATGGCTCGCTTCTTCCGGCCGGGACTACCGTCCTTCAATGGCCTGCCACAGGCGGAACGATCATGACTCAAAGCGGAGGCATCACTTCATTCAACGGAGTGAGCTACGCGTGGCCTGCGGCAAATGCGGCCGGTGTACTGACCAATGACGGTTCTGGAAATTTGTCCTGGTCGCCGGTTGGTGGTAGCACCTGGACCGGCGGCGGTAGCGCCAACACGATTGCATACTGGACCAGCGCAACCAATCTCAGCTACAACTCAAATCTTACGTACAACGGAACGACGCTTTCGGTATCAAATAATTCGTCTTCGAACGCACTAACCGTTGCAAACGCAGGTACAGCCGGTGTGGCGCTCGGTATTGCGAGCGGTCTGGTGAAGCTGTCGACTGAGACGATCGCTATGCCCATAGGCGCAGGCGCAGGGAACATCAATATCGTCGGTAATAATGTGATCGTCGTGATCACGGATAATGGTGGTACCGGTGGTGACAAGACGATCGTGTTGCCTAGTGGAGTTGATGGTCAGATCTTGATCATTATTAATAATGACAACAACCAAAAGGCAAAAGCACCTGCGGGTAGTGGCGCCGGTTCGGATCTTGATACCGCCGCTAAAGATACCGGTATGTGGATCTATTATGCCAGTGCATGGCACCGTTTAGACTAATGTGCCGATAATTTTTGCCGCTGGCATCAGGCAGGCACAGTTGCCCGATGCGAGTGGTAGTTTCTTGGATTCTTGTGATGAAAAACCGATCCGCCTTCCCCACAAGCGGCACGGTGTGTGTGTGAAAACCCAGTGAGTTGTCGTATTGTAAGAAGTTACGGGCTTCTCGCAGTACAATACCCACCTATAGACTTCCTGCGCGTCTGTCCAGAGCGACTAGGAAGAAAAAATTAGTACTCTTGATCTGACGAATACGGGCGTCAAGACAACGAGAGATGCTTTTTACAGCGCTAGCTGCACCCCCGGGCAGCTTTCGGGATACAACGATGAAAAAAGTACACAATCTGATCGCAGGTGCGGCGTTATGCGTTGCATGTCTTTCTGTGTCATCCGTTCGAGCCCAGCACAATGTGCAGGTCGATGATGGACATGGGCACTATTCGCTCATTACCGGACAGACGGTCAACGCCTCCGACGTATTTATGCTGCCGACCGGCGGCGGTACGCTCATAACGGCCCCAACTCCAGGAACACCGAGCCTTGTATGGCTGACAGCAGGGAATACGCTGTCGGCTGGACAGGTCTTCGGATCGCTTAACGCCTTCGATGTCGTCATGAAAGCCAATGGCGCCGAGAAGATGCGCTTGGTCTCCGGCGGTGGCGTGACGGTCGGCTCCTCGCTGACGATCAGCACCTTCGCAACGGCCGGCATCGTTCATAATGCTGCAGGCGGTCTGCTTTCGTCGGGGCCTGTGAATCTGGCCAGCAATGGCGCCGGCGGCGATGTGTCCGGCGTGCTTGCTCCCTCAAATGGCGGTACTGGAGTTTCCAACTCCAATTCCAACACGATCACGCTTGGTGGCCCTGTATCCACCGGCGGATCCCTGACCTTCTCCGGCGCATTCGCTACGACGATCAACGTCACCGGCGCTACGAACATCACCCTTCCTACCGCAGGGACACTAATGGCATCGGGCGCAAGCGCCGGCGGTGATCTCTCGGGCACGTATCCGAACCCGACGGTTGCGAAGATAAATGGCGTTACGCTTGGCTCGACGACTGCAACCGCAGGAAATATCCTGATCGGTTCCGGCAGCCAGTGGGTATCGAACGCAATGAGCGGCGACGTGACGATGAATAGCACTGGTGTCACGGCAATCGGCGCAGGAAAGGTCTTGAACTCGATGCTCGCGAATCCGAGCTTGACAGTCACCGCAGGCACCGGTCTTTCGGGTGGCGGTTCGGTTGCGCTTGGTTCGTCGACGACGCTCAATCTTGCGAACACGGCAGTAACGGCAGCTCCGTATGGCGATGCGACGCACGTTGCCACGTTCACAGTAGATGCACAGGGCCGCTTGACCGCAGCCGCAAACGCACTCATCACCGGCGTCACGCCGGGCGGTGCTGCCGGCGGCGATCTCTCGGGCACGTATCCGAACCCGACGGTCGCAAAGATCAACGGCAATACCGTGCCGTCGAATGCAACAGGCTTCTTGCAGAACAATGGCTCCGGTACGCTTTCGTGGGCCGGTGTCAATCACGATGCGACCCTCGCCGGTAATGGCGTGACGGGCTCGGCCATCGGTCTCGATCTTACCCACGGCAACACCTGGACTGGCACACAGACATTCGGTGCTGTTGCCTCCACACCCACCACCCCGTCCGCATTTGCGGCCGGCAATAATAATAACGTCGCTCTGAGCGGATCCAACTCGTACTTCCGCGTCTCCGGCGCGTCGGGCGCAGTGCTCACCGGTATTAGCGGCGGTGTTGATGGTCGTTCCATCACACTGCTCAATGTCGGTGCAAATGCGATCACGCTCAAGAATCAAACGACGTCCACTGTCACGAATCAGTTCGATCTGCCGGGAGGCAGCGATATCATCCTCGGGCCCAAGGGTGCGATCACGTTTATCTACGATGGTACACTCGGCTTCTGGGAGGTTACTTCGACGAACTAACGATTTCCTTTTTACTTGAAAGATCCTGGCCACGGGGGTTGGGAATATTCGCAATTACAACACGGGATACAATCGCAATTATGAAAAAGCAACTATTCACCGCGCTCGTAGTCGCGCTTGGGTTCGCCGGTGCAGCTTCTGCACAGACGTACAAGCCTGACTACGCAACGAAGGTCGTGCTCGCCGGTAGCGGCACTGACCTTACAAAAACCATCAGCCTCGTTGGAGCTACGCCAGGGACTGCTGTTACATACACCTTGCCTGACAAACCGGCGTCAAGCGGCTACATTCTTGCCTCGACGACCGGCGGCACGATGAGCTGGGTCGACCCGACCTCCGTTTCCAGCGCATGGAATCTCACCGGTAATGCAAGCGGCGTATCGAATTTCATCGGGACGACCGATGCTACGAATCCGTTCGTGATCAAGACGAACAGCGCAACCCGCATCTCGATCGGCGGAACGGGTACGATCAATGTCGCCGCATTCGGCACGGGCATCGTTCATTCCAGCTCGACCGGCGATCTCTCGTCGAGCCCCGTTTCCCTCACCGCCGATGTCAGCGGCATTCTGCCCCCGGCAAACGGCGGTACGGGCGTGAACAACGGCTCGAACACGATCACCCTCGGCGGAAATATGTCCACCGGCGGCACGTTCTCGACGACCGGCACATTCTCGTCCGGTGGTAACTTCTCGACGACGGGTACGTTCTCGACCGGTGGTAACTTCTCCACGTCGAACGCCTTCACGACCACGACCGGCCCGATCACGCTCAACGCATTTGATGCAGGCGGGTCGAACGTCACCCTCCCGGCTTCGGGCACGCTGCTCGCAGCAGGTGGTGCAGGTTCGTTCTCGACCCTGACCTCGACGGGCAACTCGACGATCGGCACGAGCAGCTCGGCAACCAACAACAGCTTCGGTACGGGCGCTAACGCAAACAGCGTTATCAACACGATCGGCTCGACCGGTACGGGTTCGATGACCACCATCAACGGAGGCGTCACTCTTGGTGCGCTCAACACCGCGGGTGTTGTACACACCGATGCTTCGGGAGTGCTGTCGACCACGTTGATCGTCAACGCCGACATCACCAACGGCACGATCGCCAACGCAAAGCTCGCTAATTCGTCGATCACGTTCGGCAGCACCGGTTCGACCCTGACCTCGTCGGGTTCGGTCTCGCTCGGTGGTACGGTTAACTACGACATCGACCTCACCCACGCTAACAACTGGACGGGCAAGCAGACCATCACCGGCGCTGGCAACTTCATGTATGTTGATGGGTTCCAGGCTGCAGGTTATGTCCTGACTTCGGATGCTTCCGGTAATGCCAAGTGGGCCAGCCTTTCGGGTCTCGGCATCACGTCCGTTGTCGGCACGTCGCCGATCAATGTCAACACGGTTTCCGGCACGGCGACCGTCTCGATCACGCATGCCGACCTCACCGCTGACGCAACAACCACCGGCCTCAGTGTCACCGGCGGTACGGGTGCCGTCATCGGCAGCGGCGCTTCAGTCTCGCTTGCACACGATGCAACCTTGAAGGTAGCCACGAGCCAGCTCGGTATCGACCTCGGCCACTCCAACACCTGGACGGCTGACCAGCTCCTGCCGACCTCGAGCTCGACGCAGGCTGACAACATCGTTGCTGTGCTTAACAATAGCACCACGGCGCTTGGCGTCACGCATGGCGGTACGGGCACGACGACTGCCCCGACGCAGGGCGGTGTCGCATTTGGCGTGTCGACCAGCGCACTCGGGTACACCGCTGCCGGTACGGCAGGGCAGGTGCTCCAGTCGAACGGCACCAGCACACCGACGTGGGTCAATGCAGGTGCAACGACGACGTATGCATCGAGCACCACGAACAACATCGCGGGTGCGACGAACAACTTTGCGATCTCTTCGACGCAGACTGTCTATTACCTGCAGAACTCGACTGCTTCGCCGCAGAACCTGACCGGTGTGGTCGCCGGCGCTTCGGGCCGCTTGATCATCCTGATCAATAACGGACCGGACCCGATCGTCCTCAAGGACAAGAACGCGGGCAGCACTGCAGCGAACCAGTTCCATCTCCAGGGCGCTTCGGACATCATCCTTGGCGTCGATGGTACGGTAACCCTCGTGTACGATCCGAACGCCAGCAACAGCACCGGCACCGGTGCATGGCGCGTCGTCGCGAACTATTAATGGATTGTCGCGTGGCGCGGAATTGTGTTCTGCGCCACGCTACCCGCTTGGGTAGCGAAGGTGGCCGTTGGGGCCTGCCACGAGCTTGCGCTTCGGCTCCTTCGCTAACCGGCCGTTTCTCTTGAATGCGGTTTTTCGAACAGCTTGTTTTTCGCTATACTACGATGAAACGATTTCTATTCGGACTTGCAGTCTTCTCATTAGCGATACTGGTTGCGACGCAGGCTATGGCCCAGACGTACGCAAATCGGTTCGGAAAACTCGTGCTCGGCGGCAACGGCGGCACCGACCTTACGAACACCCTTACGCTCCTGACGAGCGGAAGCGGCTGGACCACCGGCGCGAAGACCTACGTCTTCCCGCTGCCCGGGACCGGCATCTTCCACTCCGACGGATCCGGCACCCTGACGCTCGGCGCCATCAACCTCGCTTCCGGCGATGTTACCGGCATCTTACCGCCTGCCAACGGCGGTACGGGCGTCAATAACGGCACCAATACGATCACCATCACCGGCGGCAACGTCTCGATCACGGGGCCCTTCAGCGGCACGCCGGTCGCTTCGAGCGGTACGCTCACGGCGAACCGTGTCGTCACGACCGACGGCACCGGCAAGCTCCAGACGACGGACCTTGCCAACGGACAACTGCTCATCGGCAACGCCAACTCGTTCACCGCAGCAACGCTCACGGGTACGGCCAACCAGATCACCGTTACCAATGGTACCGGTACGATCACGCTTGCGACGCCGCAGAGCATCGGCACTGCTTCCACGCCGACCTTCGGCGGCCTGACGCTTTCCAATCTTACCGCGCAACCGGGCGTCGTGCATAATAGCTCGGGCGGTGTGCTTTCATCCGGTGCGGTGGCACTCGGTACGGAAGTGTCCGGTACGCTGCTCCCGACAAACGGCGGTACGGGCGTCTCGAACTCCAACTCCAACACGATCACGCTTGGCGGACCGATCGTCACGGCAAATAGCTTTTCGACGGCGGGCAACTTCCCGCTCACGCTCACGACCACTGGCACGACGAATATCACGCTCCCGACATCGGGGACGCTTATCGCCAGCGCCGGGGCACTAACGAATAACGGAGTCGTCTCGACCAATGGGTCGGGCAATCTCGTGTCAACTGCGCTGACCAACGGACAGATCCTCATAGGCAGCACTGGAGCTGCTCCGGTGGCAGCGACGTTGACCGCAGGTTCGAACATCACGATCACCAATGGCGGTGGCACGATCACGATCGCTTCGACTGCCAGCGGGAGTGGGACAGGTTCCAGCATATACACGGCACCATTCACGGTTGTCGCTGCTACTGGGTCAAGCGGGACGACTCTTGTTGATGCCGGACTAAACTTCCCGGTAGCGGCGAACGAGGTTTGGGTATTTGAGGCATTTTTATCTTGTAAGGGTGGTGTTGCAGCTCAAGGTATGAATGTGGCGATTTCGTTCACATCCGGTACGCTTGAAGCAACATCATTTGGGTATAAGGACGGCTCACCGTACCATGCTGGGTCTTTCCGTCATACGACCTCAGGGCAGACAAGTAATATTGCATATCTCTCAGATGCTAGCCTTGAGGGAATAATTCGAATCAGCGGTCTAATCGATAACACTGGCGGTAGTGCAGAAAATGTCAAGATTCAATTCGCATCGGCGGGCACAACAGATGCAACCACGGCAAATGCGTGCCGCGTCTACAAAGGTTCATACTTGGTAGCAACAAAAACAACCACGCAAGCAGCTGGCAGCACTACAACCTACACTTCAAGCACCACGTGGGTAGTGCCCACAGGTATCTACGCCATCAATGTTGAGGGTATTGGCGGAGCCGGCGGCGGAGGCGGCGGTGGCGCAGATGCAACGAATGCGGCCAACACCCGTAGTGGTGGTGGTGGTGGTGGTGGTGGTGCCGGTGAGTACATCGCAGCAAGGACCGTGTCCGTCGTCCCAGGTGAAACGCTAACCATTAGCATCGGGGCTGCCGGGACAGCGGGTGCGGCGGGCGTCGGAAATACCAACACGGCCGCTACGAACGGTGGCAATGGAGGTACAACAACAGTTGTTGGGTCGACCTCGGGGACGCTATTGAGTGCGAACGGAGGCACAGGCGGGACTGCAGGCACCAACGCAGTTGGGGCAAGTGGTACTGGAGGCGCGTTGGGTGCAGGCGGGGTAGTCGCAGGTAGCAGTCCTGCAGGTGGTACCGCGGGTAATTCAGGAACTGCGGGTGGCAACGGCGCAAATGGCGTCGCTGGAACAGCAGGGAATGGAGGCAGTGGCCCGACGGGTGGCAACGCGAACACTGGTGGTGCGGGCGGTGCAGGCGCGCTTGGTGTTACCGGCGTGTTTGTCAACGGCAACGCCGGCAATGCCGGCACAGGTGGTTACGTGACGATCTCCTACTAGTAAGTTGAGGGGTGTTTGACTCTCCCTAGCACGGCAGGCCTTCGGGCCTGCCGCTTTTGCTTACCTACGTTTTTTGTAAAATTCTTGTTTCTAAAGTTGTTTATTATCAATAGTTTACAGAAAAAATCGTGTAGTGTGATTGCGCGAGGTCGTTTCGCTTGGAATATGGTCCTTGTCTGCGTATATTTGCCTTAGTTATCAATCGCTTTTGCCCTTTTACACTGCGGATTGTTGAGAGACTAGCCATAGGAATCCGCACTCCGGCGATCAACTGGATCTACGCTTGCCGTCCAGCACGGTAGGCGTAGTGATGCTCTGCATGCAGCACCGTGTACTGGATAACGTTGATTTTTTTTTACCCAGAAAAACAAATGAAAAAACTGATCGCACTTGCCGTGTGCCTGTTGCTCACAGGACAAGCCACAGCTCAACGCCATAGCGCACAGATCGATGACGGCGCTGGTCATTATTCACTGATTACCGGCAGTAACCCCGGCGGCACGTTCGTGCTACCTGCGGGCGGCGGTTCGATCCTCGTCGCAACGACCCCCGGCGTCTCGTCGGCGTGGCTCTTGGGCGGGAATCTCTCATCGAGCCCGAACAACCAGATCGGGACGCTCGATGCGACAAGCTTCAATATCGTCACCAACGGCGTTGGCAATGTCCGGATGTCGTTCTCCTCAGCCGGTGCAATCACGATGCCTGCGTTGTCCAACGGCGTGATGCACATCACGGGCGGCACGGGCACGCTTGCGTCGAGCTTGATCGTCGACGCCGATGTCAGCGGCTCGGCATCGATCGGCTACGGAAAGCTGAATCTGACGAACTCGATCCAGAACGCGGACATCGTCGCCAATGCCATCACGACTTCGAAGGTCGCGAATGGTACGGTCACGACGAGCAAGTTAGCCGACAGCGCCGTCACCGGCTTGAAGCTGCTTTCGCACTCCGTCACGCCGAACCACATGGATATGACGGGTTCGAGCAACGGTAATGTTCTGACGAACGTTGGCGGCAGCGCGACGTGGACAGCACCGAGCGGCACCCCGACCGGCCCCGCCGGTGGTGATCTCGGCGGTACCTATCCGAATCCCACGATCGCCAATAGCGCGGTCACGAGTGCGAAGATCTTGGACGGCACGATCGTTGATGCCGATGTGAGCCCGACAGCCAACATCGCATACTCGAAGCTCGCACTGACGAACTCGATCCAAAACTCCGATATCGTCGCCAACGCCATTACGACATCGAAAGTCGCCAACGGTACGGTGACGACCAGCAAAATGGCCGATAGCGCGATCACCGGCTTGAAGCTGCTTTCGCACTCGGTCACGCCGAACCACATGGATATGACGGGTTCGAGCAACGGCGACATCTTGACGAACGTTGGTGGGAGTGCGACGTGGACAGCACCAGCCTCCGCGACGGTGACAACGAACTCGACGCTCAGCGGTAATGGTACCGTCGGTTCGCCGCTTGGCATCAACCTCGGGAATTCGAATACGTGGACAGCGAATCAGACATTCGGCGGCACATTCCTGATCACGGCAAACTCTCGCATTGCGATGACCAACAGCGACAACCAGGCACGCGATATCCGCTTCCAGGAACCGAGCGGCACGGGTTCGCAGTATGTCGGCTTCCGTTGTCCGTCTGTGTCGAACAATGGCAACTACCTGTTCCCGGCAGCCGTCGGCGCCGTCGGCGATGTTCTGACGCTTTCGTATAGCAACGGTGTTGACTCGGCCTACATGGTATGGTCGACGCCCAGCCATTCGCCGACTGGCGCAGCGGGTGGTGATCTGACGGGTACGTATCCGAACCCGACGATTGCTGCGAATGCAATCACGAGTGCGAAGATCCTCGACGGTACGATCGTCGATGCCGACGTTTCAGGAACGGCTGCGATTGCATATTCCAAGCTTTCGCTGACGAACTCGATCCAAAATGCAGATATCGTCGCCAACGCCATCACGACCTCGAAAGTCGCGAATGGTACGGTGACGACGAGCAAGTTGGCTGACAGCGCCGTCAGCGGGTTGAAGCTGTTGACCAAGGCAGTGACCCCGAACCACATGAATATGACGGGTTCGAACAATGGCGATGTGCTGACGAATGTCGGCGGAAACGCCGCATGGACGGCACCGACCGCGACGCCGACCGGCGCTGCAGGTGGCGATCTGACCGGCACGTATCCGAACCCGACGATCGCTGCAGGTGCAGTGACGAACGCGGATATTGCCGCTGCAGCCGGAATCCCGTACTCGAAGCTTACCCTGACGAACTCGATCCAGAACATCGATATCGTCGCTAATGCCATCACGACCTCGAAGGTCGCCAACGGTACGGTGACGACGAGCAAGTTGGCTGACAGCTCCGTCAGCGGGTTGAAGCTGCTGACACATGCGGTTACATACAACCACATGAGCTCATTTGGCGCGAACTCGGGCGATGTGCTCACGAATGTCGGTGGCACGGTGCAGTGGGCTGCTCCGAGCTCGAGCTCGGGTACGACGATCACGAAGGCGAAAGTCAGCGATGAGTCGCGCACGAGCACCACGACCTTGGCCGATGACGGCGCGTTGGCGTCGATCGCTCTAAACGCAAGCTCAACCTACACGGTATCCGGCATGTTGAACGTCGAGTGCGCGAACAACGCACCGGATGTGAAGATCGCCTTCAACTTTACGGGTACGACCACAACAATGCGCATTGTCACGCATGACATCGGTCGCGGCGCCGGCAATAACCAGGTTAACCAGGAGGTGGTATGGAATACGAGTGGTGGTGCCCAAGCCTTCACGAACGACGGCGGTACGAATAAGCACACATGGATCATGTTCAGCGGTGTGATTCAGACGGGTGCCAGCTCCGGCAACCTCAGCGTCCAGTGGGCGCAGAACACCAGCAGTACGAACGCAACGACCATGCTCACCGGCTCGAACATCACAGTAGTGAAGCAATAAAGCCGACCTGAGGATCTACATCTTATGAAAAAGCAGGCCCATCCGGCCTGCTTTTTTTGTCCTATATACGAGTCCGTCGTCTCCCAACCTATTAATTTTATTCGAAATAAGCTATTGTGTGTCAAAAAGAGGGCATTATAGGCCTAAAATCCGAATAATTTGGATTCGATCAAAAACCGTTGTATATTTGTATGGAAGTCAATGGATTTTTGCCCTTTTATTTCGGACTGTTGAGAGAATTAGCCATGTGAGAGTCCGAGCCCAGATACAAACTGGAATGTCGAAGTAATAGTATAGTGGCGGAGCAATAGTGTTCGCCAGCAGCACATTAGGATTTGCAGTTTTTTTGATACTCAGACATTCGAATTATGAAACAGTCGATCGCATTCCTGCTTTGCGCGTTGTTCGCAACGACGGCGCTTGCCCAGCAGCCTCATAACCTTCAGCTTGATGACGGTTTGGGGCATTTCTCCCTAATCCAGGGATCCTTCACTGGTGGAACATATACGCTACCTCCTGGCGGCGGCATGATCCTCACGGCTCCGCAACCCGGGACGGCCTCGCTTGCGTGGCTTACCCACGGCAACTTGTTGCTTGACAGCGACTGGACCAACAATATCCTCGGCAATCTGGATAACTATCCGTTGCGCATCGTTACGAATGCGATGACGCGTATCTATGTCGCGGCTGATGGAACGACCAATATCAATGACAGTGCCTACGCTGTTACGCATATCGGTAACGGTTCGGCAAATCCGCAGCTCGTTATTCAGGGTTCGCCCGACGCAATTTCTGGCGACTCGTACCCGAGTTCGAAATGGGATCTCGACGTGCAAGGCGATGCAGCCGTGTCCGGGATCGCGCGTTTCGGGCAGTCCGGCGCCAGCATCTGGATCGACGGATCGAGCTTCCCGAATAATTCGATCGTTTCGGATTTCAACCTTGCGCTCGAATCGTATCCGAGTTTCTCGGTGCTGATCAACGATGCGAACGGCAACAATACGAATATCAACTCATCGGTATCGGCAACGACGACGATCGGCACGAATTCCAACGGTTCGACGATCAACCTCAATGCCCCGACGATCTCGGCGCCGAATATTCCCTCGAGCGTGACGGCCACAAATGTGCTCGTGCTCAATAGCGGCAATATCGAGCAATCGTCACTGTCGTTCGTCACCGGCTCCGGCACCGTGAATACGATTCCGAAGTGGACGCCAAGCACGAATACGCTCGGCGATTCGAAGCTGACAGACGATGGCACGACCTTGAATTACAACAGCGGCTCGTTCACGGCTGCGGCGACTGGTATTACGATGACAGCCGATGATCCGGGTGCGGGCGTCGGAGACGCCGGGCAGATCGTGGTTCGCGGCTCGACCGATAATAACCAGCAGCTGAAGATCGGCTACAATACGAGTGGTGACTATGCGACGATCATGTCCATCCGCCAGGGGTTCGGCGGTCGCGCACTGTATATCAATCCGCTCGCCGGAAATGTTGGAATCGGATATACCGGCGGCACGTCTCTGACCGCTGCCCTCAACGTCAATGGTACCGTCAAGATCGCTTCGCTTCCGGCAAGCGCATCGAGCACGGTCGTGACCTCGAATAGCGGTACACTCGAATCCCGGCCCATTGGCGAAATCGCCGTTACAGGTACCGGCACGCAGAACTTCATTACAAAGTGGAATAACGCAGGCGGTACGACCATCGGCAATTCGTTGCTCTCCGACGACGGTACAACTTTGAACTACAACACCGGCATGTTTACGGTCGCATCCGCAACCGGCAACACAGTGACCGGCGGTTCGCTCACAGTTGGTAACTTGACGACCAACGGCGTCGTGCACGCAACTGGCGGCACGGGCCTTTTGGCTTCGAGCCTGATTGTCAATGCAGACGTCGATCCGGCGGCTGCGATCGCCTACTCGAAGTTGAACCTCGCATCGAGCATTGTCAACGGCGACCTCGCCGGTGGCGTGTATGGCGCGATCACGGGTATCGGCACGCAGAGCCAGGCGCTGAACATGAACTCGCACCTGATCAACAACGTGACCGACCCGGCTTCTGCACAGGATGCGGCCACGAAGAACTACGTTGATAATTCGATCACGAACGCCGTCACTGCCGGAACAATTGGGCAGCTTGCGATCTATACAGGCACCAACTCGATCGGTAGCACGAATCTCAGCGGCGATGTGACGACCAGCAACAGCGCGGTCACCACGATCGCGACCGGTGCAGTCACGAGCGGTAAGATTCTTGATGGTACGATCGATAATGTCGATGTCAGTGCTACGGCAGCGATCGCCTACTCGAAGTTGAACCTCGCATCGAGCATTGTCAACGGCGACCTCGCCGGTGGCGTGTATGGCGCGATCACGGGTATCGGCACGCAGGGCCAGGCACTCGACATGAACTCGCACCTGATCAATAACGTGACCGACCCGGCTTCCGCCCAGGATGCTGCCACGAAGAACTACGTCGATAACACCATCACCTCGACGGCATGGGTACACACCGGCAACTCAGGGTTGACCGATAACACGAATAACTTCCTGGGTACGTCAGATGATGTTCAGTTGCGTATCGTCACCAACGGTACGACACAAATGATCGTAGATAATTCGGTCAATCCGCATACACTTGACATGGTGGCAGGCGGTACGGTGACAAACGTTGGACACATCAACGCTGGGGGCGGTACGATCAACTTGGACGATAATACGGATCTGAACAACCACGACCTCAGCAATCTCGGCTATGTGACGATCAATACGGGCGGTGGGGCAACCATCAAGTCGGCTACCGGAACAGACGGTGTGTCGATCAACGACTTCGTGGATATGAATAACCATCGGATCGTTAACGTCGTCGATCCGACATCCGCTCAGGATGCTGCGACGAAGAACTACGTGGACAACTCGATCACAACTGGCATCAACGGCGCAGTCAACGGGACGACGGGCCAGCTCGCAGTCTTCACCGGAACGCATGCAGTCGGTAATGGCGATCTCAGCGGTGATGTGACTACCGCCGGAACAACTGCGACAACGATCGCGAACGGCGCGGTGACGAGCGCGAAGATTGCAGACGGTACGATTGATAACGTCGATATTAGTAACACGGCAGCAATTGCCTACTCGAAGTTGAATCTCGCTTCGAGCATCGTCAACGGCGACCTCGCCGGTGGCGTGTACGGCGCGATCACGGGCCTCGGCACACAGAGCCAGGCGCTCGACATGGGTACCACCAATAAGATCGTCAACTTGGCCGATCCGACATTGGCCCAGGATGCTGCGACTAAGAACTATGTCGATAACTCGATCACGACGGGCGTCAACGCTGCAGTTACCGGCACGACCGGTCAGCTTGCGGTCTTCACCGGAACGCATGCAGTCGGCAACGGTAACCTTACCGGGGATGTGACGACCAGCGGTACGACGGCGACGACGATTGCGAACAATGCGGTGACTACCGCCAAGATCGCAAACTCGAACGTCACGTACGCAAAGTTGCAGAACGAGTCGCCACTGACGATTCTCGGCAATGCTTCCGGTAGTGCCGCAGCACCGTCAGAAATCACGCTCGGCACCGGACTGACCTTCCCGACCACGTCGTCGATCGCGTTGGCAAATACGACGGTCTCGGCAGGTACATACGGCAACGCGACGACTGTCCCGACGATCACCGTCGATGCACAAGGCCGTTTGACATCCGTGGTTAGTACGACGATCTCCGGCGTTACGCCGGGCGGCGCGGCAGGCGGCGATCTCACCGGAACGTATCCGAATCCAACTATTGCGAACTCGGCCGTTACGAGCGCAAAAATCTTGGACGGTACTATTGTTGATGCCGACGTTAGCCCCACAGCGGCGATTGCCTACTCGAAGTTGAATCTGACGGGTAGCATCGTCAATGCGGATGTATCGGCTATTGCCGGGATCGTGTACTCGAAGCTAAACCTCGCAAGCAGCATCGTCAACACGGACATTGCACCTGCTGCTGCGATCGCATACTCGAAGTTGAACCTGACAAACAGCATCGCCACTGCCGACCTCACCAATAGCTCGGTTACCTACGCGAAGATCCAGAACGAAACCAATGGAACGTTGCTGGGTAATAACTCTGGCGCTGCAGCGGCTCCGTCAGAGCTCACGCTGGGTGGCGGGCTTACGTTCGCATCGGCTTCGTCGATCGACCTGTCAAATACTACCGTGTCCGCGGGTTCCTATGGTGACGCGACACATGTAGGTGCGTTCACCGTTGACGCTCAGGGCCGCTTGACGGCAGCCTCCAGTGTCCTGATCTCGGGTACCACACCTGGTGGTGCAGCTGGCGGCGATCTCACCGGAACGTATCCGAATCCGACAATTGCGAATGGTGCAGTGACGAGTGCGAAGATTGCAGACGGTACGATCGATAATGTCGATATTAGCAACACGGCAGCGATTGCCTACTCGAAGTTGAATCTCGCTTCGAGCATCGTCAACGGCGACCTCGCCGGCGGTGTCTATGGTGCGATCACGGGCCTCGGCACGCAGAGCCAGGCACTGGATATGGGTACCACGAACAAGATCATCAACTTGGCCGATCCCACGTTGGCCCAGGATGCTGCCACAAAGAACTATGTTGATAACGCCGTGACAAATGGCGCCCTTGGCGGTGATCTGAGTGGTACGGTTGGTAATGCAACGGTTGCAAAGATCAACGGCGCAACGCTCGGTACGACGACGGCAACGGATGGTAATATCCTTGTCGCCGATGCCACAAACCTGTGGCAGTCCGTTCCGATGTCGGGTGATGTTACAATCGTGAATACCGGAGCCACGACGATCGGAACGGGTGCTGTGACTACCACAAAGATCGCCGATGCAAACGTTACCTACGCAAAGATCCAGAACGTAGCGGATGCAAGGCTGCTGGGTAATAACTCGGGTGCTGCTGCGGCTCCGTCCGAGATCTCGCTCGGTACCAGCCTCGCATTCACCGGCTCGACGCTGAACACGATCCAGGACATCCGCACGACGGCTACGCCGACGTTTAGCAGTGTCACCGCGACGAACAATGTGAATGCAAGTTCGGGCTCGTTGCAGACCGCCGGGACGACCCGTATCAATAACTCTGGTACGGCGACACTGACGGGTATCGCGGGTAGCTTTGTTACAAAGACTGCAAACTACACCGCAACCGCGACAGACCGTTTCGTGCTCGCCGATGCTGGTACTGCAGCAGCAGCGCTCACGATTACGTTGCCCGCAGCAACCAATGCCGGACTGATGATCACGGTCATTGCAAAGGGTACGACCGGTGCGAACACTGTTAGTGTCGTTGCGGCCGGAACCGATGTCATTGTTGGCGCAATCCCGGCCTTCAATGGAATTGACGGAGCAGTATCGCTGGTGGCGGATGGATCTGGTACATGGTACGTCTACTCACATGAGTAAGCACTAGCGACTGGCTAATTAGTCATGATAGAAAGCGGGCCCTTGTGGCCCGCTTTTGTTTTCTGGGAGAACTGTTGTATATTGATTTACCCCATGACAGGCACCACTTGTAAGTCAGAATGACGAGGTCAGAAATCAGCATCGAATGGTCGCACAGAAATTCAGGGCACAAGTTCTCCGTCCCAGGACTGATCGACCAGCGTGCGTTCAGGTCAGTGGGAGAACGTGCGATTGTGTAAAATTAGAACGTTAAAATACAAGGAGTTACGTAGTGCCCGAGGAGGTCAGTTGCGGGGCTTTTTCGGTAGCGTGACCGAGAAGCTGGAGCCTTCGCCGCGAGTGCTTTTGACCGAGATCGTGCCGTGGTGGGCCTCAACAATATGTTTGCAGATGGCGAGTCCGAGCCCGGTTCCGCCGGGCGACATTCTGGAGCGGTCCTTGTCGACACGGTAGAAGCGCTCGAAGAGTCTGGGCAGATGTTCGGCCGCAATGCCGATGCCGGTGTCGTGGACGACGATCGTGACCTGGTTTTCCCCTGGCTGCTTGTCGTAGAGCTCGACTTTGACTGCTCCCCCTTGTTCGGTGTATTTGATCGCATTATCGATCAGATTCACCATGACTTGTTTGAGGCGGTCTTTGTCGCCGAAGACTTCGACTTCGTGGTGGGGCAGAACGTTGCCGGTAAAGTAGAGCTCGATCTGTTTTTGTGCAGCGATGGCGCTCATTTCGTGGACCAGATCGCGAAGGAACGGCTGGATGTCAAAGAGCCGAAAGCTCATGCGCATCTCGCCGGACTCGATGCGGCTAATGTCGATCAAGTCATTGAGCAGGGCATTGAGACGTTCCGACTGACCATGAGCTCGTTGCAGAAAGTCGCGATTGACGTTCGGGTCGTCCACCGCTCCGTCGAGCAATGTCTCGAGAAAGCCCTGAACGGCGAAGATCGGAGTACGTAGTTCGTGGCTGACATTCGCAAGGAATTCGCTCCGGACTCGTTCGAGCTTCTGCATGGCTGCGTAATCGAGTGCCTGCTTTTCGGCGATGGCGTTAATGGCGGTGGCCAGCGAACGCAGCTCATCGGGGACTTCGGTCGGGCCGAAGTTCGAGACTTCGAGGCGCCCTTTGGCAACTTCCGCAGCCTGCGGCGCAAGGTCGGCGATCGGCCGGACGAGTCTTGCACTGTGCAGCCAAAAGAAAATGATCGAGAGCGCACATGCCGTTACGGCCGTCCAGAGGAAGCTCGGTTGCAACTCGCCGAGTGTTGCGAGTACTGCTGTAGCGACCGCAAACGCGGCGACAACGAACAGGATCGGGATAAGAAATGCGCGGTTACGTAGTGACGACACGTGCAGCGAGTCGGTGATCAGGAAGGATAACGGTTCTCAGGGGCTATGAGTTTAGCCTCTACGCCGTTTGCACATCCGTTAGTTTGCGAACCGGTATCCGACGCCTTTGACCGTCTCGATCCGGTCGCCAAGTGTTCCGAGCTTCTCGCGGACTTTGAAGACATGAACGTCAACGGTTCGCTCGACGACATACGCACCTTCGCCCCAGATTTTGTTCAAGAGGGCATCGCGTGAAAACACGCGACCAGGATGCGTTGCAAGATAGAAAAGGAGTTCGAATTCCTTGCGAGGGAAGAAGACTTCTTTACCGCCGATCTTGACGCGATAGCTTGTGCGATCGATCTCAAGATCCTCGATTCGCACAATATCATCGACCGCATCTTCCGGCAGTTTCGGCGTACGTTCGTTCGTGCGCCGGAGCATCGACTTGACTCTGGCGACAAGGACGCGGGGTGAAACCGGTTTCTGGATATAGTCATCGGCTCCGAGTTCGAGACCGACGATCTGATCGACCTCTGCGCTTCGTGCGGTTAGGAAGATCACCGGAAGGGTTTTCCATTGATCGTTCGCTCGGATCCGCTTGCAGACTTCGAGACCGTCGAGGCCGGGCATCATGATATCGAGAATGACGAGGCTGACCGTATGCTGAGCGAGCTGGGTCAAGGCCTCGTTGCCATCGGCGGCGGTCAAGATCCCGAATCCTTCTTTCGAGAGATTATAGGCGAGGAGGTCACGGATGTCTTTTTCATCATCGACGATCAGTACCGTCTTGGACATAGGCGTAGTTTGTTGCATATTGTGCGTCCTATGTAGCCTAACACTTGGGCAACGAAAAAGTGCTCATAGCATGCTGAAAACAGCGATTCTTATCCGATACTTAATTGTCAGGTAATGGAAAATTAACATTAGGCGATGATTGGCGACTCTGCGAACGCATGCCGAAATTCGGGGTGAACCCTGACGCAAATACGTTGTTTCCATATTCTTACTATGGCAGACCAACAAGGGCAGCAACCGGCCTGGATGAACTTTAAGCCTCTCCATAAGGAGGAGCTTTCTGTTCGCTACTTCTATCAGAAGATGAAAGATCGGTTCAAGCTCACGCTTGTGGCCGGTGAGTCCGGGCTCGATACCAAACGTATCACCGATAAGAATCTGCACCGACCTGGACTCGCGCTGGCAGGATACGTCGGCCTCTTTACCTTCCACCGCCTGCAGATCTTCGGGAACACCGAGCTGTATTATCTCGAATCGCTTCTCAAAGAAGATCGCATCAAGGCGTTTAGCACGATCGCGTCGTTCGATATTCCGTGCATCGTGATTACCAACGGGAATAAGCTCTCGCCCGAAATGCTTGCCATTTGTGACGAGCATGCGATCCCGACCTTTACGACGCCGATCGAGACGACAAAAGCGATTTACCTCATTAGCGATTTCCTCGACGATCAGTTCAACCTCCATACCACGATCCATGGCTCGTTCATCGATGTGTATGGCGTGGGTATTCTCTTTGTCGGAAAAAGCGGCGTCGGAAAAAGCGAAGTAACGCTTGATCTCGTCGAGCGCGGTCACCGCCTCGTTGCCGACGACGTTGTGGTGGTGACGCAGAAGGGTGAGGGGATTCTGATGGGTTCCGGGACGGACTTCGGCGAGCATTTCATGGAGATACGCGGACTCGGTATCATCAATGTCCGGGAAATGTTCGGTATTCGCGCCATCCGATTTCAAAAGCGTGTTGAAGTGATCGTCGAACTGGAGGTATGGGATGCGACAGCGACCTACACTCGCACCGGACTCGACGAGTCGACCATCCATGTGCTTGGTGTCGAAGTCGAGCGGGTGAAGCTGCCGATCATTCCCGGGAAGAATATTACCGTAATCTCGGAAGTCATCGCACTCAATTACTTACTGAAGCACTACGGCTACGATGCAAGTGCGGCATTTGCCCGGAAGCTCGATGAAAAACTAACTCGGGTAAAAACAGGGAAAGGCGACTCGACAACGAGCGGCGAGCGGGTGATCGCCTATTTCGAACATGATTTTGAATAGAGTAACCCGATACTCTAACCCTGCATATTTTTCTTATATTCTGTTTGACATGAAAAAGATAACTGTGATAGCGTTGCTGGCAGCGATGATCGGTTTTGTAGGCTGCGGCAAGAAAGAGGGGGGACCGGGAAACCAGTATAACCTCTCGACGAAAAACAACGTCGTATGGTGGCAGCTTTCCGACGTCACGAACCTGATCCCGTATGTAAGTCACGATGCGAGTGCACCGTATGTCTTCCAAATGATCTGGGAACCCCTGAATAGCTCGAACCCGAAGACGCAGGAATTGATCCCGTGGATCGCTTCACTGCCCGAAGTTAGCCCCGATCATAAGGTATATACCTATACGATACGCAAGGATGTTACGTTTAGTGATGGTCAACCACTTACCGGTGAAGACGTAATCTATTCGTTCAAGACGGCGATGAATCCGAATATTCTCGATGCGACGTCGCTTGGTAACTATCTCAATTCGGTTGACAGTGTCGCGCTCGTCGGTGGCGATAAGTACAAAGTTGCGTTCTACCTGAGTGAACCGTACTATCTGATGGATCGTGTGCTCGGTGGTGGTTACGTGCTTATCCTGCCGAAGCACATTTTCGACCCGAACAACATGACGGACAAGATTGCATGGCCAAACCTCAAGCATGGTCCGGTACCATCGGGTCCGGGGAAGGATTATGCAGACAAGTTTGACGAGATCTCAAAGGATCGCAGCGGCAAGTACTACATCGGTTCGGGCCCCTATCTCTTCAAGTCATGGCGGACGAACGACAACGTCACAATCTCGTTGAACAAGAAGTACTGGGCGAAGGACATTCCGTGGGGAGAAGCCTACGTGGATGAGATCATTTACAAGACGATCACCGATCCGAACGCTGCAGTGACAGCACTCAAAGGGAAAGATGTCGACTTCATGGATAACGTTACCCCGCCGGCGTTGTGGGTGGATATCAAACAACCCTACATTAAGCGTGATACATACTACTTCAATGTCGAAGCATATCTCGCATGGAACTCCGAGCGACCGCTATTCAAAGACAAAAAAGTACGTTGGGCTCTCTCACATCTCGTCGATCGTGATCAGATCATCAACACCGTCATGAAGGGGCTTTGTCAGAAGGTTGACGGCCCTATTATTTTCACGCAACCGAACTACTGTCCCGAACCGCCGGTCAGCTATAATGTAGATTCTGCAAAAGCTTTGCTCGCAGAAGCGGGCTGGACCGATTCGGATGGCGATGGCGTGCTCGATAAAGTGATCGACGGAAAGAAGATCCCATTCAAGTTCACGTTCCAGACGAATGCGGGTAACGAAGCTCGCAAACAGATCTTGTTGATCGTTGCCGAACAGCTCCGCAAGGTGGGTATTCAGGCCGAAGTACAAGCAGTGGAGTGGTCTGTGTTCTTGCAGAACCTTCGCCAGCACAATTTCGATGCGTGCTTCTCTGCGATTACGGGGAATGCCGGGGAAGACGATCCGTTCCAGTTGTGGCACTCGTCACAGGCGAAGAATCGCGGCTCGAACATTTACTCGTTCATCAATCCGGAAGCCGACAAACTCCTTGAGCAGAATCGCATGGAGTTCGATCCGGTCAAGCGTAAGGCGTTGATGCAGCGATTCTCCGACATCGTCCATGAAGAACAGCCGGTAACGTTCCTTTGGGCACAGCCGGAGCTCATGGCGCGTATTGATCGCTTCGACAACGTCGAGTTCAACCGTCAGCGCCCGTGCGTAGCGATCCCGGTGTGGGTTGTCCGTGGGTCCGGTGTGACTCCGAAACCCGGTGCGCCGTCGACAGTGAAAGAAACGTCGAAGTAATCGCAACACGTGACAGTAATCTGCGGGGTGTTGGCTGTTGTTCTCAGCCGACACCCCGTTTGGTTTCTTATACGATGGTCGAAAACCTGATTAGGGGCGTCTGACGTTAGTAACGAGTCAAAGTATGTACCGGTGATCATCTATTTACTTCGTCATGGGATCGCAGAAAACCATAGCCGCAGAGGCTCGGATGCGGAGCGTGAGTTGATGCCCGAAGGTCGTGAAAAGACTGCAACGGTGATGGCCGCTGCCCGACAAATGCGGTTAGCTTCTCCCGTTCTTGTTGTATCGAGTCCGTTAGTGCGCGCCGTACAGACTGCCGAAATTGCCTGTTCGGAATTTGCCGTATCGGCAAACCGAGTGATCTCCGATGTCCTGTTGCCCTCCGCCGATATCGATCGGACCATGGCCTTTATCGGTTCGGTGATTCATGAACACTCGCCGGTGATGCTTGTCGGACACGAGCCACATTTGTCGACGCTTGCGGGTGCCCTCGTCGGCGCCCATGGACCTGCGATCGAAATGAAAAAAGCATCGCTTGCTGTATTCGAACTCTATCGGCTCGATGCACCCAGAATGAAAGCAATCCTGACAGCACTGCTGCCACCGCGCATCGGCGAATTGGTCTGAGGTTGGAGCGGTACGTCTAAAAATGGAAGGCTAACGAAAAGCCGATGTCCGCATTGCCAAGTTCGACACGCTCCGCTGGAATATACAGATACTGCATCTCGTGGATCGATACCGACCCGATATAATAATAACTTCCCTCCAATCCGAGGGAGACGGCATCGGAAATATAGTATGAAGCCTCGATAGTCCCGAAGATACTTGGGTAGAGCTTACGGAATGAGTTGTCATACTCATTCCGAATGACAATAGCGTCTGACGAATCAAGTTCGATCGCACCGCCGAGATCCAATCGAATGGAAGCAAAACCGAGCCCGACGGTCCCTCGAAATTCGAACAAGTGTTCGCCGGACGGGTGGTAGATCGGGAGCGAATAACTCGCGGTGGCATAATATGCACGTGAATCGAGGTGTTCGTGAAATTCGCGAAGCGCAACGATCGGCGGGTCATCCGATAGCAGGCTTGAGTAGCGCGCATCGAACCGCGGTTCACTTAACCAACTCCAGGCTACTCCTGCCTCTATATTTGGGACAATGGGATAACTAACCGATACGGTCCGGCCCCAGTTGAAGTCGTTGGCGTCTTGAATGCTTGGGACGTCGTAGTTCGCGAATCCGGGTGCGAATTCCGCATAGTATGTATCCTTCGACTGATAGTTTGTGATTTCCAAACCCGCATCCAGAGCGTGTTGGCGGTATGTCCGAGCAAGCGAAGCAAACACTGAGCCGCCGGTGACACCGATCCTCAGCTTCCGCTGCCTGACGGGCCGTTCGATCAACGACTCCATTGTATTCCATGTGGCTGCTGCCTCGGCGGAGTCGGGGCTAAAGTATAGTGTAGTTTCGGTTTCAATGTTGTGGTCGAACAGATACCCGATCCCTCCTCCGACAGCAATGCCGAGCGCCATGATCCCGGCCGTTGCATATACGTTGAAAGAACCACTATTCTCTGATGTCGCGTACCCGCCTCCAAAGGTGTTCGCACTGAGAAATCCCCCTGGCTGTGCGGCAGCGGTGCCAAATATCATATTTGCGACGTATATCCCGGCGTACGATCCGATCCGAAATCCCTCCGGACGGATGGCCTTTGGTCGAAATACGATTTTTACGATATCACGCTTCGCAAGATATTGGTAGTCGTTGGTATACACCACAATCGTATCGCGATCCGACCTCAGAACATTTGCTGCAAAGCCCTCTCCATGACGAAGGTAGATAATGGCATATCCTTTATCCTCACGGAGCGGTTGAGCATCTGCACTCTTAGCACTGGAAAAGACGACAACAACGATCAAACAGACTGTCCGCACAGCGTATGCCTTGAAGAACAGGTGAGGAATCCGACCGGTGTGCTCTACGATTCGTGGCAGTGCCAACATGGCATGTGCAGTGATGATGTACCCCAAATCAACGGTTCGCCGGTCGATTTGTTTCCGTCTGCGATCCTGTGAAAAGTGAGGTCATTTTGACTCGAATCGGTGTTTATAAGACCTTTGGAATCGTATTTTCGCATTTTGCGCCAATAATAAGGAGACTGCGCGTGGACCTGTTCAAAAAAGCGTACGAGTTTACCCGAGCCGATGATGCCAAGAAGGCGGGCTACTACCCATACTTCCATGCCTTCGAGGCAAACGAAGGACCGGTGGTGTACCTCAATGGCCGCAAGATCATTATGGCGGGCTCGAACAATTATCTGGGCCTGACGATCGACCCTCGTGTCAAAGAAGCCGCGAAGAAGGCAATCGATCAATACGGCACCGGTTGCTCCGGTTCGCGATATCTCACCGGTACCACACGGCTACATAATCAGTTGGAAGAAGAGCTGGCCGACTTCCTGCAGAAGGAAGCCTGTCTGCTGTTTTCGACCGGCTACCAGACCGCCCAAGGCGTGATCCCGGCACTCGTTCAACGAGGCGATTATGTAATCAGCGACAAGGATAATCATGCCTGTATCGTCGCCGGTCAATTGATGGCGAAAGGGATGTACGGAGAGGTTATCCGGTATGCTCACAACGACATGCAGGACCTTGAGCGGCGCCTATCGAAGTTGCCGCTCGATGCCGGCAAGTTGATCGTGACAGACGGTATCTTCTCTACGACTGGCGAGCTGGTCGATCTTCCGCACATGGTCGCTCTTGCGAAAAAATATAATGCCAGAGTAATGTGCGACGACGCTCACGCCAGCGGTGTGATCGGCGTCGGCGGTCGTGGCACCGCGAGCCATTATGGTGTGGTCGACGATTGCGACCTCACGATGGGCACGTTTTCCAAGACGTTCGCCAGTTTGGGTGGGTTTGTCGTTGGCGCTGAACGTGTCATCAACTTTATCAAACACACCTCTCCGGCGCTAATTTTTTCGGCTTCGCCGACGCCCGCATCCGTCGCGTCGGCGCTCGAAGCGCTTCGCATCCTCCGCAGCGAACCATGGCGGATGGATAAGCTTGTGGATAATGCGAACTACATGCGTCGCAACTTCAAGCAGATGGGCTTCAAGATCATCGAGAATCAGAGTGCCATCGTGCCCGTGATCGTCGGCGACGACATCAAAGCCTTCGTGTTCTGGCGCAAACTCTTCGATGCCGGTGTATTTGTCAATGCCTTTATTTCACCCGGCGTGCCGGAGGGCAACCAGATGATGCGCACGAGCTACATGGCTGTGCACGAGCGTGAGCATCTGGATCGGATCCTTGAACTCTTCAAGGAGATCGGAGAAGAAGTTGGGGTACTCGACAACGATGATGAAACAATCGCTGCCGAGACGACGCGTTCGACGCACGAGGAGTATAAGCTCAACGGACCCATCATCATTTCGGAAGCCGAAAGCCGCAAGGAAAAGCTCCGCTTCATTCGGATGACGTGGGATCTCTATGCTGGCGTAGAAAACTGGGTCCCGCCGCTCGAAATGGACAAGATGCGTCTGATCGACGAGAAGCGCAACCCGTTCTATAAGCATGCGGACGCGAAGTTCTTCGTTGCAGAAAATAACGGCAAGATCGTCGGACGCATCGCGGCGATCGTTAACCATAGTCATAATACCCTGCATAACGACCGGACGGGATTCTTCGGCTTCTTTGAGTGTGTCAATAATCAAGAGGTCGCCGACACATTGTTCAAGCGCGCGGAGGAGTGGCTGGTTTCAAAGGGGATGACGCATGTTCGCGGTCCGATCAGTCCGTCGATCAACGACGAAGTCGGTCTGCTCGTCGATGGATTCGATATTCCGCCAGCATTCATGATGCCGTATCATTTGCCATACTATCGCACCCTCATCGAACATGCAGGGTACGGGAAGGTGAAGGATATGCTGGCCTGGAAGCTGGAGGCGTCGAAAACGCTGACGCCAAAACTCAAGCGCGTAACGGATATGCTCCGCGAACGTGGCGGCTTTACGGTACGCCCGCTTGATATGAATCATTTCGATCGCGATGTCCAACTCATCAAAGAACTCTATGGGAAGGGCTGGGAGAATAATTGGGGCGCTGTACCGCTCAATGACGAGGAAATCAATGCCCTCGCCGCGGAACTCAAGCAGGTGATCGAGCCGAAGTTCGTTATGTTCGTCGAAAAGAAACAGCCGGGCGGGAAGACAGACACGATCGGTTTCACTCTGACTCTGCCGGATATCAACCAGGCATTCCTTGCCGGATCTGCGATTCCGAAGGGTGCGCTGAATCTGCCCGTGGCGATCAAAAACCTGATGACCAAGCGGAGCTCGGTCAAGGCCGCTCGTATTATTCTCCTTGGCGTGCTGCCGCAATACCGCGGGCGCGGCGTGGATGCACTGCTCTACCGTGAAACGCTCGAACGAGCACTCGACGAGAATATGACCTATGGTGAAGCATCATGGGTGCTGGAGGATAACGATGCGATGAACCGTGCTGCCGAAGCGATGGACGGCACGGCGTACAAGCGCTATCGGGTCTTCGAGAAAACCATTTGAGTTATTGGTGTTCGTAGATGACGAAATGCCCGACTGTCTTCCAGTCGTGGTAGTTCGTATGTACGAATGACGCCAGTTCACTCCACTGTTCGAGATGCTGCCGCGAATCGAGTGTGTCGCCGGTGATATAGGGGCGAGCGTCGTTTGTCTCGCAAACGAAAAACCGAGGCGGTGCAGTCTGGAGTTGTCGCAGCAGCGTATCTTTCCAAGTCTGTGGCGTCCAGCTCGTGACGAGTGGAGTGTTCGTCAGGCAGATGGTCCGAGGCTCGACCTCCGTGCGGAAGTATAGGCCGACGTTGTTTCCCCACAGGAAGATCGTTTCGTTCGGACGAAGCGCCGATTTCAGCTCCGACGCGGCACGCTCTTGGTCGGCATAGTATAAGCCGCCGAATTTACTGTCGGCCGCAGCCCCAACATCGCCGCCTTTCAAACGGAGCTGTGCCCAGTAGAGTGGGTTTGTCACAACCCGAACAAGTGGCGAATAGAATACGGCAATTGCGGCAATGCCAATGACGGCCGTTTGGCGCAGGGTCCGTTGAATGCCCCTGAGATTCCTGAGTGAAGAGAGGTACTCTGTCTTTAGCTCCCATGCACTGCGCGTACCGAGGATCACGAACGGGACGAACGCGAAGTACACTCGGGAAAAGTGATACGGGAAAAACTTGCGTTCGTACAATACCGAGAATAAGCCGAACCCAAGTTGAATGAGCAAGTGCGAGTAGATCGTTGCGGGCTTCGTCTCGCTGCGGCGATTGCGGAAGATGCCTACGAACGCAAGCACCAATGTTGTCGGTAACAGTGCGGTAACGACCGCAATCGGGAACTGCCGAAAGTATAATTCTCCGATCGTATGTGCACCCAGAACCGGATCGATCCCGGCATATCCGCTGAGCCATGCGAGTGTTTCAAAAAAGGGTCGCAGTGCTCCCGCCCACGACATATAACCGATGACTACACCCAGCAAGATGCCGAGCGATGCCACAGCTCCGAATGCGAAGCGGATACTATTGCGATATGTGCGATCATCGGAGTACAGCACAAGATAGAGGACTGCGCCCGCAGGAACAACCAAGAGTGTGAATTTCAGGAGGAAAAGAATCGCCGAAGCACATCCGACGAGAATGCCCTTCGATAGAGCATGTGCGCCATTTCGTGCCTGTTCGCTCAGAGAGAGTATCCATACGATCGGGAGCAATGCGAAGGTTTCGGCTTGGCCGGTCATCCAGAATCCGCTCGTGACATACAGTACAATGTATAGCAGCACGGACCCGAAGGCGACAGCCGTATCCTTGGTGGAGCGAAGAAGGACTCGATAGAAATAGACGAGGGTAAGCGCTTGAACGATCGCATCGAACAGACGCGGTGCCCATTCGTGATGGCCGAAGAGCCAGATCGCAACCCCATAGATCGTGAATATAAATGGCGGCTTCGTGTCGAGAAAGTCACGGTAGGTAACGGCGCCGTGCTTGATCGAGAGTTCTCCGGCAACTGCAAAAACAGCCTGGTCATACCCGAACGGGTACGCCAGCAAGCAGAGCAACAGTCCTGCACCAAGAAGCAGCAGCACAATGGTGAGCGGTTTGCGCATCCCGACAAAAATACGGCTGGGCATGCACGGATGGACAAATGTGCGCAATTATTACCCCGACTCCCGATACATTCCGAGCATAGGAGCCTGTGCATCTCGGAGTATCGTATTTTTGCATTCGATGTGGAGTAATGTCGTCGGACAAGAGCGGGTGAAGCGTATTCTGCGCCAGGCGTTGGACCAACGCAAGCTTCCGAACGCCTATTTGTTCACTGGGCCTTCCGGGACAGGAAAGGATGCGATTGCGCTCGAACTTGCAAAAGCGCTCAATTGTCTCGATCCTGCGATGAAAGGCATCGAGGCCTGCGACCAATGCGAGAACTGCAAAGCGATCTCGACATTTGCTTCGCCTCTCATGCAGTTCATCTTTGCGATCGGTAAGGATAGCGAGGATGCGTCGAAGAAGTCGGACGATGCATCGGCCGAGTTGATCGACATCATCCGCGAAGAGCTCGCCGCAAAGTCGGCCGATCCGTATCACGACACCCATATTCCGAAAGCGATCGCGATCAGCATCGGTCAGATACGCGAATTGATCATGCTACTTTCCCGAAGCATGGGCGGGCAGGGGAAGCGAGTGGTGATTATTAGCGAGGCGGACACCATGCGTGCTGCTGCGCAGAATGCATTCCTGAAGACGCTCGAAGAACCGCACGAGAATACAATCATTATTCTGACAAGTTCGAACCCTTCTCATCTGTATCCGACGATCCTCTCGCGATGTCAGGACCTGCGGTTCGATCTGCTCTCGGGTGAAGAGATCGCGGATGTGTTGGAACACCGAGACGGCATCGAAAGACAGCAAGCCGAGTTTCTTGGTCGTCTCTCGGGCGGGAGCTTATCGGTGGCACGTTCGCTGGTGAATCAGGATGTTGCAGAACTCCGTGCACAAGTCGTGCAATTCTTGCGCATGGGCCTGACACGCAGCCGCAAAAACGCACTCGACGAGATCGACAAATTTCTTCCGCGTCGCGGCGGGGCATTCCTCGAAAAGCGGCAAAACGTCGAACAGATGCTCCAACTGCTCGAATTGTGGCTTCGGGATGCACTTGCGCTTGCGAGCGGTGCAGGCAGCGTAGTGTTCAACGTCGACCAACTCGACGCGCTCGAACGATTCACTTCCAGATTCGGTAACCCCGCAGCCCTCATCGAAGCGATCCATTCGGTCCATGCTGCAAAGCGGAATGTCGCGTTACAACTCCAACTTCGTCCGGTGATGCTTGAACTTGTCATGGATCTCGAGCGGTCGCTCGTCAGCACTACCTGAGATATTTTTTCGGGCCGTGTCACGTTGCACTATTATTGTGTCGTTATATCAATAGAGTGTTCGGCCGTCGGTTGAATGCTTTGCGTTATGGGTCATATGGGTGCGCATATGATATGACCGTCGCATGTTCGCTTGTTCTTCTTCATGGCACGATACTTGTTGCCGTTCTGCTCACTGTTAATTTCATCGCACCTGTAACTATTATGCTAACCACACTACGATCAGTACTGCTACTTCCCGCAGCTCTCCTGCTGCTTGTTGTCACTGGTGCTACTCCGGCGGCTGCGCAAGGCCCTCGCGGTAACGATTTCGGATTCGGCATCGTCCTGGGTGAACCACTGGGCGGAACCGTCAAATATTGGACCGCACCAGATCAGGCCTTTGTCGGGTCGATCGGCGGTTCGTATTTC
Source organism: Bacteroidota bacterium (assembly GCA_018266755.1). Classification (NCBI taxonomy): domain Bacteria; kingdom Pseudomonadati; phylum Bacteroidota; species Bacteroidota bacterium. The sequence continues at coordinate 75,848 of JAFDZW010000001.1, forward strand.
GGAGCGCCGCGTGTCGGCGTCGATTACCTCTGGCACTTCGATGCGTTTCGTTCGCAAGTGGTGAAAATGTACGCCGGCCCGGGACTGGCAGTTGGCTTTGGAAATGGCAGTTATTATTGGCTCTATACGAAGCACGGCGATTACTTTTACGTCCGCGATCCCGGCTCGACGGGTTTTGCAATGCGCGTAGTCGTCGGGTTGAACATCATTCCCCGACGCACACCGATCGAACTCTTTCTCGAAGCGGGGCCGCTTATCGGTATTTCGCCCGCATTCGGGGCCGCGTTCGACCTCGGACTAGGAATTCGGTTCTATCCATAACAACAACGCTCACCACCTCCCGCGCAAGAACTTGCGGATGCCCGTGTCGTAGCCGGCATCCGCAAGTTTGTGTGTTTCTATACGTCTTCCAAAGCGGTGTCCGCGCAACCCAATGCCCGCTAAAATTGTATTCTATATCCAATTATGCCAGCCAAACGCACACTCGTTACCGCCGCGTTGCCCTATGCCAATGGGCCGCTCCATGTCGGACATCTTGCCGGGGCCTACGTCCCCGCCGATATGTATGTGCGGTATATGCGGTTGCGTTACGGCAAGGATAGCGTGCTCTTCATCTGCGGCTCCGATGAACACGGTGTGCCGATCACGATCAGCGCCGAAAAAGAAGGGGTAACCCCGAAGGACATCGTGGATCGTTATCACACGCTCAATAAATCCACGTTCGAGCGGCTTGGTATCTCATTCGATTATTACGGACGCACGTCGAGCGAAGTGCATCGCGCGATGTCGCAGGACTTCTTCCGTACGCTCAACTCGAGCGGCAATCTCTCGGAGAAAGAAGAACCGCAGCTCTATGACGAGCAGGCGAAGATGTTTTTGCCCGATCGCTACGTCGAGGGGACGTGTCCGGTGTGTTCGAACCCCGAAGCGCGCGGCGATCAGTGCGACCGTTGCGGGACGTATCTGAACCAGACAGAACTAATCAATCCGCGTTCGAAGATTACGGGTAACAAGCCTGTCGTACGTCCGACGAAGCATTGGTATTTCCGCTTGTCAAAATTTCAGAAGAGCCTCGAAGAGTGGGTCGAAACGAAAGCAGGCTCATGGCGCGAGATGGTCGTCCAGCAGACGCGTAGTTGGCTGAAATCCGGGTTGCAGGACAGACCGATCACCCGCGATCTCGATTGGGGCGTGCCCGTGCCTGCCGAAGGAGCCGACGGAAAGGTGTTGTATGTGTGGTTCGATGCACCGATCGGCTATATCAGTGCGACGAAAGAACTGTTGCCCGATTCCTGGCAGAACTGGTGGCGCGAAGACGAGAACCTAAACTGGGTTGCGTTTCTTGGCAAGGACAACATTGTCTTCCACACGATCATGTTCCCCGCGATGCTCGAAGCATATAATGCGGCGAACACCGGGCTTCGCTACACGCTGCCGACGAACGTCCCGGCGAACGAGTTTATGAATCTCGAGGGGCGCAAACTATCGAAGTCGAAAGGCTGGACGATCGAGCCGCACGAGATCCTAAGCCGGTATGATGCCGATCTCATTCGATATGCCATTGCGTGTAATCTGCCCGAGTCGAAAGACTCCGACTTCTCATGGAAGGATTTTCAGGCGCACGTTAATAATGAATTGGCGGATATTTTGGGCAATTTCGCTAATCGTGTTCTGACGTTTGTTAAGAATAACTTCGATGCGAAAGTGCCCGATGCCGAACCCGATGCGTCCTTCCTTGATGAGTACACCACGCTGGCCGATACGATCGCAGGTCATTATGAGCGATTCGAATTCCGCGAAGTAACGACACTCTCGATGGACTTCGCTCGCCGCGCAAACAAATACTTCAACGACAACGCACCTTGGAAACTCGTCAAGACGGACCGCGCTGAAGCCGGGCGAGTGCTACGAACATGCCTCGAAGCGCTTCGTGCGATGAGCGTCTATCTCGCACCGATTTTACCGAACACATCTGCTCGTCTGTCCTCGATGCTCGGATGCGAACTCACAAGTGACTGGGCAGGTGCCGCTGCCGCAAGGCTGGAGAAGAATAGGTCGATTGGCGAGGTGGGGATACTCGTCACAAAACTGGAAGACTCTCAAACGGCAGAGGAATTCCAACGGATGGAAGCAATGGCGGCGAAGGCGGAGAAGCCTCTTGCGGAGGTTGCACCTACAGCACCGGCGCTTGTCTCGATTGACGATTTCAAGAAGCTCAAGTTTCGCACCGCGAAAGTGCTTGAGGCAGAGCGCGTGCCGAAGTCGAAGAAGCTCTTGAAATTGCAGATCGACACCGGAGTTGACAAACGCCAGATTGTCGCGGGCATCGCCGAAAAGTATTCGCCGGAAGAGCTTGTAGGGAAGACGATCGTCGTTGTGGCAAACTTGCAGCCGGCGAAGCTGATGGGCATCGAATCGAACGGAATGCTTCTTGCCGTCAATGACGAGAAGGGCCCCGTGATGCTCATCGAAGCGGATGGCGTCGCTCCCGGATTGGAAGTACGATAGAGTTTCTGTTGTGTTGTTGTGTGCCGCGCACACATTCATCATCTCTATACATGCAGGACGAACTTGTACCGCATACCAGGCGGGCGGTCACACTCGCTGTGATCGTCGCCGCGCTCGGGTATTTTGTCGACATTTACGATCTGTTGCTCTTCAGCATCGTCCGTATCCCAAGCTTGAAAGCGCTTGGAGTGTCGGACGCAGTGTTGCTCGACAAAGGCGCCATGCTCCTATCAATGCAAATGGGCGGTATGCTTGTCGGTGGCATACTCTGGGGCATCCTTGGCGACCGCCGAGGGCGGTTGTCGGTTCTCTTCGGTTCGATCGTGCTCTATTCTCTTGCGAATATTGCGAACGGGTTGGTTCAATCGATCAATCTCTACGCCGAGCTTCGGTTCATCGCCGGCGTTGGGTTGGCGGGCGAACTCGGAGCCGGAATCACTCTCGTAAGCGAAGTGATGAGCAAAGAAGCACGCGGTTGGGGCTCGACTGTCGTTGCCGGGATCGGTGTTCTCGGCGCAGTACTTGCCGCGCTGATCGCCGATGTGTTCGAATGGCGAACCTGCTTCTTCATCGGCGGAGGCATGGGGTTGGCGTTGCTTGCGCTGCGCATCGGTGTGTATGAATCCGGCATGTTCGAACATGTCAAGAAGTCGAACGTCTCGCGAGGTAACTTTTTCAAGATCTTTGCGAAGCGCCGCAATTTGTGGAAATATCTGCGGGTGATCGGGATTGGCATGCCGACATGGTTCGTCGTCGGTATCCTCATCACATTTTCTCCAGAGTTCGGTAAAGCATTCGGCATGAGCGAACTTCCGAATGCAGGGAAGGCAGTATTATTCTCGTACGTCGGTCTGTCGATCGGCGATGTACTATCGGGATATACAACCTACACGCTGCGCAGCCGTAAGAAGGCAATGCTAATTTTCCTGACGATGACCGCCGTTTTCATCGGCTCCTACTTTGTCTTTGCCCCGATCCCCATCGGTTGGTTCTATTTCATCTGCGCGTTGCTTGGCTTTGGGACGGGATATTGGGCAATGTTCGTCACGATCGCCAGTGAGCAGTTCGGGACCAACATCCGAGCCACAGTCACAACAACAGCCCCGAACTTCGTGCGCGGCGCTGTCGTCCCAATCACTGCATTGTTTAATCTCTGGCGCGGACCGCTCGGCATTAGCGGCAGTGCGCTCCTTGTGGGTGGGATCACACTCTTCCTCGGCTTCCTCTCACTCTATGAGATGGAAGAAACCTACGGGAAAGAGCTGCACTACGTGGAAGAGCTGTAGTCACAGGAGGTCGAGTGTTGAATTGATCGTGCGCCAATTCAACACTCCACCTTGAACACTCCCGAATTACGGTTTTACCGTGCCGAGGATCAGATTGATGATCCCGAGTGCATTCATGATAATACCGATCATTGCTGCCTTGCTCGCGCCGGAACGGATCTCGTCGGTTGCTAACCCACCGGATTTGATCTGACCCATCACGAGGGGCATTGTCTTTTTCGCGACAGGCATCATCGTGCCGAAGTTCACGGCAAGGATGACGATATAGATCGTCTGCTTCCAGGCCAACCAGCCGTAGTTCGTGAAATCGAACCAGCCGTAGTGCGCAATCCCGGCCATTGCACCGCCGGTAATGAGCAAACCGATACCGCCGATCATTCCCATGAAACGGCCGATACCGAATTCCGATGCAATGGCGATCAACTCTGCCGGTGTCCCTGCTACTTTCTTATTGTACGAGCGAAACCAAAACCCAAGCGGCAAGAGTCCGAGCGTCATTGACGCACAGAAGATATGAATGACTTTGAATGCGAGATACATGAGCGTTTGTGAATTGTGAATGAAGAAAATGAAACTATGCTACCACGATATCATACAGTGCGTTAGCGCGGGTCTGAATGATCGGGTGCCGATGGTACGGCAGTAACGTCAAGACGTTTCGCCTCGAATCCAGCGCGTTTAGCAACGATACGATAATCGAACTCCGCGTTCGACGATCCTCCTGCCGTCTCGATCACCTCGAATGAGGTGAACCCTTTGCGAACATATACCGGCTTGGTCTCCCCATTCATCTGGACGAATACCTTCATCGGATGTTGTTCGTCGATCGTCACAGTCTCAAGGAACGTCGGGTCGAGCGAGACAGTCGCATGCCCGTTGACTAAGCGTCCTGAGCCATAATCGCTGAAATAGATTTCGGCGGCTTCTTCGCAATAGAGCTTGCGATAATGCTGGCCGTCTTTCGTCAGGACGGTTGCCGCTTTCGTGCCGTTGAACACAGAGAAATTTCCCATCACGAACACACCCGCACCCCCGTTAAAATAGCCGGAGTATGCATTCGCGTTGTTGGAAGCGGAGCCATAGATGCCGAAGCTCGACGCATTATTTACCGATGCAACTCCTGCAACACCGATCGGCCCATAGCCCAGCATACCACAACCAGCCGAAGCGGCTGAGTTAAAACCATACACCCCGGCGGAGTTTCCAAATGCAGACGACACCTTGCCAACTATACCGAACACGCTCGTTTGTGTCGATGTATTGTTGTTCGTCCCGACGATTGCTGCTCCGGTCGGCTGGTTTAGCGTGGTCGAGGTCGATACGGTCGCATTGATGGCGTTGATATTCTGCGCAGCAGAAGTATTCGTGACCGAGAATATAGACGATGGGGAAGTGGCAGTTCCAGTGTAAGGGAGTGTCAGGCCGTCCACACCATTCGATGCGGCAGTGACACGACCCTTGGAATCGACGGTGATGGATGCAAGTGTGTACGAACCAGGCGTTACGGCTGTCGTCTTGAGCGTCGGGTTCGGATATGTGCCGGAAAGGTCGCCACCAGCATTTCCACCCGGAACATACGAGTTCGGTGTCCCCGTGATCTTCGCCCAACTGACGCTCGTGATCTTCGAATCGGTCACACTACTATTCTGTAGTTTCACAGACGAAATTCCCGCATCTGCGATCGCAATAGTTGCATTCGGACCGGTACCGTTCGAAACGGTGATCGATCCATCGCTCGGCGTAAGAGAGGCAATGCCAGCACCCGTTGCGGCTGCAAGCGCATACGGTGCGGCGGTGAGCGGAGTACGTGGGTTCATTTCAGAACCGCCTTCGAAGCTCACACCCATGAAATACGGTTTTGTGAACGATACCCCATCCGGGATCGAATCAAGGATCACATTGAACAGGCCATTCGTGGTGGTCACTGTCGTCGATTTCGAATACACGATCGTGCTGCCCGTGCGCGATGTATAGAGCGTCAGTGTCACAAGATGATCGCCGTCGATAACTGGCGTACCCTTTTTATCGACGACTTGCCCCTGATAGGTGATTGATCGGGGAATCTGGGCAAGCGAAAGGCCTGCGCACGTACACAGCATGATGATAGCAGCAGTAAGTCTTCGCATAGTCGTGGCTATGGCTGTAAAGGCAATGCAAACGAAATCGCCTGGGGTATGGGTTCGGGTATTTATGAGCTGATAGAAGGATGCCCATACCTCGGGGACCAGAGGCTTTTGTCCGTTTACATCCAAATTAGACAAGGAAACCACATCATTGCGGCAGGCTATCAGGCAGGGAATAATTCTAGTTATGATAGGGTTGCCATATTCTAAATATAGTCCATCAACTATGAAACATATCGGTACTCTCTTTTTTGCTCTGGCACTACTAATACTTCATACCGCTCTGGAGGCACAAACGTTGGTATGGACCAAAACAGACTTGCCAAACACAGACCAAGTTTACGGATGGCACTGTGCGCCAAACGGGCTCATTGCCTTTGCGTGCTCTGGCAAGGCATTGTACCAATCTTCAGATAGTGGCAAAAGCTGGCTTCCGAGCGGGGGAATGTTCGCGACTCGACCGGCCTATTTCGTCATTCGATCGAACCATGCGTGGATGGTCGGGTCCGACGTCCCGGGTACAACCGACGTGATGGGATTATATCGGTCACTGGACAATGGTGTGACTTGGGATAGCTGTGGATGGATCGGCACATCAGGCGTGCAATCGAATTCAAAGGGGTTGTTCGTCGGTGGAGGATGGGTTGACGGAATTTCTCGTTCGACGGATGACGGTTTCCACTGGACCGCATGTAAATCACCCGCTATATCGCCGGGCCAAATCATGGACATGGTTGTGACTGATAGCATGATCGTTGCCAAGACCTTTGACGGTACTTCTATGCAGTATTGGATATCGACGAATCTCGCGTCGTCGTGGAAACAGATTCAAGTACCCCAAGGAAACTGGGATGCACGGTGCGCCTGGGGATCGACAATCATCATCGCGACAAATACCGGACTGTTCCGTACGCTCGATCAAGGCGAATCATGGAAGCAAATCTCCGCTGACTCCGGTGTAACGAAGCTGGCAATGCGTCGAGACATCGTGCTCATGGCAATGCGAGACAAGCAAGTAAAGGTGTCTTTCGACCGCGGGGCATCGTGGACCCCAGCGAACAGTGGACTCGCCGATACCGTCGCAGACGATTTTGCTATCGACGACGGGCAAGTATTTGTTTCACTCCACGGGGAGGGGTTATACCGAGGTGGAATCGACGGATTGTCGGCAGTTCATTCGTCGGATCGGACCACCGAAAGCGCGATGATTCAAATCACCCCGAACCCGGTATCGACTCATGCGACGGTATCGTACTCACTTGCCGCGGATGCCGATGTTCAGGTAGATCTTATCGATGCGTTGGGAAGAGTGGTTGCCACCGTTCTTCCGCAGACATACCAATCTGCTGGCATGCACTACCTTCCAATAGAAGTTGCACAGATTCCAGCGGGGATTCTGGCATGCCGCGTCCGGATCGGCACCTCAAGCGTTGTCGGGAAATTGGTAGTAACACACTAACAGACCCGGATTCGCTGGCTGCAGGTAGTGGATCAGTTTTGACAGTATTCCAATAGTCATTCTGAGCGAAGCGAAGAATCCCTGAGGCGGAGCCTCACAGGGTTTCATCGAGGGATTCTTCGCTTCGCTCAGAATGACAACTCCTTACCCCGTTTCAAACTGAGCCACGACCTGGCTGCAAATCCGAGGACACTTTGGCCGAATTTTGTGTTTAGAGCGTCCTATGGACAGAAAGATCAGAGTCTTGATCGCCAAAGCAGGCCTCGACGGCCATGATCGCGGCGCAAAGGTTATTGCGGCAGCTCTGCGCGATGCAGGGATGGAAGTGATCTATACGGGTCTGCGTCAGACCCCCGAAATGATCGTCGAAGCAGCATTGCAGGAAGATGTCGATGTAATCGGCATTTCGATCCTCAGTGGTGCGCACATGACTATCTTCCCACGCGTGCTGAAGCTGATGCAGGAACGGGGGATTGGTGACGTATTGCTTACTGGGGGCGGGATTATTTCCAATGAAGATAACGCTGCCCTTTCAGCGATGGGCGTCGGCGATTTGTTTACGCCAGGTGCACCAATGTACGAGATCGTCGAATACATCCGCAACTGGTGCGCGGAACATCGCGGGATCGCCGTCCCGGCCTGAACAGAAAATAATTGTAGCAAAAAATGGCAGGGGTGATACCATCCCTGCCATTTTTTATAAACAGAGGTCCTTCTTAACCCTTTGCAGCCATCATTTCCTCGATGGTTTCAGCAGTCGCACCGTAGATGACAGGGTTGCGAACCCCCATCGAACGGTAGTAGGTTGAAAGCTGCCCACGGTGATGGAGCATATCGGAGTGGTGATGGTAGCACATATCGCGAAGCGATCGGGTATAGAGCTTGTTGCCCCAGACATAGAAATCCACCGGCTTTTCGTCCCAGGTTTTCTCATCAAGCTGTTCGATCATTGCCAGTAGACGTTTTGTCTGCGCCTCGATCGTTGCGGCGGCCTCCTCGTAGGTGGCGAACTCCGTTTCGTTTCGATGGTCGATTCGTCCTTCGTTGATGCCTTGGATGAGATCGTCGGGATGGCCGATCAGGTGCGCGACAATACGGCGAGCCGAACGGGCCTTGGCGTCGGGTGCATACGTATCGTTGTCCGCTGGGATCGAGCGAATGCAATTCAACAACGCGGGTAGTTCTTCGTTAGTCAGAGCAATGAAATAGTCTTTGGTATGCATGTGGGTTATAGAATAATTGATGTACGTCTTTTAAACAAGCAGATCGGAGAAACGGATGTTACTATTCGGTAACGATTCAAAAAAAAGAGGCGGAGGATTGCTCCTCCGCCTTTTCATCATCATCAGTATGAAAGGGAGCCAGGGAAACTAAACGTCATCGTCGTGTGGTGCACGCAGATGCCGCTTATGCTCCTCTTCCAACTCTTCGTCGTGGATCCTGGTCTCGAGTTCTTCAATATCGATCGCTTCGGCAACCGGATTCGTCTTTGCCCTCGACTCGATGAGGTAATAGAGTGAGGGGAGGACGACAAGTGTCAGGATCAACGCACTGGCAAGTCCGCCGACGATGACCGTGGCAAGCGGTCGTTGAACATCCGAGCCAATCCCGGTTGCGAGCGAGGCCGGAATCAACCCGAGCATCGCCACCAGCATCATCATCAGGATCGGTCGGAGCTCTTCTTCGGCACCTAACACAACCGCCTCGCGCAGCGATAAATGCCGGTCGAACCGCAAATAATTGAATCGGCTCACAAGTAATACGCCACTCATTACCGCCACGCCAAAGAGCGAGATGAACCCCACACCGCTCGATACCGAGAAGTTCATTCCGCGCAGTAACAGCGCAATGATACCACCGACAAGCGCCAGCGGGACATTCACCAGTACAATTAGCGCGTACTTCGCCGATCGGAATGTAAGAAACAGGAGTGCGAAGATAAGAAAGAGCGTGATCGGCAAGATCACCATTAAGTGATTTCGCGCTCGGGTCAGGTTCTCAAACTGTCCGCCCCAGTCGATATCGTATCCCTTTGGCAGATGAAGTACGGATGCTACTTTTTGCTGCGCTTCGGCGACAAAGGTCCCCTGATCGCGGCCTCGGATATTGGTGCGAACACCAACCTGACGGTGACCGTCTTCACGGGCGATGATGGTTGAGCCGTCTTTGATCTCGACATCAGCAACATCGGTCAGCGGGACGCGCAGACCGGTAGGCGAGGTGATTTCGAGACGGGAAATATCATCCACGGTCGAGCGGTCAGTCGCCTGGTAGCGCACGACGATATCGAAACGCCGTTCTCCTTCGTACAGTACCGAGACCGGTCGCCCCGCCACGGCAAGCTCGATCATGTCTTCGACATCCCGCACATTGATGCCATATCGTGCGGCCGAGGTGCGATTGATCTTGATAAAGAGTTGTGCTTGGTCGCCTTCTTCCTCGATACCGAAATCAGTTGCCCCTTTCACGTTTTGAATGACACCCAGAATGGTATCGGCGTAGTTGCGGAGTTTCGTGAGGTCGTTCCCATTGACAAGCACTGCAAGGTCTGCCGACGAGCCAGTGACCGCTTCCGTCACGTTATCGAGGATCGGCTGTGAAAAGCTGAACGTCGCGCCGGGGATCGATGCCTGCAGTTTTGTTTTAATCTCATCGATCAGCTTGTGCTTGTCCATACCCGACGGCCATGTGTCGTACTTCGTAAGTTCGACATGGGTTTCGATACGGTTCGGTCCGTATGGATCCGTACCATCATCGTTTCGGCCGAGTTGGGTGATCACAGCGCGGACTTCGGGATACGGACTGACTACCTGTCGGATGATCGGCGGATATTGCGAAGCCGTCTTAAGCGAAATACCGGCGGGCAATACCGTTCGAATGACGATTGCGCCTTCGTCGAGTTCGGGCAAGAACTCCGTGCCGAGTTTTGTACCGAGGAGCGTCGAGCCAACAACCACGATCACCGCCGCACCGACCACGAATACGCGCCGCTCGATCAGGAAGACCACTGTCTTCTGGTATGCCTTCTGGAGCCAATGGAACAGAGGATTGTGCCATTCCTTCACCTCTGATTTGCGGAAGAAATACGTCGCGAGCACCGGTACGACCGTCAACGCGAGGAGCAACGAGCCGGCGATCGCAAAGCCGAGCGTATAGGCCATCGGCGAAAAGAGTTTGCCTTCGACACGCTTAAGTGTAAATAACGGCAAGTAGGCAAGGATGATGATCACGACAGAGAAGAAGATCTGCTTATCGACATCCTGTGTTGCTTCGACGATTAGTCGCAACGACCCTTTCTCGGTTCGCTCCGCTTCGGGTGTATGGACGAGCCGTCGCATAATAGCCTCGATCATGATGACGGCGCCATCGACGATAATCCCAAAGTCGATCGCACCGAGCGACAACAGATTCGCCGGAATACCGGTGAAGCGCATCATGATAAATGCCCACAACAACGAGAGCGGGATCGTTACCGCTGCCAGCAATGCCGCACGAACATTACCGAGGAAGAATAGCAGCACGATCACCACGATCGTGACGCCTTCAATGAGTGTGTGGCTGACCGTATGCAGTGTGTTGTCGACGAGTTCGCTTCGATCGTACAACTCTACTAAATGCACGCCTTCGGGTAACGCGGCCTTTACTTCTTCGAGTTTGCCTTTAAGACTTTCGAGTACCTCGGACGGATTCTCACCTCGTCGCATCAGGACGATACCCTGCACGCCGTTATCGACGTCTCGATGTTCGGTATTATTGGTATATCCAAGGATACCCGATGGCGGCAGCGCTGTGATCTCGATCGTGCCGACATCTCGGACATAGACCGGTGTGCCGGTCGAAGCATTATTGAGCAAAACGATCAAGCCGATATCCTCGGCCGTCTGGATACGACCGATCCCTCGGATTGCAAGCCCTTGATTGCCGCGTTCGATAATGTTGCCGCCGGCGTTCGCGTTGTTCGCCTGAATCGCATTTTGGACGGCTGTCATGGTCAGGCCATACTTGCGTAGTTTGATCGGATCGACGATCACACTATATTGCTTGACCAGGCCGCCAAAGTTCGTGATATCGGCAATACCTTTCGCCTGTAACAGCTTCGGGACGACGACCCAGTCCTGCAAGGTTCGCAGATCCATCGGCGATTGTTCCGGTCCACCTTCAAGAGCATATCGATAAATCTCGCCAACAGGAGTCGAAAGCGGTGCGAGTTCGGGTGTAAGTCCGTCCGGGATATCGGCATCGCGTAACTTTTCGATCACCTGATTACGAGCGAAGTAATCGTCGGTGCCTTCGTCGAACGTCAGACGAACGATCGAGAGGCCGAAGATGGTACGCGAGCGCCTGTTTACCACCCGTGGCACGGCATTCAAGGCGCGTTCGATCGGAACCGTCACCTGTTCTTCGACCTCTGCAGCTGCTTTGCCCGGATACTTGGTAATGACGTCCACCTCGGTGTCGGCAACGTCAGGGTATGCTTCGATCTTGAGCGTCAGATACGCTCCGATCCCGCCTACGATGATCACCAATGCGAGCAGGAGCGTCAGCATCCGCTGACGCATCGCAAAATGTACGAGTTTTCGGATCATGGGAGTTTCCTTTCTATTTGGATCACGATCCGAAGCTCAATCCCTTGAGCAGAAACGAGCCTTTGGTCACAACGACATCGCCCGGAGTCAGGCCGGAGAGGACGATAAACCAGTCGCCGGTTTGCGTTCCGAGCGCAACTTCGCGTCGTTGGTATGTATGGTCGGCAGTGCGAACGAACACATACGATCTTCCTTGAACGGAGACGACACTTGTGCACGGCACGACAAACTTTCGTGCGACGTCCGTCCCGAACGAGGCCTTCGCGAACATTCCCGGGCGTAACGTATGCTTGGTATCCGAGAGATTGATCCGCACGTTGAATGTGCGGGTCGTCGGATCAAGCGCCTTTCCGATGTCGATCACCCTGCCGTGCAAGATCTCGCCTTTAAATGCATCGAATTCAATCTGTGCATCTTCTCCTTTCTGCACAGTCCATATTTCAGATTCCGGTACGTTCGCAAGAACGAGCGATGTGTTTGGTAGAAGATGCTGCAAGTCGCTCGGCGAGAGGCCGCTCTGGAGCATGCGCGATTGATACCCGGTGATTGCGACCTCGATGGCCCTCAGATCGCTCTCCGCCTGCATCAGTTCTTTGCCGGCAACAGCGTTATGGGCAAGCAAGTCCTTTAACCGCTCCACCTCACGTTTCGCATGTGCTTCGTCGTTGAGCGCCTTCGTATAGTCCGTGAAGAGCTGCGTCAGATCCTGGCTTTCAAAGACAGGAATGGCAATCGAACCGTCTTCGATGCTGGTGGTCGAAAAGACAATGCGGGCCGGGGTAGTGGTTGTGACGGAGACGTTGCGCTCCTGCGCGCTATCGAATGCGAGCAAATGCTGGAGCGTGTCCTTCTCTTCGAACCGGATCTCGCAGCCGCCATTGCTCACATGCGGTGCGGTCGCGAGTTTGAGCGCGACGGTATCGGTCGCAGGAGCTTGTTTTGACGATTCCCCGCTCGTGCAGGCAGACAGAACTACGAGTAGAATTATACTTGCCGCTATAGCCGGCATCTGACGGAGATTATTGAATGACATAGAACAGATCCTTTCCAGTGACATAGTCGAGATTGATGAGGCTCTTGGCGTATGCGGCCAAGGCATCGACATAGAGTTCGCGCAGCTCGTTCTCGGTGCGTGCGACATCGAGGAAATCGACGAGCGACGTCGATCCTCTTCGATATGCGTATTCGACGGACGATCGAACGAGTTTGGATTTTTCGAGAATGCTTGTGCCGAGTCGGCGGAGCGATTCTCGCTTGGCCTCGACATCGAGCATTGCGCCGCGGATATCGGCTCGAAGTTGGAGCAGTGCCGCTTCGGTTTGTGCCTTCGCTTCGGCGCTCATTGCTTCTGCACGCTGGATGTCGCCTTGGTGACGGTCGAAGATCGGCAGTGGGAATGAGATGCTAGCCCCCCAGAATGTGACTTCCTGCTGGCGCATTGCATCGAGCGATACACTCAGGTCGATCGACGCGAGCGATTTCGCAACGGCGATCTGGGCTTGTGCGGCTTGTTCGGCTGCGAGCAATACGCGAATGTCGCTTCTGGATTCGGCGGCGATCGATACGATCGAATCGATCGAGGGGAGAGGCCGTTCGATGAGCGACGCCACGCGTGAGATAGCAGTTGTATCCGGTTGTACCAGTACCGACGCTTCGGTCCCGCGTCTGCCCAGAAGTCCGAGCAGGGCAGTTGACGTCGTTCGATAGGATGTTTCGTTCGCAAGCACGTCGAGCGAGAACCGCTCGCGCTCGACCTCACTGCGGGTGAGGTCAACGGCCGGAATGTCCTGACCCCGAACGCGGGCACTATCGAGTACGACAAGCGAATCGAGGAGCACTAAGCTCTCGCGCATGACACCGGTCTTGACGTAGGCAGCCGTCAGGTCGATATATGCGTTCTTGACGGCGAATTGGGTTTGCCGTACTGCATCCTCGTACCGTCGTTCGGTAACGGATTTTGCTGCGCTTGCAGCACCAAGACGCGCGTCGCGCTTACCGCCAAGCTCGAAGGGAAGGATAAGTGAACCCCCGTACTGCTTCTGTTTCGGGCCGTAGCCGTCGCTCGGGAGCAGGTCGCCGTTGATCGACAGCGAAGGGTTTGGTCGCAGACCCGCGGTGACAATATCCGCATCGGCTGCGGCGCCCTCGAACGAGAGCGCATGCAGCGATGGGTTGTGTAGTACTGCTTCACGCAGCGCTTGTAAAATGGTAAGCTGTTCCGCCGCCGGTGTCTGAGCATCCATCGTACCCTTAAGCATCAGTAGGCACACGACGGACGGAACGAGCTTACGCACAATTGTTTGTCGAATCCAAAATCGTTCGTTCATACATCTGTTGTTTCGAAGAGGAGGGTGATCTCGAAGGGCGGCGCATCACCCGAGTACGGGAAATGCGAACGCGCCGGCTGCCATGCCAATCGAGGCATGGTAGTCAGAATATTTGATCGAACGGAATTAGATCAGGATCTGCTGGAACGTGATGATCCTGTCGAGAGATATGGTTGGCGTAAGAACTCGTTGCTCGGTCGGGGGATGAGAAACGTAGATCGTGGAGGCTATTTCGGCAGACGTGGATGCATCCTGAACGCCAGGGCTATCCTCGTCTTCGTACACGGAATTATGACTCGTAACGCCGTCGTCACCAACATGCAGTGCTGCCGCGTTGATGTGTAGCTGCCGATTAGTGCGGTGATGTTGAGCGAACACCGACTCGTGATGGGAGGGGCCGACATCGAAGAGCGAGTCGCTAATCGCTGAGTCGTCAACGAAGTTGATCTTCCCGAATAGCGACGCGTAAATGACGTCGAGATTGAGGGTGTCACAAACGAACAACGCGAGATACAGTCCGAAGAACGCATTCACCACGCCTCGACGGACACTCGTCGAACGTGTGTTGCCGGACGTGGAAACGATATCTCTAATTCGCTGTAGTGACATACGCTGAACACTAAGAAGACGCATCAGTGGTGAAAAAGTTTCAACTCCACACATTCGCGTCCGTTCTGAACTTCAATTTTGACACTACAGAATGTCGATTGACCTTCGCCGGAACATGGGTACCGATATGTTGCCAAGAACGATTGTCTGACAGGGGAGAATCGGTCGACGGTGCGGTCATGGGAACCACAGTAATATGCTTTTGCGTAGTACTGCACTCTTTACGCGTATGTGTAAATAGTAGCACCGACGGAAGGGTGCAAGAGTGGTTTAATTGGCACGCCTGGAAAGCGTGTGTGCGTGAAAGCGTACCGAGGGTTCGAATCCCTCCCCTTCCGCTAAGATTATGCAAAAGATTCCCTAATTCCCCTCTCTTTTGTATCTTGCATTTCCCTTGTTGTGTGTGTATATTTACAGGCAATCTATTACAAAGTATTGCCGCCTAGTGATGAACTATCGTACCATGAATACTACTGTCACCGCATCTTCCGTTCTCGGAAGGTCGCTTGCGCTTCTTTGCATCTGTGGATTATTTTCCTGTTCGCAGCCGTCGTCCGGTCCGAACGAGGTTTCGGTCGTGCCAACCTTCCAGAAGGACGGGGCCATGAGGGCTCAGTCCGATGATAAGAAGAAGGACAAAAAACTCTCGATCAGGAATAAATCAAAGCATGATGTTACCGTCGACGTCACCTTCGACAGCGGGGATGCAGATTCATTCTCCTGCAATAGCGGGACAAACACCGACTATCAAGTGGGAGGGACCGCATCGGCGCTGAGCCTCAATAGTACCTCGATTTCATCCAATACCGCCACAACCATCACGCTCAGTGACGGCTCACAAATCACTGTGACGTGGGATGGGAATGTTATTGTTGTTGTAGACACTCTTGAGATGAACTAAATTCTCTATTGAAGTAGTACGCGGTCCTTCGTAGAGGAAGTTTAGATTTTCCCTTCTTTATGCTTTTGGGTGAGCATACTTACCGTCGTTTGCCATAACCATTCAAACGGTAGTATCTGAAGACCGTCCTGGGCTTCTACGGCGTCAGACGTCCGTTGGCTCATTCGCTCAAAATAGGGGAGTGCCTTACGACGCGTAATCTCCGGATCGAACGAATTACCTTCCATAATTTGGAGCATCTTAAAGAAAAGGGCACTACGTCTATTAGAATTGACCTGGAGGTATCGATTTCTATAGGTACGCAGTGCATCCATTCGTCCGATAATCGAGCCAAAATCATTCTGCTCGAGCAGTAACATAATGTGAAGAATCAGAATTGCGATGTTGTACCCCCGTTTGTCGCGTTTGAACGTCGGGACTGTCCGTAGGAAACGCTCGGGATCGATCCTGCGGCGATCCTGTCTACGGGACTGTATGCCGCTTTGACGCAATGCGAACTCAAGGTAGAGATCAAAAATCTGCCACTTCTCTTTTGCTTCGTTGCTGAGGAATTGGAATCGCGGATGGTTCATCGTCCGAGTTAACACGTCCTCAGCTTCTGAAAAGTGCAGGGTGTGGATCTCAAGCAAAAACCAGTATTCCATCAACACGAACCAGTTCGCTCCACCTTCCGGGAATAGCTCGATGCATCGATCGACAGTCTTCCTTCCTTCAGTGTAGGATCGAAGGTAGAGGTAGCAGCCAAGTTTCTGGATCTGAAACTCACCAAATAAGATCTTGTATGCAATATGGCTATTCTTCGCAAGATAATTGTCAGCTTCGTCACAGATCTTCACAGCGTCGATGTAGAGCTGGCCGATCTGAAGAAACGCAATTTTCAGTCGGTAGTAATAGAGTAAGAAACTAAACGAATGGTAGGCTTCCGGTACCGCTTCGAGCTGTTGAATATAGGACAGACAGATATCTTTGAGATCTGGTTGCTCAGCCACCGATCTTGTGAAGCGAATCGTTAGTCGTTCATAGAATTCCTGGGCCAGCAGTTCTGCCTGAAACGTACCTTGTAACTCGTTTAGGAGGTTCGTATATCGATCATACTGCGTATAGGAACCACTGAAGCGGCTGTAATTGCGCAATACGGTGGCTGCTTGGATCGCATTTATGGTGAAATTGTACTTGAGCGCCTGCTTAAGCGTGCTTTCGGCGAGTTTGATTGCACTGCTTCTCGCACCGAATTGCGTGAGGGTGTTCATCCAGAATATCGCTTTTCCATTATGGTAGCGGGCGACCAACTGCTCGGAAAAGTCCTTTTCCCGGATATCAAGGAAGAAGAGCAGATTCATCATCTTCTTCTTGAGTCGATTTTTGAGGGTTGTATACTTGGTGTCTATTTGAGCCGAGCCATAGACATATTGGGCGGCCTCAAGATCAGAACCTATTTTTCCGTCCTTAAGACCAATATATAGTTTGGAAACATAGTCCGTCTCGTCTGCGGAAGCATCAGAATCAATTAAATCTGGATTCTTTTCCCGAAACCGAGTGACAATTTGAGCGATTTCGCGTAGATACTGCATTCGTGTTATTGTCTGTTAAATGATTGTTTTACATAGCTTTAAGCTATAAATACAGTTTATTCGGAAGGATGGTCGAACATCAAATCCTGCGAAAATCAAGAGAAAAAACTATTTTGATCGTGTGATAATTTCAAATTTTTTGATTTCTTTTAATTCCGGTCGCAAGCTATTTTTGTATAGTGATTCACGAACAAGATACAGAACGCTTGATTCTTGAGTCTGAGGCTTTCTGGGGGATCATTGAATTTTGAAGTTTGACCGAGTTTTAAGTTTGCAACGGCACCTAGAGACGACCAAGCCGATAGCGGCGGTCGAGAGTGAGTGAAAAATAGAGAATAGGAAGCATCTGCCAGGGCTCGCAGAACTTTTTGCGCCCCGCAAATGTGATTTTTTGCACTCAAGCGTGCAAAAAGATCGATAGTTCATTGAAAATCGAGCGATTGTCAAGTGATTGTCATCTAATTACTTGTGGGTGTGTGAAACAAAAAATCACCACCTCTAACCACTTGTTGGCACTGAAATTAACTTAATTTCGCCATGTCTTTCGAGTGATAAATAGGGGTGAACTGTTCGCAATAAGTGGGTTTGCACAGTGTAATTTTGTATCACGATAGTCAAACAAGTAGTTTTTCAATCACAAAACGACTGACGACAATGGTACAAGCAATCGTACTCGCGGCTCAAATTACGTTTCAGGTGCTTTTTGGAGCGACCACCACATCGGTCACTTCTACCGGCACAACAGTCGGACCGACGCAGACGGGTGCGATCGTTGTGGTTGATACACTTGAGATGAACTAATTCTCAATTCTCACACCTGCCCCACAATGACGATGAAGACCATCTTTACCACCATGAACCGTTTCGCAAAGTTCACATCGGTTGCAATTCTTTTTGCTGCTCTTGCAGTATTTACTTCTTCATGTGCACCGTCAACGGACTCGGAAGCTCCGACGTCGATTGGTGTTCAGAAGAACGCTGTGACATCGACAACAGCTACATACACAGAGACGGTTAACAACAAGAGCTCTGAGTTTGTAAACTTCACGTTGAATTTAGCCGATAATTCGCAGTTCTTTTACGGTTCGGCTCCGTATACCAACGTTGGTGTGATTACTCCGGCCTCGGTGGTGGGCGTCATGGCAAATGGGAAGAATATCCCGATTAATACGCCGACAGTGGTAACCATGAGTGATGGCAAGAATGTCACAGTGACGTGGGATCCCACGACCAATGCGATCGTAGTCGTCGACACGCTCGAGATGAACTAAGTGATTCATTGAAAATTGATTGTTTGATTTTGGGTTCTCTCAACTACAAGTACTATCCATCCAGTGATTAGTAGCTTGTATCCCGTGGCAGGGGCATTCTTTCGGGAATGCCCATTTTTTTTTTCTGTAGTTTTGTACTGCTATGCCACCTAAACCGGCACGTACACCCCTCCTGAGAGCGATCCAGCGAATCGCCTCGCAAGTCCTTGAAAAGCAGCAACAGTCTCAAGATACTGGTGGACATATTGTCAGCCGGCGCGCTTTTTTGGCAGGATCTGCGGCCCTAACAGCCGGTCTGCTCGTCGGTGACCAAGTAATACTTGGTGCCGGAAAATCCAACCCTCGAATAGTTATTATTGGGGCGGGAATGGCAGGTCTTAATGTCGCCTGGACGTTGAAAAAGGCTGGGGTCGCCTCTACACTTTATGAGGCCTCTGGAAGGGCCGGGGGACGGATGATGTCCGTTAGTAATGCCCTCATTCCGGGAGTACGGACGGAATTTGGCGGGGAATTCATCGACACCAACCATCGAGATATACACTCGCTTGCTAGTGAATTTAGCTTAAAATTGCTCGATCGGCGGAATTCGGCGATAAACGAATTAATTCGGCAAGCCTATTTTATAGACGGAAAAGTATATTCGGAAGAAGATGTCGCCGAGGCACTCAGACCATTGCTGCCGACGCTGCAATCCCATGCATCGGTCCTGACATCTGTCCCTACCTTCGAAGCACCCGGTGCTGCCGAAATACTGGACAAGACCCCACTTTCCCGCTATCTGGCCGAACTCCGTTTGCCTAATTGGCTCTGGAAGCTTCTCGAAGCTGCGTTCGTCACGGAGTATGGGCTTGAATTGGGGAAACAGTCGGCCCTCAATTTGCTGATCACCATCCCCACCGTCAATGACGACGGGTCGGTATCGATGTTCGGCGACAGCGACGAACGCTATAAGATTGCCGGGGGCAATGCAAGACTCCCAGAAGCAATTGCATCGCGATTGAATTCCCAGATCCGCTATTCAAGTGTTCTGAAGTCCGTCAGTATGAAGGCGGGTCGGTATCAACTTGAATTCGTTACCTCCGGCGCCAGTCAAACGACCGAGGCCGACATCGTCGTCCTCGCGATCCCGTTTAGCGTCCTTCGAGGCGTGACGCTTGACCTGGACCTCCCGGATTGGAAAACCCGTGCGATCCGCGAGCTCCCATACGGGACGAACACGAAAGTTATGATGGGCTTTTCGCGTCGCATCTGGCGCGAAAAGGGGTTCGTCGGCGAAGTCTTTAGCGACGAGCAATTTCAGCTTGCCTGGGACAATACCGAACTCGAGCATTCACCGGCTGGGGCCTTAACGATCTATACCGGCGGTGATGCAGGCGTTGAGGCGACGAAGATAAAGCTGCAGGTCCAAGTCGAGTCATATCTCGAATTGTTAGAGAAAATATTCCCCGGCATTTCAAACACTCGAAATTCAAAACAGGCGCGGATGAATTGGATCGACAATCCATTTTCAAAGGGGAGCTACGCCTCCTACGGCCCCGGACACTGGACGTCCATTCGCGGGGCGGAATTCAAGCCGATCGGCAATCTGCATTTTGCAGGTGAACACTGCAGCCTCGATTTTCAAGGCTTTATGAATGGCGCCGCCGAAACCGGTCGGCGCGCTGCCGAGAATATTCTCGCTTCCCTGAAGTAACCCCAACTACGGCGTCTTTTTCGACGAGCGGTTTACGTTGCGGATCAACATGCTCACGCCCCAAAGGATGAGCATTGCAGGGAAGATCACGTCCCAGAGCGGGAGGTCGACGCCGAATACATTACGAAGCAGGATCGTGCCGCCTACGACGACGAGTAATATTCCCCAAAACAGACTACCGGACATAGATACAATCTCCTTTCTCTCGAGTTAGAACGTGGTGGTTGACGAAGTATCCGGGTAGATCTTCAGATCACCGAAGACCACATCGCATCGAAGATCGACGAACGGCTCGCCCTCGCGGTAGCCGGGCGATGTGTAGCGGCGCTCGCCGAAGGTCACGAGGTTGCCGTCCGGCAGACGCCCGCTGCCGAAGGCAGACGATATTTTAATCTTCATCGGAGTGTTCGGGTTTACCGTCAACGTCGCGCTGGCAAAGACCGCATCGACATCGACACGCGTACCCGGCTTCGCATTGCGCAGGTCGTACTCCGTCTTGCCGAAGACCACGCTGTGCTTGCTGCCTCCGTTGACCGTCGTCTGCGTATGATTGAACAGCACCGTATTATCGTCATCGGCCGGCGATCCCTTCGACCCAATGAGCAGGCTCACACCCCACGAGATGATAATCACCGGGATGATCACCCCCATTACAGGAATATCGAGCTTGAAGACATTCTTCAGGATCATGAGAATGCCGGCGAGGATCAGTATCCCGGCCCAATAGGTCTCGCGAAAGAGGAAATTCATGATGATGTTGGTTTTTGCAAAGATACGCATACCCCGCCAAGATTGTAACAGCCCCGAACCCGCATTTCGCCCAATGTCCCATTTTCTTACTCCCCACCGCAGTAGGACGGACTCTCAGTCCGTCCATCTTCCCACACACCACAGTAGGACGGACTCTTAGTCCGTCCACCCTTCCCACACACCCAGTAGGACGGACTCTCAGTCCGTCCATCTCTCCCACACCACCCACCTTGATCCTCGCCCCACACCCATAGGTGCCCATCAACCCAGTCACCCCCCAGCTAACTAATTGATTTCCCGACATATCACACAGCACACACCACCCAACCACCTCAAATTCCGGCTTCCTGCGACAACCACGATCCCGCCGCGCCAACGCACCCCCACCATAGGTGCCCATCAACCCGGTCACCCCCCAGCTAACTAATTGATTTATCGACATATCACACAGCACACACACCAACCCGCCAGAAACAGAAACGTCCGCCGAAGCGGACGTTTCTCTGACGATCTGTCTCCCGAGCGGGGGCGCATTATTCATACCACAAATATACGGAAACATGTCCTTTTTAGCAACAGGCTAAGTGATTATTTTAGAAATTTAACAAAAGAAGCACCTACCAATCAGCCTCCCTCTCCTTGAAATGAGCTTGTCCTGAGCTTGCCGAAGGAAGAGGGCCGGGGTGAGGTCAGCCCAGTAGGACGGACTCTCAGTCCGTCCATCCTACCGACGACACACAATTCCCATGAGAAAGAGGTTGCGATGATCACAGTTCACATGCCTCCCAGCGGACGAAACGAATTCGGCAATTCAGGGCAGAACCTTGATGCCCCATGGAAGGGGCTTGTCAACCCTATGCAAAGAAATCATCTTTATTCAAGCCCATCAGACGCAATAAGTTCTTTACCACGAACTCAGGGACGGGATCGATGTGGCTGGAAAATGTGAGGGGCCGGGTAAGGTCGCTTCTGGTCCAATGCTCATGCCCGCCCGTTGTTCGCGTGCACTTGCAACCCTGCTTTTTCAGGAATGCTCTGAGTTCGTCGGGAGAAATGTTCTTGAGTTTCCGCGTTGACATCAAGCATACTGCGGGATTCTTATTGGTTGGCGAATGACCGTATGCGGGACCGACTCAATGATCTGTTGAAAGTGCGGATTCCTCTCCTGAAGCGTTTCGAATGACGGCGGAAATGCTGTCTTCTTCGTCTTGCCGCTAATGCTCCACCCAAGTCTGGCAAGTTCTTCGAAGATCGTCTTCTTTGCCATAGTATAGCGAACAAACTCTTCGAGTGCGATCTTGAATGATTCTAACGCCTCGGACTCCGTCTTGCCATAACCGGACATGTCCATCGCAGCAGAATAGACAATATACGTCCCGTCCTCCTGGAAGCTGATGAGGTTCAGATTCGTCTCGACCGCAACACCCTGTTCCTTGAACTGCGCGTTTACCCTGTAGTTGCTCATTGAGCCCTTCGATAGAGATTGCTTACTGATAACAAGGTGATTTTTGGAATTGTGCCGACAGCACACCCAAGGCCCACCGAGGCGCTGTACTTGCAGCCCAGGGTTTAGGCCGCAGGCCTAAACCCTGGGTCAAGTTAGATCAGAAGGGGATGATGTCTTTGATCCGGTCCAAAGGAAATTCCTTTCCAAAATACAGATAGTAGCTTGGGGAAAGCAGCGAATTCCCGTAGACCTCTCCCCCTAGCTTCAGGCCATACTTCAATTCCATCACGCGGAACCTGACCTGGTAGAACCACGACTTCGGGTCGAAGTTGATGCTGTAGTTGTTGAGGCTTCCGTCGAAGTCGGTAGACTCGATATAGTCGGTGCCGCTTTGCCAACAGTAACCGGTTACTGCTGTGATCTTGCAAGCGACATCGGCAGTCGATAGATCCAAGAGCAGACCGACCCCAAGCTCGATCTGCGAAAACCGTGAAGTATATCTGTTTTCAAGCTGGCGTTTGCGCCCAACGATCGTGTCCTTCCCGAATACGTCAATGCTGTCGAGGAGGACGAAGTTGGCAGTCGAGCTGGAGGTATACGTGCGGTAGCCGAGATGTGGAAACGTTAAGTACACACCTTTAGCGAGCCCCTCGAGCAGGTTCAACGCTATGTTGTTCTCGGAAGATGTTGAGCTACGCGAGACTGTGCTGGGAAGGGCGTACCAAACATCGGAGTTTGCACCTGAAGTAGTATCGAAATGACGTACGTTCACGAAGTATGAATCCCGAAGCAGGTCCCTCTGGAGTGAGTCAGCTGACTTGGTTTGGACTTTTCCCGCCGTAGAGACCACCCAACCATCGACTCCCATGGACGTGCTAACTCCGAGAATAGGCAATGCAACGTCTTTCCAGACGATCGGCATATAGAATGTGCCTTCAACGTAGGGAGAGGACACAGAAACGCTCTTGTTCGCAAAATCGAGTGCGCCTCCCACCGTAATAGCTCCGATCGACGCACGATACTCCGACTCCTTTAGATCGGCATTCTTGTCCACAAGTTCGACGAGCTCCTGGTCGATTGCTTTGCCCGAATTATCTCGAAGAACGAGCATGAACTTGGTGTTCAATTTTGCCTTGCCTTTGATCGTGAGCGGCAGCGAGTACTCCATCGCTCCGTTCGCTTTGGCGATGACCACCGATGCAGGAGGTGAGAACGCAAAGTCCACGTCGGGTTTTGCATCCACCGGAAGTGCCGCTATATTCAGAGTATCATCCGTACTTTGGCTCGAAGGCGCAACGAACCGGATCATGATGGTCCGGTCTGTGTCTGCGACAGCGACCGGTAGTGTTCGTTGTTGGAAGTGGATACCCTGTGCTTTCACCGAGCCCGCCGCCGCAAGGAGAATCATCAGATAGATGTGTTTCATAGTAAGTGATGTGATTGTTGATGACAAAACGAAAAAACTACTCCATCCTCAACCCCGCGATCTCCTTCACCGCTTTCACCGTTTCGAGGCTGACCGTGATGACTTGTTTGATGAGGCGTAGGATATAGCCCTCGTCATCCTCGCGGTTCGGGTCGTTGGTGATGCCGCTGCGTTTGTCGGTCGAGACTTGGTATTGGTCGATCACCCACTCGAGCGCGCTGCGGTTACCGAGTTTGTAGTCGAACACTTCCGGCGGGATGCCGCGCAGCGTCAGGTCGGCGTTGTAGATGAGCGACGCTTTGTCTTTCGTCAGCTTCATCTTCTCCACCCGCAGGTTCAGGACCGAACCCTTGCGCCACTCTTCTTCGAGGTCGAACTCCTTCGCAGACTCGTAGTTCACGTGCAGATCGGCAAGATGCTTGCCAAGCTCCGAGATCCGGAAAAAGTCCGGCGAGATCGGCACGCGCGGTAACTCCCGGCGCAAGTTCGCCGCATACTTCGTCCGATACTCAGGATGATGCAGAATGCCGTAGATGTAATAGAAGATGTCCCACTTCGTGACCTCCTTCTTGGTCTTCAGCTTTGTTTTGAATTGCTCAAGCGCCCAATCGGTGATGTTCTCTTTTCTGTTGGTGCCATCTTCGTTGTAGGTGTAAAACGCGAAGCACTGGCTATTTGGAGTTAGCTGTACATCCGGCAAGATGTTTGTCGCGAGCGCCGAGAAAGGCGAACTCATTCCAATGCCGTGCAGACTTATCACAAGATTTTCCTTCTCCGATTCCGGGGTAGGCAATATCCGTGTAAACTGGTAGGTTCGCTCTATTAATGCCTTCTCAAAGTAGACGAATTGACGTTCAAAGGGCCTCTGTAGTACCACCCGGACATTTTCATCATCAACAATCAGCTGCTTACCTTTGCGCAATTTGTTCTTAAGGCCCTCGCTCCACGCAATCTTCCTGTCATCATAGTCAGTTGTGGGATCAAGTTCTAGCCGCTTTCCAGCATTAGCGAGCTTGATCAAGTGACGATTGAACTCATCGGTGAGCGTTGTAACATTCTTGAGTAATGCGCCTTCGTCGAAATTATATATCCATTGATCCCGATTTGTCTTTATTCCACTCGAGTAAATCTTGAAGATGGTACCACTACCACCAGCCGCCTTGCCTTCCTTAGTCCCCATCGCTAGGAGGCTGTCAAACCCTTCAATCATTCCGGCTGTCAACCAATTCCCTTTAGCACTTGGCTCCAAACGTTGCCAATCAATGCCCGTGACGTCAACTGCAGTGCTCAGAGCAGAATACTTTTCGCTCTTGCGAGCGAATTCATCAGTCCTCGAGTAATAAATTGACGCTGTTGTGCCCTTCTTATGAGACTTCCGCCGGACAAGGATATTTATGCTAACGCCTACCTGGATCCCAAATACGTTATGCGTTGTGCCCGACAGTTTAGGGTTCTTGCGGACATTCCCTCCGAGGTTGAAAATAAATATCTCATCAAACTCTTCAGATAGCTGCTTCCGCATGCCATCGAAAGCGACATCTTCAAGAAAGCTAGAATTTGAAACGAAAGAGATGACGCCCTCTCCATTAGCTATAACTCTGTCGCTCGCAAAGCGAAATGCCTTTACATATGGATCAGAAAGTGCAATCTTGTTCGTTGCCCGACTTTCCTTTGAGTAAGATTCTGATACACGCTTGTCAATAACCGGATACTTACGATTCTTATTGTTATCGTTCTCATTCACTTGGCCTGCATTGTATGGTGGATTGCCAACAATGACAAAGATTGGTGATTGCTTCTGGCGTTTGACGCGCTCCGTATTTTCTGTAGAGAACAGGGCTCCCTGGTCCGGCTCCGCAAGCTCGAACGTATCCACCAGACAGATCCCTTCGAACGCCTCATACTTCCCGACCTCGGAGTAGTACTCGTGCTCGATGTTCATGCTTGCGATGTAATAGGGCAGGAGCATGACCTCGTTGCAGTGGAGTTCGTTCTTGTATTTATGAGGTAATGCGGTGCGCTTGATCTCGCGCATGATGCGCATGATGAAGTTGCCGGTCCCGACGAAGGGGTCGAGGATATGGACGTTCTTATCCGAGAGCGAGCGGTCGAACTCGGTCTTGAGGATATGCTCGACCGAGCGCACCATAAAATCGACGATGGGCTGCGGCGTATAGACGATGCCGTGCGTATCCGCGACCTTCACCGCGAAGCCCTGGAAGAACTTCTCATAGACGGTGTTCAGGAAGTGCTGCTTCTGGCTCCAGTCGGTGATGGATTTCGCGCGATTTTCGAGCGCGACATAGAAATGATCGAGCGGCGCGAAGAACTGATGGCGGTTGAAGCTCTGCGAAGTGAGGGCGTCGATGACGGTCTCTATCTCGGCGGCGATGACGTTGCGGCGCAGGAACTCGGCGTTATCGAACACCGACGAGAATATGCGCGACGTGAGCAAGTGCTGGACCAGCATTTCCTCAATCGCAGGATCGGCAAGGTTCGGGTTGATCGAAGCACGGCAGAGCTCGGCGAAGGTCTTGAATGCCTCTTTGAAGCGAGTATTTGTTTTCTTCTCCTCCTCGATCATCGAGATAAGCTTCTCGGCTGATTCCGGGATGCGCTGTTTGAACTGCGCGACGAGTTCTTCCCAATCGGCCTGTTCGTCGGCCTTGTAGCCGAAGAACGTTTCGAGGCATGCGACGAGGCGTTCGGGCTGGGTCAGGTCGTAGGTATCGACGAGGATGCCGTCCTGGTACAGTACAGCAAGATCAGGTTGCTGAAACAGAATGTTACTCTTGGGGTAGCCCTTTTCAAACTTCGCTTTGATCTCCTTTTTCAGATCATCTTGCGTGTCCTTTGCTTCCCAGAAACCCATGGGGGTCGTCATGGCATCAGTCAACGCACCGTCAACCGAACCCTTGTTCTTATTCGCGAGTGTGATCGTATATTCTTCGGTGAGCGTCCATTTCAGCTTCTTGGCGTAAAAGGAGAGCAGGTCGGCGAATGCCCCGCGTACAGAGGTCTCTTTGGTTACGCCGTTCTTCGAGTAGATCGCGAGCGCAGCGTAGTAATTCTTAATGGGCTTATGGGACGGCTTGATGTCGAGCATAATGGGTACAAATATAAGTTACGGCGGGAGAATGCTTATCAATATACGGGGTAGAGGGCGTAGCGATCAGGCCGGGAGTTCGGCTACGGAGGGAAAACGAGAGCGGAGAGGGAGGGATTCGAACCCTCGATAGCGCTTTACACACTATGACGGTTTAGCAAACCGTTGCCTTCAGCCACTCGGCCACCTCTCCTGCGCTATCAGTTGTTGAAGCGAAGAGTAAACCTCGCTTTTCTTGGAGTCGTTCCGAAATCCGTGGCTGGCGTCGGGTCGCCCAACTCATCCGCGCCCGGCGCTGTTGAGTGGGCTACGTATGGCTACGCGAACCGTTGAATTGCGCACACTTGGGCCAACCCCGTATCGGCAGGTGTGGGACGTGCAGCACCGAATCTTCGACTCTCTCTTGGATGGGTCCGGGAATGATACGCTTATCCTGTGCGAACACAAGCCGGTCTTCACGCTCGGCCGCGTGACCGATGTGACGAACGTCCTCTTTAGCGATGCCGAACTTGCGAAGATCGGCGCGGAGAAGTTCGAGATAGAACGCGGTGGCGACGTGACATTCCATGGCCCCGGGCAGATCGTTGGATACCCGTTGTTGAATTTGGCGCACTTCAAAGAAGATCTTGGCTGGTATCTGCGCTCGCTTGAAGAAGTGATTATTCGCACGCTAGCAACCTACGGCATCGAAGCATTTCGTGTTGAAGGACGTACCGGAGTGTGGGTAGGGAAGCCGCCGTTCGAAGAGAAGATATGCGCCATCGGTATCAAGGCATCGAGGTGGTGCACGATGCACGGGTTTGCGTTCAACGTGAATACCGATCTTCGGTACTTCGACTATATCGTTCCGTGCGGGATCAGTGATCGGAACGTGACGAGCATGAAGAAGTTGTTGGGGAGAGACGTTGATATTGCCGAGGTCCGCGACCGACTCAGCCGCGCATTTGAAGAGGTGTTTGACGTAAGACTTGTCACTACGTCAGATGAGTGACCTGCCCAGATTCCTCCCTTCGGTCGGAATGACAGGAGTGTGCATCACAATGGTTTGAAGCGTTCGAAGCCTTGCTTACAGTTGTTGCAGAAATGAATGCTGCGACAGAGCGTGGAGCCGAACATCGAGTTCATCACCGTATCGGTGCTGCCGCAATGAGGACAGGTGGCGTGTTCGATCTGGTCCATGTCCAGCACCCCTTCGATCTGCACCGGCGCTCCGAGTCCGAATGCGGTGAGCAGCTCGCGTCCGCGGTCGGTGATCCGGTCGCTCGACCATGAATGCTCGGTATCAAGCTCGACTTCGACATTCCCAAATCCCGATCGCTCAAGCTGCTCCTTGATATTCGCGGAGATGACGGACGTTGCCGGACACGAGACGAATGTCGGAAGTAGGCGCACGCGAACGCCCGCGTCGGTCTCGACAACCCCCGTGATCATCCCGAGATCCACGACGGAGAGCGTCGGGATCTCGGGATCCATCACATGGCGCAATGCGTCGATGACATGGGCTTCGTTCATCGTTGTCTTACCACACGGCTGTGGGTTCTTCGCTCCGGTAGACTTCGGTCATTTCCTCGAGCATCGGCGCGAGGTACTCGGTATGATATCCCTTACGACCGCCATACTCCGCTTCGATCTTCGAAAGGTCAGGCATCGTGAGGCCGGCCTTCTC
Source organism: Bacteroidota bacterium (assembly GCA_018266755.1). Classification (NCBI taxonomy): domain Bacteria; kingdom Pseudomonadati; phylum Bacteroidota; species Bacteroidota bacterium. The sequence goes on from JAFDZW010000001.1 coordinate 104,577, forward strand.
GATGATCGGCGTGATTGCGGCAAGCCACTCTTGCTGCAATGCGTTCTCACCGATGAATACTCCGGATTCGATCAGCTCGTTCTCAAACTCGCCCGGCTCGAACATTCCAAGGGCGAACCGCATGCACTCGTTGAGTGCCGATTGCATACGGGCATGGCTTTCCTCAGTACCGTTGCCAAGCTTCGTCACCCAGAGATCTCCGTGGAGCGTGTGATACTTCAGTTCGCCTTTGATCTTCTTGGCCAGCGCTGCAAGCGGTGCGAAGCTCGAGCCCTGGAGCGAAGTGAAGCGGCACTGCTCGGCGTGATCGAAGAGGAAATCGCGCATGAGCGAGAAATCGTATTCTCCGATCGGCAGCTCGACGAAATGGCAGCACTTGTACTGCATTTCATCTCGCCCGAACGCGATGCGGTCCGGATCCGGCTCGGCGAATTCTTTTTCCAGCAACGTATAGAGCGCGAGCGCATGCCCGATCTGATCCTGCGCGAGCGAGCTGAACGCAATATCCTCTTCGAGGATCGGTCCGAGGCCGGTCCATTCGCTATTGCGGTGGCCGAGCACAAGGGCGTCGTCGCCCATCTTATAGAGTAGTTCTTTGATCGCTTCGCTCATGAGTGTGCCTCCTCGAGATCGTGCAGGTACTTATTGATGCGCTTGCGCACGGGATAGCCCGATGCTTCGCGGTAGTTCTTCTCCGGGACCGTCGCGAACATATCCTCATCCTCGTGACGGAACGTATAAATATCGGTCGAGCGGACGACCCACATGTTCACGGTCTTCTTGCGGCGGCCGTACTGCTCCTTCGCGAACACGAGGGCAAGTTCGGGGTCCGGCGCATGAACAATCCCGACGAAGACGTGCGCGTCGCCGCGCTTGTCCTGATGAAAGACGGCGAATGTTTCCCAGTTCTCGTTTTCACCGACTTGGTTGAAGCCGCTGGCCGAATCAAGATCGGAGCGGCGAATGCGTGGGTCAAGACTGTTTTGCATTTTCGTGGCTCCTTCTTATGCGTAGGGGACGTGATGAACCTGCTTCGGATTCTTGAGCGCTTCGCGCACCCAGCGACCGCTTAGTTCGGCGTAGCGGCGCACAGCCAATCGTTCTTTGTTGCAGGGGCCATCACCGTTGATGACGCGGAAGAACTCGTCCCAATCCGGTTGTGTGTATTCCCACTTGCCGGTGGTCTCGTCCCTTCGGAGTTTCGGGTCGGGAAGGGTCAGGCCCATTTCCCAGATCTTCGGGACGTACTGGTCCATGAATTCCTGACGCATCTCTTCATTAGTCATCATTTTGACTTTCCAACGAATGAGCTCTTCGCTATGTACCGAGAGATCGTCCGGCGGGCCGAAGAAGTGCATCAGCGGGGGAAACCACCAGCGGTTGAGCGCGTCCTGCACCATCGCACGCTGCTTCGGCGTGCCGGCAGCGAGCGCGACGAAGGCATCGTAGCCCTGCTTCAGATGGAATGACTCTTCGTAGCAGATCCGCTCGAGTGCGCGGCAATACGGTCCGTAGCTCCCTTTCGAGTTTGCGAGCTGATTGACGATCGCACCTGCATCGACGAGGAAGCCGATAACCGCGATGTCGGCCCAGGTTTTCGCCGGATAGTTGAAGACATTGCTGTACTTCGACTTTCCGTTGAGTAGATCGTTGATCATCGCTTCACGCGACTTCCCGAGCGTCTCGGCGGCAGCATAGAGCAAATGGCCGTGCCCGACCTCATCCTGCACCTTCGCGATCAGGGCCAGCTTGCGTTTGAAGCTTGGTGCGCGTGTGATCCACGTGCCCTCGGGCAGCGCGCCGATGATCTCGGAGTGCGCGTGCTGCTCGATCATGCGAATGAGCGTCTTGCGATATTTCGCCGGCATCCAATCGTCGGGTTCGATCTTCTCGCCACGCGCGATCCGTGCTTCGAACTCTTCCAGTTTTACCGGATCGTCAACGTCCGTCGAAGGACGGATGTCGTTCTTGTCAATGTATGCGTTACCGTACATAACAGTAGTGTATATCGAGTGCAACGATCAACTTCATCATCGTACCGTAGCGAGCGAATGCTACTGTACGATCAAACCATCGAGCAATAACGAGCCGATGAGCTGGCTCATAGCTTTTGGCGACACCTTCCCGTTCGGGTTATACCATTCATAAGTCCAGTTCATCGACGAAAGGATGGTTCGGGTTGTCATAATAACATCGCCTTCACGGAAGTCGCCGGTTTTCATGCCCGATTCGACGATAAAACGGAACATGCGTTCGTAGCGACGGCGCATCAACCGGAAATCCGAGAGATACGGTTCGCCCAAATGTCTCCATTCGTGCAGAAACACCGCAGAGGCATTCGAGTTTGCCGCGATCACCCCAAGATGCGCTTCCATCGCTGAACGCAGCTTCTCGGGCGGAGCAAGATCGGTATCCACGATCGGCTCCAGCGCGGCGAAGAACGCCGTCGCCATCGAGAAGCAGATATCCTGCAGAATCTCCTCTTTGGAGGTGATGTGATTATACAGGCTTGCCGCCTCGATTCCGAGCGAATCCGCAAGGTCGCGCATCGACGTCGATGCGTACCCCTTCTCCCGGAACAGGAGCTGGGCCTTCTGGCGGATTTGGTCTTTACGCGGTTTCGATTTCATCTATACTAACGAACACTTGTTAGTTTGACTGTGTTCCGTACAGTGAAGATAGACATTGTTTTTCATCCACCTATCTTTAGGAGACGAGTATGAAAAAGGTTGAAGTCATTATCACAGCGAACTTTGGTGCTCTGAAGGCATATCGCATCGAAGAGAAGTCCCTTGTCCATCGTCGCGGTTGCGAACTCATTCGTAAGACGGAGTATGAACGCGCCCATAAGAAATTGTCGGAGATCGTGACCGATCGTGCCGGGCGCTTCCGTGGGTCGGGGGTAGCGACGAATAAGAACCGCTCCTTCGGCGAGGAACATCATCTGGCTGACGACTTGAAACAGAAGGCGGTAAAGCAGATCGCCCATGATATCGACGGTGTTATCAAGCACACACCTGCAAACGGATATTATCTTGCGGTCCCAAAAGCAATCTCGAAGGACATCCTCGATCGATTAAGTGCGGCGACGCGGTCGAAGATTACCAAGCGTGTCGATGTCGACATCGTCAAGGAGCCCGTACAGGCGATCAGAGACCGATTCAAGGTCTGAGTTCGACCCCGACTGATTGCTCGAATAGTTACTAATTGCGGGAAATCGCGGTAGCGCCCCCGTAAAAAAACAGACAGGCAAATTCTGCGAGACGGAATTTGCCTGTCTGTTGTTTTATACGGTCTATAATAATTGCATCAAATGAATACGACCGTTATCTTGTCTGGCGCCCGCACTCCGATTGGCGCATTTATGGGAGCCCTTTCCGATCTTACTGCGCCGCAGCTTGGTTCTGCCGCGATCAAGGCCGCGCTGGAGCGCTCGGGCGTTAAACCGGAAGAAATCAATGAGGTATTGATGGGCTGCGTGTTGACAGGCGGCATCGGTCAGGCACCTGCACGTCAGGCATCGCTCGGAGCTGGCATCCCGAATTCGGTGCCGTGTACCACCGTCAATAAAGTGTGCGGTTCCGGCATGAAGACTGTTATGCTCGGTACGCAGAGCATCATGACCGGCGATAACAAGCTGGTCGTCGCCGGCGGCATGGAATCGATGTCCAATGCACCGTTCATTCTTCCGAAGGCGCGCAGTGGGTACAAGATGGGTAACGGAACGCTCGTCGACAGTATGATCAACGACGGACTCTGGGACCCGTACAATAATTTTCACATGGGCAACTGCGGCGAGATCTGCGCCCGCGACCTGAAGATCACGCGCGAAGAACAGGACGAATTCTCGATCCGCAGTTTCAAGCTCGCCAACGAGTCGCTCGATAAAGGATACTTTGCAGACGAGATCATTCCGGTTCAGGCCCCGAAGGGGAAAGAGACCGTGACGGTCAGCGAGGACGAAGGCCCGCGCAAAGTGAAGTATGATAAGATCCCGACACTGAAGCCGTCGTTCGATAAGAATGGCACGATTACTCCGGCAAATGCCAGTTCGATCAACGACGGAGCGGCTGCACTTGTCCTTGCGGACGAGGCCTACGCAAAGGAAAAGGGATTGAAGCCGACTGCGAAAGTGGTCGCGTACTCCAGCTATGCACATGAACCGCACCTCTTCACGACGGCGCCGGTCACCTCGATCGAGATGGTATTGGCTCGTGCCGGCATGAAGGTGAGCGATATCGACCTCTTCGAGATCAACGAGGCGTTTGCTGTCGTCCCGCTCGCCGCACAGAAGCAACTGGGTATCCCGACCGAGAAGCTCAACACGATGGGCGGCGCAGTCGCACTCGGGCATCCGATCGGCGCAAGCGGCACCCGCATTATCCTGACCCTGCTGACGGCGCTCAAGCGCGCGAACAAGAAGATCGGTCTCGCATCGATCTGTATCGGGGGCGGCGAAGCGACGAGCATTATCGTTGAGCGCTTCTAAACGATCACTCACATCCACGATCTAATCGAAGAAGACTATGTCGATCAAGCATGTCATGGTAGTCGGTGCGGGGACGATGGGCAACGGTATTGCTCATGTGTTCGCACAAAGCGGGTTCAACGTTACGCTCGTCGATATTAAAGACGATTTCCTTACACGGGCGCGTGATACGATCGGTGCGAATTTGGCACGTCAGGTCAAGAAGGGCGTATTGACAGAGGACGATTCGAAGGCGACACTCGCTCGTATCACTACATCGACCGACCTTGAAGGCTCTGCGAAGAATGCCGATTTTATCATCGAAGCGGCGACAGAAAATTTCTCGCTGAAGAAAGATATCTTCAAGAAGCTCGATGCGAACGCGAAGACCGGCGTGATTCTTGCGACCAATACCAGCTCGATCTCAGTGACCGAACTGGCCGCACAGACGGGCCGCAGTGAGCGGGTGATCGGGATGCACTTCTTCAATCCGGTGCCGGTGATGAAGCTCGTCGAGATTATCCGTGCTATTCAGACCACGGACGAAGTGTATGCACAGGTGAAGCAGCTTTCGGAGCAGCTTGGCAAAACTCCGGTCGAAGTGAACGACTTCCCGGGCTTTGTCTCAAACCGCATCCTGATGCCGATGATCAACGAAGCGATCTACTGCGTGATGGAAGGGGTCGCGAAGCCGGAGGATATCGATACGGTCATGAAGCTCGGCATGGCGCACCCAATGGGACCGTTGCAACTTGCAGATTTTATCGGCTTGGATGTCTGTCTTGCAATCATGAATGTCCTTCACGAAGGGCTTGCCGACACCAAGTATCGTCCGTGTCCGCTGCTGAAGAAGATGGTGGCGGCAGGGATGCTCGGCAAGAAGTCGGGTAAGGGATTCTACAACTACTGAGTTGTAATAGCATTCACTACGAGAAGGCGGCCGAGAGCCGCCTTTTCTATTACAGGCCCACAACTCATCGGGGACACCCGTGCTGAACACTTCATCGCATGATGCCGCTCGGAGCTCCTTGAGGGCGGGCAACCACATCCCATAGCCGAGTGTTAGCACAAACACTTTCGCACGAAGACCACCGTATGTATCCGATCCTGTTCAGAATCTTTGGCTTGCCGATATACAGTTTCGGGCTGATGATGGCGATCGCGTTCATGGTTGCGCTGTCGCTGTTCGGCGCTGAAGTGAAGCGCCGCGGCCAGAATGAAAAGCTCGTTAATGGTGTGTCCATGCTTGCACTGATTCTTGGCGTTGCAGGCTCCAAGCTTTTTTCCGTATTCGAGGATTGGGATGCATTTACCCGAGCACCGATCAAGACATTGTTCTCTCCGTCTGGTCTGACGTTCTATGGAGGCTTTATCTGTGCAACGATCGGTATTCTCATCTACCTTCGCAAGCACAAAGTGCCGTTCCGGCTATTCGCGGATATGATCGCGCCGATCGTGTTTCTTGCCTACGGCATCGGTCGTATCGGCTGCCAGCTCGCGGGTGACGGCGACTATGGCATCCCGACGCATCAGGCCTGGGGAATGCACTATTCGGGAGGGACAGCAAAACCCACGTATGTGTTCGAGGAGTACTTCGCACGATACCCCAACGAGAGAGTGGCATGGCAGTACGATTCGCTTCGCGCGATCAAGACCGGTACCGATGCGCTCGGCCAGACGATCACTCGCTTCGACGAAGTGGTCACGTGCCAGCCTACGCCGATCATGGAGACGATCGCAGCCGTTGTGTGCTTCTTGTTTTTGTGGTCCCGCCGCAAACGAGACGAGCGACAACCGGGAAAGATGTTTGCAATGACGGTCGTGCTGATGGGGATTGAGCGATTGCTCGTCGAGTTCATGAGGATCAATCCGCTGTACTTCTCGCTCTCGATGGCGCAGTGGATATCGATCGGGCTGATCATCTATGGTATTGTGGCGATTGCACGCATGAAACCGGCACCCATCAAGTCCACATAGATTGTTATGGCGACACCTCAGGTTCAGTTTATCACGAAAGAAGGCGGCTGTTCGCTCTGCGACGATCTGTTCGCAGAGTTGGAGTCTGCCGCAGACTACACCGAGTTCGATCTTGAAATCCTCAAGATCGATTACGATGACGAGCTTCGAGAGAAATACTGGGACAAGATCCCCGTCGTGATCATCAACGGGAAGGTTGCATTCAAATATCGTGCGACCCGCGACCAACTCATCAAAGCCATCGAAGGCCGTTCCGGCTGGAAGTTCTGGAAATGAAGAATCTGCTAAAGTTCGTTCAAGCGCTCGGGATCGCCGTTACGGGTGTGGGGTTAGTATCGGGCATCGCTCGCGACTCGATGGGCGACGAATATCTGTATGCCTCCATCGGCATAGGCCTTTTCTTCATCGCCCGGTTTGTCGAAACGCGAATGTTCTCGGAGTAATACCTTAATTATGGCTCACCAGCAGCCAGCCATTCTTGCTGGAGCTATAGATCAATGTGACCGCATCGAACTGATAGCCATTCGGCGTCATATATGCAAGCGCATTCCCGGTGAAGATCCGGTTACCTGCCGCTGAATTGACGTCGTTACTGGTGATCGTCATTGCCTGTCCGCTCGAATTATACAGAATAACGATTTTTCCGTTCGTACCGCCGCTGATCCCCGTGATCGAGAACGGAGCCGTTGGTCCGCTGACCTGAATGAATGTATAGGCGCCGATCGCAAGATTGTTGTTATTCCCGTTAACAAGCGTTACCTGATGCTCCCGCGTTGCGAGATCTCCATTAACGTCGACGGATGTTCCGGGGGAAGTAGTGCCGATCCCGAGACGACTGTTCGTGCCGTCCCAGTTTGCGCCGGAGGTCCAACTCCATTGTCCGCCGGTGGTGCTTGTCAGCAACGCGCCGTTCGCTGATGGTGCCGCAGTCGGAAGAGTGTAGGTAATGTTCGTGCTCTGTGAGCCTGCTTTGAACGCGGTATAGTTGGTGTTTGCACCTGGATACGTGTATCCACCGTTCTGTCCCTCATAGAGCCGAAGTGCATGCGTCGTAGAGTCCGTACTACCGATCCATAGATCGACATTGCCGAAATATGCTGTCTGCGAAGCTGAAACGACGGCGCTGTCGGCTGAGAATCGTCCGCCGTTGAACCCGAACGAGTTACTGCCGACCAGACGCATATACGATCCGCCGGGGATAACAGAACCGTCACCGGAGATCACATCATTATACCCGCCACCGATGGTCGATATCGAACCGACGATCTTTCCATTGATGCCGCCTCCGATCGTTGAGCCGTCGCCGCCGCTGAGTGAATTGCCGTATCCACCGCCGATGGTCGCGTAGTATCCCGTTCCGATGGTGCTCGACGTTCCGCCGGCGATCGTGCCGCCCACGCCTTTGACGTAGTTGCTGGTACCACCTCCGATGGTTGCAGTATAGCTCGTCGCGGTATCGGAAATGCCTCCTGCGATCACAGAGCCGTTACCGCTGGCAAGATTCGATTGTCCGCCTCCAACTGTGGAGTACGTCGACGATGCACTGTTATGGCCGCCGCCGCTCACGACGGCGAAGAGGTCCGACGCAACGTTATTTGCACCTCCGCTTACCGTTGTGTACGAACTGGTTGCAGCATTCGTAATACCGCCGCCCACCGTGCTGGTAGAACCGGATGCAGTGTTGTATTCGCCACCTCCGATGACGGCATCGTCGCCGCTGGCAACCTGAAGCGTGTTCGAGCGAGCCGTCTGCAGATCGATCGCTCGTTTACCTCGCGCGTTTCCGTTACCGTCTCGCTGCAACGACCCATTCGGATTCAACCGAAGACTAATGGTATTGTACGTTCGCAGATCCAGTGCCTGAGAATCGAGCGTGCCGAGAAAATCCAGACCGGATTGTGTTCCGGAGTTTCCGATCGTTAACCAGCCGCCGTTGCTTCCGCCACTGATCGGGTTAGCCGGCGCCCATTTACTGCCGTTCCAGGTGAGTACTTGTCCGTATGCAGCATCCATCGAAGTAAACTTCTGCGCGGTGATCGAACTATCGGCAACGTCGAGCGATGTGATCGGACCCCGGGGAGTTATAATAGACACTGTATGTTGCGGGGAGACCAGTTGGTGAACCCCTTGCGGGTTTGCACTGATCGTGATGCCACGCCCGTTCTGTACAATACTTATAGTACTATCACCAACAATCCGGATCGGACCATCCACCTCATTGATCGATGTTACCACACCCTGAGCATCGGCAGAGACAGAGCTTGCGCGGTCGGCAGTTTGGGCATGCAATGCGTACGGAGTTGAGACGAGTGGTGTTCGAGGCGACATCTCCTCCGCACTATCGATAGAGATGCCCAGCCAGTATTGATTGGAAAAATCGAGTGAGTTCGGTATTGCCCCGCTTGCACCGATGATGATGTTAAACACTCCGCTGGTTATGTTGACCGGCTGTGATTGCGTGAACAGGACAGTCCCGCCAGTTGGGGCGTCGTAGAAGGATGTTTTGATCACATGTTGTCCGTCAGCGATCGGATGTCCTTGATGGTCGGCTATGACGCCTTGATAGCTGATCTGCCGAGGAATTTGTGCGTATGCCGGCGCAGCAACGATAGCTGCAAACAATGCCACGAGAAGAGATACTGTGTTTTTCATAGTTGTAAGCGATGTACCGCAATACAACCATGAAATACTGAAAAAGGACTCCCAACCGCGGCGTTGAAGAACTACCCGATCGTCTGTTCACTTCGGCAGGACGCGCACCGACCGAAGCGAAAAGACAATCAGGTTAATGCACGATCAACATCCGTTTCGTTATGGTGCCGACCGGAGTTTGAAGACGGTACAGGTATGTACCGGATGGCAACGATCCCGGTTTGAATACGGCAAGATGAGTGCCGGCTTCCTGACGGGCGTCGATAATACGCTCTACCTCGATGCCGGACGTATTGAATACACCGAGCGTGACGGGCATTGAGGCTGGCAATACGTATTCGATCGAAGTCTGGCTCGACACCGGATTAGGATAGTTCTCCAATAGCATAAGTCCCGGCGCATCGCTCGATGTCACGACATTGCTTTGTGACTTTACAAGACCCAAATACTTCCACGATGCATTCTGGCTGTATGTATTCCCGTCTCCTGCCGTGAGTACATTGCCGATGAGAGCAGTTTTATCGGTGTCGGCGCCATCGAGAAGCCACTCATACATCATCGTGGCATATATGTTGCGGAAGTCGTGGTCTTGCTGGTAGGTTAGGTTGCCGGAGCCCGCAGTAAGCGACGCAGCATCAAGAGCCGGATCGTTGCCATACACGCCTGCATTGACCTGCGTGCCGACGATAAAGAGCGGTGCCGCAGTACCGTGATCTGTCCCGGAGCCATTTTCCTGCGGTCTGCGACCGAATTCCGAATACGTCATCGTCAGTACTTTATCCGCCACAGCGAACGCTTCGAGGTCGTCTTGAAAGGCTTTCAGCGCATCGCTGAGGTCTTGAAGGTTTGCGCCTTGATCGCTCAATTGATTACTGTGCGTATCGTATCCACCTTGATAGACGAGATAGATCTTCGTGCCGAACCCACTTGCGATACACTGTGCGACTTGCGCGAGTTGGTCGCCGAGTGTGTTATCGGTCGGATAGGTCACCTTGTTTGTGGTGACCGAACGGTTGAGTAATGTTTTGCTATACACTTCCGTCTCTTCCTGAATCGTGCGGACATATTCAAGTTCGACGTAAGGGATTGGCGGATTTGCGGGAATGTCGTCGTAGTTGTGAACACTCTTGTTCGCAGATGTCGGCAGTTGATTGATGGCAATACCCATCCCACCGCTCTTGGAGAGGAATAGGTTGCTCAGTGACGCGCCGAACTGGATCCCGAGCGGTGTACTCCCATCGGGGATTTGGGATGGCGGGTAGTTTGGGTTCAGTTGGCTTAAGAAGCGGCCGATCCATCCGGTCGTCGCGTAGATATTGGAGTCGGTGGATGTATTCCAAATGTCAGTCCCTCGGAAATGTGAAAGCTCCGGGTCAGGGTACCCCACGCCTTGGACGATCGCCATCCGTTTGTTGCTGTAGAGGCTTGCAGCACCACTCATATTGAAATGAAGCGCCAGGCTCTGGTGATCGGGTAGCGGCAGGATGTTGTCGCTCGGTTTCAATCCGAGCGTTGGCCGCAGTGCACTGTAGTTCGGATCGGTGTACGGGATCACACAATTGAGACCGTCGTTGCCTCCGGCAAGCTGGACGATCACAAGTATATGATCGTTCGCCGTCGCCGATTGTGCGAGCAGGTCACGAAGCGGCGATCGGCCGAAGGCTTTCACAGGGAAACCGCCCATCATGACCGGCAACGCATTCAATGCAACGCCGATCGTGGCTCCGTGCTTTAGAAAATCGCGACGTTTCATTCGAGTGTCTCCTATATCGGTGGGGTGATTAGATGAGCTGGTATTCCGGTAATGTCATGATACTGATCGCGAAGAGCGAGACGTAGGCATCGCTCAGGTAAAAATCGGAATCCGGCAGCGAAAGCGGATTGAGTGTAGCATAGAGCGTCGCAGATTCCTTCGGTCCGAGTGCGAACGAAAGGGTTGCTGATTCGAGTGCGGTGGCAATATCATGACTCTTCATCGAACTGACATTCGGCAACTGGTTTGCCCACCCCGTCGGGCTAAACGTCAGCTTCACACCCCGCACCTTCGTCGAGCCGTCGAGCGGACTCGGATATGTTCCCATCACGGCGGCGATCGCGAGTCGTTGGGGCAGCGTTCCGGTCGAGACCCAGTTGTGTGCGCCGGGCCAGCCTTTGACATTCGGCGGATTTAGTAATTGCTGGCCGAGCTCCACTCCGCCGATCGCGGTGACAAGGTAGGAATAGGATACGTTCGGATCGGAATACAGATTTCCTTTTGCATCGCTTCCATTCTTGGGCGGATCGCTCGGATCGAAATTCGGCAGCGACATGCCGAAGTCGCGGATGATCCCGGCCAGGAATTCGACCGGACTCTTCAATTGAGCACCCATGACGGCGCTGTCATAGAAATGCGCACTTGAGAGCAATGCCTTCATCACCGGTTTGATCTCCCAGTTGCTTGCAACGAAGAGGTTCGCCATCGCATCGACGACCTGCGGATTCGGGACGTAATACACGAATTGCGCATAGAGCTTCGAGCAGATGAAATACGCCACGTTATAGCCCGGCGCATTCTTCCCGTCGGTTGTCGTGCCTTTGGAAAGGATAATGTTGACGATATCGGACAACTGGAATTTACCGGTCTGTCCGTAAAACGTCTCGGTATCTACCGAGTCGTGCAGATTTGTATTGAACTGACCGACGAACGGCGCAGTCGTCGTAGGCTGCCAACCCGAGAGTGCCTTTGCAGCTTGCTGTACGTCGGTCTCAGTGTAGTTCGGCTCTCCGGTTTTTGGATCGGTCAGGCCGATGGTAAAGAGTTCTTGTAGTTCGCGCGCGTAATTCTCGTTGATGTTGTTAATGGTGTGCCCGTTCTTGATCGTATACGTATTTTGATTGCCATTGAGGTACACGAGCATCGCAGGGTCAATGGAGATCGCATTGACAAAGTCTTTGAAATTCCCGAGTGAGTGCTGACGCAGCGTTTGATTATACACAAACGAGTATTGTGGTGTTTTGACGGTAGAAGTACCGATCACGAAATGATTGCTCCAGAAAAACGTCATCTTTTCTCGGATCGACAGGTTCTCTTTGATCATCCGGTCGAACCACCAGTTCATCACTTGCAGCGTCTGGACCGAGTTTTTCCGCAGAAGCGACTGCGCGGGGCCAGTGCTTGCTACGGTATTGATCGTGTCTAACCAGCTTGCGAACGCTGGAGGCATCGGCTGATCGGCCAGGAGTTGATTGACGACCGCATTCATCGAGCCGAGAGCCTTCGCTGCCTGGAATTGTGAAAGCGGGACGCCAAACATGGCTCGGCCGAGAAGGTGGCGCACTTGTTGATCGCCCCACGGACCTGTATACGGCGACAGGTCGTTCGATTCGGTTTGTAGCGGTGCGGGGTTCGGATTGCCGGTGGTTGTATATCCCGGGATCGAGTAGGCAGAGCCCTTGCCTGCCGAAGCAGTGTCTGCAAGACCAGTTGTCGCTGCTGCGGCAGCGACCGTTGCACTCGAGCTTAAAAGAAATTTCCGTCGATTCATGAGCCTCGATAGTTTGATGAACGGAATTCGCGTTGCGAAGAACTGTTGTTGCTCTTAGGAGCGGCCAGATCGCCGGAGGTTTAAAGAAATAATCGATTGTACGTGAGCACATCGGATCGAATCATCCTCGTAGCCATCAATAGTGGCGGCTCGCATACCGAGATGTGTATCTCGTTTTCTGGTGGCAAGCAGACGCGATACGAACGCAGCGGTTCGTGGAAATACACCGATATCGGGATCGAGCGTTCGGTGTCGAATATGCTTCAACTGATATTTGATGCGGCCTCACCCGATGTGTATGATGTCCTGCGGGTCGTTATCTCAATGTCAGGGGCAAGTGATGAAATACGAAATCGGGAGTTCGAGACGGAGTTCACACATCGATCACCGTTCCGGCAGACACATATTCATCTCGAAGGGGATTCTTTGTTTTCGCTTCGAGCCGCCTATGGCTCACATGGCAGTGGCTTTCTTATGATTGCCGGTACAGGAAGTGTGGTAGTTGCAGCAGATCGTACCGGACGGGTTGTCAAACGTGGCGGATGGGGACGCATGCTTGGTGATGATGGAAGTGGTTACTGGCTTGGGCTGGAATCGTTACGACATTATACCAAGGCAATCGACGGAGCCGAGCGCACAGGAAGGCTCTTTGAACTTGTTCGAGAACAAATACGCTCGCTTGTGGGAAGCGATTTTGCCGACTTGCGTTTGGCGTTATATTCGGGTAAGGTTAGTCCCGCGCAATTTGGACGGTTGATATTTGAAGCCGGTGACGATCCTGCCGCGGATGAGATCCTTCGCAACGGAGCGAAGCACTTAGTCGATCTCGTTCGCTTAATTGAACGTGAAACCGGAGGATCCATCGATCGCATCGTTACCAGACACGGATCGGTCGCGTGTAGTCCGATCTACTCTGCTGCGATCGCCCGAGAGCTTGGTGATGGTTTCGAACTACGAACGCTTCACACTGACGACGTACTTGGGTTCGCACTAACTGAAGCAGCCCAGCTGGGAAGGTAAGCGAAGTCCTGTTATTTTTTTGCCCAGGTCTTATACAACGGGACCAGAGAACGCTCCGGTGCCTGTGCCTGAGAGAGCGCTACTTTTACGAAGAAATCGCGACTGCTTTCGTCCCAGAATACAAGTGGCATTTTGTCGCCGCCGAACGAGCCGTTCGATGCCTCGAACACCCCGCTCGAGAAATACCCGTCGGCAAGAGTGTAGTACATAAACGGTCCGGAATTCTTATACCGAAAGAAGCCAAGATCGGCAATATTGGCAAAATCGAAGGTAAGTTCGCCCGCGAGCTCATTGCCATCGAGGAATAAGCGTTTCTTGACGTTGGAGATATTGGGGAACAAGTCGGTAAGTTTCTTCCCCTGATAGTATTCCGAAATCAGCGAATTGAAGTCGTCTTTCGTCTGATCGGCCGTGTCGTTCGAGGCCTCGGAGTGGATGCGGGTAAAGAGGATAACGGCAGAGCCGCTCTTCCCATCCGGATTGAGCGAAACGCGCATTTCTTTATGGCCGGCGGTCAGGCAGGACGAGAGCGTGGCGGCAAGGAGCAGCGCGAAGGCGACGAATTGAGCGGTTGGTCGAATCATGCGTGCCCATAACACCGGAAGTAGGGTATTGAGATTCACCGAACAATCATGAAATTTTCCGTAGCGCGTCCCTTGTTGTTGCGGCCTGTAACCATCACTTTCACAACCCGTTGCCGACTTCCGAAGCGAATATAGAGATCCGTGTCGTCGAATACGACCCTGCCGTACATCGTTCGGAGTGGGATTCGTTCGTGCGCCGGTCGATGAACGGCACCGTCTTTCACGAGCAACGATTCCTGAATTATCATCCCGAGGGCCGCTTTGCGTTTGCGCATCTGCTGTTCTATTCGCAGCAGCGCCTGGTTGCAGTACTTCCAGGAGGATATAAGAACGGCGGCAAGATATACGAATCTCCCCTCGGCTCAAGCTATGGCTCGTTCGTCGTCGAAGACGTGAGTGCCGACGTTGCGCTCGCTATCGTCTCCGCATTCGAACGCTATATCGACGAACACGGCGTCGAAGAAGTATTCCTGACCAGTGCGCCGGTCATCTATTCACCGATCATTACACAAAATTTGGATTTCGCGCTCCTGTATAAGGGGTATGCGTACCAACGACATTATATTTCGCACGCGATCGAACTCTCGCGTGGCGGGGTGCCGTTCGATCGATTTCAGTCCACTGCACGCAAGCATATACGCCGTGTGACCCGGGAACATCCGGAGGTTCGGATCGAGGATGTCCCGCACAGCGAGCTGGAACGGGGACTACGCGAATTCTATCCGATTCTGCTCGAGAATAAAGCAAAGTTCGATGCAAAACCCACTCATACCCTCGACGAACTGCTGCGCTTGAACGAGTTGGTACCGGAGTTGATGCAGTTGTTTCTCGTTCGCGTCAATGACGAGCCAGTAGCAGGTTCGCTCCTGTTCCTCGCCAACAAGCGAGTGGCGCTGATCTTCTACCACATGCTGCGCTATGCGTTCGATGACATGAAGCCGATCTATTTGCTGATGAACCGAGTCACACAGTGGTCGCAGGAGAATGGCTTTGCGTTCGTCGATATCGGGGTGTCACAGGATACGCACGATGCGAACCCGATGACGCCGGCATTGTCGTTGATCCGGTTCAAAGAGAAGTTCGATTCGCGCGGGTTGCTGCGTTCGACGATGTCCAAACGTTATCGCCCATAAGAATGGCAGACGGCGGCGCGCGTAAGAGCATACGATTCCTCTTTGTCGGAGATCCTCGGTTCGACCGCCGCATTCGTAATCTCGTATCTCTCTTCGTTCGTGCGGGGTGGCGCATCGAGTTGTTCTATGGTTCTGTTACTCCGACCGAGGGAACATTGGATGGAGTGTCTGCGATGGTGCATATCAAGCCCTCTGCACCAAGCGGCCCAAGATTTTTCTTTTCCTACGATCGACTTCTGACAACGTACCTACGCAATGCACCTCCTGTGGACGTTACCGTGGTCTCGGACCTGTTCGGACTCAGAGCCGCAGCACGAACCAAGCCGGGGAAATCACTGCTCGTCTATGATGCTCGCGAGGTCTATACTCAACTTCCGGCAGTCGAGGGGAGCCAATTGAAGCAGTGGTTCTGGAAACAATGGGAGCGGCGAGGGCTTGGACAGACCGATCTCGTCGTTACCACTGCCCCTCTGGACGGCGACGTTATCAAAGCGGTGCATGGTACGTTGCCGCCAACGGTTGTTCTAAAGAACATGCCATCCGAAGCCGACATGGACAGCAGGAGTATCGATCTTCGCTCTGCTCTGGGCATCGGGCGTGACAGGGCGCTCCTGGTGTATGTCGGAGGGTTACAACAGGGCAGGGGCTTAGTGACTACTATCGAAGCACTGCAGCAAATCCCTGAGGCGGATCTGGTCTTGATCGGAACGGGAGCATTCACCGATACACTTCGTGAAGCGTCTGCACGAGCAGGATTGGCGAGCAGAACCCATTTCTACGGCCCGGCACATGCTGCGGACGTACTTCCGCTGCTGCGTTCTGCAGATGTCGGTATCTCGCTCATCGAACGGACATCCGGTAGTTACCGGCTCGCATTGCCAAGTAAGGTGTTCGAGTACTTGCATGCGGGGCTTCCGGTGGTATCGAGTCCGTTGGAGCAGGTGCAAATGTGCATCGGTGAGCAACCGTATCTATTCTATGCCGACGAGAACGATCTCGCTGCTGTTGTTCGTGCGATTCGAAACGCGCTCGACGCATCGACAGCAAGCGGAATGCGCGAACGCATCGCATCGGACGCCCGGGCCCACTATACGTTCGAGCATGATGCTGTGACATTGCTCGAACAGATCGAACGAATGACCTCACACGAACCACCCGTCGCGTGATCTATTTCTGGATATTTATACAACAGTCGATCGCCAGTATTACCCACATTGTCGGGCAAGATGCTGCGCGCGCACTGGACCCGGCCACGTTGTTACTGTTTCGTGCGAGCATTGCGTCGATCTCGCTCATGTTACTCGTTGGGGTTCAACAGCGGCGTTGGAATCTCTTTGCGGGCTTGACGCGCAATGAATACGCCCGCCTGCTCGTGCTTGGGTTTCTCAATATTGTCATTAATCAATTCCTCTATTTGGAAGGACTTCGGCTCACCACGCCGGCAAATAGTGCGCTCCTCTACGCTCTGACTCCTGCGATCGTATTTATATTTGCGCTCCGGGCACATTGGGAGCGGATGAACTGGAAGAAGATCGCAGGGATTCTCGTCGCCTTTGTCGGTACTGCAATTTTGATGTTCGAACACGGTGCCTCGTTTGCATCGCAGCATACCCAAGGCGATATTCTGATCTTCGTCGCTGTCCTTGCGTGGTCGTTATTCACCCTGCTGGGAAAACCGTTGATAGTAAAGTATGGGGCACTTCGTGTCACCGCATTACACATGACCGTCGGTGCGATTCTGTATCTGCCGATCGGCTTATGGAATTTTCACGCTCAGGAGGTGCTCACATATTCGAATCAGATCTGGAT
The DNA here is from genome assembly GCA_018266755.1 of Bacteroidota bacterium. Taxonomy (NCBI): domain Bacteria; kingdom Pseudomonadati; phylum Bacteroidota; species Bacteroidota bacterium. The sequence continues at coordinate 121,744 of JAFDZW010000001.1, forward strand.
CGAGATACTCTACCTCGGCCTGTTTGCCTCGTGCGTGAATTACGTCCTGTGGTACTATGCGCTGGGGAAGATGGATACGAGCAAGGTAGCGATTTTCCAGAACCTCCAACCCGTGCTGACAACCGTTCTCGCGCTCGCACTCGGTCGAGCAGAACTTACCGGGGAGTTGCTCGCTGGCGGAGCACTCGCACTTGGCGGAGTGCTCCTGGTTCAATTTGGGTGAGGGTGACCGTTATCGAACGATCGCAATTTTGAATATGCAACGCGTCTGACTGCCCTCAATCACTCCGTGATACACTCCGGCCGGTAGGGAAGATACTTCCATTGCGAGCGTATTTTCTCCGACATTCACCGTCGATTGGTCAGACATACGTATTTGACGACCTGTTTCGTCAAAGAGACGGCACCGGACGACATCACTCGTATGTGCATAGAATTTCACGACGATCACATTTGTCGACGGATTTGGACTGACCTGCACTTCAGTCGCCGCATCAGTCGCTTCCAGCGACACATCTTGCGTGGTAATCACCGTTGCGTACAAATACACCGGAATACGAGATTTTGCCGCATTGGAAATAACGATGATGGAGTCTTTATATGTACCGATCAACGGCGGGTCAAAATGAACGGTCAGATCCTGCGCTTGATTTTGTGCAAGTTCTACATGGTCGTTGATGCCGGACACCGTGAACGGAGGGTGTGGGAAGAGTAAGTTCATGATCAACGTCCGCTGAGTATCCGAGACGTTCTTGATCGTCATGCTCAGTTGGACTTCCGGCGCGCTATGAATTGTAAATGTTCCGAAATCGAGCGATGTGGTGCTGAGGTAAATCTTCGGCAGCAATTCGTCCGCAGAATGGACATGGGCACGCAGGATCACAACGATCCGTCTATTCGCATCGTCGGCATTGCTGTTGATCACGATCGAATCGCGGAAGGTCCCGGTGTCTGTCGGAGCACATTGAACCGTCAGCGACTTCGACGCGCCACTATCGAGCAGGAAATTGCCGAGCCCGACGGTTACGAAGAACGGGGCATGTGCATTGACCACATTCCCGTTGAGTTGCAAACCGGTGTTTGTCACGTTCTTGATCGTCACATTGAGCGGCTTGGACTGCCCGGTGTACACGATGCCATAATCCAGGATGGTGGGCGACACGAGGATGCGTGCAACCGTATCCGGGACAAACCCTGTGCCACTGAGGTAGACGATGATCCGCTGGTGGGCGGAGTCCGAGTTCGTCGTGATCACGAGTGAGTCGGAAAACTGTCCGACAAACAGCGGTTTGAAGGAAAGATAGACCCGCCGCGCGGCGCCCGAATCGAGGCTTGAGACTCCTCCGCCGGAATCCACTGCAAACGGGGAGCCGAGCCCGCCGACCGAATCGGTGAGCGTGAACGCACCGGTACTGGTGTTGGTGATGACAACCGAAAGTTGCTTGCTGTTGCTGACAGCGACCCTCCCGAAATTAAGCGCTACCGGAGTAACGCTGACCTTGGGGATCGAATCGGCTGCCGAAAGCGGGTGCGCAAATCCAATCGAGGCCCCCGCCATGTATAACAATGAGAAAAGTACCAGTCGTGTAGCGAATCGCATAGTGCGGTGTAGTAGCATGATACGATTAAAGTTGTGCGGACGATGGATAGTTCTAAAAATTTCTTTGAAAAAAATTCAAAAGCTTGTCACACGCCCCTTGGGGTCGGGCGTTAGACCAATAGATAACGACGGAATATCTGGATCTGTAATGCTGAGTGCTCACATTGATCGCAGATAGTCATCCGAACGATCAGCCGGGTCATCCGGGCTCGAGGTAGAGGGATGAACGCAGCTATCCGCTTCCGATTTCGTGGCAATGGAAAACGGATAGCAGCGAAACGCTCTCTCTCGGTGGAAATGCTTGCCGTACGTCTGGGGAGTCACATGGTAAGCGCTACTGCCACGAGCCCGTATGGCCCGCCGCGATCGATACGTCTCAAGGAAGAGCGGCCTCGTGCCGCTTTTCTCATTTTCGGACCACAAGCTGCGAACTGCTCACAATCCCAGCATCGGTCCGCAGTTCAACCGTGTAGATGCCCGGGGCGAGGACGAGTCCGTCCGGCATAGTCATTTGATTCGGTCCCAGCTGTCGGAGCGCCCCCTCGAAGACCACCTGACCAAGTACGGTAACGATCTTCGCCTGCACCCCTTTCAGTGGTGAGTCTGAGATAACCCCAAGTGAACCAGACGATGGGTTCGGTACGATCCGAAGCTGCGGAGGAATCCCCCGCAAATAGTCGCGGAGCGTCGGGTGTCCGCATTCGTTTTGATAATTGAACGTGGCACTGATGGTAAACGCCACAGCGTGACAGCCGGTAAAGATCGAATCGTCCCCATTAAAACGTACATCCCGCATCGAGAGGGACGTTTGCTCGGCGGTCGTAAGATACACGCCGAATGTGAACGTTGCTAATGCATTGACAGAATCGATGTGCAGCCCGCTGTCATTTTCAATATGAATGTTGCGGCCATCGCTATCGACGACTGTATTCAACGAGTTGTGGCCTCGGTACTCGAGAAGATCGTTGTTATAGTCGAGTGTGAGATCGACAGCCGAAATATTATCGAGTTCGTGAGGATTTGTTTTCAGCGTTGCAGTCCACAATTGTCCTGCGGTGAGCGGCGTAGGGTCGGTCTCAAGCCAGAAATGCACTTGTTTTGGGTATCGGATGCCCATGATACAGGGGACCGGCGGAATGGCCGAATCCGAGTTTGTTCGAAAACTCGCCACCGATCGGTTGTCAGCCGGGTGACCGTTCGTATCCGGCTCGGAAATGATTTCGAGTTCTGTTACACTTCCTGGCAGAAGCGTCAACGGAAGCGGAGTCAGCACTCGGAAGGATGACGATGACCAGTCCACACCCGAAATGACGACAGAATCGCAGCTCGGATTTCGAAGGGTGACTCGTTTGACCTGCTGTTCGCACACCCAGGATGTATCGAACGTTAGGGTGCCGACGGAATCGAGCGTTAGGCGACGCACGGCACGAAGCGAAGCAGCGGTCAGTGGAATCGAGATGGACCCGCCCGAATCGAGCGGGACGGTAATCACAGCGAATTTCAAACCGACCGAATTCGGCACGAACGATACAGTAAGCACAATGGAATCTCCGGGAGCGATCGATTTTGTGCCTTGTGTTTGCAACACGAAGTCAGAATCTCCTGAAAGAGTGATCGCGCCGAGCGAGAGAGAATCGCAACCGGTACTGTAGACCGTGATCGTGCGTGCCTGGCTCTCACACAAATGCAGCGTATCGAATTGTAGCATCGACGCGGAGAGAGAATCTGCAGAGACTCCCGGGAAGCCGACGGCCATGACAGTGAGGAGAGTGTCGAACGTCACTGTAGCGGTCGGTTCGTAAAAACTCAAATGCGCCATCGCCTGAGTGGATACCGGTCCTCGAACAGTGGGAGTAAATCGAATTCGTAATCGGATACTGTCACCGCTTTGTACCTGAACCGGCAGTTGATTCGGGAATACGGTAAACGGCGCTGCCAGCGTAAGCGAATCAACGGAAATTGTTCGGCACGTTGGGTTAGTCAACACGATCGAGCCATCGGCTACCTCACACAGAGGCGAGCGCAACGTATCGGTTGCGGCAACAATAGCACGCTCATCCGGGAGAACATTTGCAACGATCGGGATCGTGAATGTTCCAATACTCGTATATATCACCAATGAGGCCTTTTTTGTCCCAGATTTCAACGGGTGAAAATTGACGGCAATGCCTTTTGGCCCGTCGGTTGATTTGAGTCGCAACTTGCGAATACCTGAAATACTCACTTCAAGGGAAGTCAGCGAGTCGCTCAGGAGTATCGTGCTGTCGATCATCAGTGGCAGGCACCCAATCGCAGAGAGGCTGATCGTATCAAGCCCCCCGGCACCGCAGAGCGATTGCGTTGCGAAGCGGAGCGAGTCTTTGTGATCGATTACTAATTCCGTCGGATGTGCAGTAACGACAATGACGAGTGGGAAAGTAGTGTCGACCCCAGTCCAGTCGGATGCGCAATAGTGCAGATGAATTGTCGCCTGGTACGTCCCCGGCGTTGTCGGAACGATGGAGAGATACGATGTGTCCGGGGCACCGGTATGGATGATCTTATTCGGCGTGATTATCGTTTTCGTGGAGCCTCCTGCAAAATTATCGAGCGTGAGACTTTGGATACGCATGTAGTCACAGGCCGAGAAGAACGTCTGTATCCGTAGGAGCGCCGAATCGCATGCATCGATCACGAGGGTGTCGCCCACATTCGAGTAAATACGAGCATCGCTCAGCAAGGGGGTGACGACGCTTCGGTCGGTGAATTTCCAGATCGTATCGCTGTCATACCAGGTGTCGATTGCATAACACACGCTTCCGCGCGTGGTTACCCCGCAGATCGGGACGTCATCGCGTTGGTCGGTCCCTGCGCTCGGTCCGCCGATGGGCGTCCAACTTGCGCCGAGATCGGTCGAACGCAGCACTCCGCCGGGGTATGTATTGCCTTTCATCTGCGTATACGCGATACATGCATCGCCCCAGAGGCCGTCGTCAAGTCCGAATCGCTGTGCCGGTCCGAGGACTGTGTTCCACGTTGCGCCGCCATCGGTCGAGCGCTGAATCCTCGATGCCCCGGGTCGCGGAAGCGTGTCGTCTCCGCCGGCTCTTATGTAAATGAGTGAAAACGGGAATGCATAGCCGTAGTCTGCTTCGATCGCATTTTGCGAGACATTCCAGGATAGCCCTCCGTCGGTAGAGTACAGACCGGGCACGAGTCCCCGGCTCGAACTACCACCCCAGATCGCGATGCTCTTATCAAGATTTCCGGTAATGCATTCTCCGGCAGTCAGCACCGATCTCGACCAGTTCTGAGCATGGTCGGCACTGATGCGCCCGCGACAATCGAAGAAGATGTCGTTGAGAATATATAATGGCTGGTCACGATAGACCGTAGGGTTCCAGAGCGTGCGCCAGGTCGTTCCGCTGTCCGTGCTTTCGTAGGTGCCGTAGAGGAAAATATTCGCCGGGGTATGGAAATAGCATTGTCCCATTCCGAGCATGGGAGCCGGGGTGCGGATCTGCTTCCAGTTCTTGCCGCCGTCGGTGGTGCGGAATACCTGATTGTTGGCAAGGGTAACGAATCCGTACTGTTCGTTGAGAAATGCGGCACCGACAGGGGTGCTGGAATTCAGTGAGGTAATGAACGGTTGCCACGCCGGTTGCGCTGAGGCGATCGACGTGCTCAGGATAACGAACACAGATACGACGAGCGAACGTATCTTCATTCTGTGTGGGATACTGGGTACTTGTGCGGTTTCACACAACCTCGGGGGAGTCAAATATACTACAATTGTATCCTCCGATCAATTTCCGGCCTCCGGCCATTTCCCGGGACGTACTATCGTAACTTTGCACCGTATTATCGATCATAACCCCGATGGAGCTGAAAATCAAACGTTTATACCCCGACAGAGATACAGATATTCCCTTGCCGTCATACGCGACGGAACATTCGAGCGGCCTCGACCTGCGTGCATCCGAAGACGTTGAGCTTACGAGCGGCGCATGGACACTGGTGCCGACCGGCCTTGCGATCGAAATACCCGAAGGGTTCGAAGGACAAGTTCGCCCGCGTTCGGGGCTGGCAGCCAAGCATGGTGTCACGTGCCTGAATACTCCCGGCACGATCGACGCCGATTACCGCGGAGAGGTACGAGTGATCCTGATCAATCTCGGCCCTGATTCCGTTCGCTTTTCTCGGGGCGAGCGCATCGCGCAGCTTATCATATCGCGCTATGAACGCGTTGAAGTCGTCACTGCGGATACTCTGACCGATTCGGAGCGCGGGAGCGGGGGCTTCGGCCACACAGGGGTACACTAACGCCCTTCGGGCCTGCGTAACACTTCTTTCGTAATTTGCGAAGCATACCAAGAGATGCGATATCATGTCAAATAAAGTTATTACGATCGAGCGTCACATTATCGAAGAAGAGCGCTCGTCGAACGGTGCGACCGGCGATTTTTCCGGATTGTTGCGCGACCTGACCCTTGCGATCAAGATCATTCACCGCGAGGTGATCCGAGCTGGGCTTGTCGATATTCTTGGCGCGACCGGGCAGGAGAATGTTCAAGGCGAGATCGTGCAGAAGCTTGACGAATATGCAAACGACGTGATCTTCCGTGCAATGGATCACGGCGGACATCTCTGTGCAATGGCAAGCGAAGAGAATGAGGACTTGCTGAAGATACCGGCCGAATATCCGAAAGGGAAATATGTATTGTTGTTCGACCCGCTCGACGGTTCGTCGAACATCGACGCAAACGTATCGATCGGGACCATCTTCTCGATCCATCGCCGGGTGACCGAGTCGGGCGACGGGACCGAAGCCGACGCACTGCAACAAGGCTATAAGCAGGTTGCGGCGGGATATACGATTTATGGCCCGTCCACGATGCTGGTCTACACAGCGGGGCGGGGAGTGTTCGGGTTTACGCTCGACCCATCGGTCGGCGAGTTCTTACTTTCCCATCCGAACATCCGCATCCCCGAGCACAAAGGAATTTACTCCGTGAACGAGGGCAACTACAACAAATGGTCGCCCGAGATGCGACGCTACATCGACTGGTGCAAACAAGACGATCCTGAGAGGAATAAGAAGGCGTACAGTCTGCGCTATATCGGCTCGATGGTCGCCGATGTGCATCGTACGCTTCTCTATGGTGGTGTATTCCTCTACCCTGCGGATGTCAAGAGCAAAAAAGGCAAGCTACGCCTGCTCTACGAGGCAAACCCGATGTCGTTCATCGTCGAGCAAGCTGGCGGCCGTGCAACCGATGGAATGGGAAAGCGACTACTTGAGATCGAACCGAACGAATTGCACCAGCGGACGCCGCTTGTCGTCGGTAGTCCCAAGAATGTCGAAGAGGTCGAGTCATTCCTCCAAGGTACACGCTGAAACCGAGAACCTGTGAATAGTCTCCGTTCCAGCCATATCCATCCGCTGACCTCTCCGCTGCCGATCGTGCTCGGGGTGACGGGTCATCGCGATCTGCGTACACAGGATATTCCGCAGCTCAAGCATAGCGTCCAGACCATCTTCCGTGAGCTGCTGGCAAACTACCCCTCAACTCCGCTGACGATGCTCTCATCACTTGCCGAGGGAGCGGATCGACTCGTCGCCGATGTGGCGCTCGAGATGGGTATCGATCTCGTTTGTCCGTTGCCGTTGCCCCCGGAATTATATCGAAGCGATTTTGTGACCGAAGAATCGCGTGCAGAGTTCGACCGGTTGCTTCGCGCAGCGAAGAGCTGGTTCACCCTGCCGCTCGTCGAAGGAGTCACCAATGAGGATATTAAGACGCATGGTCGCCCGCGTGATCTGCAATATGCACAGGTCGGTGCATATCACGCACAGCATAGTCAGATACTGATCGCGCTCTGGGACGGGCTCGTGCTCGACAGCGTCGGTGGGACGGGGAAGGTCGTACACTACAAGCTCGACGGAGTGCCGAAGATATTCGGGAAGACTCAAAGTCCGCTCGATCCAGTCGAGACCGGTCCGGTTTATCATGTGCTTACCCCGCGCGAGTCGAACGCTGACATCAAGGATGCGCCATTCACGGTAAAAAAGTATTTCCCTCGTGGTTATGGTGAAGATCAGGAAGCGCGGACTGCATTCGACCGCATTTTCCAGCAAATAGATCGTTTCAATTCCGATACCGAGCGATATACGCTTCATCTGCAGCAACACAAACCGCAAAGCGAAGCGTGGCTGCTGGGTGAGCAATCGAAAGAAGAACTATCCGAAGAACTGCGTTCGATCGTCGATCACTACAGTACTGCCGATACACTAGCAACCTACTTCCAACGATACACCCGCAGAGCGTTCGTGGGGATATTCTCGTTCGTGTTCTGTGCAGCAGCTTTCTTCGATCTCTACGCGCACCTCTTTCACGACGAACCGCTGGTATTGGCAGGATACCTGTGTGCATTGATGCTTGCGTTTATTTGGTACGTGTTCGCAAAACGGCGTCACTATCAGACGAAGTATCTCGATTATCGCGCGCTTGCCGAAGGATTGCGCGTGCAGTTCTTCTGGAGAGTTGCCGGGCTGAGGCAGACCGCCGGCGACTACTACATTCGAAAGCAAAAGAGCGAGCTCGACTGGATCCGTTTTGCCATGCGGACGGCAGCAATCCCGCTCAACGCCGATTCCGATGCGATGGACCCGGGCGATACCGCAAAACTGCGAACGCGACTCGAGCGAGTTTTGCATTCGTGGGTCGAGGATCAGGCGAAATACTATCCAAAGGCGCTAAAGCGTGATCATCACCGGCTTCACCGTTTGGAGCGGACGATCAACATATTGTTCTACGTAGGCGTCATACTTGCGGTTATTCAACTCTTGCTTGAGATACCGCACGAACTCAAAGATTATGTAGTGGTCGCAACCGGGCTGGCCCCCATTACTGCTGCATTACTCGGTGGCTATATCGAACGCAATGCACTGATCGGACATATTAAACAGTACGAACGGATGGGGGTGATGTTCGTTCAGGCAAAAGAGTATCTGGTTGCATTACTGAAGGATCGCCGCTATGCCGAAGCATCGGATTTTATCTTCGAACTCGGTACCGAAGCGCTTGGTGAAAGCGGCGACTGGATGCTTTTGCATCGTGAGCGTCCGCTTGAAGTGCCGAAGGGATGATCCGTAGTTAACGGCCGGTGCAACGCCGGTATCGGTCCATCGCTGCATCATAGAGCGCACGAACGGATTCATGGTGTTTTACTTGGGCTTTAACCCGTTCTTCGGCGCTTGCAATCCGAGGCTTGAGTTTGTCCGTGTCATAGACGTCCGCTCGTGCTTCGGCCTCGAGAAGCTCCTTGCGCAAGCGTTCGAGCTGCGCGTAATCCTGCCAGTAGGATTCTTCGATCCGCATCAACGAATCGGAGCGATTAGTGACCGAGAGCAACAGGCGCAAACATTCTTCTTGCGATGGTAATGCAATGAGCGTATTCGGCTCTGCGAATCGCTCCGGCATATTAATCGGCGAACCGTCAGGATCTTCCGCCTGCACACTCCACACGAAGTCACCACCTTGCGACGGCAGCCGAAACTCCGCCGGCCACATCAGTTGTGTAACATTCGTAACCACCCGTTCGAAAAACGAGCGGTTGTTAAGGATGGCCTGTTTTGGATGCTGGTTCGGCAATAACTCGACGACTTTTAGGCGATAGACTACGGCCGACTGTGGGGTAGGAACGATCGGTGTCCAGGAGAAAAGAGTGCTTGTCTCCAGACCCGACGTGATGGTCGCTGCATTGGCTGGTTGCAACAACTGAGGCAGTGAGTATCGAGTCAGAAAGAACGATCGGCATTCGAGCGGCGAGATCGTCTCGCGGGTATCTGCAGCCACGAGATGGACGCAGAGCTCATAGTTTCCTTCGGGAAGCATCCCGGTACGAAGTGTCGTCGTGCTTGCGTCGCCTTTGAACGTCAGGGCATTGGACGGGAATAGATCACCGCCATAGTATGTGCTTTGTCCCGGTGTGATCGACAGGACAGGCATCGATTCGGTTCGTGTCGAAGCAACTTCGTTTCCATTGAGTGTAAGCGATGCGACGATACGTGCATCGACGTTTTTATTGGTTGTATTTGTGATAAGAAGCGAGGCAATCTCGCGACGACTTTGCCAGTCGGTTAACCGTAACGAGGGATGCGGAGAAATACTCAGGTGTATCTGCATTCCTTGCCCGTGGATATCGGCTGTCTTGACAAGCAAAGCCAAAAAGAATACACTAATGATGAAGAGCGGTGACCTCGCCATGTTCTTTAAACGATCTGTGAATGGATGCCGTGACACCTCAGGGATCGCCGCCGCGGATCCAATGTGTGATCGAGAAGCCATCATATCGGTCGTTCGTATCATGGTTCAATATCCGATCAGTTCGAACCCTGCCCAATACAGAGGTTCGTCGTTGCCCATTCGTTTGTGCACGACAGAGCGCATCTTCAACTGCGCGGCACGCAGCGCCGCAGGTTTCGAGTCGCCTTGCAGCAATCGTTTATAGAAAATCGTCATCAACTCTGCCGTTTCGCGATCCGGGATTCGCCAGAGGCTCATCAGAACGTTGCGTGCACCGGCTGTGCGAAGGGCCCGAGGAAACCCGAATACACCTTCGCCCGGTTCGATCGTCCCTCTGCCACTCTCACAGGCAGAGAGTGTGACGAGATCGGTCCCGTACAGATCCAAATACATCGCTTCAAGACCGCTGACAACGCCATCGTTCGAGGGGTCATCGCTGCCGCGTCGAAGTGTTTTGTTTGCGCCGCTGAGGTAGAGTGCACATTCGAGCAGATCGTCGGTGATCGTATTGCCTTCGGAGCTATCCGGTCGAAATGTCGCATGTGTTGCGATATGAACGATCGAGCGATCACGGAGCCGGTCGAGATTCTGTTCACTCGCGTCGGAACCAAGAAATGATTGCACATCCCAATGAGCACCCCGAAAAATCGCGCCGATGTTCGATGCCTCTGATTTCGTTGCATTGAGCTCTTGCAGCATGCCTTTCTCCCGTGCGGTCGGCAGCGCTGATACGACAGAGGTACGGACATTTCCATACGCGGGGTCGGCAAAGATCGTGATGGACTGTGTCCGTTGTGACGGAACATCACGGGCTACGTCGCCAGTATTTGTAAGCGTGGCGATCTCATAGCGATCGATGACTTGTGTGCGATCGTCGATGGGTAGCATCGGAAGTGACAACTGCGAATAGATCCCATCGGGTGAGATGTACACTGTGCCGACATGCGGTAATAATTCGGCGATCGGAGCCCATATGAGTTTGCTTACAATCTTCAGCGCCTCGCGATGTTTGGTGCCAGGCACAAGTGCCAGATAATATGCACGGAGCATAGCGGGGTCTTCTAACGTCGTTGCATCTCCGATCACGGTGCTCTGCGGAGCAATACTATCGTGAGGCGAGACCACGAATGCGGCGTAGGTAGCGGTGTCGGTCTGCCGTTCGCCGTCGAAGTATGGAAACCGTGCGATCTCGATTGCAACGGACTCCGGTTGCAATCGGTCGCGGACGTTGTTCCACGAGACGCGCGGGAATTGAAGCGCCTTGCCGGCTCGTGCGGAGCGTCTGACAAGTTGTTTCTGAAGTCGCTCGATCGCGACATCGAGACTGTCGCTGCCGAAGAGCGGTTTTGCAATGAGCAGACTGTCGCCACTGCGTAAGGCCGAGCGCCGTGCAGCAAGGATGGCGATGTGTGCTATGAGTGAACTTGCAGTCGTGTCTCCCGAACGAGAGAGCGATTCCCGATTGGCGGCAAGGCTGGTGACCGCCGCTGCTTTCTCGAACAACAACCAATCGTACGCAACCGCCGATCCTGCCGGATAGATGGAACCGGTGCGAACCGCAGTACTGAACACGCGACCGCTCGTGCGATATATTTCACGGAGAAATTCTAATCGCTCCCGCTCGCTCGTGTAGCTGAAGTTGACCTGCGCCGCGTCCTCATAGATCGAGAGTGCGCGGTTGTACGCTGCAAATGCGGCATTGGGACGATTCTGTAACTCGCAAATGCTGCCGTCGACCAGTTGCGAGAGTGCACGTGTTCCGTAGGATCGGTCGCCGGTTCGCATGAGATCGTTCTCGCAGGCGCGGATATCCGGTTCTGCGGAATCGGGGTCAGATGCGATCGCTCTGGTTCGAGCTCGTGCAAGACGAATGGAGGCTCGGAGTTCGAGTCGAGGTTCGTTTGCAGCGGAGAGGAGTTCTAATGCCGTCGAATAGATCCGCTCCGCATTGTGATACCGTCCTTTCTCGAATGCAATATCTCCGGCAAACCGTTGGATGCGAATTGATTCGGTGCTACCGTTCCCAAATCCCGACATGATTGTCGCCGAAAGGCCGCTGGCAAGGTTTTCGGCTTCTTGTGCATTTCCGCTGCGAAGCGCATACTCGGCCGAAGCAAGCGTGGCAAGGGCTGTGAACTTGTTGTCGGCGCCAAGTTCGACACGATATGCACTCACTTGTTCATTCGTTGCTCGAACAGCGTCGCGGTAGCGTCCTTGTTCCGAATATAGCCGGGCGAGTCTGCTCCACGCAGAGGCGACAATAGGATGGTGTGCGGAATAGAGGCGTGTGTTCGCGGCGATTGCACGTTCCAGCGCTTCTTCGGCTTCGCCGTATTCTGCTTGCTCGAGCGTGAACACCCCAAGCATGTACTCGCAGTATGCAGCAACGGAGTCGTTGGGTTTGGATGAATGGTGATCCGCTAAGATCGAGCGTACGTAGTATTCACCATTGTGAAGGTCGGCAGCATACAGAAGGGAGTCGCAATGACGTGTTACAACGGCAAGCGCGGGTGGTCCTTGTGCCTGAGTCGGAAGGGGAGTCGAAACGAAGAACAGAAATAATAGGAGTACTCGATCGATCACGGAACAACGATGCTTTGCGCATCGGAGGACGGACCCTTGGCACGTCCCTTTGTAGCGGTTACACGAACACTGACGGAATGTCCGCTAGGGAGTGAGCCGATCCGGGCATACGCATGCGCAACCTGGGCAACAGGATGAAAATGTTGATCATTCTCGGTCTTGATCTCGACGATATAGCTAAGCGCACCCTCGACCGGTTGCCACGTCAGACGGATCGAACGCGGAGTTCCGGGCTCGACGGTAAGCTCGTTCGGCCGTTGGATCTGACCGGTGAGCGAACGCCGCAAGCGGGCGAGATCTTCCGGAGAGTTCGACCGGGACGATCGAGCCTGATCGTCTGCACCGCGAAATTGGGTTGACGATGGCGTACTCGTCGTTGTCGATTGATCGGTCGGTGTCGAAACGGGGGCAGGGGGGGCAGTGATACTCTGATCGGAAACCGGTGTCGTCAGCGGAGTGGTAGCGGACCACGGGCGCCATGCGAGTAAGGCAACGACAACCACGGCTGTTGCTCCGACGAGGCGGTATGTGGTCTGCGATGCAAAGATCGAGGTAAGTCGGGCAAAAAAGCCGCTCTCGCTCTTTATGACGACGGAAGCTGTTGGAGCAACGGCAAACCGCTGGTATGCCATTGCAATAGCCGAATCGCTTGGGTGGCCGACATCGGCGAGATATCCGTAGAGGATTGAGAGCGAATGAGATTGCTCTCGAAACGAATCGCCGAGTTCGGGGTATGCGCGCTCATAAGAGGTCAGCACCTCGGCTGCATTTGACCCTTCAAGCATAGCGGCAACGAAGGAGTCACTAAAACGATTGATAATGTGCTCAGACTCTCTCATATAAATAACCCCAGTGATGCAATGACGAAGAAGATCCCTTTGCCGACGAGTGCAGAGTAAAATGCTTCCAGTGCTTCGTCCTCTGAACTGACTTGGTCGGCCGTGACATCCTCCCGAAGATATAAGCGTCTGAGCACGGCATTTTGTGACGCATCCAGTGTGGAAAGCACGCTACGGTGCTTGGAGATCAGTTTTTGGCGCAGCATCATAACGCCTCGCTTATGGATCTGGCGGGCATTTGCAACGCTAATTCCATTGTTTTCAGCGATTTCCTCGTACTCGAGCCCAGAAACGCGCTCTTCGATCACTTTCCGGTACTTTTCATCGAGCTCGGAGAGGATTCGGACAGTCTCCATCCCGCCGAGTATAATGTCGGAAATATCAGCCTGTTTGTCTGCCGGTTGGAGCCGAGCTTCCCAATTTGCGGCGGCGTTCTCTTCGGTGGGTGAGTCATCGAAGCTGATAAATACGCGATCCTTGCGATTGCGGCGGCGGTTGTGGTCCAGCGCAGTATGCTCGGCCACCACATGGACGAACCCAAAGAGTCTGCCTTGTTCAATTACACGTTCTGCCTTCTCTGGATTTCGGAATGTCGCCAGAAGCTTTTCCAGCGTCTCCATCATGATATCGTTCAGTTCGTCTTCTCCAAACGATGTGCGCCAGTGTTTTTTGAGCGACGCGTAGACAAATTTATAGAGCAGCGAAAACAGTCGTTCCTCGCAACGGCGATCACCCTGCGCAGTGCCCCGAACAAGTGGTTCTACGTTCGGCAGATCGTTTACGGCAACGGACATTTCAGGGTTGTGTCAAGAAGTGGAGAAGTGTATAGTATTGTGTAATCACGCTCTCGAAGAGATGGCTCTGTCTGGAGCGGGAGACGGGGATCGAACCCGCGACGTTCAGCTTGGGAAGCTGACATTCTACCACTGAATTACTCCCGCATGGTGCACGATAATGCAATTATGCCTCCCTATGAAATCGAAATCGGTGAAAACAGTTTCATTCTTACACAAACACTTGCTGCAAAGCCCATGCCAGAGGGGCGTTTCGGAGTTTGGTACGAATATTGATTGATTCCTTTAATGAATGCAATGATGTATAGAGCGGCCGCGGCATCACGGCCGGATGGAGAGGAGAGATAGAACGATGAAATTCACCCGAAGCATCAGAATGATCGCCCTAGCGCTCTTAGTCGCAGGGACCGCACACGCCCAACGATTTGTGGAATCGCCAAATGATTGGGTCACCAAGAATGTCCGCGAACACGGCTTGGATACAACGCGTCTCGAAATGCACGCGTCGTTCGCCCTCGATCCGATCAACGACACGATCGGGCTGATCTATCACGAACCCTATCCGGATTCCGTAATGCCGAAGACCGCCATCGAAGTCGCGGTGATCACTGTCCAGGCGGAAGAAGCGGACGAAGTAGTGGAAACGATCGAGAAAGAGGCCCGCAAGATCGGAGCGGATTGGATTATCGGCTTCAACGAACCGCGTTTACATGTGATCCGCTATCATGGCGATGCCCGAGGGATCTACCGTTCGACGGCAACGCTCTATCGCGTGATCAACGATGAATTGGTACCCGCATCCGACATCGCAGTAATCGACTGCGGCCCGAGTCACCTCAACGAATGCAAAGCTGTCTTGACATGGCTTGAGGACGAACACAAATCGAAGTGAACCTAATACAGGGTAATCGATTAGCCTCTGAAAGCCCGAAGAATAGTGCGATGTCAAAAGTGATGATTCTGCATTTTTTTTTCTGAATTGTGAACTCGGTACCTGTTTTTTTGTTTTTCACTGCAGAACGTCGTATGTTTGTATCGCTGTTGTCGTTGGACGAACGGCGGACGTTCAAAGAATTTGACAAGTAGGGGCGCTTCGGAGACTGGCGTGCGTTTCACAAAGGGAGGACCAATTTCTCTTCACCGCCCACGCAGAGCCGAAGCGCTGTTTTTTTGAGGATGAGTTATTCATCCGAACGCGAAAGACCCGGAGCATCTCCGGGTCTTTTTCGTTTTCGGCAACTGCTTCATTCAAAGAAATTTGAAACTTCGTGCCCATCGCAGCGGTTGTAAGCGACTCAAAACTGATTAATAGTTCGGGGCGTGGCTCAGCCTGGTAGAGCACCTGGTTCGGGACCAGGGGGTCGGAGGTTCAAATCCTCTCGCCCCGACACTTCAACCGCAAGGCGGTACTCCGACCATCCCACGATATTCTTCCGATCCTTCAACACGTTCAATCACCGTTCGTCGTATGGAGACCAACTGTATCTTCTGTCGCATTATAGCTGGCCAGGAGCAATCATGGAAGGTATATGAGGACGAAGCGCATGTCGGGTTTCTCACACCGTATCCCAATACTCCCGGGTTCACAGTGCTCATTACCAAGGAGCATCATGAGAGTAACGTGCTGCATCTCGATGAAGCGCGATACCTGTCAATGCTCCGTTCCGCACGGATACTCGCCCACCGGCTCGAATCGAAACTCGGCGCACGACGTATTGCTTTGGTGATCGAAGGAATGGGCGTCGACCATGCACATATCAAGCTCATCCCAATGCATGGCATTCCCGACGGGCCCTGGCAGCCGATCCATTCGAACGAGCCGACGATGCACGAAACGTACCAAGGATTTATCGCAACGCACGACGGGCCTCGCATGAGCGACGAGCGCCTCGATGCAATTCGCCGTCAAATAGCCGAATAGGTGCCGCGAACATCATCTCTATCGGCGGTGTTTAAGACACGATGCTCGAGATTGCCCCGCAGTCGCTGACGATCGCCGAACGGCAACGCCCAGATATCCTTCGCGTGAACGAGATATTCTACTCGATTCAGGGTGAAGGTTCTCGTGCGGGCGAACGCTGTGTATTCGTGCGGATGACCGGCTGCGGACTCCGGTGTAGTTACTGCGACACGGAGTATGCCTTCTATGAAGGGACCGATCGCTCGATCGAAGATATTCTGTCGGAGATTGCAGTCCATGACTGTTCGCTTGTCGAATTGACCGGCGGTGAACCGCTGGAACAAGAAGGAGTATATACGCTCATCGACCAGTTGCTCATTCGAGGCTATGAGTTGATGATCGAGACAGGCGGTCATATCGATATCAGCCGTGTCGATATGCGTGTCAAGCGAATCGTCGATCTGAAGACGCCATCGTCGGGGATGTCGAAACGAAATCTGCTCTCGAACATCGACGTTCTTGGGAAGCACGACGAGGTGAAGTTTGTCATCGGCGATCGCGCCGATTACGAGTGGAGCCGGCAGATGATCCGCACCTACTCCCTTCACGAGCGTGTGGGCACGATCCTGGTGTCTGCGGTTGCCGGCGTGCAATCGCTCGAAGAACTCGCGAAGTGCATACTCGAAGATTCGCTTCCGGTAACACTGCAGGTGCAGTTGCATAAGCTCATTTGGCCCCATGTCGAGCGTGGCGTCTGAGCGAACGGTTACGATTTTTTTATTCCGAACGAATGGCACGATCCAATAAAGTAGAACTCGTTGTATTCAAGAACCCGCACCCTGAGCGCGACTATACGATCACGCATGTCAACCCGGAATTTACATCGGTGTGCCCGGTGACTGGCTTGCCGGATTTCGGGGAGATCTCGATCGAGTATGTTGCCGACGAACTCTGTGTAGAATTGAAGGCACTGAAATATTACTTTCTCTCATTTCGTAACCGCGGTATCTTCTACGAAGCAGTGATTAATGAGATTCTCGATGATCTGGTCACGGCAATGAAGCCTCGTTCGATCACCGTTCGCGGTGCATTCTCGACGCGCGGCGGCTTGCACTCGGTTGTGGAAGTCGGCTATATCAAAGGGCTCGATCGCGAACCGAAGCCGTCGCCGCGAGTGAAGATCGTCCGCCACACAAAACCCGTTGCAAAACCTGTCGCCTGATGCTCACGAAGATCTCAAAGACGTTCCGTTGGGAAATGGCACACCGACTGCCGTTTCACGAGGGCGGCTGTCGCAATATTCACGGACATAGTTACGCGATGACCATCGAGATCGGCGGAGAGCCCGATGCGAATGGGATGGTTCTCGACTACTTCGATCTGAGTTCGATCTGCGAACCGTTGGTCAAAGAGATCGATCACGCGTTCTTATGCGATCGCTCCGATGCCGAGGTGAGAGACTTTCTTGTGAAGACAGGATACAAGGCGGTGTTTGTGGACTTCCCGACAACGGCGGAGAACATTGCATCATGGTTCTTCAGTCGGTTGTCCGATCATTTTATGATCTTTAAGCATATCCGTACACTTCGGGTCGTGGTGAGCGAAACGGAACGCACGACTGCCGAAGTACACGGTGAGATCCGAATCCCGCCGCTCGACCCGAGAATGCTCGAACATCAATCGCACATGCTCGAATGAGATCCGTCGTACTGCTCTCGGGCGGAATGGACTCGACATTGACGGCTGCGATTGCACGAGCCGAATCGGATGACGTTGCCGCGATTCATTTCAACTACCGCCATCGCACCGAACGCCGCGAGCTCAAGGCATATCACGATGTATGCGATGCACTCGGCATCGAGAAGCGATTGGTGGTGGATGTGGAGATTCTCCGGCGGATCGGCGGTTCGAGCCTGACCGATTCGTCGATCCCCGTAACGGCCGCTGACTTCGAATCGAAACATATTCCCAGTTCCTACGTGCCGTTTCGTAACGGCACGTTCCTTGCGATGGCAGCCGGCTGGGCAGAGACCATCGCTGCGGAGCGCATCTACATCGGAGCAGTGGAAGAGGACGGATCCGGCTATCCGGATTGCCGAAAGATTTTCTTCGAAGCCTTCGAACAGGCAATTGCTCTGGGGACGAGACCCGAAACGAAGATTACGATCGTCACACCGCTTATCGCGATGAAGAAATCCGATATTGTCCGTCGTTCGCTCGAGCTCGGTGCGCCGCTTGCTTCGACGTGGTCCTGTTATCAGTCGGAGGAACTGGCGTGCGGTGTTTGCGATTCGTGTGCACTTCGTCTGCGCGGCTTCGCACGAGCAGGTGCCGAGGATCCGATCCCGTACGCACAACGGCCCTCCTACGCATAGCTTCATGAAGGCGGCAGCGACTCGACTCTTTCACGCCCTGGTTCCGATCTTGCTGGCGCTGGTCGCGTCCGATACCTGCGTGTTCGTCCATTCCGCCGCCGCACAACGAATCGCACTCGACTCAACTGCCGGCAAAAAGGCAGGGTTGGTACAGCCCAGAGCAAAGCGCCCGGGGTTCGATCTTCCGGACTCACTCTATCATGCAGTCGATTCTGTTAAAGGACAGATCGATACCATCATCTACTACACGGCACAGGATTCCGTCGTATTCAATGTCCCGAAGAAGACGGTGGTGATGATCGGGGATGCGACGCTCGACTACGAGAACAAGAGTCTGCGCGCACACGGGATCATGGTCGATTTTCCTACCAACACCCTGACGGCGACAAGTTCGGCGGCGGATTCCGTCATTCAGTCGTCGATCGCGCATCAACGACGAATCCTCCGAGACACGGCTCGCATCAAGAGCAGAGGCGCTCCAAAACTTATGGATGGCAATACGCCGTATGAGGGGGAAATACTAACGTATAATCTTCAGACTCGCCAAGGCACCGTACAACTCGGTACAACGGAAATGCAGGGCGGGTTTTATTACGGCGAGAAGATCAAGCAGGTCGATCAAGGTGTCCTCTTTGTAAAAAACGGCAGATATACCACGTGCGACGCACCGACGCCGCACTTTTATTTTGAATCGCCGAAGATGAAAGTGATCAGCGGCGACCAAGTCTTTGCCGAACCGCTGTATCTCTACATCGCAGATGTGCCGATCTTTGCATTGCCGTTCGCTGTGTTCCCCGAACATGAGACGGGCAGACATTCCGGTCTGATCGTTCCGAACTACACCACACAGAACGCCCGTGGATTCGGCCTGACGCATTTGGGGTACTACGTGGTGTTCAGCGATTACATGGATATCGCATTCCGGTCCGACCTCTATACCAAAGGTGGATATAATCTGGAGCTCGCGACTAACTACATGCAGCGCTATGTCCTCAATGCGCCGATCAACCTGACACTTGCGTACGGCAAGGCCCGAAGCAATAGTGTCGATCCTTATACGGAAGCCTACCGACTGGACTTTTCCGTTCCGAACTTGATCATCGATCCGGTCACTTCGCTGAACTCGAGTGTACACTTTCAGTCGCAGAACTTCCAGCGCTTCAACGCGACGAACCTAAATGATCTTCTCAACCAAAGCATCACTTCTCAGGCATCGTTCTCGACATCGTTCGAGAAGCTAGGGGTGTCGTTGGGCGTCAATTACTCACGAAATCAGGACCTCATCACTGGCGAATACGGAGAGACCAGTCCCGACGTGAGCATTTCGCGTTCGACACCGATCTTTCTCTTCGGCAGCGTTGATAATCCCGAGGCTTCCTCCGGCCTCCTGCAAACCGTGGCACTGAACTTCGGACTTCGTCTCTTTCGATCTGTGCACAAGTCGCCGGTTCGCATCCCTGCAGACACAAGCCGTGGTATCGTCGGAGATACGTCGTTCGTGACGAAACAAAGCTACAGTGCATTGCTGAGCCCGTCGTTAACTATTTCTCCGAAGGTTGGGTATATTTCCTTCACTCCTTCCGTGAGTCTGAGTGAAGCATTCTTTATTCGTGACAAGATCAAGACGCCCCGGCTCGTCATTAATACCTACAATGGGAAAAGCGACACCACGGTAACCTTCGATCAGACGTACAAGTATGGCTTCTACGGTGCCGGCAATGTGAACTTCGGGCTTTCGGCAGCCACTACACTGTTCGGAATCCTCAACCTCGATGCGCTTGGCGTGAAGGCTATTCGCCATGCATTCCAACCCTCCATCTCGTTCAATTATCATCCGGACGTTTCGAAGCAGGCGTCGCGATATTATACCGACCCGATCACGGGCAAGGAGATCCGATACTCTCGGTTCGAGGACGACGGGAATGGTACGATTGCCGATGGCGGACGTTCAGGTACGGTATCGCTTTCGCTCGGCAATGACTTCGAAGCGAAGATCGAACACAAGATCTCGGCCGATTCGAGCTGGGAAGAGAAAGTGAAGCTGCTGAACTTGAGCGGGTCCAGTGGATACGATCTCATCCAGAAGCGCTGGAGTCCGGTCTCGGCCTCGGCGAATACGCAGATCGGCACGCTCTTTAGTTTGGGTGGCAATGCTTCATTCTCGCTCTACCCTGCGAATTACCTCGGCGGCGACTCGACCGGTGGACACACGTTCCGCATGACGAGTGCATCATTCCACATGGGCGGTGGCTTCTCGTCGAGTCAGACGACTTCCGGCGAGAATTACGATTCGTTGAAACGTCTTTTTCATCTGAACTCCCCAGATGAAGAACGCTCGATGTTTCTTGGCGGACAATATCAAGGAGCGTTTGTGTATGTGCCGTTTCGCCCCAAATGGAATCTGAGTTACGATTTTTCATACACGCTTGGCTATGCCGGGCCGATCGTGTCGAAGAACTTCTCGGCGAATGCCCGGCTGTCGGTTTCGCTGACACAGAATTGGAGTTTGTCCTCCGGCATTGGGTATGATTTGCAATCGAAGCAGATCACGGTGCCCGATATTACTATTCATCGCGATCTGCATTGCTGGGAGTTGAATTTCGATTACCGCCCAGTCGGATACGTTCGCGGGTTTAACTTCGAAATCCGGCTGAAGGCACCGCAGCTTCAGGACATCAAGCTTACCCGTCAGGAGAGTACGTATGGCACGTTCTAAGCCCGACGGTCTCCTGGAGCGTGTGCGGACGACGCTCGTCCGCTTCGGTGTATCGAAGGCTGATTCGATCGTGGTCGGTGTCAGCGGCGGGGTAGATTCGATGACCCTGCTGCAGTTGCTTCATACTCTTAATAGTAAAGGAGTCTTCCGCCGTTTGGTAGTCGCGCATGTCGATCATGGGCTTCGCGGAGACGAATCCGATGCCGACAGACAACTTGTATTACGAACTGCGATCAAGTACAAACTGGAGTGTTTTGTAGAGGCTGTGGATATTAACGCACGCGCCGCTTCCGCTGGCGTTGGGATTGAGGAAGCAGCACGCGACGAGCGCTATTCCTACTTCCGCGACATTGCAGAGCACGAGAAAATCGCATGGGTCGCAACAGCACATCATGGTGGTGACGTACTCGAAACCTTGCTCATGAATATTGTGCGTGGGACGGGCCTCAGAGGGCTTGCCGGCATGCCCGCAAACAGGCCACTCTCGTCGAGCGTCACTCTTATTCGCCCGTTGCTCGGTGCGACGCGGGACGAGATTACCGTGTATGCGCGCAAACACCGCATTCGGTGGCGTGAGGATAGCAGCAATAGCTCCGACGTATTTACTCGCAATCGCATCCGTCATCGTGTGATCCCGGAATTGGAAAAGGCCATGCCGGGGCGTGATCTTGACGAGGCCGTTCGTCGGCTGACGACTTCAAGTACGGAGGTATTGGATTTCCTGCGTCAGTGCGCGGATGAACTCGGACGCAACGCCACGATCAAAACAGAGCCCACATTTTTCGTTTCGAATCGAGCGACCGCGTTCCGGTTGGATGTCTTGCGCAACACATCGCCGGTAGTGGTTCGCGAACTTCTGATCGATGTCTTCGCGCGTATGCGCCAACCCGCGTTTGTGCCTGATACCCGCACTTGGAATAGAATCTGGGCAATGATCCAACAGGGGAAGCCGGCAGCGTTGCAGATCACTGCCGGTCTGAGGCTCTCGCAACGCGACAATATTCTCCTACTCGAACCGTCTATTAAAGCAGTACCGCTTCAGGCAACTCTGGCGATTGGCGAGACACTGACGACTGAGATCGGCACACTTTCGCTTCGTCGTACCAGGCGCTCGGCAACGGTCACAGACCCAAACCGATGTATGTTGCCGGCTACATTGGTGCAAAAAAACGGCTTGTCGGTGCGAATCTGGAAGCCTGCGGACCGCATCAAACCGTTCGGGATGAAGGGAAGCAAGCTCGTCAGTGATCTGCTTTCCGAGGCAGGGGTGAAGACCGAAGCTCAAAAACGTCGCTTTCCGCTCGTTGTGCTCGCCCACGACCCAAATATAGTAGTCTGGGTGCCTGGGATTCGGGCGTCGGAGATCTGCCGTATCGCCGGCCGCGCCGAAACAGCCGTACTATTAGAACGTAAACTTTCGTAGACGCTACGAACCGAGCTATCGGGGCGGGTGTTTTCAAAAACCAAGTATGCTAAACAAGTTGAATATGGCAGACCGCTCCGGAGGCGACTCCGAGGAGCGTCCCTCCAGCCGCGGAAACGGTCCGGGTCGTGGTCGCATGACCCCGCCAAGCGGCCCCGGTGGCAAAGGCGGACCGGATATGAACAATCGCCAGCACATGATCCGTACGATTGCGTTGTGGGTCGTGATGATTACAGGTGCGTCGCTCATCATGCTCGTTGCCCGTGGTGGGAGCGACCCTGACGAGGTCGAGGTATCGAATACGTACTACCAAAAGCTTCTCGCCGACGGCAAGTTCGAATCGGGCACGATCGAGCAATACGATCAGAATGCATTCCGATTCCACGGTGTCTTCAAGCAGACCGAGTCTATCCCGGGGAAGGATAATACAGTTCTTCACACGAAGAAAATCGTCACCAATCTTATCCCTGAGACCATCGCAGAGCAGAATAAGGTCTGGATCGACAAAGGGCTCGTTATCAGAAAGGTAGATAGCAAGGGTACATGGGTAGATTCGCTGATCGCGATCCTCCCGTGGATCATTAGTTTCTATATCGTCTTCCTGATCATGCGCCGCATGCAGAACCAGGGAATGAACGGTCCGAAGGGCTTATTCTCGTTCGGCAAATCACGAGCGCGCATGTCGGATGAAAAGTCGCCGCGTGTGACATTCGTCGATGTGGCCGGTTGTGACGAGGCCAAAGTAGAGTTACAGGAGATTATCGAATTCCTAAAAGAGCCGGGTAAATTCCAGCGCCTCGGCGGTAAGATTCCGCGTGGTGTGCTGCTCCTCGGCCCTCCCGGAACAGGCAAGACCTTGCTTGCACGTGCCGTAGCCGGCGAAGCAGGTGTGCCGTTCCTTTCGATCTCAGGTGCTGATTTTGTCGAGATGTTCGTCGGCGTGGGCGCTTCGCGCGTTCGCGATCTGTTCGAGCAGGCAAAAAAGAATGCTCCGTGTATCGTGTTCATCGACGAGATCGATGCCGTTGGTCGTCATCGCGGTGCAGGGCTTGGTGGCGGACACGACGAGCGCGAGCAGACGCTCAATCAGTTGCTCGTTGAAATGGACGGGTTCGAACAAAATAGCGGCGTCATTATTGTCGCTGCCACGAATCGTCCCGATGTGCTCGATCCCGCATTGCTGCGCCCGGGCCGTTTTGATCGTCAGGTCGTTGTCGATCGTCCGGACATTCGAGGTCGCGAAGGTATCTTGAAAGTGCACACCAAGAAGGTGCCGCTTTCAAGCAACGTCGATTTACTGATTATCGCGAAAGGTACCCCCGGTTTTTCTGGTGCGGATCTTGCAAATCTCGTGAATGAGGCAGCGTTGTTGGCCGCACGTCATAATGCCGATCGTGTCTCGATGAACGATTTCGAGGATGCGAAGGACAAGGTGATGATGGGACTCGAACGCAAGTCGGCCGTCATCAACGAGGAAGAGAGGAAAGTTACGGCGTATCATGAGAGCGGACACGTCATCGTCGCAAAGAAGATGCCGGAGGCCGATCCGGTACATAAAGTGACGATCATCCCACGCGGTCGTGCGCTTGGCGTCACCAGCTATTTGCCGGTTGACGAAAAGCATACCTATTCGAGAGAATATCTCGAGTCGGTCATTGCATACGCACTGGGCGGTCGTGCGGCAGAAAAGATCGTGTTCAACCGCATCACCACCGGTGCCGGCAACGACATCGAACGTGCTACCGACCTTGCTCGCAAAATGGTGTGCGATTGGGGCATGAGCGAAAAGCTCGGGCCGTTGAAATACGGACGTGGCGAACACGAGGTATTCCTTGGTCGTGATATGTCGTCGGAGAAGACGTATTCCGATACGACCGGTCGTATTATCGACGAAGAGATCCGACGGATTGTCGAAGAAGGGATGCAACGTGCAGAGACGATTCTGCGCGAGGAGCATGCAATCCTTGACCGCATGGCGCAGGAATTGCTCATTCGTGAGACCCTGAATCAAGAAGAAATCGACCGGATCATGAACGGACACGAGCTCGCTCCGTATGAGAAAAAGGTCGAGCCGCAGAAACCGGAGAAGAAATTCACCATCGCAGACAATGTGAAGGTACCACCGCTCGGTGATCTTGGCGGGATTGCGCCGATGCCTGCATAAGAGTTTGCACCGCTTTTGTCTAAGAAGGCCCCGTTTCGGGGCCTTTTCTGCATCTATACCCCTCCTCCCCAGAATCCCACGGCAAACAAATGTCACTGGAATTGCGGAATAAAGCAATAACATGCGTATTTCTGCAAAATTATGCAACTTCTCGCAATTTTATGCGTTATCATTCCTACCAATGCAAACGACACCGGCCATCACTGTATCTGTCATCGGCGCGTCAGGCTATAGCGGCCTCGAACTCGTTCGAATCTTAGCCAGGCATCCGCAGGTACGGATCGGCTCGCTCATTGCTCAGTCAACGGTGGGCAAGAAGTTCAGCGACCTTTCCCTAGTCCCGGGCTTCGATGCACCGTTCGTTGCATTCACACCGGACGCTGTCGCCGGGAGCGATCTCGTGTTCGTTGCCTTGCCTTCGGGCGAGGCGCTCGACATCATTCCGACCCTCGTCGCCTCGGGTGCGAAGGTAATCGATCTCGGCGGCGACTTCCGTCTGCGTAACACAACTGAGTATTCGACCTTCTATAAGCGTGAGCATTCAGCTGTAGAATTGCTCGCAACGTCGGTATATGGATTGCCGGAGTGGAACAAGGCGGCGATTCGGAATGCCTCGTTCATTGCAAACCCCGGCTGTTATGCGACAAGCATCGCACTGCCGTTATTGCCGCTCGTAAAGGATACGCAGATTGCGAATTCGAACGTCATGATCAGCTCACTCAGCGGCGTCTCGGGGGCTGGCAAAAAGAGTGCGTTCGAATACAGCTTTACGGAGATCAACGATTCGGTGCAGGCGTATCGCACCGGCGGTACGCATCAACACATTCCGGAAGTGCGTCAGGCATTGCGCGAGATTGCCGGCGGAGACATCTCGTTTTCGTTTGTACCGCATCTTGCACCGATCACGCGCGGAATTCACACGACGATTATGGCGCCGCTCGCAAGTGGTGCGACAGCGGAGAGCGTTGCCGAGTCATTCGCCGCTGCCTATGCCGATGCGCCGTTCGTCTCGCTGATCGGCTCTGCGGCCCCGGCACTCAAGCGGGTACAACAGACGAACATGATCGAGATCGGCTGGAGTATCGATCGCGACGCGAATACGCTCGCAGTCTTTGCGACGATAGACAATTTGCTCAAGGGTGCTGCCGGACAAGCAGTGCAGAATATGAATATTATGTGCGGGTTCGACGAAACCACCGCGCTGTAATGGAAGGACAGGAATGATCACGGTTGTACACGATGAAGGGGTAACATTTGCGAAGGGCTTCGATGCCGGTGGAATCTATTGTGGTATTCGCAAAAAGAAGAAAGATCTGGCAATCATTCGCTCGGCGACGCCGGCAACGGTTGCCGCAGTGTTTACACAGAACCGCACGATCGCTGCCCCAGTCGTCGTCTCGAAACGTACATTTCTCAATGGCAAGCGATGCAGTGCGATCGTCGTCAATAGCGGGAATGCGAATGCATGTACCGGCGAGATCGGGATGGAGCACGCCGAACGGATGGTCAATGCGACGGCTGCGTCGCTTGGAATTGCGGCGAACGAGATCATCGTCGCTTCGACCGGCGTGATCGGACAATACCTTCCGATCGAGAAGATCGAACTCGGAATTCAGCAGCTATCGACACAGCTCTTCGCCAACGGCAGCAGCGATGCGGCAGAGGCAATCATGACTACCGATACGTTTGCAAAATCCTATGCTGTCCGCTTCGAGATCGGCGGCAAGGAAGTGCGCATCGGCGGCATTGCCAAAGGCTCGGGCATGATCGAGCCGAACATGGCCACCATGCTCGCATTTCTCACGACCGACGCCCAGATCGAGCAAGAACTGCTGCAGCGTGCATTTTATACCGCTGTCGGCCGGTCGTTCAATCGCATTAGCGTTGATGGCGATACGAGCACCAACGATATGGCAACCATCCTTGCCAATGGTGCGAGCGGCGCGCCGGCAATTGTTGCAGGGACACCGGAGTACGAACTGTTCAAGACCGCACTGACGCAGGTCACGACCGAACTCGCAAAAATGATCGCACGCGACGGCGAGGGAGCGACGAAGCTGATCGAGATCGAGGTTGCCGGTGCTGAATCGGAGGACGAAGCGCTCAAGGTAGCGCGTTCGGTTGCCAACTCGAATCTTGTGAAGACAGCGATCCACGGCGAAGACCCGAATTGGGGCCGCGTAATCGCTGCGATCGGATACTCCGGAGTCGACATCGATCCGCAGTTTGTCGAGCTCTCGCTCAATACGCATCCGGTGCTTCGCAGGCAGTATCAGATCGTGATCGACGAACCGGTCGTGCAAAAGAGTCTGAAATCGGCTGATGTGTTGCTCTCGATCGATCTCGGTCGCGGCTCGAAGACCGCTCGGTTCTGGACGTGCGACCTGACGCGCGACTACATTTCCATCAATGCAAGCTATCGCTCCTAAGACCATGACGAACGACAAGCACCTTTCGAAAGAAGAGACCCTGATCGAAGCGTTGCCGTATATCCAGCGCTACGAGGGGAAGACATTCGTTGTCAAGTACGGTGGTGCGGCGATGACCGATGCGAAAGTCCGCGAAGGCTTCGCGCGCGACGTGACATTACTCCAGAAGATCGGGATCCGTATTGTGCTCGTGCATGGTGGAGGTCCGGGCATTACCGAGCTCGAGCAACGTCTCGGTACGAAGTCCACGTTTGTCAACGGGCTCCGTTATACGGATACTGAGACGATGCGCTCGGTACTGATGTCGCTGGCGGGTTTGACGAACAAAGAACTGGTGCACCAGCTCATTCTCTGCGGTGCAAATGCACTCGGGCTTTCCGGTATCGATAGCGCACTACTCGTGGCAAAAAAACAACGCGCAAACGGGGCCGATCTTGGTCTCGTGGGGACGGTCAGCCATGTCAATACCACGATCATCGAAGATCTTCTTGCGAAGAAGATCATTCCGGTGATCGCTCCGGTGGCATACGGCACCGAAGGGGAAGTGCTGAATGTGAACGCCGATGAAGCAGCGGCAGCGATTGCTGGTGCACTCGGCGCGGAGAAGCTGTTCTTCATTAGCGATACGGACGGCGTGCTTGTCGGCGGCGAGCTGGTGCCGACGTTGACGCGCAGCCGCACGGAACAACTCATCAAGACCGGGGTAATCACCAAAGGAATGATCCCGAAGGTGCATTCCGGTTTTCACGCGCTCGATGCGGGTGTGAAGAAGGTGCACATCATCGGCGGATCGTCTCATTCATTGCTACTCGAGATATTCACGCATGAAGGCGTCGGGACGCAGATCATCAACGACGAATCTCCGGTCGGCCTCAAACAGGAGCCGATGCAGACAGGCGGGAAAGCGGCATCGCTGCTCGATTTCTCAAACCTGACACGTACGTCGGTTGAGCATCTCTTCGCGCTTGCCGATACGCTCCGTCTTCATCCCGAACTGAAGCCGCTCGCCGGTAAGAGTGTTGCAGTGCTGTTCCAGAAGCCGTCGCTTCGCACGAGAGTATCGTTCGAGGTCGGTGTTGCCGAACTTGGCGGAACTCCGGTCGTGCTTGGGAACGAGACGGTCGGACTGGGAAGCCGCGAAAGTGTGGCGGACGTTGCGCGTGTGCTCGAACGCTACTCCGATGCAATCGTCGCTCGTGTATTCGGCCATGAGATTCTTGAGGAGTTCGCCCAGGTTACGAATATTCCGATCGTCAATGCATTGAGCGATCTGCTGCATCCATGCCAAATTCTCGCAGATGCATACGCGCTCTACCGACACGGTAAGTTGCGCGATGGCGTCAAGATCGCGTTTATTGGCGATGGCAACAATGTTGCCAACTCATGGATCGAACTCGCTCAAATACTGCCGATCGACCTGGTGATCGCTTGTCCGACAGGCTATGAGCCCCCGATCGAACGGTTCATGCGCCCGGATGCGGTGGGGACTGTGACGGTAACGAACGATGCGATGATCGCTGCTGCAAACGCGGACGTCATCTATACCGATGTCTGGACCAGCATGGGGCAGGAAGAGGAATCCGCCAAGCGATTGCATGACTTCGCGGGCTTCGAGGTGAATACCACGATGCTTTCGGTCGCAAAACCGACCTGTGCGGTGATGCACTGCCTCCCCGCACATCGGGGAGAGGAAATCTCGGCAGAAGTGTTGGAATCTCCGAATTCAATTGTCTTTGATCAGGCCGAATGCCGACTGCATATCCAAAAAGCAGTGCTGGCATGGCTGCTGGCCCCGAACACTGGCACGGTCAATGGCGCAACACGGCAGCATCATGAGCAAGCAACGCAGACAGTTTCTCATCAAGGAGATCATCTCTCGGTCGGTCATCGCACATCAGGAGGATCTGCTCGCTGAACTGCGCACGAGTGGCGAAGACGTCAATCAGGCGACGCTTTCGCGTGACCTGCGGGATCTCGGGGTAAATCGCATTCACACACCCGAGGGACCGCGATATGTGCTCTCGGACGAAGTTCATTCGTCGCATCTTCGAGCGATGATCTCCTACGAGATCACGAACATTGTGGCCAACGAGAGCATGGTCGTGGTCAAAACCCTTGCCGGCAGGGCGCAAGGAGTCGCCGAACAGATCGATCACTTGAAACTGTCGAATGTTCTTGCGACGCTTGCCGGGGATAATACCATTTTTATCGCACCTGTTTCGGTCGCCGACACCAAGGCGCTCGAACAGCAACTAAAAGCACTCATTACAGAGAATACGGAATAGAACCATGAGCTACGGACTCGACTCGATCAAAAATCAAAAGATCGCATTGGCATTCAGCGGCGGACTCGATACATCGGTCATGATGCGCTGGCTACAGGAGAATTTCAATGCAGAGATCGTCACCGTCACCGGCGATCTCGGACAAGAAAAGGAACTCGTCGGAGTCCGGGAAAAAGCATTCGAGCTTGGAGCAAAGGCTGCCTACTTCGTCGACCTCACCCAAGAGTTTGTCACCGATTTCGTCTGGCATTCGCTCAAGGCCGGAGCCTTATACGAGGGTATTTATCCGATGGGCACGGCGCTCGGGCGTCCGCTCCTTGCGAAGGCGCTTGTCGATGCGGCTCGCAAAGAAGGATGTACGGTCGTTGCGCACGGATGCACAGGAAAAGGAAACGATCAGGTTCGTTTCGAAGCCGGCGTTGCTGCGCTTGCACCGGATCTTCAGGTGATCGCCCCGGTTCGTCACTGGGAGTTCAAGTCGCGCGAGCAGGAGATCGAGTACTGTGTTGCACGTGGCATCAAGGTCAACGCAACGAAGGCAAGTCCGTATTCGATCGATGAGAATATTTGGGGGACGAGCATTGAGTGCGGCGTTCTCGAGGATCCGACGGTCGCTCCGCCGGAGGATGCATACCAGCGCACCGTTTCTCCGCAGGCTGCGCCCGACTCACCGGAGAGCGTTACGATTGCGTTTGAAAACGGCATCCCTGTCGAAGTCAATTTCAAAAAGCTCGGCGGAGTCGATGTGCTCAAGACACTCAACGTCATTGCCGGCCGCAATGCGATCGGTCGTATCGATCTGATCGAGAATCGTCTCGTCGGCATCAAGTCGCGCGAAGTGTACGAGGCTCCGGCAGCATTTGTGCTGCAGGCAGCACTCACCGAGTTGGAGCGTCTGACGCTCGACCGCTACACCGTGCGCATCAAGCATCAGCTTGCAAGCCAATATGCAGACCTTGTGTATAACGGCTTGTGGTACACCCCGGCCCGCGCGGCGATCGATGCGTTTAACGATGAGGTTGCGAAACGCCTCAGCGGCGAGGTCACACTTTCGCTCTACAAAGGAAACATGAACGTACTTTCTCGTACGTCGCAATTCTCGCTCTACGACCAGGCATTGGCTTCGTACACGGAAGAAGATACCTACGATCATCGTGCCGGCGAAGGCTTCTCGAAAGTGCATTCGCTGCCGTTGAAGGTGATGGGTGCTACACAAGGGTACCTCGTCTGAGGCATGGCTGCAACCGACACGGCATTGTGGGGCGGCAGATTCTCCGAGCAACTCTCTTCGCTCTCCGCTCGATTCTCGAACTCGCTCTCGAGCGATCTGACCTTTGTCCAGGATGACATTCAAGGTTCGATCGCTCATGCAACGATGCTTGGCGAATGCGGCGTGATCTCAAAAGAAGAGGCACGATTGATCGTTGTCGCCTTGGGCGAGATCGCCCATGAGATCACTGCAAACGGAGCTCCGCCGGAAATTGAGTGCGAAGACGTTCACTCGCTTGTCGAGATGATGCTTGTACGCAAAGTCGGGGATGTCGGAAAAAAACTCCATACGGCCCGCAGTCGCAACGATCAGGTTGCGCTCGACGAACGCTTGTATTTGAAGCGTACGGTGTCGGCGCTTCGCATCGCAATCGAAGATGCTATTCGTGCAATCGTATCGAAAGCCGAGTCGTCGATCGGGATTCTCATGCCGGGATATACACATCTGCAACACGCCCAGCCGGTGTTGCTTGCGCATCATATCCTGGCATACGTTTCGATGTTCGATCGCGATGTTGAGCGCTTGACCGACGCCCTCTCTCGTTCGGATGTGTCTCCGCTCGGTTCTGCCGCATTCAGCGGGACGTCGTGGCCGATCGATCGGGAGGCAGTGGCGCAACATCTTGGCTTTTCCGGGATTACCGAGAATAGTATCGATTCCGTGAGCGATCGCGATCATGTGATCGAAGTAATCTCGGATTGTGCGATCATCATGATGCATCTGAGTCGCTTCGCCGAAGAATGCGTATTGTGGAGTTCGTCGGAGTTCAACTTCGTCCGCTTCCCCGATACGCTTACAACCGGCAGCAGCATCATGCCGCAAAAGCGCAACCCGGATATGGCCGAGCTGATTCGTGGCAAGACCGGTATCGTGTACGGTGCACTGATGAATATTCTGACCACGATGAAGGCGCTACCGCTCGCGTATAACCGAGATATGCAGACCGATAAGCAGCCGCTATTCGACGCACTGGGTACGACAACCGACTGCGTGAAGATGGCCACAGAACTCATCGACGGCGCAGTCTTTAATGCGGATGCGATGCGAGCCCAGCTCGCGGCAGGTTTCCTGACGGCGACCGAGTTAGCCGATTATCTTGCGGCAAAGGGTGTGCCGTTCAGAACGGCGCATGAAATCACCGGATTGGTTGTCGCACATTGTGAGCGCAGCGGGCATCAATTGCATGAAGTGCCGCTGAAAACACTCCAGACATTTTCAACTGTGATCGAGGCCGATGTATTCGACGCCCTGGATCCTGTTCGCTCGATCGAGCGCAAACGCTCGACGGGCAGTACATCAACGATTGAAGTTCAAACACAAATAGCCCTGTGGAAAGCACGTTACTCGCAGATACCGTCATGACCGACGCGTCGCTCGCCGAACGCGAATCGGCCGCATTATTTCATACATACGATCGTCTGGCCATTGGTGCGGTGACACACACCGAAGGCTGTACGATCTATACCGAAAAGGGTGCATATCTCGATCTCATTTCGGGGCTTGGGGTGAATGCGTTGGGATATTCCCACCCGGGAGTGATCCGAGCCATCGAAGAACAGGCTCACAAGTATTTGCACTTGTCGAACCTGTATCTACAAGAGCCGCAGATCGTTCTCGCAGAAAAGATCAAGAAGCTATCAGGATACGATAAAGTCTTTTTCTGTAACAGTGGTACCGAAGCGGTCGAGGGTGCGATTAAACTTGCCAGGAAGTTCGGCGCACCGGCAGGGAAGTATGAAGTCTTCGGTCTGGAGAATGCTTTCCATGGCCGCACGTATGGCGCGCTCTCGCTCATGGACAAGCTGAAGTATCGCGAAGGCTTTTCTCCGCTTGTCGAAGGGATTCGTTGTACTTCCCCGGATGCTCTCGAGTCTGTTGTAAGCGAACGGACGGCGGCGATCATTCTTGAAGTGATCCAAGGAGAGGGCGGGATTAAGGTTGTCTCTGCCCAGACCGTCGCGCTGCTGAAGACGCTACAGGAACGCTATGGTGTGCTCATTATCGCCGACGAGATCCAGAGCGGTATCGGCCGCACCGGGACGTTCTTTGCGTTCGAGAAGCTCGGATTGAAACCAGATATCATCGTCTCGGCCAAAGCCGTGGGTGGTGGGCTTCCGCTCGGTGCGATTATTTCGACCGATCGTGTTGCCGCAGCATTTACGCCGGGCGTACACGGTACGACATTCGGTGGGAATGCACTGTCATGTGTCGCCGGCGCCGTAGTTCTCGAGGAGATTGAGAACGGCTTGATGGATCGTATCAACGAACTATCGTCGTGGTTCTTCGGGCGACTCAATGAGCTCAAAGCACGCTTCCCGAAGACCATCGGCGAAGTGCGAGGCGCAGGGTTGATGATCGGCATCGAATGTGTGATCGATCCAAAGCCGATTCACAAAGCACTACTCGATCGCGGTATTATTACGAATGTGACAGCGACGAATGTAATTCGCTTACTACCACCGTTGGTGGTCACAAAGGAAGAGTTGGAATCCTTCCTCGAAGCATTTGAAGCAGTCGTGGAGCAGTAATTGACTCCGGCCAGAAATACAGAAGGACAGCCGATGGCTGCCTTCTGTATTTCAGCACTGGTCTTCTGCTACTTTGCCAGTGACCGTACGTAGGCAAGCAAGGCGTTAATTTCGTCTTCTTTGAGCTGTGGTTGCGCCGGCATACCCGGGTAACCGAATTGCGCTCCGCCCTTCTTGATCGTATGCCCGATCCGATCGTCGGTAAGCTTACTCATATATGCTCCGTTTGTATGGTCGCGGGGCTTCGGATTCAGGTTTGCTGCGGCAGGGCCGTCGCCTTTTCCGGTTTGACCGTGATACGGTGCGCACGTTGTGATATATAATTGATGCCCCTGCTCGAGCGTTGCCGGGTTCGCTTTGTATACAACCTCCGCAATACCCGCGTCGTCCTTCTTTAGCTCGTCCGAGTTCGAGTCGGATTTCCCGCCATAACTCGAGAGAGTCAAGAGCAACGCAAACGATGCGACGATCGATGCAACACTATCCGAATGAAGCCGCCTGGGATTAGGATATACGCAGTATTCGAGACAACAGAAGCTGCTTAGCTATGTGGACGGTGGATGTTAACTGATTGATAATAGGCGCGTTGGGTCTGGCTGTGCACAGTAATCTGTACCCGTAGTAACTCGAACAAATGTTCGTAGCTACGCTTTCAAACCAATTAATCACGGAGGGTGGATGTTGTCGCATCCTGATCGGAAGATCGTGCGGTTGTCGTATGACATACGTCATAATGATTGAGCATAGGATCTGGATATTTTTGTATCGAGAGCAACGATGAATGAACTGTATTCGGAGGAGCTCTTACGACGATACGGTGCAACGCTCATTCGGTTGAATAAGAATGAGATAATATTTGGACAGGGAGAACGGGCGGAGCACTTCTACGTCGTATGCAGCGGTAAAGTGAAGATGTCGCATTTTAGCGACGAAGGGCGAGAGTTTGTGCAGGGGTACTTCACTGCAGGCCAAAGTTTCGGCGAACCGCCGCTGCTTGCCTCGATGAACTACCCGGCGACGGCACTCGCCGTCGAAGAATCGACTGTCTATTCGTTACCGCAACCGGCGTTCCTTGAGATGCTCCGAGACAACTTCGACGTACACTATGCCCTGCTTGAAACGCTCGGCAAACGCCTGATGTACAAGTCGATGATGCTCAGCGAAGTAGCCGTCGAAGAGGCCGAGCACCGCCTGAAGTCGCTCATGGCGTACTTCAAACGCTCGCGCGGTCTTGGCCGGCAGGACGAGTTCGTCGTTCCGTTCACACGGCAGCAACTTGCCGACATGACCGGACTTCGCGTCGAAACCGTGATCCGCACGATCAAGCATATGGAGCAGGAAGGGCAGCTGGAGATCATTGAAGGGAAAATATTCTGGACACCCAAACGATCGAAGACTGGAGCCCATGATGGAAACAACGAATCGAACACTCCGCGAACTCGTTAGCGACAATCCCAACGCTGCGAAGATATTCGAACACTATGGTCTGGATTTCTGCTGTCATGGCGCCGAATCGTTGCGCACGGCATGTCAGAGCAAAGGTGTCGATGTGCACGAAGTCTCACAAGAACTGGAGTCGCTGCCGAACGATCTATCGGCGAATCGGTATTACCAATGGGATCTGGGATTTCTGGTCGATTACATCTTCAATAATCACCACCGCTATATTCGCTCGAACACGCCGCTATTGCGAGGGCATTTGTCGAAGGTCGTGCAGGTTCATGGCACTCGGCATCCCGAATTGATCTGTGCCGCAGAGATATTTGACGCAGCAAGTGCTGAACTCGATCAGCATCTGCTGAAGGAAGAAGTAATGATCTTCCCGTACATCCGTCAACTTGTTTATGCGCAGGCAAACAACCAGATCGTCCCCCGAACGCCGTTCGGCTCGGTATCGAACCCGATTGCTGTGATGATGAGCGAGCACGACGCGGCGGGCGACGCATTCGCGCAGATTCGCGAACTCCTTGACGAGTACGAACCACCGACGGATGCGTGTGAAACGCTCCGCCTCACATACCATGAGCTCGAAGAGTTCGAGCATGACTTGCACATGCATGTGTTTCTTGAAAACGCCGTGCTATTCCCTCGCGCACTAAAGCTTGAGACCGAAGTGTTAAATAATATGGGTCACTAATTATATAGTGGCCCTGAACGTGTTTACCACCCACACATCCTACAATGAAGCGCCTTTGGATTGCATTTACTGCTGTGATTGTCTGTTCGTTCGCAGTATTACTTTGGGTTGGAACTCGAATCTATCAACAAGCACCGCCCATTCCGAAACGAGTAGTCACGACTGACGGAACGGTCGTTATCCCGGATGATGCCATCGAACGAGGACAAAATGTATGGCAGTCGATCGGAGGAATGGAAGTTGGCTCCGTATGGGGGCACGGCAGTTACGTCGCGCCGGACTGGACTGCGGATTGGTTGCATCGAGAAGCCACATCGATCCTGAATCAATGGGCGAGTGCGGATTCGTCGAAGGTGTTGTACGATCAACTGCCGCCTGAGCGCCAAGCCGCACTCCGTGAGCGGCTCCAGGGGATGATCCGTGTAAACACGTTCGATGCGTCGCGGGAAGCGATTGTTGTCTCGAAGGAGCGTGCATACGCAATCGATGGGAATCTGAATTATTACGCAGACCTGTTCTCTCATGGCAACGATGCGTACGCAATACCGCGCGGTGCGCTTACCGATAGTATCAAGCTGCGCGAGTTGGGTGCCTTCTTCTTCTGGAGTGCGTGGGCTGCAACGACGAACCGTCCGAACGACAACATCACATACACCAGCAACTGGCCGCATGAAGAACTTGTAGGAAACAAGCCGAGTGGCGATGCGATCGTCTGGACCGGCGTCAGTATTCTCATGCTCCTTGCCGGAGTCGGAGCGATGGCATGGTTCTATGCGACAAAACAGCGTCATGCTCCGGACGATGCCGACACGCCAGAGTACGATCCGTTGCTTGGCTATCAGCCAACTCCATCGCAGCGTGCGACTGTGAAATACTTTTGGATCGTGTCGTTGCTCGTGTTGCTTCAGATACTCATGGGGGTAATTACTGCCCATTATGGAGTCGAGGGTTCTGCGTTTTATGGGATACCACTGGCGCAGATTATCCCGTATAGCATCGCCAGAACATGGCACACACAGCTTGGTATTTTCTGGATCGCGACTGCCTGGCTCGCGGCGGGCCTCTATATTGCGCCTGCCGTAAGTGGATTCGAGCCGAAAGGACAACGGCTTGGGGTGAATGTTCTATTCGGTGCGCTGCTCGTTGTTGTTCTTGGTTCGATGGCTGGCGAGTATGCCAGTGTTCACCAGTTGTTGCCTGCTTCACTGTGGTTCTTATTCGGTCACAGCGGCTATGAGTATATCGATCTCGGACGTGCATTCCAGCTTGCACTCTTCGTTGGTCTTCTCCTGTGGTTATGGCTTGTGGCACGAGCGATCATGCCGGCGCTACGTCGAAAAGATGCGCAACGGCCCATCCTCGTGCTGTTTCTCATATCG
Organism: Bacteroidota bacterium; assembly: GCA_018266755.1. NCBI lineage: Bacteria > Pseudomonadati > Bacteroidota > Bacteroidota bacterium. Next base: position 158,454 of record JAFDZW010000001.1, read on the forward strand.
GCGATTGCGATCGCCGGATTCTATGCGTCGGCACTTGCGTACGGGAAGCATACAAATCTTGCAATTGCCGAGTACTGGCGGTGGTGGGTTGTGCATCTCTGGGTCGAAGGATTCTTCGAGGTATTCGCCACTGTCGTCATTTCATTCCTCTTTGCCAGAATGAAATTGATCCGTGTCGAGAGCGCATCTTCTGCAACACTGCTTGGAAGTACGATCTTCCTTTCCGGTGGTATCATCGGAACATTGCACCATCTGTATTTCAGTGGTACGCCGACACTTGTCTTGTCGCTTGGCGCTGTGTTCAGTGCGCTGGAGGTTGTACCGCTGACATTTGTTGCATTCGAAGCCTGGGAAAACCTGAAGCTGGTCGAAGCGAAGCCCTGGATCAGACAGTATCGGTGGCCGATCTATTTCTTTGTTGCGGTCGCATTCTGGAATTTGGTTGGTGCCGGACTCTTCGGGTTTATGATTAACCCACCCATCGCCCTGTACTATATGCAGGGATTGAACACCACACCCGTCCACGGACATGCCGCGTTGTTTGGCGTGTATGGAATGCTGGGCATCGGGTTGATGCTCTTCTGCCTGCGTGCGCTGAAGCCGGGCCGCGAATGGAACGAGACATTGGTAAAATGGTCGTTCTGGATGATTAACTTCGGACTGATGACCATGATCTTGCTCAGTCTATTGCCCGTTGGGCTGCGTCAGACCTGGGCATCGGTCGAACGCGGATATTGGTATGCCCGCAGTGCGGAGTTTATGCAGACGGACCTGATGTCAACGCTCCGATGGCTGCGTGTGCCTGGCGATACGATCTTTGCAATCGGTGCATGCGCGTTGGTGGCGTTTGTTGTCGGACTCGGAACGGGCTTCTCGTATAAGAAGTCGAACTGATTATCTGATTACGATCGTAAGTCCGAGCGCAAGCAAAGCGACGATCGTTTCCTGAATGCCGATATACTTGATCGGTAATCGCGTATATCGTTCTCGTGTAAACACGATCAGTACGAAACGAACGAGAGGCACGAGCATACACCACACTGCCGAGATCGGCAGCAGTTGCGAACGAACAAGAATCGACACGATTGCGAACGCGATTCCGTGATAGAGGAGTGCATTTCGCATTGCGCCGGATTCGGAAAGCCGTATGGCGACGCAATAGATCGATGTGCAAAAGAAGAGGGTCGCAAATATCCAAACAAGAAACAGTGCTGTGAGCGATGCTGCCGAGCCGGAGGCGAGCATCGTCATCGGAGTAAGGAGCGTCAGGCCGGCAAAGCCGACGAATGATCGAGCGATCGCGCTGCGTTTGTTGCGCAGCATGACAAAGTAGAGTGCACCGATCACCGTGAGTGGGACGACGCACATCGCAACGCTAGGGGTGCGGGCAATCATTGCCGTCCCGCTGACCGCACCCAGAAGTGCAAGTGTGAGCGCTGCGGTGCTCGCGAATGGGTTCGACCCGCGTTTCGGACGAGAAAATTGTTTGAAGGGATCCTGCAGAAGAAAGATCGATAGAGCGGAGGTTAGGGCCAGCGCGGAACCGGCAGTATCGGTTGGATGCGTGTAGAGTACACCGAATACCCAAGAGGCGATGAGCACAACATAGGCGCCATGTTCTCTTGGGATGCGGTAACGAACGGTGGTCATAGATGCTGGGCTGGAACGCGCGTTCTTTATCGATTGATTCCGTTCTTAGGCACGGCGATTCACGTCTTCGTAATTTTGTAACGCCCTTGAACACCGGTCAGACTCCACCCTGACCCCATAGCGGCTACGCCGCGCATATCATATTCGAATGGAACCACGACAAGTTGTCACTTCACCGCTCGAGGCCATCCTCAATCCTCGAACGGTAGCGGTCATTGGTGCGACGAATAAACCCGGGACGGTTGGACGGACTGTGCTCTGGAATTTGCTCAACGATCAATTTCATGGTACCGTATTCCCGGTCAATCCGCGGCAATCGAACGTCTTAGGTATCAAGGCGTACCCAACGGTCGCTGCGATCGGCGAGCCGGTCGATCTTGCAGTGATCATTACCCCGGCAGCCGCCGTCCCGCAGATCGTCGGCGAGTGTGCCGCGTCGGGAGTGAAAGGATGCGTCATCATCTCGGGAGGCTTCAAGGAGGTTGGGCCTGCCGGCGAAGCGTTGGAACGTGAGATCCTTGAACGTGTAAGTGATTCGGGGATGCGCATTGTGGGGCCGAACTGCTTCGGTGTGATGAACCCATTGATCGGTCTCAATGCGACGTTCGCTGCAGGAATTGCACGAGCGGGGAATGTCGGGTTCATTACGCAATCCGGTGCGCTTGGTGCGGCAGTATTGGATTGGAGTTTCCGTGAGAATGTCGGGTACAGTTCATTCGTATCTGTCGGCTCGATGCTCGATGTCGATTGGTCCGATCTAATCAATTACTTCGGCAACGATCCGCATACGGAAAGTATTGTGGTGTATATGGAGTCGATCGGTAATGCGCGGTCGTTCATGTCCGCCGCCAGATCAGTAACGCACCGCAAGCCGATCATCGTTATTAAGCCCGGTCGTACGGAGGCAGCTTCGCGGGCAGCAGCGTCTCATACGGGCTCTCTCTCTGGGAGTGACGATGTGCTCGATGCTGCATTCCGTCGTTGTGGCGTTGTTCGCGTCGCGGAGATATCGGATCTATTTCATCTCTCGGAAGTGCTTGCCAAACAACCGAGACCGCAAGGGCCACGTTTGACGATCCTCACCAATGCCGGTGGCCCGGGAGTATTGGCAACCGATGCGCTCGTCGCAAGCGGTGGAGTACTTGCAGAACTATCGGAGTTTACGCGCGCCAAACTCGACGCGATATTGCCGCCGCATTGGAGCCACGCGAACCCGATCGATATTCTCGGCGATGCAAGCGCCGAACGGTACTCCGAAGTTCTTAGTATCATCGCCAATGACCCTGCAAGCGACGGGCTGCTTGTGATCGTTGCTCCGCAGGCAATGATCGAACCGACCGATATTGCCGAACGGCTGAAACCGTATGCGCGCATTAATGGAAAGCCGGTGCTCGCGTGTTGGATGGGGGGACGCCACGTCGAGCCGGGGATCGAAGTGCTCAACCGCGCGAACATACCGACATTCGGATATCCGGACGAAGCGGCACGAATGTTCACGATGATGTGGCGCTATAGCGATAATCTTCGAGCGCTCTATGAAACACCGACGCGTGTCCGAACCAACGAGGAGGCCGAGCGATCAGCTCATGAACATGCATCTAGAATGCTCTCGACCATTCGTGCGTCGGGAAGAGAGCTGTTGAGCGAGTATGAATCGAAACAGTTACTCGTACTCTATGACATCCCTGTCGTCAAGACTGAGATCGCGACGACAGTGGAACAAGCCGTAGACGCAGCGCACTCAATCGGGTATCCTGTCGTACTCAAACTTCATTCACATGTCATCACGCATAAGACAGATGTCGGAGGGGTCCGGCTCAATCTCGAGAGTGCCGATGCAGTGCGGCGCGCGTTCGTAGATATTCGCACAGCAGTCTCCGAACATTCCGGCAATTCGGCATTTGCGGGAGTGACAGTACAACCGATGATTCGCAACAACGGCTACGAACTGATCGTCGGAAGTACGACCGATGCTCAATTCGGCCCGGTGTTGTTATTCGGTACCGGAGGGCAGTTGGTGGAAGTATTTAAGGATCGCTCGCTCGCATTGCCACCGCTCAATACGACACTTGCTCGACTCATGATGGAGCGAACGAAGATCTACGACGCGTTGAAGGGAGTTCGAGGACGAACAAGCGTCGATCTGCAGGTGATCGAAGAACTACTGGTGCGCTTTTCCTATCTTGTTACAGAGCAGACGACGATCAAAGAAATCGATATTAATCCATTACTTGTATCTGCCGACGGACTTCTTGCCTTGGATGCTCGTGTCGTGCTTCATGGACCGAGTATCAATCTGACTACGATACCTCCGACGGCGATTCGTCCGTATCCCTCGGAGTATATATCGCACTGGATTACAGACGACGGGCAGGATATCGTCTTCCGTCCGATCCGTCCGGAAGACGAACTGGCGATGGTTGAGTTTCATGCATCGTTATCGGATCGCTCGGTCGTGCAGCGGTTCTTGCAGCCGATGAACTTGCGCGACCGCGTTGCCCACGAACGACTCTCGAAGATATGCTTTCCTGATTATGACCTGGAAATGCCACTCATTGCATGCCGCCATGATGGAAGAACCGGGACCGAGACGATCATGTGCGTTGCTCGAATGAGTAAGTCGCCTGACGGCAGGAGTGCGGAGATTCATCTTATTGTCGGAGATCCATTTCAACATCAAGGTATTGGTGGTGAAGCATTGAGTCGGCTTACGTCGATTGCGAAGAACGAGAACATTCGACGCCTGTATGGTTATTTGACGGCCGGCAGCACCGTGCTCGAAGGACAGTGTCAAGCGCTCGGATTCGATGTCTCTGCCGAACCCGATGGGGATATTCTGGTTACTCGTATGCTGTGATTGGTTGGCAGGAATCGTCGAATATCATATTGGTAACGAGCGAAGATGCGACGAGATTGAACTTTTCATATTCTTGCGAAGTTGTTTTCGCCGACGAACTACATGAAGCAATTCTTGCATATCCATCATCACCATATCTTACCAGACGGTAAGCGGGATGATGCTATGTAGATTCTAAACAGATCGAATTTCATCAGGGCTTACCGGAAACGGTGAGCCCTTTTTGTTTTTAAACCTTCAAATGAGACTTCGCATAGCCATCCAACGCAGCGGCAGACTTGCCGATGCGTCGCTCGCCCTCTTGAAAGAAAGCGGGATCGGCATCAGCAATGGATTGAACAAGCTCAAGAGCGAGGCGGATAACTTTCCGGCAGAGGCATATTTCCTTCGTGATGACGACATCCCGCAGTATGTGGAGGATGGGATTGCCGATGTCGGTATCGTCGGCGAAAACGTACTGCTCGAGAAAGACCGTCGTGTATCGCTCGTATCGAAATTAGGGTTCGGCACATGCCGACTATCTATCGCAGTCCCGAAAGATAGAGAATTTGAGAGCTGCCGTGACCTCGAAGGAATGCGAATCGCGACTTCATATCCGAATATCCTTTTTCGCTATTTAGCCGAGAATAACATTACGGCAGAGATACACCAGATCAGCGGATCGGTGGAAATTGCGCCGGGCATTGGGCTTGCCGATGCGATCTGCGATCTTGTGAGCTCAGGTAGTACGCTCTTTCTTAACGGTCTGAAGGAAGCACAGGTCGTACTACGTTCGCAAGCTGTGCTTGTGCAGCACGAGTCGCTCAGTGCCAGCAAGCGTGAACTACTCGATATGCTGCTGTTCCGGTTCAATGCATTGCAGACGGCACGTAATAATAAATATATTTTGCTCAATGCGCCGAACGATCGGCTCGGCCGCATTTGCGAGTTCCTGCCCGGGATGAAAAGCCCAACGATCCTGCCGCTTGCGAAAGAGGGCTGGAGCTCCGTGCATTCGGTTGTGAGCGAAAGCGAATTTTGGGAAATTGTAGAGTCACTAAAGGCACATGGCGCAGAAGGAATCCTTGTCATTCCAATCGAAAAAATGATCGTATGATGCACGTATATACATACCCACCACAACGCATGTGGCCGCAATTGCTCGCTCGCCCTGTGTCTGACGACAGAGCCATCGAGACAGTTGTGACAGAGATATTGAAGCATGTTCAGCGGGAGGGTGACGCTGCTATCAGGCGATATGTCGAACGGTTTGACGGTGTATTGCTGCATTCGTTCGAAGTATCTGGGTCTGAGCTGCAAGCGCTAGCAGATCAAGTCGATCCGAAATTGCGTGAAGCGATCGAATGTGCGCATAAGAACATCGAGCGATTCCATCGTGCTCAGCTTCGACCGGACATCTATGTGGAAACACTCCCTGGCGTGCAGTGTTGGCGACGGGCTGTTCCGATTGAACGCGTGGGCTTGTACATTCCTGGAGGGACGGCGCCGCTATTTTCTACACTGTTGATGCTTGCCACCCCTGCACGAATTGCCGGTTGCGACGAGATTATTCTGTGTACCCCGTCGGGCGGGGTACAACGGCTGCATCCGGCACTTGCATTTGCGGCGCTACTAACCGGAGTCGATCGCGTGTTCACCATTGGCGGTGCTCAAGCCATCGGCGCAATGGCGTTCGGTAGTGCATCAGTGCCCAGTGTCGATAAAATATTCGGACCGGGAAATAAATACGTTACCGAGGCGAAGCAGCTCGTCAGTCGCTATGGTGTCGCGATTGATCTTCCTGCCGGGCCTTCGGAGGTTGCGGTCATTGCAGACGATAGCTGCGACCCACACTATGTTGCGGCTGATCTGCTGTCCCAGGCGGAGCATGGTCGAGATAGTCAGGTCTTGCTTGTCAGCGATAGCGAACGGGTGATCCGGGAAACTCTGGCTGAGATAAAGCGGCAACTCCCGCTGCTTCCACGGCGAACGATCGCCGAGGCAGCACTTGCATCGAGCCGCGCCATTCTCGTACAGAGCGTCGCAGAAGGATTGGAGTTGCTCGATCGCTATGCGCCGGAACATCTTATCATTGCATGTCGCGAAGACGAACGTCTCGCAGCCCAGGTACAAAACGCCGGTTCGATCTTTCTCGGTAACTACTCCCCGGAGAGTGCTGGTGATTATGCTTCAGGCACGAACCACACGTTGCCGACCGGCGGTTACGCGCGCGCCTATAGCGGGGCCTCGCTCGACGCCTTCATGAAATATATTACAGTCCAAAAGCTGAGTCTTCCGGGGCTTACAACACTAAGCGATGCGATCATCCCAATGGCTGAAGCCGAAGGACTTCGAGCGCATGCGAATGCTGTACGACTGAGGATCGGGGAGGAGATGCCATGAGAGTAGATATTGCATCACTTGTGCGGCCAGGTATCGCACGGTTAGTACCATATAAGAATGCACGAGCCGAGTTCGATTCTTCGGCGGACATCTTTCTGAATGCGAACGAGAACAGCTACGGAGCCCCGATTACTGGTAACTTCAATCGATATCCTGATCCGCTTCAACGCTCGCTCAAAGTTAGACTGGCCTGTTTAAATGCAACGCACGAAGCGAACTGCTTTATAGGTAACGGTAGCGATGAGGTGATCGATCTGCTCATTCGTTCGTTTTGCGAACCTGGTATCGACAACGTCATTATTTGTCCGCCAACGTACGGAATGTACGAGGTGTCGGCGCGCATCAACGGCGTTGAAGTGCGCGAAGCGCCGCTAACGACACACTTTCAACTCGATACGGATGCGATTGTCAACTGTGCGGACAAGAATACCAAGCTTATCTTCCTGTGTTCGCCGAATAACCCGACAGGCAATGCTCTTACACGAGCCGATGTGATGCGTATCGTCGACGCAGTGCACGCCCTCGTCGTCGTTGACGAAGCGTACTGGGATTATTCCTCCTCAGCCTCGTATATCGGAGAGATCGAACGGCATAACAATGTCGTCGTCATGCGAACGCTGTCTAAAGCATGGGGGCTTGCGGGGTTGCGAATCGGGATGGCATTCGCCGATAGCGAGGTCATTGCAGTCCTTAATAAAGTAAAACCACCCTATAATGTCAATGCAGTATCTCAGCAATTAGCATTGGATGCTGTCGAGAACGAATCTATCGTGCAGCAGTGGATACGCCTGACCATCCGCGAACGGGAGAACGTTCGTGTGCTGCTCGAAGAATTGCCAATCGTGAGAACGGTATTCCCAAGCGATGCAAACTTTTTGCTGGTGCGAGTAACATCAGCTACGGAAGCGCACGGAGCGCTCCTTCGGCATGGTATTGTCGTACGCGATCGCAGCACAATGTTAGGATGTGAGCAATGTGTGCGCATCACAATCGGGACTTCGGAAGAAAACAACAGACTTATTGACGTACTGAAACAGTGCAAATGAAAAAGATACTATTTATCGATCGTGATGGGACAATCATAGTCGAGCCGCCGAATACATACCAGGTCGACTCGCTGGACAAGTTGCGATTTGTGCCTGGAGTAATCACATGGCTTGGCAAAATCGCTCGTGAATTAGAGTATGAGTTAGTGATGGTCACCAACCAGGATGGTTTAGGGACAGATTCATTTCCAGAAGAGACGTTCTGGGACGCGCATAATCGCATGCTCGAAATACTTACTGGGGAAGGGATACTATTCCATGAAGTCCTGATCGATCGTACGTTCGAACATGAACGAGCGGAAACCCGAAAGCCCGGAATCGGAATGCTTCGACACTATCTTGCGGAAGACGTCGACATCTCGAATAGTTATGTGATCGGTGATCGGATGACGGATGTGCAACTCGCGCATAATCTCGGTTGCAAGTCGATATTCTTACAAGGTGGCAATTGGACGGTTGCACCCGGACCCATTGCCAGCCATACCTTTGAATCGTGGGAGCACATTTATACGATGCTACGCGGCGTTCGACGATCCGCAGAAGTCATACGCAACACTTCTGAGACGAACGTGCAGGTTTATATTGATCTTGATGGAGTAGGTAATGGCACGATCCATACCGGCATCGGCTTTTTCGACCATATGCTTCTGCAGGTCGCAAAGCACTCGGGAATGGATCTTCGTATTTCGACTCGTGGCGATTTACACGTTGACGAGCATCACACAATCGAGGATACCGCACTTGCTTTTGGGGAAGCATTTGCGAAGGCATTGGGCGACAAGGCTGGTATCGAACGGTATGGGTTCGTTCTGCCGATGGACGACGCGCTTGCAACGATAGCGATTGATCTTGGGGGACGAAGCTGGCTGGAATGGGATGTCGAATTCCGTCGTGAAAAAATCGGCGATATGCCAACCGAGATGTTCGCTCATTTCTTCCGATCCTTCTGTGAGGCGGCGAAATGCAATCTGAATATTAAGGCGAGCGGGACGAACGAGCATCACAAGATCGAAGCGATCTTCAAGGGGTTTGCTCGTTCGATTAGATCTGCAATTCGACGCGATGATCGGAATCCAATCATCTCAAGCACGAAGGGCGTACTATGACGATCGCGATTGTGGATTATGGAATTGGGAATACCTTTTCGGTGGCCGCCGCATTACAGCGATTAGGTGCTGATATCACTATCACCAGTGACGCATCAATAGTGCAACAGGCAGATCGAGTTGTGATTCCAGGTGTCGGCGATGCCCGTGCAGCGATGAATGAACTTCGCTTGCGGGGTCTTGATACAGTCATACCGCTACTTGAGCAACCGGTATTGGGAATTTGCCTCGGGATGCAACTGCTCTGCAGGAACTCCGAAGAAGGTGATACTCAGTGTATGGGCGTCTTTGATGCCGATGTCGTCCGCTTCGATGGTCCTTTGAAGGTGCCACACATGGGGTGGAATACGATCGAACGGACCGTTGGGCCACTCTTTCGCGGAGTAGACCAGGGGACATTCATGTACTTTGTCCACAGTTATCACGTGACACGCACGGAAATGACGGTGGCGCTCAGCGATTATAGTGGATACTTTAGTGCAGGTTTGTCTCGACGAAATTTTTTCGGTGTGCAATTTCATCCCGAAAAGTCGGGTGCAGCAGGAGCACGGCTGCTTGAAAATTTTATGAGCCTATGATTGAAGTGATCGTTGCAATGGATATTATTGATGACCGGTGTGTCCGGCTCACGCAAGGGGACTACGACCAAAAGACAGTGTATGCAGGATCGCCGCTGGACATGGCCAAAGAGTTCGAGTCTGCCGGCGTTCGCCGGTTGCATCTCGTCGATCTCGATGGTGCACGCACTCGCAAGCCTGTTCATCTTCATGTGCTCGAGCGTATTGCATCACAGACATCGTTGAACATCGACTTCGGAGGTGGGCTGGCTTCTTCTGCGGATCTCGAATCGGCGTATGACGCCGGCGCAACGATCGTAGTTGTTGGAAGTGTGGCAGTCGAACAACCTGAGTTGTTCTGCAACTGGCTTCAAGAATATGGGGGTGATGGGATACTACTTGCAGCCGATGTCCGAGGCGAATCTGTTGCGATCAACGGTTGGCAACAGACAACATCGCTACGGATCGTTGATCAGCTCAGAAGATATATTCCTTATGGGTTGACCCAGTACTTGTGCACGGACATCGCAAAAGACGGCATACTCGACGGGCCTTCCGCAGAACTCTACAGTGGGCTCAATCGCGTGTTTCCGCAATTACGACTTATTGCAAGTGGGGGAGTGTCTTCCATCGAGGATATACAGGCACTCGAACGAGTGGGTTGCCACGGTGTAATTGTTGGGAAAGCACTCTATGAAGGGAAAATCGATATGCCATCTCTTCAACCTTTTTTTGAGACACAATGCTGACCAAACGAATTATTCCGTGTCTGGACATCGCCGCAGGTCGAACGGTGAAGGGTGTTCGCTTTGAACATCTCGCCGATGCCGGCGATCCTGTCGAACTCGCCATACGGTATTGTGATGAGGGGGCGGACGAACTGGTGTTCCTCGACATTAGCGCTACGAATGAGCGACGTGGAACACTCGTCGAATTGGTGCGACGCATTGCGTCGAACATCAATATCCCGTTTACTGTCGGCGGAGGGATTCGTTCAGTTGAAGATGTGTCCGTGCTACTGAGCGCTGGTGCGGACAAAATCTCTATAAACTCCGCTGCCGTTACCTCTCCGACTCTAATCGAAGATGTTGCACGTCGATTCGGAAATCAGTGTGTCGTTGTAGCATTCGACACGCGTGTCGTCGATGGCGAGTGGATGGTATATCTCAATGGCGGTCGGTTGGCGAGCGGTATATCTGCACGTGCTTGGGCTCAGGAAGCGACGAACAGAGGAGCGGGAGAACTTCTGGTGACCTCGATGGATCATGATGGCACGAAGAAGGGGTTTGCCGTCGAGTTGATCCGTACAATTTCCCAATCGGTCGGTATTCCGGTGATCGCCAGCGGCGGAGCCGGCGCCGAACAGGATTTTCTCGAAGTGTTTCGTGAGGGTGCTGCCGATGCGGCGCTCGCAGCAAGCTTGTTTCATTATCGTGAGCTAACGATCGGAGGATTGAAGTCCTATCTTGCTCAACGAGGTATTCCAATACGAAAATAATCTATGCCGCCACAATTCGAACGATCGACTGACGGGTTATTACCAGTTGTCATTCAAGATGTATCCACATCAAAAGTATTGATGCTCGGGTACATGAACGCCGCGGCATATGCAAAAACCTGCCTCGAAAAACGAGTCACGTTTTATAGTCGCTCGAAACAACGACTCTGGACGAAAGGTGAGGTCAGTGGTCATTACCTTGCCGTCCGTGATGTTGCCGTCGATTGCGACTGTGATACAATACTTATCAAGGTTATACCTCATGGTCCTGTCTGTCATACCGGCTCCGATACATGCTTCGCGGAAGTAAATGAATCGTCGTCGATACTCAGTGATCTGGAGCAGGTGATCGCTTCGCGCCGTAAGGGACCTCCGGATGGTTCATATACCGCTTCTCTATTCGCCAGCGGACTCAATCGTATCGCGCAGAAAGTTGGTGAGGAAGCTGTCGAGATTGTAATCGCCTCGAAGGATCAGGACCAGTCAATATTCCTTAACGAAGCCGCGGATTTGCTATTTCATTATCTGGTGCTACTACAGGCAAAAGATGCGCGGCTTCAGGATGTGCTTACGGTATTGGAAACGAGGCGTTCATCGCCCTCGGCGCATTGACGGGAATGCGAATAGGATAGAGGAACAGTCACGCTGCTGCATGGTTGTAGAATACTCCAAAACGAGATCCAATTATCAATATACAATTATTTTTTTTATTCGTGAGGTGGATTTTCCGGAGTTTGTCATATATTCGTCCGGCTGCATTTGAAAACAGGTGCTTTGCAGTAATTACGATACACAACGGATACATCTTCTCAGTGTGTAATGTCATCGATTCATAGCTTGAATCGACGAAAAAGAAGATAGACGAATGCCAAATATCCAATTCTGGCATTCTAACAACAGGATACATCTAGAGCGGACGGTATTGCTGCTGCCAGGCATACGTCAGCTGCTTGAATCATCCGATTCCGACTCGGAACACGACAAGACAACGTACAACATTACGACTCTCCAAACAGGCATTCATTGCATTGGAGGGGTAGCTATTACATAGGGAATTGATCGGCGAACGGAGATGCTCGGCGGCCATTATTATGGACGAGTGTATTGCTTTGCCATTGTTTCCATCGAAGGGTTAGTAATGATCAGGACAGCACTGAAATTTATTCAGTCCGAACTTGAACGCTACATCGTAGCTCGCGAACAGGATCCCAGCTATTCGCCAGGACAAGTAGTCGATCTGAAATCGGTGATCAAGCCGAACGGTGATAGCAATATCACGGACACAACACATGTGACCCTGATGCTTGTCGGGGTGGACGAAGTTCGCCGCGAAGGCAAGCGGCCATATTATGTAGCGACGTCAAATCAGGAATTCGCAAAACTCAATCCGCCGCTCGAACTTGATCTGTTCGTCTTGTTCGTGGCAAATAATGCAGCATATGACACCGCTTTACGAGATTTATCGGATGTGATCGCATTCTTTCAATCGAACCCTGTCTTCGACGCAGCCCATTATCCTGCACTCAACGATAGTGTTTCGGATCAGGCGGCTAAACCATGGCAATTGATCGAGCGACTGAGTACATCGGTGCATTCGATGGGATTCGATCAGATGAATAATCTCTGGGGTATTCTCGGCTCACGCTACATGCCGAGCATTGCGTATCGAGTCCGGATGCTAACGTTCTTCGAGACCAGGAGCCGCGAGCAGATCGCTGCAATCACCGATCTTCATCTGGGAGAAAATTAGACAATCATGGGCGGACCTACCCTCAGCTATCGTCAACTTGCTGCCGTATCGGTTCGCCAAGCGTTCTATATGAACGGCTTGTTCGCTGCCACGACATCGGCTGATCCCGCGATCGACTTTCAGTTTATTCCGAGCGACGATAGTCTCGCCTTGATGAATAGGCTGAATCTGTTGCTTCGTCCGGACGATCGCAACTGTGGTTTTGAAGTGTACGCCGAGGTCATGGGAACGACAATGGGCGGGTTGCCGCTCGTACGGTTTTATCCGAAGGATACCGATCGGTTAACGTTTTGGATTACTGCGCAGAATTCGTGGATCGTGAATTTCGATAATGTTTCTGGCAGTGTTATCAGGTCCGGGATATATTATCTGAGTAATCAGCGATCCGGTTCTCCCAGAACAAATGCCGCTCTGACCGCATCGCCGACAGGCCTAAGTCCGACGACCGATCTTATGACGCTCACGCGTGCAGAATATCGCTATCATCACCCCGGCAGCCTTACAAGCGCAGATGCGGTTGTGACCCACTTAGATACCGGTATGACCGTCGCACCTGATTCGGTGGTAGTATCGGCATCCGGGTCCGATGTGATCTTCGATCTCAGTTCGATGCCAATCGGCCGTATAAGACTCGATATACTCACGGTCCCAACGGAAACCCGGTACTACGTCGGGACGAATGCACCGGTGGCAATCTTCGGTGTTGTCGAGTTGTCGCTTTCGTCCGCACTCGATGCGAACTACCGCATTATCGAATCCGACTATTCGCTCACCCCAGTACGCCCGACGTACTCCGTGACAATCCCGAACCGACCGACCCGATGGCGGTATCATGTGAGCTTGACGTCGACGAGTGCGCTCGCTCGTGAGATTGCAGCGCTCGCTCCGGCAGCACGGTCGGCGTTCATTGCGGCAATCGGCCTGGTGAGCAACGATCCGACGATCTCATTCACTGCAACGTGGGACGGTGAGAGTCACGCTGTCTTCGAAGCCAATCGCGACATTGGGTTGCAGGAGCGGTACTTGGTTTCAACCGGAGGAAGCGGGTCGCGGCTAAATTTTTCACTAAACAAAAACACAGTGATGGGTAGTGGCGGGACCGTCGTATTCGACGCCCTTCCGTATCCGTCACCGGCACTTGTCGACACGCGTACGCCGTCGACGAGTTACTCCGATATCGTAGTCACACTCTAATTTACACGGACATGGCAGTAATCAAGTTATCCACTCCGGGCGTATATGTCCAGGAGATTTCCGTATTCCCTCCGTCGGTTGCCGAAGTCGAGACCGCCATTCCCGCTTTTGTCGGGTACACGTCGACGATAAAGGACCCGACCGGTAACTCACAGCAATGGATTCCAAAGAAGATATCGAGTTACGATCAATACGAGATATACTTTGGAGGAACACCGGTTGAAGCAGACGACTATCTCACCGTCGATGTCATCGACGATAGCAGCGGCCAGTACACGGTCACTGTTGCCGCCGACGATACGAAGAAGTCGAATCACATCATGGCGTATTCAGTCAAACATTTCTTTGATAACGGAGGGGCAACTTGCTATATCGTCACCGTTGGTGAATATGGGACGCCAATCGCCGAGGCCGATCTTACAAAAGGATTGAAGTCGGTTGAGCAGGTGGATGAGGTGACCTTGTTAGTCGTTCCTGAAGCCGTCTCGTCCGGCTCATATAAAAATGTCGTTCAGGCAATGATTAATCAAGCATCCAATTTAAAAGATCGGTTTGCGATTATTGACCCGAATACAGTCACCTTAAAGACGCCGCTTGCTCCGACAGGTGATGTTGATACCGATATGGCGTCTATCCGAAACAATACCTCGGGTCAGGGACAGGATCGTTATGCGGCTGCGTATTACCCCAATCTCACAAGTTCGTATCCGCACAACCTCAATCTTCCCAAGGTCGTCATTAAGACATATACGCATACCGGGACGGGACCGAAAGTAAAGACGACGGCCAACATAGATTTGGCGTCCGGTAATACCGTGGGTGATTTGCCTCCGACCTCAGTGTTGTATGCAACTATCAAGACGGCGGTCAATGCGCTCACCGTTGTGGTCCCACCCTCCGGTGCGATTGCTGGTCTGTACGCACGGATCGATAACTCCAAGGGTGTTTGGAAAGCACCTGCGAATGAATCGTTACAGTCGGTGAATAGTCCAACCGTGCCATTATCCGACGCAGAGCAAGGTTCAATGAACATCGATACTACGGCCGGGAAATCGGTAAACGCAATTCGTCAATTCCCGGGCTTCGGAACACTGGTGTGGGGCGCCCGAACGCTTGAGGGCAACGACAACGAATGGCGGTATATCAGTGTCCGACGGTTCTTTAATATGGTCGAAGAATCGATCAAGAAGTCGATCCATTGGGCGGTATTCGAGCCGAATACGATCGACACCTGGGTGAAAGTTCAGGCGATGATCGAGAATTACCTCTTCCTCAAATGGAATGAAGGCGCACTCGCCGGAACAAAGCCTGATCAGGCGTATTTCGTCAACGTCGGTCTGGGAAAGACAATGACGAGCGACGATATCCTCAACGGGATTATGAACGTCGAAATCGGGATGGCCGTCGCACGTCCGGCCGAGTTCATTGTACTGAAATTCTCGCAGATGGTGCAACAATCATAACCGCACGATAACGAACATTCACTCATAATTTTTCTACACTACGATCATGGCGACTGCATATCCACTTCCCGCCTTTTACTACAAAGTATCATGGAACGGCGTAGACATTGGCTTTTCCGAAGTTTCTGGCTTGACGCAGGAACAGCAAGCCATCGAATACCGCGACGGCCTGATGAGCGGAACAACGCTTCCGCTGAAGCGTCCCGGTTTGCGCAAAGCGAATAATATCTCGCTCAAACGAGGTATTACTCAAGGCAATAACGACCTCTATACGTGGTTCAATAATGCTGGCGCTCCGAACGTCGAGCGACGCGATGTGACGATCACATTGCTCAATGACGAAGGATCGCCGGTCATGATCTGGACGGTCTTGCAGGCGTGGCCTGTCAAGTGCGAAGGTCCGTCACTCAAGGCATCCGGCAACGATCTTGCCATTGAGTCGATCGAGCTCGTGCACGAAGGTCTTTCACTCAAGACGGCCTAAACGATGCCGCCATATACTCCACCGACCTCATTCCACTTCAAAGTCGAGTTTCTCGGCGTCGACGGCATGTCGAGCGACGCCGAGCACCGATTTCAAGAGGTTAGCGGCCTCTCGTTCGAAGTGCAGACCGAGGAGCTTCGCGAGGGGGGCGAGAACCGTTTTACATATAAGTTACCGAAGCGCACGCAGTACCCAAACCTCGTTTTGAAACGAGGGCTGCTGAGTGGTACTGCGGTTCTCGATTGGTTCAATGCCGCACTCCGGACATATTATACGGTAGCGCTCTATGACTTCAAGCCGGCCGATATGATGATTACGCTCCTAAACGAATCGTCCGAACCGGCCGCGATCTGGAACGTCATACAGGCATATCCGCTGAAGTGGGCCGTGTCGGAATTCCGATCGACCGACAACACCGTTGCCGTCGAAACGATCGAATTAGCGTACCATTATTTTGAACGTAAACTATAACGCAAATGCCGGTACAGATCAATGAAGTGATTATCCGTACGACCGTCGATGCTGGGACACCACAATCCGTTGCGGCCGTGCCGAACACAAACACTGCGTCACAGGAAGATACCCTCGAACGCATCTTGCAGATCATCGAAGAAGAAAAGGAACGGTAATGGATACGCAAAGTCTGGCAAAACTGCCATTCAACCTGAAAATCATTCCTGTAAACGCGCAGAATATTCCGGCTGGTGCTCCGTTTATCGCGATGTTCAACCCCGAGCAGTTCACGATTCAGGAGACCGTTCGGTCAGTGACTGAGCCACCGCCTGGCAGATCCAGCACTGAGTCACGTTTTGTCAATACGCCTCCGCGAGAATTCACGATGGAGTTTACTATTGATGGTACGGGTGTCAATACAAATGGTGTCAAGATTCCCGTAACCGCCCAAGTTCTATTGTTTCGTGCTGCAACGACAACACTGATCTCCAGCGATCATCAGCCCCCGACGCTTCTTGTACAATACGGTCCGTTCATTTGTACATGCGTTCTCAAATCGTCGTCGGTGACCTACACGATGTTCGATATGTTCGGTTTGCCGATCCGTGCGAAGATTTCCGCATCGTTCACCGAAAGTATCGACAATACGCTCAATGCGATCACATCGATGCTGTCGTCGCCGGATCTTACACATCGTATTACGGTCTCCGAATGGGATCTGCTGCCACTGTTGTGCTACCGAACGTATAACAATCAAGACTACTACTTACAAGTTGCGCGAGTAAACAAACTCAAGAATTTTCGGAAGCTTCAACCCGGTACGACGCTAACGTTTCTACCAATCTCAAAGAAATAATTTAGACTCGATATTTCACGATGAGCTTAACCAGCCTCATACCTGGAGCAACGGATACAAGTGGTGTGATCGCGTTCTCGATTCTGTTCGATGGCACGCCTATCAGTGGCGAGACGGAGGTTGTACACATAACGGTATCGAAATCATTCAATAAGATATCCTCCGCTACAATAGTGATTCGAGACGGTTCGGCGGCGACCCGCGATTTCCCCGTCAGCGATTCTTCCACAATGGTACCGGGCACACTGGTCACGATCGGTCTGGGGTATCATGGCTCGACCGATACCATCTTCGAAGGAGTAGTTGTCAAACATGCTCTCAAAATTCGTCCGAACGGAGCGTCGATGCTTGTGATCGAAGCGAAGGACAAGGCCGTAAAGTTGATTGCCGCTCGTAAAAGTGCATATTTCATCGACAAGACAGACAGCGATGTCATTACGCAGTTGGCAGGTGACTCCACGCCGCAGGTCGATTCGACAAGCGTATCGCATCCGCAGCTCATCCAGTTCGATACGACAGATTGGGATTTCATTTGCACCCGAGCCGAGGCGAACGGTATGCTTGTGCTGACAGACGACGGAAATCTCATTGTAAAGAAACCGACGACATCGTCGCCATCTATTCTGACGGCGACATTCGGTGATACGATCTTCGAGTTCGATGCTGAAATGGATGCGCGACGACAGATGCAGTCGGTGGCGAGCCATGCATGGGACTATACGAAGCAGCAGGTACTGCAATCCGAACCAGGATCGGCGACATTCGATGAGAATGGTAATATTCCCGCCTCCACGATTGCGTCGGTTGTTGGAGCAGATGTCGAGTTGCGCCAATCCGGCAACCGTTCGAACGACGAGTTGAACGAGTGGTCGAATGCCTATGCGCTACGCAGTGTGATTTCAAAATCGGTCGGTCGAGTGCGGATCCAAGGGACGTCGCTCGTCAAACCGGGTAACATGATTACGCTCGACGGTGTGGGCGACCGCTTTAACGGCAATGTCTTTGTTTCCGGCGTCCTCCATACGTTCGACGGCGAGTGGCGCACCGACATTCAGTTCGGCTGGAAATCTGAATGGTTTTTTACAAAGGAAGGCGTGACCGAGAAACCGGCTGCCGGCTTGGTGGCCGGAGTAAACGGCTTGCAGATCGGTCTCGTGCTCGACACCAACGATTCCGACGGTCAATACCGTGTCAAAGTGTCCGTGCCGACGATCACATCGGGCAACGAAGGCCTTTGGGCACGGGTCGCGACGCTCGATGCCGGTGCAAAGCGTGGTACCTACTTCCGACCGCAACCGAACGACGAAGTGGTGCTCGGATTTCTCGACAACGACCCGCGCGAACCAATCATCCTCGGATATCTGCATAGTTCGTCGTCGCATGAGTCACCGTTTCCAGAGACCAGCGGAAAAGAACAGTACGGCATTCTAACCAAGGCCGGGACTAAAGTAATGTTCGACGATTCGGTGCCGACATTGACCCTGCTCGTCAAAGCAAGCGCAGGCGAGAAGTCGATCGTAATCAACGACGACACTGGCGCGCTCATCATGAAAGATGAGAATCAGAACTCGATCAAGATGGATGCGACCGGAATCACGATCAGTTCTTCGAGTGGGATTGTAACGATCAAAGGGTCGCAAGTACTCATCAATTGACCGAAGTACCGATGCCGCCAGCAGCAAGAGTCGGGGACAATCATATCTGCCCGATGGCAAATCCGAACGGCAGCCCGCATGCGGGCGGGCCGATTATGCCGCCTGGTGTGACGACTGTGCTTATCGGCGGGGCGCCTGCAGCAGTGCTTGGCACAATGTGCACCTGCGCGGGACCGCCGGATAGCATTGCGAAGGGCTCAGCAACGGTACTCATCGGCGGGCAGCCCGCTGCACGACTCGGTGATTCAACTGCTCACGGTGGTTC
Organism: Bacteroidota bacterium; assembly: GCA_018266755.1. Classification (NCBI taxonomy): domain Bacteria; kingdom Pseudomonadati; phylum Bacteroidota; species Bacteroidota bacterium. The sequence continues at coordinate 177,670 of JAFDZW010000001.1, forward strand.
TGTTGCCGCAGGACTTGCAACGGTGCAGATCGGCGGCTAACTACAAATTTTGCAAAGGAGCAACGATGGCTCAAGAAAAGATCGACCGCTCATTCCTCGGTATCGGCTGGAGTTTTCCGCCCACGTTCCGACGCGAATTCTATGGAGTCGAAATGCTTCATGAAGAAGCGGACGTCCAGAGCTCTCTTGGAATTATCCTCTCGACGATTACCGGAGAGCGCGTGATGTTGCCGACCTTCGGAGCGAACTTACAGCCGTATGTCTTCGAACCGATGAACGTGCCGAACATCGAGATGATCAAGAAGATCGTTCACGATGCGCTCGTCTATCACGAGCCTCGTATCATCGTCAATGATGTGACTGCAACCCCCGATCAGCAGAACGGGGTATTGCTGATCGATGTCGCGTATACGATCATTACGACTAATACGCGCTATAATTATGTCTATCCGTTTTACGTCACCGAAGCAACGAACATTACCACATGAACGACTGTCAATGCCATTGCGACCCGACGAGTGACGGTACTGCACAACTCGGCAGATACCTTGCTGCGCTGGACCCGTCGTACGCACCGATCGACGGACGAAGCTTCGAGGATTTGCTGGTGTTCGCGAAGCGATATGCCGATCAGGTGCGATTTTACGACGTGCCGGGGAGTACGATCCCCGAGGTTTCCGACCCGGTTCACGAAAGTCGTCGTCTGTTCTTTCGTTCGAATCCGGCGATTGTCGATGCGGCCAAAACCATTAAGAATATAAAGGAACGCAAGACGGACTTCGAAGCATTACGCGAGTCACTCGAAACATATCCATCCCGTGACAGTTTTCTTGAAGTCTGCAATGCCGTGGTGTCGATGCTCGGTGCCGCTGATACGTGGTATTCCGCAATCGTCAAGAACGATCCTGTTCATGCCGGCCTCGATCAACAGATCGCCGCAGCAATTAAAGGGTATACCTCAAAGGTGCCGGGCTACGAAGCCGGGTATAACACGATCGACGAGGCACATCCGCTCGGACTCGACTTCTCGAAGATCGCGAATAAATCTGTGTGGGGAATTGGCGGCACAGTAATTCCAGACGACTCGATCTATCAAGGACCGTTGTATGAGGACAAAATCCGCTATGCGGGAGTCCACTTTGAAGACGTATTCTACGCAATCTACGAGTTTTTGACCGATGCGGTTGCTGCCGCTCACGGCGATGAAGTAAGCTGGGCAGAATTCTTCCGACGCGATATTGCGGTAGTTGCCGCGTCGATTGCAACCACAACACCGGCAACGATTCGTGCGGAATACGACGAACGTCGCGAACTCGTCGAAGCTGATCCAATCCAGCAGAACTTCGGTGTGCTGTTTGATCCCATCCTCAAGATGGTTGTCCAGATCGATCATTGGTATTCCCAGTCGATCCCCGGGCATCCTCTTCACAACGATCTCTCGCTCGCAATCGACTCGTATTTGGGGACACAGTTTCGTCGGGCGATTTCGTATGCTGAAGCGTATCGTTATGTCGATGCGAAACATTCGATCTCTATCGACATTACTCGCGTCGTGAATCAAGAGTTGTGGGGACTCGAACAGACGATTGATCCGGATGCAAGCGTGTATGTCGGCGAGAACCTCGAAGACATGATCCGCTCGGCCGCATTGTTTGTCGACGATGTGTTCAACACGATATTCGCATTTCTCGACAAGACCGTCGAGGAACGTGCAGTGGTGTATCTGCAAAAGGCACTCGAGGAATTTCCGGGGCATCAGCCCCACGTGACATTGTTCATTGCCTTCCTCGAACTCTTCCGCATCGCGCAAGATCAGCTCAATGGGTTGACTCAGCGCATGCTGGATTATTATTATGCCGATATTCTCCAACTCGATAGAAAGCCTGCCGAGCCCGATCATGCATTTGTGGTGTTCGAATTGGCACAGAGTGCTGCCGGGCCGTTCGATCTTCCGGCCGGCACGCTCCTCAAAGCTGGCAAAGATGCATCGGGACACGACCTGACATATCAAACACAGAGTGATCTGGTCGTGCATGCAGCCAAGGTCAAAGAGCTAAAATCGGTCTTCATTCAAAAGACTGTTGATGCAGCCGCCAATCCTGGAAAAGTGATCGGCGTCTATGCGAGACCGGTTGCAAATTCAGGCGACGGTATCGGCGGCGACTTTACCGACCCGAGCAAGAAATGGCCCACGTTTGGGACCGGTGCACCTGTTGTAGCAAGCCGTAGTAACATTTGTGACTACATCGAAGCCGAAAAGCAGCAACTTCATCCGGTTAAAACTACCGGGATCGGATTTGCCGTTGCTTCGCCTCATCTATACCTGCAAGGAGGCAATCGGATTATTGGCTGGCGCGTACCAGGCCTTTCAAAAATTCTGACGGATCCGACCAAGCCCGCGACAATCAGACTCACGGGCGAAAAAGGGTGGATCAGCGTCCTCTCCAACAGCGGTCAGAATGTTGTAGCAGCAATGCGTGCGGCGCTCGATCAAGGTGATTTTTCAAAACTTGGGGCTATTGACACGTCAGCCTGTGTGGTCATCGACCCAGCAGCAAATCTCGAAGAGATTCTTGTCTATCTTCCTGTAGCGGAGAAGGGGATTATTCAGTTTGATAAGAAGATTCATACCGGATCGAGTTACTCGACGACATCGCCGGTAATGGAGCTCTCGATCGACTCATTGAATGTGTTAGTGTCCGATTATATCATGTCCGAGATTGCGACACAATCGGTAGAAGTACGCGTTGGCTCTATCTCGACGACACAAGACGCGGCGGGGAATACGGTTCCGGCTCTGAATTTTGACGGGTTGCGTACACTCGTGCTCCAAAACGAAGCGATGGTTTTTGCACCCGGAAAACCATTCGATCCATATACGGCATATCCGTCGCTTGGTAAGTCGTTCTATATTGGCACCAACGAAGTATTCTCGAAGTCGCTCGGAGAGCTTTCCATCAACATAAAGAAAACAAAGGACGGCGACGTTGTGCCAGATTTATCAAATGACAAATGGGGATCGACAATCAGCATTCTCGACGGTCGGCAGTGGAAATCGCTAATGACAGATGTGGGGCAGTCGTATTCACGTACCCAGCTTGCAGGCAATGTTCTTACACCCATCGTTTCTTCGCCTCCCGAATTTAATTCGGAGTTGATGATGAAGAAAGCGGCAACACTGCCATCGAGCGGTGGAGACGCGACGAAGGCGACAACCACTCTGTTCCGTTCGCTGATCGAACCGATCACCCAGTACGATTTAAGCAAGACAAAGGGATTTATTCGCGTTACGAATACACTCGAACCGAGCACAAACGATAGAGGGTCGGTCATGCAGAGCGCCCAGGACCTTGCTCCCGACCTCCAAATCAGCGATGTATCACTGAGCTACTATGCATCGATCGATCGTCTCAAGCCTGGGGTCGATCAGTATTTTCATATCTATCCGTTCGGGGTCGCAGAAGTCCTGCTCGAGGGCGCTGTCACTTCAGCCCCATCGCTCGCTCTTAATGCCGGACAAAAGTTGCTTCCGCAATTTACATTTACTGACGGTACGAGCACCCGAGCAACAACTACAGGATCAGAATACATCGGTGATACCATCCGCAAAAGAGTCGATGTCACCTGTAGTGGCAAGACGGCGAACGATCTCGCACTTGGCAAATTGCTGTACGAATCGAGTGGATTGCGCGCCGCACGTGAGGGTGGGTTCAACCAGTACTCTGGTTCGATCGAACAGGAAGGATCGCTCTATATCGGCATCGAGAAACTCAATCCGCTTGATTCGATTGCATTACTCTTTCAATTCGCGGAAGGAAGTGCGACGGACGAAGATGACGACCCTCCGCAGATTCGGTGGTCGTATCTGATTGGAAACGAGTGGCGTCCGCTCCCTCAAGAACATCTGATCTCCGATTCCACGTATGGATTTCAAACAACGGGTATCGTCAAGATCGATGTACCGGGCGATGCGAATACACATCATACAATGATCACCGACGGGCTCTTGTGGTTCTGTGCCAGTGTCGAGGATCATACCGACCGCATCCCGATGCTCGTCGATATCGTAGCACAGGCGGTCGAAACGCAACTTGCATCTGTGACCGGGATTGACCAAGCCCATTTCGATACCGCACTGCCGGCTGGAACGATCAGTGCACTTACAATTAAACGTGCCGAGATCAGCTCGGTAACGCAGCCGTTTGCATCCTTCGATGGGAAGCACCGCGAAGTCGGTGCCGAATATTACCGTCGCGTTAGTGAGCGCTTGCGTCATAAAGGACGCGCTGTCACCGCGAAAGATTACGAGTTGCTCGTGCTCGAGGCATTTCCGAGCATCTATAAAGTAAAGTGCCTCACGACAAGTGATCCGAATTGTTTTTGTCGCGAATCCGATCCCAACAACACATCGCATCAGCACGACTGTTGCGGTCCGCAGGTTGCTCCGGGGCATGTCACACTCATTCCAATCGCGGACTTGAAGCATCGTAACGGGACGAATCCGTTACAGCCGAAAACCAGCAGATTGACATTGCTTGAAATCGAGGATTATCTGTCGGCTCGTACATCCCCGTTCGTATCGGTGTATGCCAAGAATCCGGTATATGAACAAGTGCTCTGCTACTTCCGCGTTCAGTTTGTCAGCGGAGCAGATACCGGCTATTATCTTGCAACGCTGAACAACGAACTAATCAAATTCCTGACCCCGTGGGCATTCAGTGAAGATGCCGACGTCTCATTCGGTCAGAAGATCTATGCATCGACGGTCATCCGCTTTATCGAAAGCCGCGACTACGTCGATTTTATCGATGATTTTCTCATGTTCGTCTGCAAGGACTGTTGTTGTCCGACCCAGCCGGCCATCGCGACGAAAGATACTCCTGCGACGGCTCCGACGTTCCCAGAGCAACTTGCGGCGGCACTAGATTGCTGCGACCTCGAGACGCTGTTCGAAGCAGCGCCGAATCTGCTCGGTGAAACAGTCGTCTCCCCATCGACTCCACGCAGTATCCTGGTATCGGCTAATAAGCATATTATCCTGCCGTATGAGGTACCGCCGAATCTGACACCCTGTGAAAAGCGAGCTGCACAAAGTGTATTGGGGACAGCGAACCAAATGACACCGGGCGGTGGGGAAGTATCTCCGATGGCGCCTAGTCAGGAGGCTGCAATCGCAGTGGTAGCTACCCAACAGGTATCTCGAGCGGGCTCAACTGTTGCCAAGGAAATAGTTGCCGCAAAGAAGCAACCGGCAACCTCCGCATCAAAGACGACCAAAGTGTCGTCACGAACCTCCGGGAAAAAATAGCCGGGATCAATTATACTCATCGTCCAGACTTTGAAAGGACCGTTAACTATGGCAGACTCGATCGTTCTCAATAAGTCGAATCCGCTTTTGCCAGCCGAAGATTATACCGGACTCCGCGCAACGGGGTTTGACGCCATTGAGCGACTCGGCCACATGCTCTGGACCGATTACAATAATTCCGATCCCGGAATCTCGATCCTCGAAGCTGTTTGTTACGCCATCACCGATCTCGCGTATCGCACCGGCTTTGCAGTAAAAGATATACTCGCACCGGAAACACTGACGCCGGAAACTTGGAAGCAGATCTTCTATACCGCCCGGCAAATCCTCCCGAACAACCCGTTGACGATCGAAGATTACCGCAAGCTTCTCATCGATGTCCCGGGAATCCGAAACGCATGGCTCGAGCCGAGCAAGGACTACGAAGTACCGGTCTGGGTGGACTATAATCGTTGGGATGTCCGCTTCGATCAAGACTGCCAGTGCGAACAGCCGCATGAAGATGAATGTCTTGGTAAGCTCCGGCTCGATCCGCTGATGCACGGCGATCTGAATATCTGCAAAGAAAATCAGGCAACGATCGACGCGATCACCAAACGTATCGATGCGCTCACCACCCATGGCGATACACTGAAGGAGAAGTACGACACAATAGCGAAAGAGAACCCGAACTCCGAAGGACCCGACGGTAAGCCGATTCCAACGAAGGAGATGGTTGAAGTTCAACGCCGTATCGATGCTCTGACGCAACGGGCTGTCGATCTCAAGGCTATTGTCAATAAGCACGTGACTCCGACCAACCTCGATTCAAAAATCGTCGAATTCGAAGGTCTCTACAATGTGATGATCGAGTATGAAGAAGACGTCCTCGATGCCGGTCACCGTGAATCAGTTCGTCAACTCGCGATCGATCGTTTGGCGCGTCATCGCAACCTGTGCGAAGATTTTCTCTCGGTTGATGCGGTCGAATATGAGGACTTCGGGATTCGGGCATCGATCGAACTCGAAGAAACGGCCGATCCCGACCAGGTGCTTGCCGAGATGTTCTTCGAATTGTATCGGTACTTCACTCCGTCGGTGCCTCGGTTGACCCTCGAGCAGATGCTCGAACGGGGGTATCAGGTGGACGAAATCTTCGAAGGACCGGCGCTCGATCATGGATGGATCGACTCGACCGATCTGGAGGCGACGGATCTGTATCGGGATATTTATCTTTCGGATCTGCTTGCAACGATCGCGTCGATCTCGGGTGTCAAAGGAATTTTGTACTTCCATATCGTCCAGACCAATGCTGCGGTCACGGATACACTCGAATCGGCTCGCCGGTTCTTCGCACAATGGGTCGAACGGCTCCAGGCCGAGCGGAAAGTCGCGAGGATCGTCCCGGAGCGGTCGTCGGTGCTGATGTGTAAGTCTCGAGAGATCTATTCATACTATAGCGGACGTGACGACGACCGACGTCCGGCACGAATGCTGAAATTGTTCGGCGATCTCAAAGCGGCCGAACGTTCGCATGATCTGACAGGACATGATACCGATCTTCCGATCCCAGTCGGCGAAAACATGCAGTTGCAGGATTACTACCCGATCACGTATTCACTACCGATGACCTACGGTGTGAGCGAACGTGCGGGGCTGCCAGCCAATGCGAGCGAACTGCGGAAAGTCCAGGCGTTACAGTTGCGTGGGTATCTGCTCTTCTTCGAGCAAATGCTGTTCGACTATCTTGTGCAGCTCGATCATATTCGAGACCTGTATACGTTCGATCTGACACCGAAGCATACATATTTCGCAGCCGCAGTCAACCAACTCGCAGGCTTACAAGAGATATTGATGCATGGGACACATGCTCCGAATCAAACATCGGATCAGGTTGCAGCAACATTCAGCCATATCGTGCAAGGTCTGGTCGAGAATCAAGAGTTGTTCGCGTTGCGTCGGAATACATTTCTCGATCACATGCTCGCACGCTTCGGTGAAGATCTATCCGAGTATGAAGGGATCGTACGAAGTCAGTGGCCGAATTCAGACAAACGTCTGATTCGAGACAAGTCGAATATCCTGCGTGACGGACACTATTACGGAATCAGCTCCGGTCGCAGCCAAGGCTATAATTATGCATCGGCGCGTTATTGGGATACCGAGAATATATCGGGTACGGAGCGCCGTGCGGGCCGTCTACTTGGTTTTGCCGATGTCCGTCGCCGCTCGCTTGTTCCGACAAATATCATTGTTCGCGATGCCGCTGCCGAAACACCAACTCGGTCCACCGCACCGGCCTCAACACCTCCACCGCCAAAGAAAGAGATTGTCATCGTCGATTCGACAGCGCAAGGTGACCCGCTTCTGGTAAGCGTCCCGGTGCTTGACGGATGCTGTGCGGAATCACTGCTGACCGACATTCTCACGCATGCTTCGAACAAAAAGTTTTTTGTGTTCCGCTCCGAGCGCAAGCAAAAAAGCCGAGCCACGGCCGGCATCGTCGGGACGTTCTGGTTCGAGCTATACAACGGTACCGATCCGAAGACAGCGGACCTTCTTGCAACTGGGAAGAAGTACGAAAAGCCCGAACAGCGTGCCGAAGCGTTCTCGCGGCTCGAAGCGATTATGGCGGCAATCAACGCGAACGAGGGAATGCACCTCGTCGAACATATTTTACTCCGCCCCAAGATTGATCAGGTGGTCGGTGAGGACGCTACAGTTATGCCTGTCTCACTCCTCGACATTTGTCTCGATGCGTGTGATATTGCAATCGGCGCAGGTCAAAATACCGATACGATTCATTATCGCAAGAAGATCACTCGCATTCCGGCAAAATTGTGTTACGGGCTGCCACCCTGGCAGCTTGAGTATATGGGGTTTAATTCCACGACCAAGCTGTTCGACGAATCGGTACTCTTCCAGAAGGTACCGACCGACGGGACGCCGATGATCAACCTTCGCTTCCTGCGGTATGAAGACTTGACGCAACGTGTGCGCGATTTGCAGGAATTCGGTTCCGAGCGCGTGAATTACGAGATCGTTTCTAACGGGGCGGAAGATCCGACAAAAGTAAAGTACGGTTTCCTGATCCTTGGCACGCATGGCGTCGTCTTAGGGCAAAGTGCATTCCGCTTTCACAAGAAGCCGGCGGGTAACGACTCCGATTCTACGAACGAGATCGAATTTGCTATCGCGGAGATGATGCAATATCTCAGTTTCGAACTCGATCTATATTGCCAAGCCGACCCATGCGATAACGACGAAGATCCGTATTCGCTTCGATCGACCGTCGTGCTTCCGTGCTGGCCCGAACGATTCCGTGACAAGACATTTCGTCAACTTGTCGAGAGGACGCTTCGGTCTGAATCGCCCGCTCATGTCGATATCCGTATTCGATGGGTAGGAGTTCTGGAGATGAAGCGCTTTGAAGACGTCTTCCAACCTTGGTTGAAGGAAATGTCGCAGACTGAGTTGCCATCGTATGAAGTCACGAATCCGCTTGTCGATGTGCTCAACACGTTGCAGACATGTGGTACGTGTCTTGACGAATGTGATTGATGTCGTCCGAACAGATACATACGATCCGGCGTATCCGCCTCGACACGACTTGTCGTGACGAGGAATGGGCATTGAATTTGAGCAGGCATTTCGCATCGTCGATCCAGCCGAGACTTATCGAAGCAATCGACGAAGTGTGTAATGATGCAGTTGACGCAAGCGAGTTACTCGTTATCGATCGCCTTGAGCTCGATCTTGGCCTCGTGCGTCCTGATAGTATGGAGCGTGACTTATTGGTGCTTGTGCGTGAAAAACTTCGTGCCGAGTTGCAAATTCGTCGCAACGAACGCACGCTCGAGGAGCGACGTGAACTTCTACATCAGTCGACGCTCGAAAACATTCTCTATGCATTAAAGACGGGCACGCTGCCCTGGTGGGCTGTATCAGACACATTCGATCTCAACGAGCAGATACTCCTACTCGACGCTCCCTCTCTTCAATGGCTTCTCAATGCGCTTCGTGAAACACAAGATGCTTCGTACGCCTGGGAGCGCATGGCGCTTCGGTGTAGCGACGATGCAATTGCATTGATCGTGGGTAGCTCCTCAATATTGACATCGGCAGTACAGGCATTTTTTGAGCGTATTAATCAACTGAAGACGAGTTATACGGGAATACTTGACAGTGTAGCTACTTCCAAACAAACAGTAGCTCGCGAGATCATTCGAGCTGGGGGCTCATTGCTTTCAGGGTCGGATACGAATTCGGCACTTGCTCGAATGATGATGAACTTGGTCGTTGCTGCTGTCGGTCAAGATATAGCCATCGCCGGTCCAGAAGGTGCATCGATAATCTCAACTATAGAAACGCTCTTTAGCCTCTCTGCCGGATCGCTTCAAGCTGTGTTATCACACACCGAAGAGCCTGTTCCGAGTATGAAGACGGATACCATTCTATCGAGTCCACAAGGTAGTACGGGTATCGACGCAATTGAGTCTCTCTCAACGAATACGGCCGGATTGGTGATTGCCGCGGTATACATTCCTATGTTCTTCGAGCGACACGGGTTCACAAGGAACAACGAATTTGTATCCGGTGCGCATCGATTCGAAGCGGTACAGGCGCTTGGATATCTTTCGTATGGCAGAGGAGATGTCGAAGAGCACTTGCTCGTAATGGAGAAGTTATGGTGCGGGCTGGATCTGCGCGAGCCAATCCCTCCGGGTGCGCCGATGACGAGCGAACGGTGCGCGCAGTGTGATGAGCTGTTGCACGCCATCGTCGAGAATTGGTCAGTGCTCAAGAATACGTCGATTGCCGGATTGCGCGAGACATTTCTACGGCGTCCCGGCTTGCTTGAACGTCGTGAGCATTCATGGCATCTTGTTGTCGAACGTCGTACAGTCGATGTACTGCTCGAACGCTTACCCTGGACCATATCACGCGTCACATTTCCCTGGACCAATCTCCCAATAGAGGTGGAATGGTAGATGACTGACGTACACGAACTGACCATTCGGGAGCCTGTCGTCGATCCGGTCGATGCGAATGCGGCGTGCATTGCGCGAGAGATCGGTTGGTTTTCCCAAGTCGTAAATCGTCGTCTTGCGAGCCATGAATCTTCAGTACACACGAATGGCCATGAGAGTACAGCCAAACAGTGGCTGACGCATAAGACACATTCGTCGAACGGTTCTGCCAGCCATGTATCGACCGAAGCACCGCCTTCCGTTTCGTCGGTACCGTTTACCATGCCCGAACCGCCGGATCTGCGCGGAGATCAGTCGGTGTATGCACAACTGGTGCAATATTACGAGTTCACACCGACCGAACGCATCATACTTATGCTGGCGATTATTCCGCATGTGCAGCCGCATTTACTCGATGTATTTCTGTCGGTCAATACTGCGACCGGCCGGGGATACAGCGAATTCGGCGGGCTCAAAGGAGTGCGCCACGGCGGATTTTTACCGACGATTGAAACAGCGCTCTTCATTGCGACCGGCAACGATCTTTCGGAGCGATTTCGGATGCATCGTCTCTTCGAGCCGTCGCATGTTTTCTCAGCGCATTCGATTCTCTCATTCGATACTGCCGGATCGTCGGAACCGTCGTTTAGTAGCGGCATTGCTCTTTCGGAAGAGTATGTCGATTTCTTTACGACCGGCAACGTTCGCAAGCCGCAATTCAGCATGGAATTTCCGGCCAAGCAGTTGACCACAGCGTATGAATGGTCGGATCTGATCGTCGATGAATATACGATGCGTCAACTTGAGCAGATCCGCACATGGCTTGAACATGGTCGGACGCTCTATGAGGACTGGGGAATGCATACAAAACTTTCACCCGGCTTCAAAGCATTGTTCTTTGGCCCCCCGGGAACGGGCAAAACACTAACGGCGGCATTGCTCGGGAAATACTTCCAGCTCGATGTGTACCGCATCGATCTGTCGATGGTCGTTTCGAAGTATATCGGAGAAACCGAGAAAAATCTCGAAAAAGTATTTCGTAAGGCAGAAAACAAGCGGTGGATTTTATTCTTCGACGAAGCCGATGCACTCTTCGGTGCCCGCACGGCCATTTCGGATTCCCACGACAAATATGCGAATCAGGAGATTGCATATCTGTTGCAACGGCTCGAAGATTACCCGGGTCTTGTGATTCTTGCGTCGAACATGCGCAATAATGTGGACGAAGCATTCACTCGCCGCTTGCAGGCCGTGATCAATTTTCCGAAGCCCCAGTTCAATGAGCGTGTGCGCTTGTGGCAGAATGCGTTCAGTCCGCTGTCGCAGCCGCCGGGGCCGGAAGAGATACGTCGAATCGGACAGCAGTATGAGATATCGGGAGGTGCGATCATGAACGTCGCGCGATTCGCATCGCTCGAAGCGCTTAAACGTAGTGAAGTGACCATTACTGTTGACGATATCATCGAAGGCATAAAGAACGAATATCGAAAAGAGGGAAAGATCGCATGACCGATGGGTCGATCTGGCAGGAAGGGATATGACAATGCACACACAATCGAAGCACGGCGAACAGGATACAAGACGGACACCGACGAGCTCGGCTTCGGCGACTCGCATCCAACGAAAGATGATACTCGGTTCGACAAACGATCCGGCGGAACATGAAGCCGATGCGATGGCGAATCACGTCATGCGCATGCCCTCCCCAGCGCTGATCCAGCGCAAGTGTGCTGCGTGCGAGGAAGAAGACACGCACATCCATCGAAAGGCAGATGGAGATGGAGTTGCGGTGACCGATGCTATTGCGAGCCGCATCCAACAGCGTGCGGGCGGCGGGTCGACGTTGCCCGGCGCGACACAGAGTTTTATGGAGAGTCGGTTCGCAACAGACTTCTCCAGCGTGCGTGTCCACAATGATAGCGAAGCACAGCATCTCACCCGGGATCTGAATGCACAGGCGTTTACAATCGGGAATAATATTTACTTCGGTGCAGGGAAGTATTCGCCCGAGACCACAAGCGGTCAGCATCTGCTGGCACACGAATTGACACACACCCTGCAACAGAGTTCAAATATTGTCGCAAAACGCATCCAGCGTGCCGGATTCGGCGACCTACATCTGGCAGAATCAAAAGCTAACCAGCCCCAGCAGTCACAAGCTAATCAGTCGGACGGAAAAGCGTGTCCTGTACAAATGACGGGTACTCTCAGTAAGGTTTCGTGGGGAGAAACGAGTGGTATCTATCCTACAAAAGATAATAGGTATACTCCGGAAAAATGGGATCCTCAAAAAACCTGTGACCTCCTGCGTGCGCGTGGTGCTGTCAATGCTGTAGGAGCTCGGGGGCAAAAAGTGCATGAAGCCTCACCAGGTTCAAGTGTGATCGAGTTGAAGTTGAAACCATATCATTTTACCGAGAATTTTCCATCTCTCGATCCTGAGATCGCTGATAATGCGGTAAAATGGTTTTATCTCTCTCCGTTATCCTCACTTCCACAACACCCGACAATGAGTATGCTGACAAGCGTGAAATCATACGGAGCGTTTTATAATAATGGTGGGGGGGATGTTCCAGCGGGAGACATTTATATCCATTTCTATAAGAAAAAGGTGTGATGACCGATAGCGATGTTACCCTGTATATATAGTACGTTGAAGTTGTGTATCGATGGCGTCGACACAGAAAAAACGTGCGCAAGAACGAGGTGCCCTATGGAAGCGCGCTGCGGGGTAGATTCGCCAATAGCTGCAACTCTTACCCCATCTTCCGTCCGCCGCGTACGATCATAAGCGCTGATATCAATTCTTAAAATGAAGACGAACAAAGAGAGTCGCACATACGCGCACACGTGTAAATGCAATTGATGCGATGATCATGCGCTTCTGATAATCCTGTACTGCCTGAATGTCCAAAGACCACTCACACTCTATACAAGCTACCTCTGTGCCGAAGGCTTCAGCCGCATCGGTGCAATCGGCTTCGCCACTCCGCATCTCGGATGTGAATCATCCGCTCGAACGCGAAGCTGATCTCACGGCATCGAGAGTGATGCGAATGCCTACGCCCGATTTCGTTCAGCGCAAATGCACTATATGCGACGAAGACGATCGACGCGCGCAGCGACAGGCTGACGGAACTACAAACTCGTCATCCACACAAACGTCTGGCGGCGGAGAAGCGATTGTGAGCCAATCGGTCGCACATCGTATCAGTGCATCTCGCGGCGGCGGTTCTGGACTCCCGCAACCGACAAAGAGTTTTATGGAATTCAGATTCGGCGAAGATTTTTCTGCCGTCAAAGTACACACCGGTCCAGAAGCCTCTCAACTCTCAAGGGCACTTGGAGCTAACGCATTTACCGTGGGCTCGGATTTTTTTTTCGGTGCGAATAAGTTCGAACAGCATACACATCAAGGGCAGCATCTTCTTGCGCATGAATTGACGCACACGCTACAGCAAACGGGAGGATCCTCGGTTCAACGGAAAACTATAACCGCCAAAGAGCCGATGATCATGCGCGATAGTGCAAAAACCGCCGGCACTGCGCCTATCACTGGCGATAATGTGATCACATTCGGTGCGACAACTGCCGACGGCGGCTTCGGCTCGAAGGTGACTGTTAGTCGTCTAACGAAGACCGTTACCGGAGGTTCGAAACCGACCGTCACAAACTCGAAGTGGGATATCCTTCGTCAACGAAAGAATGTGAATGATTCGGGCGGCGCCAAAACGGCCGGTGGTACAACATATTATGTTCGAGGACATTTACTCAACGGTGTGCTCGGTGGTACGGGGGCAGATTGGCAAAACCTAACACCGCTTACACAGAATGCCAATAATTGGGGCGAAGAGTCGCATTTGCGTGCGTTCGAGGTCCCGGTCAAGACGGCTGTCCTTGATCAAGGCCAAGCGGTCGATTTTAGCGTCGAAGCGAAATACGAACAGCGACCTGCACTCGAGAGCCAAATCACTGCTCGAAGTCAAGCCGTTCCTGCGAACGATCCACAACTTGCAGTCATGAAAGCCGAGCGTGCCGTTCCGACGAAACTCGAATGTACCGCCGTCAACTCGGATACAAAGGCTTCAATCGTTGCAAACCCCGTTATAATAGATAATGCAATCGATACCGATCCTGCTTCGTACTTTTTATCGACGAATGCCTCATCGGTCGTCGCTCAGCAGAATGACGCCCTCAAAGCGGATCTGGCAGAGTACCCAATATCCGTCGCCGAAAAGCCGCTGGTGCTCTATGTCAGTAAGTCGAAGCCTGCTGGTGCGAAGAGTTGGGTCGATCAGATCCTTGAGTCGCCAGTCGCCGAAAATCAGGCGGTCGCGAAAGCCGTTGCGGGCTTGACACTCGTCCGTCTCGACCGATCGAAGTCGGTGCATCACGTCATTGCCAGGTTCGACCCAGCCAATGAGGGGCCGCCAGTGACGACTTCCAGTCCGGTGGAAGTCATGCTGGATGTTGTTTCAGGCACACTGAAACTCTCGGCATCTAAGCTCAGCGTGCCAATCGACTACCCATATTTGAGCCCCGGTAAGTTTACGAAGTTTATGCTTGAGCCGGACGGTTTGGCGGGAGAAGGAATAATACATCCGTCGATCCCGCTTTTTGGAGATCTCACCGTTGCGTTCGGACCGTCGAGACTTGCAGTGACAAAGGGACTCGGACTTGCGGGCAAAAAATCCCCGATCCCCAACTTCCGTATTACGAAAGACGAGCTTGCTCTTGAACTTGCACCGGAATTTAAGCCGTCCGGTACCATCGAGTTTGCTCTCGGGCCCGAGGCAACCCCGTATGCCACCGGCTCGGTTACTGCTACCGTAGAGAACAATGAATTCGTTGCCAAAGGTACACTTCATGCAAATATTCCCGGTCTTAGTGCAGCCGATGGCGAAGTTAAGTACTCGAAATCTGGTGGATGGACCGGCTCCATTGCGATTGCAACGAGCAGTATTCCAAATACACGGGACGTACACGCAACAGTATCGATCGGCCCGAACGGTTTAGCTGCGGAAGGTGGATTGTCAATCGTGCTTCCAGGGGATGGCAATACGGTCTCGATGTCGCTGGTATATAAGGATCAGAAATTTGTCCTCGCCGGGTCGGGACAATTGAAGATCCCGGTTAGCGGGGTTGATCCGGTTCAGTTATCGTTCGAGCATGACGGGACACATCTCAACGGTTCTGGAAAGACCGGCATCACGATCAATGGACTAAAGGGTACGATTTCGATTACCTATAATGACGGTAAGATCAGCGGGGAAGGTACGATCACGTTCGCAAAGGGGAAGGCCGCCGGTAGTCTGAGTGTCAAACTAAGTGAAGAAAATAAACTTTCTGGCGAAGGGTCGATGACCTATCAGATTACCGATAACCTTCAGGCGAAGGCTGGGATTATTCTCAAAGAAGATAAGTCCGTTCGGGTCAAAGGAGCGCTCGAAGTCACGAAACCCATCGAACTGTTTGCCGCACGGGCTGGTCAACAGACACTCTTACACATTCCGACTATTAAGATTCCGATCCCCGGGGCGTCGATCGGGCCTGTTGGATTGGTAATCACGATCGATGGTGGGATAGGGATCCATTACTCGGTCGGACCGGGCCAATTACGCAACACCAAGATCGAGGCGGCATTCAATCCGCTTGATGATAAGCCGGACGTCGACGTGATCATTGGAACACAGTTATATGTCGGTGCACGAGCCGGGATCGGTGGCTCGATCCGTGGTGCCCTTGCGATCGATGTGTGGGTTGCCTCCGTTTCCGGCGGATTGACCCTTGGGGCTCAAGCCGACCTTAGTGGCTCTGCCAGCGCAGATCTTCAACTCCATTACACAAAGAATCACATCGAGTTCGATGCCATCGGCCGAATCAATGCGGGGCTTATTCTTGGACTATCGATCGACGGGGATGTGACGGCAACGGCTCTGACCAAAGAGTGGAAAAAGGTATGGAGACTTGCAGGATATCAATATGACACCGGCTTGCAGTTTGGGCTGGAAGCGCCACTGCACTACGCGAGTGATAAGTCCTTCCGACCACCGTCGGTATCGGATATTAAATGGACAATCCCAAAACTTGATCCGGCAACCATACTGAAAGACGCAATAGCAAAAGCAGGGGGATAAACCGGATATCGACTGCGAGACATCTCATGACGCAACACACCTCCCGTGGAAGTTGTTACGGTACGCATCGAATAGACTTCCGTCAATAATGACTAATCTGCCAGTACTGATCATTGATGATGAACCCTCGCTCCGTACCCTGTTGGCGAAGTTGCTAACACTGGAAGGATTCACCGTCTTTGAAGCAGAAAACGCGGCGAAGGGGAGGAAAACTCTTGAAGAAGAACTAATCTATGTTGTGGTCTCCGACGTAAGGCTACCAGATGCAGACGGTGTAGAGTTGGTCTCTCAACTCAAAGAACAGTATCCCGATATCGAGATCGTTGTGATAACGGCGTTCGGCACCATCGAAGGCGGCGTTACCGCAATAAAACATGGAGCATTCGATTATATTACCAAGGGAGAAGAAGACGATCGTGTTGTGCTTACTGTCCAAAAGGCGGCTGAACGAGCATCGTTACGCAAACAGTTGCGAGAGCTTCAGCAACGGATCGATTCGAAGGTCGAATTTTCAAAGTTGATCGGCTCCTCAGAAGCGATTGCGCGTGCAATCGAGCTTGCAAAAAAAGTGGCCACTACTGACACAACCGTCCTCTTACTTGGTGAGACCGGGACCGGAAAAGAACTCTTTGCCGAAGCAATCCACCGTTCGTCGAAGCGCCGCAACGGGCCGTTTGTTGCCATTAACTGCAGCGCAATCCCGAAAGATATTCAGGAATCCGAACTCTTCGGCCATGCCAAAGGGGCGTTCACCGGGGCAGTGACCGATAAACGCGGTTTTTTTGAAGAAGCGAATGCGGGCACGATCTTCCTCGACGAAATCGGCGATATGACGCCGGAGACACAGACAAAATTGCTGCGCACCTTCGAGTCTCGTAGCATTACGCGTCTCGGCGAGACGAAGCCAAGACCTATTGATGTTCGTATCATTGCAGCGACGAATGTCAATCTGCGGGAAGCGGTCGGTGAAAAACTCTTCCGGGAAGATCTCTACTACCGTCTCAACGGCTTTACAATCTTCCTCCCGCCGCTTCGCGAACGCCTTGACGACATCGATCTGCTGGCATATCATTTCCTACGATCGTTCGCATCGGAATTCGGCAAAGACATTTCGGGTATGAGCAGTGGTTTCGTGACTGCGCTTAAACGCCACCGATGGCTCGGCAATATTCGCGAGCTCAAGAATGTGATCGAACGGGCGGTCATCCTATCCACCGGCAACACGCTCACCGAAGATCTGCTGCCCGAAGACGTTCGCTCGGCGCGAAACTCGGATGCCTCTGCCGCCCATGACGTTATCCCAACACTGGACGAACTCGAGCGAAAACACATCACCGACATCCTGCGCAAATGCAGCAATAACAAGACGCAGGCCGCGACGCTATTAGGCATCAGTGTAGCGACGCTGTACCGGAAGTTAAAAGAGTACGGTCTCTGACGTGTAGCTGACTCTTCGTTTTCTTCATCCAACCCATTCAAAATGATCTGGTCTTCTCATTTTGAGAGGGTCGGCGCATGCAGTTGCCTCGTTAGAGAGTCCTTTTTGAGCGCTTCAGATTGGCACGGAATTTGATATAGGTCCATGTGAAAAACATTTGGCGAAATGGATATTCTCAGCAGTATCGGCTTGCTTGTAGTAGGGCTCGCCTTCTTCGGTCTCTTCTTCAAGAGTATTGATGCATTTGCAAAGCTCTGACCCCTATGCTTATTACTCTCTTTGTAATCAGTATCGTGTTGTTTTTTTACCTCGGTTATGTGCTGATCAAGCCCGAGAAATTCTAACGCTATGCGATCATGGATATCCTGAGTGTCGTACTTCTTATTGCTCTGGTAGTCGGCCTTTCTATCCCACTGGGAAGATACTGTGCGAACGTGTTCATGGGTCGAAGATCGTTCTTCGATTGGTTGGCGCCGCTCGAACGATGGTTCTTCCGGATTGCCGGGATCGACACTACCCAGGATATGGATTGGAAGCAAAGTCTCAAGGCCTTGCTCACGATCAATCTTGTGTGGTTCGTCTGGGCGACGGTAGTGCTGTGCACACAAGGATGGAATCCGATTCTCAACCCGGATCATATCCCGTCGATGTTGCCCGATCAGGCGTTCAATACGGCGATCAGCTTCATGACGAATACAAACCTGCAGCATTATTCCGGTGAAACAGGAGCATCGTACTTCTCGCAGCTCCTTGTGTTCACGTTTCTGCAATTCGTCTCCGCAGGCACCGGTATCGCAGCGATGGTTGCATTGTTCCGTGCACTTTCGGTCAAGAGTGCCGGAAAGCTCGGCAATTTCTATGTGGACATGGTAAAGGCATGCACACGCATCCTGTTGCCGCTCTCGGTCGTTGTTGCAATCATCCTTCTGTTGAGCGGCACTCCGATGACATTCACCGGTGCATCGACGGTTATCACCCCACAGGGCGATACAGTTCATGTCGCGCACGGCCCGGTTGCTGCGATGGTCTCGATCAAGCAACTCGGCACCAATGGTGGGGGATTCTTCGGTCCGAATTCCGCACATCCGTTTGAGAACCCGACATACCTCACGAATGCGATTGAGTTCGTATGCATCATCCTTATCTCAATGGCTATGGTATGGGCATTCGGACACTTCGTCGGCAACAGGAAATTGGCGTTGATGATCTTTGGCGTCATGTTTGTTGGATATGCAATCTTACTGGTGCCGACACTGATCTCCGAAAAAACTGGGAATCCATCGCTTGCACACCTGGGAATCGATCAATCCCAGGGAAGTATGGAGGGGAAGGAAGTAAGAATCGGTGCGGCGCAATCGGCACTGTGGAGCATTACAACCACCTGCACATCGAACGGATCGGTAAATGCGATGCACGACAGCTTCACGCCGATATCGGGTATGTTCATCATGCTTGGTATGCAGCTCAATGCATTCTTCGGTGGTGTCGGTGTCGGGTTTATCAATATGTTCGTCTTCGTAATCATGGCTGTCTTCATCGCCGGACTGATGGTCGGGCGAACACCTGAATTCCTCGGCAAGAAGATCGAAGCGAAAGAAGTGAAGATTGCCGTGATTATCGCATTGATGCATCCGCTGCTCATTCTCGCAGGCACGGCGCTGTCGTCGCATGTGTGGACGACGACCGCGCATCCGGCAAAGACCCTTGGGTGGCTTCTTAATCCGGGATATCACGGCTTTTCCGAGATGCTCTATGAGTTCACATCGGCATCGGCAAATAACGGCTCGGGGTTCGAAGGGCTTGGCGATTCGCCGTCGGTGTTCTGGAACATCAGTTGCGGTATTGTGATGCTCCTCGGAAGGTTTATCCCGATCATCGGTCCGATCGCGATCGGCGGCGCGTTTGCGAGCAAACGCACGGTGCCGGAATCGGCCGGCACACTCCATGCGCACTCGTTCACGTTCGGGGTTGTGCTACTGACCGTCATTGCGATTCTCGGCGCTCTGTTGTTCTTTCCCGCACTCGCGTTGGGTCCGATCGCAGAATCGTTGTCGTCTCTCAAATAATCTCTTTGCAAGGAAATCACTATGTCCGCGGCTGTAGGTAAAACAAACCCCACATTGTTCGATCGCGAACTTTCAGGAGTGGCATTCAAAGAGTCGTTTCGGAAGCTCTCGCCGAAACTGATGGTAAAGAACCCGGTGATGTTCACTGTCGAGGTCGGCACGGCGATCATGATCGTGGTGACAATCCTGCTGGCAATTCGGCCCGATGCAGCACAAGGCAGTCTTGGGTATAATGCGCTGATCACTCTTATCCTATTCGTGACGCTCCTGTTCGCGAACTTTGCAGAGGCAATTGCAGAAGCGCGTGGCAAAGCGCAGGCGGCTTCCTTGCGCAAAGCTCGTGAGGAAACGCCTGCAACAGTATTGTTGCCGAACGGAGAACGCCGTGTTGTCAGTTCGCAGCAATTACGCAAAGGTGATGTGTTTCAGGTGGTCACCGGCGAATATATCCCAATGGACGGCGAAATCATCGAAGGTCTCGCAACCATCGACGAATCGGCGATTACAGGGGAATCCGCACCTGTCATCCGCGAAGCAGGTGGTGACAAATCGGGAGTAACCGGCGGGACGAAGGTCCTTTCCGATATGATCGTCGTCCGCGTGACGACCGATCCCGGTGAGTCATTCCTGGACAAAATGATTTTGCTTGTCGAGGGGGCATCGCGCCAAAAAACACCGAACGAGATTGCGCTGTCGATCCTCCTTGCCGGTCTTACGATGATGTTCATCATAGTTACCGTGACACTCGAACCGTTCGGACGGTATGCAAATACTCCGATCACCATTGCTTCGCTCGTCTCGCTCTTTGTGTGCCTGATTCCCACAACGATTGGAGGTCTCCTCTCCGCAATCGGCATCGCAGGGATGGATCGTGCGTTACGCGCCAATGTGATTAGCAAGTCTGGCAAGGCGGTAGAAACCGCGGGCGATATCGACACGCTGCTGCTCGATAAGACCGGGACGATCACGATTGGCAACCGTAAGGCGACGAAGTTTCATGCGGCGAATGACCGTCCGGAATCCGAGTTCATGCGGTTGTGCGCGATAAGTTCACTGGCGGATGAGACTCCCGAGGGCAAGTCGATCCTCGAACTAGCTGAATCGCACAGTGTATCGGTACGTCGCGGCGATTACGGTGGCTCGACGTTTATTAACTTTACGGCACAAACGCGAATGAGCGGTGTCGATCTGTCGAACGGCGCGTCGATCCGCAAGGGCTCGATCGACGTCATTCGTCAACTTGTCGAACGCAGTGGCGGCAACATTCCGAATGCAATGAACGATGTGGTCACCACCATCGCATCGAATGGAGGCACACCTCTTGCCGTCGCCGAGAACGGTGCATTTGCCGGAGTAATCGAACTACAGGACATCATCAAGACCGGCATCACCGAACGGTTTGCCCGGTTACGGAAAATGGGTGTCAAGACTGTCATGGTTACCGGCGACAATCCGCTCACGGCAAAGTACATCGCCGAGAAAGCAGGAGTCGATGATTTTATTGCCGAGGCGAAGCCCGAAGACAAACTCGAGTACATCCGTCGCGAACAGGCACAAGGCAAACTTGTTGCAATGATGGGAGACGGCACAAACGATGCACCGGCGCTCGCACAAGCGGATGTCGGTGTCGCAATGAACTCAGGGACACAAGCGGCAAAAGAAGCAGGCAATATGGTCGATCTCGATAATGACCCTACCAAGCTTATCGAGATTGTGGAGATCGGGAAACAACTGTTGATCACTCGCGGGACGCTTACGACATTTTCCATCGCAAACGACGTGGCAAAATATTTCGCGATCGTCCCGGCCTTGTTTATCGCGTCGATACCATCGCTGCAGAAGCTGAATATCATGGGGCTCGCCAGCCCACAGTCTGCGATTCTTTCTGCTGTAATCTTCAATGCCATAATCATCCCGATGTTGATACCTCTTGCGTTACGTGGTGTACAATATAAACCAATTGGTGCGAGCAAATTGCTGGCGAGAAATCTGCTGATCTACGGGCTTGGTGGTGTCATCGTACCCTTCGTCGGGATCAAAGCCATCGATCTGCTTCTCGTAACAATCGGCATCGTGTAAGAACAGGAGAACAAGACATGAATGATCTTCGCATATCTCTACGACTCACGTTTATTCTGATCGTACTCTTCGGACTTGTGTATCCCGTCTTTATTTGGGCGGTCGGACGCATCGCGCCAAATGCAGCAGACGGATTCCCGATCAAGGTACACGGCTCCGTTGTTGGGTACGAAAATATCGGCGAGAAATTCACCGACGATAAGTACTTTTGGGGACGTCCCTCCGCAGTCGACTATAATGCTGCTGCATCCGGCGGATCGAACCAGGGACCGACTAATCCGGACCACATCGCCGCCGTGAAGGCGCGGATCGATTCGTTTATGGTGCATAATGCTGGAGTGCAGCCGGGCGATATCCCCACCGACCTCGTGACCGCCTCCGGCAGCGGGCTCGATCCGCATATATCGCCGCAGTCTGCGCGAATCCAGATTGCTCGGATCGCACGTGTGCGCGGACTGTCGGAAACAAGACTCCGTTCGCTTGTTGACGAACACATCGAGCATCCGATCTTCGGGTTTTTCGGCACCGAGCGCGTCAATGTGCTCAAGCTGAACATCGCCTTGGATGAATTGAAGTAATACGTGAACGGGGGGCAACGATATGCTGTACGTGCAAATGACGCCCGGCGAGCAGCAGAGCTTCCGCCGACTGATCGTTGTCTGTTGCGTCGTTGCGCTGCTATTAGCATGTTTGTTTGCAGCGACCGGGTTATTCTTGCATCATTAATGGACTAGTGTACATACTTCTCTTAAGAAACGACAATGAACACCATACGAAGAAATAGCCTTGCAATACTGGCAGCCGTAGCAGCATCGTTGTTTATCGCAGATGTCGTCTTCGGTGCTTCGAACATGACAGTTGACAAACAGGATACGAGTATGCATTCTCAGCCAGTTACAACGGTGGTAACCGATACTGTAGCTGCCTCGCAACCCTCCAGTGAGCCGTTTGCCTGGGGGGACTTTACTTGGGTCATGGGAAATGATCGTCGTCACACGGCACTGCTCGATTCGAAAGTGGTCACGTGGCGTTTCTTACTGGATGCAAACTATACCGCATCGAATCAACATCCCGTCGATCATACGGTTATTGGTTCGACATCACTTGCGCGCGATAACGAATTTGCGATCAATGTTGCTGCGCTCGGCGGAGACTTTCACTACGACAATGCACGTGCCTCACTGTTATTGCAGATCGGTACTCGGTCGACCGTCGTTCCGCGAAACGATTACAGTCCATATCACGGGCAGTATGATCTCACAAATGCGTACCGCTATCTTAGCGAAGCAAACGCGGGGTATCATTTCGATGCGATGCATGGGATTAATGTCGATGTTGGCCTTTTCATGTCATACGTGGGCCTCTTTTCCTATTATAACGCAGAGAACTGGACATATCAGCCGTCGTTCACGTCGGATAATACGCCGTGGTTCTTTAATGGGATGCGTATTCAAATGTTTCCGAGCGATCGGATGAAGTTCGAGCTATGGCTGGTGAACGGTTGGCAGTCCTACGCCAAGTTCAATAACGGTCCTGGGATCGGCCTTCAGTTCACCTGGCGCCCGCTTGAATCCATTCAGGTTCTCTCGAACAATTATTACGGACATGACGCAGCCGGACTTCCTGACCGCATGCGCTTCCATACCGACAACAGTTTTCTGCTACGGTATTATAATAATCCCGGTTCGAGCGGACTTTCAAAGATGGCGTTCTCTGTGACGCAGGATTTCGGCTTCGAAGACGGAGATGGTATTGTCTCCGGTATTTCAAAAGTCGCAGGCCAACAGCAGCAGTATTTCATCAGTGGGATGTTCTACAACCGGATGTGGTTTGCCAACGACCACATCGGTGCGACGATAGGCGCAGGGTATATCAATAACCCTGGTCGTTATCTCGTGCTCTATCCGACGGGTGACGCAAGTCCACTACCGAACCCGAATGATCCTACGACGACAGCCGGTTCGCATCCCTTCACTGCAAATCCCGGGGATCCGTTCCATGGATGGGATGCAACGATCGGTGTCGATTGGATGCCGAACGACTATGTCCAGTATCAATTTCAAGTAGTTCATCGCGAGGCAGACGTGCCGTATTTTGCAGGCCCAGGCGGTGTGACTGGCCCCACCGGATATACGACCGGCACCGTGCCCACCAGTTGGGCACCCGATCTCGTAAAAAATGAGACGAGGTTTATCGGGGCCGTCTTAGTACGATTCTGATACGCCGTACAATGAAGACTATGTATTGTGTTCATCCGATGGATTGAGTAATGGTACCGACATATCGCGCGAACGGTCGGTCGAGAACTTCCTCGACCTGATTCGTCGTTCGCGATCCGGGAGGCTAAAAATATATATCGGCTTAGCTGCGGGTGTTGGAAAGACATATCGTATGCTGGACGAAGCGCGCTCGCTACGCTCACTCGGCGTCAATGTGCTCGTTGGGTATGTCGAGACACATGGCCGCCGTGAAACAGAAGAGAAGCTTGAAGGTTTGCCGCAACTCGCACGCAAGAAGCTATTTTATCGGGGCAGACAATTGGAAGAATTCGATATCGACGATGCGCTCGCCCGACATCCGGATGTCATCGTCGTTGACGAACTCGCGCACTCGAATGCCCCCGGCAGCCACAACGAAAAACGATATCAAGATGTGGAAGAATTGTTGAATGCGGGTATTAACGTTATATCCGCCGTGAACATCCAGCATCTTGAAAGCCTCAATCATATCGTCGAATCAATTACCGGCGTCGAAGTCAGCGAACGCATTCCAGATAGCATCCTCAAACGTGCCGATGAAGTGGTAAATCTCGATCTTACGGCCGACGAATTGATCGCTCGCTTAAAAGAAGGAAAGATCTATGCACCCGAGAAGATCGAGCTGGCACTGCGCAACTTTTTTCAAAGAGACAACCTGCTAAAGCTTCGCGAACTCGCGTTGCGCGAAGTTGCCGACCAGCTCGAACGCAAGATAGATGTCGAGACCAGCGATGTAAAAAAGAAACAATTCGGACGTATTGCGGTCTGTCTTTCCGAAAACTATACGATGGCAGAGCTTCTTATTCGTAAGGCCGCTCGTCTTGCCGACCGATTTGCGGTACAATGGTACGCGGTGTTTGTTGAAACGCCCGACCTTTCATCCGATAAGATCGATCTCGCCGTCCAACGGCATCTCATAAATAATTTCAAGCTGGCAACCCAGCTCGGCGCTCATGTCGATACACTCAAAGGATCGAACGTGGGGAAAGTTATTGCAGCGTTTGCACGAGAAAAGAATATTCAGTTGCTGATTGTCGGTAAATCTGCGCCAAAGCGATTCCCGCGGCTATTCGGCACATCAATCGTCGATGCGTTGATGGAGGAACTGGAAGACGACGAGATCGATATTCAAGTAGTATCGAAATGATCGTATGAAACTCAGAACACGAATATTGCTTGCGCTTGGGCTCATGACCGTGCTGATCGGAGCACTGGCAGTCGCATCGGCATTCGTAGTGAAGCGACTGGGTACCGCGTCCGAAAATATTATCAAAGACAACTTTATCAGCATTGAGGCCGCAAATTACATGACCGATGCACTCGATGAAATGGACAATGCGGTCAGTCACCGACTATTCGCGCCCAAAACTCGTGCGCTGGATTATCGTGCCACATACGCGAGAAACGACTCGATGTTCCGCAAGTATCTCTCGGTGGCAGAGTCGAACGTAACCGAACCCGGCGAGCGCGATATTCTACAAGCGTTGCATTCGAGGTATAATGAGTACACGCAGAAAGCTAGTGCGGACTCCCTCACGTACGCTAGTTACCTGGTCGATCTGGCCCAACATTATGAATCACTGAAGGCCAGTTGTATTGCGCTATTGGAAGTCAACAAGAAGGGAGTGTACCTTAGAAACGAGCGCGCAAAGCGAGTGGCCGCCGAAGCGATTCTCTATACGATCCTGCTGGCAATTGGCGCGTTGGTGATTGCTATTATCATGCTTGTGCGGTTTCCCCGACTTGTAATACATCCGATTACGGAATTAACGTCGAAGATCAAGGCTGTTGCAAATCGTAAGTATTCGGAACGTATTGAGTACGCCGCCCATGATGAGATCGGCGAACTGGCTACCAGTTTTAACCAGATGGCGACCAAATTAGATGAGTACGAACGGTCAAATATCGAAGCGGTTATCACTGTTAAGAAGCGGTCCGAGGCAATTGTAGGGAGCATGAGCGACCCTGTCATCGTATTGTCGGACGACTGGAGTATAGTTCTTGTAAACGCGGTCGCTTCGGGGTTGCTCGGTGTGACAGAAGAAGATATCCTTGGCAAGGATGCTCGAGTAGTGGCGAAAACCAATAACCTGCTTGCCGAACTGATAAAAGACATAGAGATCCCAACCGCCCGAATTACCGCTGACAAAGGATATCTCCGTATTTATAACAACGGTAAAGAAGAGTTCTATCTCAAAGATGTGATCCGGATTAATCGTACCAAAGAAGAAACCGGCACGCCGCTTGGGTATATCATCGAGCTTAAAAATATTTCGGAATTCAAAGCGCTCGACGAAGCAAAATCGGGATTCGTCACAACGGTTTCGCACGAACTGCGCACGCCGCTATCTGCATTGAATATGAGTATTCGCCTATTACAGGATGAGCGCGTTGGCTCGTTGAATACCGAACAAAGCCATCTACTCGAGGCAATGAAATTCGAAGTGAGGCGGCTGCTTCGGATCGTGAGTGAGTTGCTTGAACTCTCGCGTGCTGAAATCGGAGCCGAACTGATGCACATGGAGTCGGTCACTGCGGAAAACATCGTCGATGCGGCCGTCACACCAATGATGCTGCAAGCGGCGCAAAAGCAGGTGACGCTGGATATTCATCTTCCATCCGAACTCCCGTTTGTGCGGGCAGACAGCAGTAAAATATCGTGGGTGCTGATCAATCTCCTCAGCAACGCGATACGCTTCACTCCGCCGGGTGGGATCGTGCGGCTTTTAGTATCGGAGAAAAACGCAACGGTAGAATTCGTGGTCAGTGATACTGGTGTCGGTATCGAACCGCCATATCTTGATCGGATTTTCGATAAGTTCTTCCAGGTGGATTTGAACAAAACAGATCAACATTCCGGGGTCGGTCTCGGACTCGCGATTTCAAAGGAGATCGTCGAAGCGCACGGAGGAAAAATATGGGTCAACAGTGAAGTTGGGAAGGGAAGTACATTCGGATTCTCTCTACGTAGTGCATAGAGTTCTTCTATTCATTGAAGTGATAAAAAGACTCGCTTCTTGGGACGTAAGTGTACCTTGTGTACACGTGCCCATATTGTTCTTCGTCCGGGCGCCGTTACGGGTACCGAATCTCAGAAAAACATTACACAGACAAGGCAAATAATGCGAAAGTTATAAAATATAAAAGCCGGGCTTTCGCCAGGCTTTTCGAGAATTTGTTTTCTCTTGTTTTTCGATAATTGTCGTTTGTACACCCGTAGGGACTCGAACCCCAAACCTTCTGATCCGTAGTCAGATGCTCTATCCAATTGAGCTACGGGTGCCTGCTTTTTCGAAGCGGACTAATAACGACAACTTGGGACGGGAAGTTCTCGTATCATTGAGCTTCCGTCGGCTTGGGTTCGAGGATCGACGAGATCGGTATCAGGTGGTGCTCTTTGAGCGAACGATCCGACCCCATAACGTGTGCCTTGAACGCCTGCCAGAACCCGATGCCGTAACGGTTGAGAAAATATACCAAGTTCAATTCGCGTTCCTGTAACTTGTTCTCCGGGAGCAACACCTGGAGCGCCTTCTCGAATTGTTGGCGTGAGGCTTGTTGCTTTTTCCGTTCGGCAGCAGCAACCTTCGTACCGAAATCCCGCAATTGTGTGATCGTCTTTCCCTTGAGGTTCGTCAGTGCTCCGCCGAGGGTTGCATCGGTCGATTCCACGAGATTGCGCAGCCGCTCGATCGCCATCTCGGCGTCTTCGACCGACTGTTCGAACGACTCCGAGATTGTGTCCTCATGTTCGCTTTTCAATAGCTCTTTCACAAGGTCTGTTCCGAACTCGAGAAGCGACTCCAGAGAGGTCGAGAACTTGTCGGCAAGTTTATAAAAGCGATCGTCCACCAATGTCATGCTGATGCGCGGGATAATTACCGGCATGTGCATTCCGGCCCACGTGTATGCCGAACCGAGCTGTGCGAAATAGGCGATCTCGCCCGGGCCGGCTATATAGGCTGCCGTCGGAAGGATCGTATCCTGCACTAGCGGCCGCAGGACGACATTCATACTGAATCGCTCTGGTTCGTTCTTAAGTGTTGCGAGGAGATCCGAATCGGAGATTGCTGTATCTTGATAGCGGAATCCGCCTGCTTCCTTGTGTAGTTTGTATCGCTTGCCCGATTCCACGAAGAAGGTATTCATCCCGTTCGCGTCGATCTGGGCATGATACTGCGGCTTGAGCGATTCGCTGTAGGAGTTGAGTGTGTCGGAGAGAGTCGGGGTCGTTGTAAGTTCTTTTTCGAAGATCGGAGAAGCGTAGGACTTGAGGGCTCGCGTATTCGCGTTGAGGATCAGCAGCCCGTCCTCGGCAAACAAGCGACAGAGCATTGCCGACTGCGCCTCGGCGAACGGTACGCCCGGCGCATAACATCGTTCGCAGAGTGCGATCACCTCATCGGTGAATTCCGTTTTGGGGAGTGCAGCGCGAAGTTCGGCGAAAAATTCGTTGAGCGCTTCGAGTTCGAACGGCATGGCGCCAACCTGTTTGCGATCCGGCGGCTCGGCAGGCGTGTAAGTAATATGCTTGAGTTGAAAGTCCGAATTCACAATCCCCACCGAGCTCACTTCGGGAAAATCATGATCTTCGGTCTCTTGCCAAAAGACCGGCACGAACGAATACTCCGGGAAGCGCTTGGAGTATTCACGTGCGATCATAATGGTATGAAGCGTTTTATAGAGCGTATACAGCGGTCCGGCGAGAATACCGACCTGCTGGCCGGTGACGATCGCAAAGCATGAATCGTCGGCAAGCATGCGCAGGTGTTCACGAACTGCATCGGTCAATCCGTTCGCGGCCCGGTGTGTTTCGGTGATTCGTTCGATCACGGCCGTACGCAAGCCTTCATTCCCTTGTGCAGCCTGATCTGCGCGTCGTGCAGCGATGCTTGCTCTGATCTCTTCGTCGGAAGGAAATGGCGGGTATGGAAAGAATTGCCGGATCGCCGACCCATCGTAGTTTCCGATGAAGTCCTGCACCAATTTCGAAAAATGTCGTGAGGAAGCGATGGTCATGCGTTCGGGAAATAATTATGGCTTCAAACATTCGGTCACTGCGAAGTGTTTAGAACAAATATGAATTCTCACACTCTGCTTTTGTTCGATATCGACGGTACACTCGTCTTGTACCGCGACGACTTTCCGCACCGGATGTTCGAAGAAATGACGAGTATGTTCTTCGACCGGCCCGTTTCGCTGGCCGATTACCGGTTCTCGGGAAAGACCGATAAACTCATCATTTCCGAAGTGTCTGCACTGGCCGGCGTCACTGCTACCGAGCTTGAATCGCGCGAAGCAGACATCGTCGAGTGGATACCGAAGCGACTCGAAGAACACATAGACGAATCCACGTTCGAATTGTTACCGAACGTCCGCTCGATTCTCGATCAACTCGCCGCTCGCCCGAATACGACGCTTGCACTGTTGACCGGTAATTTACCACGTTGCGCCGAGCTGAAGCTCGGTCAATTCGGATTGATGAAATACTTTGAATTCGGTGCGTACGGGATCGAATCGCGCGATCGAAACGATCTGGGGCCGATCGCGCTTCGCAAATTTCAGGAGTCGAAAGGGTTCGAGCCTTCGGATGTCGTGATCGTCGGCGATGCACTACCGGATATCCACGTTGCAAAGCATATTGATGCCCGGGTTTTGGTAACGCTGACCGGCCGTACGACACGCGACGAAGTACTCCCGCACGAACCCGACCACATCTTCGACGACCTTACGAATACCGAGGCCGTGCTACAAGCGATCTACGGCTGATGTCATATCATATATACTATTGCGCCGTGTGCGGCGAACAAAACGAGACGTTCGTTGACGAATCCAACGGGCAGCGTCAGCACTACGTCGAAGACTGTGCCGTATGTTGCCGACCCAATGTGATTCGTGTCATGATTGACCCCGAGTCCGGTGAAGTGGTCGTTGAGGCAGAATTCGAAGGCTAAGAGACTTAGTTACTTATCGTCTGCGAGCCCAATGATATTTCCGAACGGGTTCTTGTATGCTCAGTTATCGTAAACGTCTTCTTCGGTTGGCTCGTCAGTTGATATGAGTTCGGATACGACCGTTTTGATCGTCGTTCCGCCGAATCCTCTGGAGGCGAGGAAGGCATAGAGCTTCTGTTTTCGTTTTCGGCTGTCCGGCTCCCGGCGTACTAATGACTCCCATTTCTTTGTGGCGGCTTCCCGCGCATGCTGCTCTTCGGTACCGTTGTCGGTTACATCTGCAAGGGCGACGGCCATCGTCTGCTTTGCAATGCCTTTCTTGATCAACAATGACTCGAGCTCGCGTCGTGATGCCGATTTCGTCAGCAGCTTGTCGTGGATGAACGCCCGAGCATATGCCTCGTCGTCGATCAGACCGTACTCTTTCATCGTCGCGAGCACGGAGTTGATCGTTTCGTCATCGAAGCCTTCGCCTTTGAGCTTGGTGGCGACATCGCGCTCGCTGCGCCGGCGTGCATTCAGGTACTTCGATGCGACCCGTTTCGCCGATACGCTATCGTCGAAGACCCGCAGCTTCTCGAGTAATGCCGCCGTCAGTTCGTCGCCTTTGCGAAGCCGGAATTGTTCGATGGTTGCGACATTGATTCCGAACGCGAACTGACCACCTACAAAAACCGAGGCTCGCAGCTTGTCACGGACCTGATAGGTGATCGACGAGATGACGGGCGACCCATCGGCGGGGAGGCGGTAACTGGCTATCGTCTCGCGGGGCTTTCGCATGGAGGCCGACCCTGGGCAACAGTGGAGCCGGCGTTCAGCCGGCTGGCTCCGACCATTGGTCGGAGCCACTGCATACAATAGGAAGCGCTATTTCTTCTTTGCAGCCTTCTCCTCTTCGGTGGCTGCCTTTTGTGCAGAGCCGAGCGCCGGTTCGACCGCATCGGCAATGCCAAGCTTAACTTTCACCGCCTGTTCAACGGCCTTGAACGCATCGGGATACTCTTTGAGATACGCTTTGACCGATTCACGCCCCTGGCCGATTCGCTCGCCGCTGAAGCTAAACCACGAGCCGCTCTTCTGAATGATATCATTCTCGATGGCAACGTCGATCATATCGCCCATCTTCGAGATCCCCTCATTGTAGAGCACATCGAATTCGACCTCGCGGAACGGCGGGGCCATCTTGTTTTTGACGACCTTGACGCGGACACGGTTACCGATGATATCGGTGCCTTCTTTAATGACGTCGCGGCGACGAATGTCGAGTCGGAGCGAAGAGTAGAACTTCAGCGCATTACCGCCGGTCGTCGTTTCCGGGTTGCCGTACATGACGCCGATCTTCGATCGAAGCTGGTTCGTAAAGATTACCGTCGTATTCGACTTGCCGATGACGGCCGTAATCTTGCGCATCGCCTGCGACATCAGTCGTGCCTGCGCGCCCATTTGTGCATCGCCCATCTCGCCTTCGATCTCGGCGCGTGGGGTAAGGGCAGCGACGGAGTCGACCACGATGACATCGATCGCCGCCGAACGGACAAGCTGCTCAAGAATATCGAGTGCCTGTTCGCCGTATTCCGGCTGCGAGAGGATGAGTTCGTTGAGTTTTACACCGAGTCGCTCGGCATACTTGATATCGAGTGCGTGCTCGGCGTCGATGAAGGCAGCCGTTCCGCCGCGTTTCTGGGCCTCTGCAATAATATGCAGACAAAGAGTCGTCTTTCCCGACGATTCCGGTCCGTAGATTTCAATAATGCGGCCGCGCGGGACGCCGCCGATGCCGATCGCTGCGTCGAGCGAGAGCGAGCCTGTCGGAATCGCCTCTACTTTCACATGCGGAGCGTCGCCGAGGCGCATGACCGATCCCTTGCCGTGTTGTTTTTCGATCGCATCGAGGGCGATCTGTAATGCCTTTTGCCGAGCGGCTGCTACTGCTTGATCCATTGTCGGTTCGATAACTGTAATAAAAGATCTGTTAGGGAATCATGCCAATGT
The DNA here is from genome assembly GCA_018266755.1 of Bacteroidota bacterium. Classification (NCBI taxonomy): domain Bacteria; kingdom Pseudomonadati; phylum Bacteroidota; species Bacteroidota bacterium. The sequence continues at coordinate 209,851 of JAFDZW010000001.1, forward strand.
AAGTATATTATTTATAAATAACATAGTAGTATACTCACACCGACTCCACCCCTCGGGATAACGATGCCGAAACCCATCTCCTAACCGTCCCGGCATGTCCCGGATTCCTCGAAAGAACGAACTAGGTGCCTATCAAAGCACTGTTTTAATATACTACACAAATAGGCACCATGCAAGTGGTAGTGAAAGATTTAATATTACGGGCACCTATCGAGTAGGTACATCATCCTGAATTCGCCAATTCGACCGGCTACTATTACGAGTTCATTGTGAACCGCCACAGGGATGGTTCGGTTAGTGAAGGGTATCTGTCTGGGTTACTCTCCCCGCTCGCTCATACACAGCAACATTCCGTACCATCGATACTAACGTCTACGGCCGATTCTTTGAACAACGAAAATGTCTGCGCTTTGTCGGCAACAGAATTCTCGATTTGCTCAACGAACCGTCAACAGAACGAGCAAGATGTTATGAGTGTCATTTAACAATAGTCCGAATAATTATGAAAATCGTACGTGTATCCTATACCACAACGCCGGAATACTCCGAGCAGAATCAAATGAACATCCGGGCAGTCATGGCCGCGATGCAGGAGATCGATAATCCCAATGTGCGGTATGAATGTTTTCTCGCACCGGACGGGAAGTCGTTCACACACCTGGCAGTATTTCAAACGGACGAGGCTGAACAAGTTCTGCTCACATTGCCGCAGTTCAAGGCGTTTCAGGAACAGCTCAAAGCAAGCGGACCCGAGACGCCCCCGAAGCAGGATATTCTGAACATCGTCGGATCATCAGTGCGGAAGTAAAGACGATTCACCGTATGAAAACGATATTAGTATTCGTCACCACCCTTGACGGGAAGATCACCAAGTGGGGAGATCCTCATGTGCATCGGTGGTCGTCCAAAGAAGATCAAGCATACTTTAAGCAAATCTGGAAGGATTACGATCTCTTCGTCATGGGCAGCGCAACCTACGCCTTCGACCCGATGAAGCCGAGTTCGGAGTATTTGCTTGTGGTAATGACGAGCGACCCGCAGAAGTACTCGACGTATGCGGCCCCCGGGCAGATCGAGTTTACGGCAGAATCGCTGAAAGAGATTTTTGAGCGGTTTGCGAGTGCGGGTCACAAACAGATGGTCGTGGTCGGCGGCGCACATATTGCAACGTCATGGCTGGAGGCAGGATTAATCGACGAATTGTGGCTGACGCTCGAACCGAAGATCTTTGCCAGCGGAGGCAATTTTGTTGCCGAAGCTAAGCTCGAAATCGATCTGCATCTGACAAGCATCGAGAAAGTAAATGAGAAGGGGACGCTTATATTGAAGTACGAGGTTCTCAAGTGAAGTGTGCTGCCACAATTGAGATAGTGACCTATTAGTAGTCCCGTCATTCTGAGCGAAGCGAAGAATCCCTTGCTGAAACGTAGTGAGGCTCCGCCGCAAGGATTCTTCGCTTCTGCTCCTGTGGTCGCAGAAGAATGCTCAGAATGACTGTCTAACGTGAACCTAGTACTCAAATCTCGAAATCAGTGCAATAATCCGGCATTGGATTTCGTTTTTGTAGTTGCCGTTAAGACACTATTTCCTTTGTACTGTCGTCTTCCTGCTTCCCTTTTTTTTCAGGAGGACAATGAGTTCGATCCATATCAATACACAAACGATTATGAATAGTCTCGAACATAAAGTTGCAATCGTGACTGGCGCCGGCAGCGGCATCGGTCGGTCGGTGTCGCTCATCTATGCCGCAGAAGGAGCGAAGGTGGTCGTGTCCGACATCAACGAACAAGGCGGAAACGAGACCGTCAATATGATCAAGAAGAATGGCGGGGACGCCCTGTTCGTCAAAAGCGATACATCAAAACCTGTCGATAACGAAGCGCTCGTGAAGGCCGCCGTCGATACTTACGGTGGGTTGCATATCGCTTGTAACAATGCCGGTATCGGCGGGCCTGCTGCGCCGACTGGCGAGTATCCGCTCGACGGTTGGGAGCGTGTGATCGGTATCAATCTTTCCGGTGTGTTCTACGGAATGCGTTACCAGATCCCGGCAATGCTGAAGTCTGGCGGCGGGTCGATCGTGAACATGGCGTCCATCCTCGGCGCCGTCGGCTTCCGTAATTCCGTTGCGTATGTGGCCGCAAAACATGGTGTGGTCGGCATGACACAGAATGCCGCGATCGAGTATGCAGCACAAGGTATCCGCGTAAATGCCGTCGGACCCGCGTTCATCAACACGCCGCTGCTTTCGGGGATGGATGCACAGACGATACAGTATCTTGAGTCGCTGCACCCGATTGGCCGCCTCGGCAAGCCCGAGGAAGTGGCCGAACTGGTGCTGTTCCTCAGCAGCGACAAGTCGTCGTTTATCACCAGTTCGTACTACCCGATCGACGGCGGATATTTGGCGCAGTGAGCGAACCCACAACAACCCTTTTGAAACGTCGAGCGGTTCTCTGCCAATGACCGAGCAACTTTGTATTCGCAGAGCCGAGACGTCGGATGCTGCTAACCTGACTGTGCTTCGGCAGCAGGTCTGGATCTCGACGTATGCGACCGAGGGGATCCGTAATGAGTTCTCGGAGTACGTCCTTGCAGAGTATACGATCGATACGATGCGCTCCGCACTCTGCGACGCACAGCGGGCCATACTCGTCGCGACGCTGGACGATCACGTAGTTGGCTATGTGGAGATCGGTCTCAACCGTCCGTGTCCCGTCGGCGACTTCGCAGTCCCGGAGATCATGACACTCTATGTGTTGGAGCGCTTTGCAGGGCAGGGGATTGGATATCGATTACTCTGTGAAGCGGAGCGCTGGGTGAGCGACCACGGGTACCGGCAGGTTTGGCTTGACGCCTACCATGAGAATACGCGTGCACTTGAGTTCTACGCGCGTCAGGGATACCGGCGGATTGGTATCTCGTATTTCGAGGAGTTGTCGGAGCGCTACGAGAACATCGTCTTCTTGAAGGATATCTCCTAAGTCGGATCAATATTTCCAGCGATGTCACGTGTATGGAATTGGGGGCTTATTTATGCCCTGTTTTTGTTATGTGTTGTCAAGTATGTTTAGACTTTGAGTATGCAACTGACGTTTACCGACCACGGGTATCAAATTCTCCGCGACCCGTCCCTGAATAAAGGTACCGCCTTTACCGAAGAAGAGCGAAATGATTATGGATTGCGTGGCTTGCTGCCGGGTGTCGTCGAGACATTGGATCAGCAAGTAAAGCGAGCCGAAGAGCAAGTCGGCCGGATCGAAAAACCGATCGACAAGTATATCTACCTCACCCAGCTTCTCGATAATAACCAAACGCTGTTTTACCGTACGATCATGAGCGATCCGGCAGCGTATTTGCCGATCGTCTATACTCCGACTGTCGGCGAAGCGTGCGAGAAGTTCGGTCACATCATGCGCCGCCCGCGCGGGCTCTATATTTCGCTCAATGACCGTGGGAATATCCGTGAAGTCTTGCGCAACTGGCCGATCCCAGATGTTCGGTTCACTGTCGTGACCGACGGCGAGCGCATCCTGGGGCTCGGGGATCTCGGCGTGTGCGGCATGGGCATCCCGATCGGGAAGCTTACACTCTATACTGCGTGTGCGGGGATCGACCCGAACCTTGCACTGCCGATCACGCTCGATGTCGGCACCAACAACAAGTCGTTCCTAAACGACCCGCTCTATCCCGGCCTGAAGCAGCCACGCGTGCGCGGAGAAGAGTACGAAGCGTTCATCGAGGAATTCGTACAAGCCGTCACCGAAGTATTCCCGAAGATCTGCATCCAGTGGGAAGACTTCGCCGGTCCGAATGCCGTCAGCATTCTGAATCGGTATCACGATCGCATCTGCACGTTCAACGACGATATTCAAGGTACGGCAGGTGTCGCGGTCGCAGGCCTGCTTGCAGCATGCAAGCAGAGCGGCAAGCCGCTGACCGAGCAGCGATTCTTGTTCTTTGGTGCGGGAAGTGCGGCGACGGGAATCTCCGGTCTGCTGGTATTGGCATTGCAGGAGCTTGGTCTGACGCGCGAAGAAGCGCTCGATCATTGCTGGCTTTTCAACTCCGGTGGACTTGTGATCAAGTCGCGCACCGATCTTGACGACTATAAAGCGGTCTTTGCGCACGACCACGAACCGATCACCGATTTCGTGGAAGCGATCAATGTACTCAAGCCGACCGCCATCATCGGTGCGAGTACCATTGGCGGCGCGTTCACGAAGGAAGTCATCGAAGCTGTCGGTGCGCTTAATGAGCGACCGATCATTTTCCCACTCTCGAACCCGACCTCGCACTCGGAGTGCACGGCCGACGAAGCGTACTCGCTTACGCAAGGTCGCGCGATCTTCGCGAGCGGCTCGCCGTTCGGTCCGGTCACGGTCAACGGACATACATTCCTGCCGAGCCAAGGCAATAACGTCTATATCTTTCCCGCTGTCGGACTCGCTGTGCTTGCAACAGAGTCCACTCGCGTGACCGATGGGATGTTCCTCACGGCAGCCAAGGCGCTCTCGAGCCAAGTGACGGATGAGATGGCAGCCAAGGGCATTTGCTATCCGCCGATCTCAGAGATATATGATGTGGAGCGTAAGGTAGCCGCGGAGGTTGCGAAATACATCTTCGACAACGGCTACGCACAAGTCGAGCGGCCGGCCGACCTCGATCAGTTCGTGCGCGAGAAGATGTACTTTCCGCAGTACGACTGACCAGTCTGTACGCATCTGTCAATATCGCGACGGCGGCCGGTTTGGCCGCCGTTTGCGTTTCAATAGGATATTACTTGTGCAAATAGTGTATATTTGATGGAGTGCCAATCATTCTTCGATCGCACGGTAATAATCACAGAACCACCGCCATGAGCACGACTAACACGAGCACCATCAATACATCATTCTCCGGCGGGATCCCGGACACCTACGACCGGTATCTCGGTCCGATCTTCTTCGACTGCTATGCAGACGACCTCGTCGAGCGCCTGAGGCCGCTTGCGCCAAAGTCGATTCTCGAGCTCGCCTGCGGAACGGGCCGTGTGACTCGGCAGCTTCATGCGGCGTTCGGCGGCACAGCGAGCATTACGGCAACCGATCTTAGTCCCGACATGCTGCGTACCGCACAACGGCTCACTGCGGCGGATGGCATTCAATGGGAAGCGGTGGACGCAGTCTCGCTCCCGTATGCAGATAACAGTTTTGACGCGGTCGTCTGTCAGTTCGGTATCATGTTCGTACCGGACAAACCGAAAGCATATCGCGAAGCGATGCGTGTGCTCAAGCCGGGAGGGACGATGATCGTGAACACGTGGGACGCGATCGAGTACAACCCGATCATTGATATTGCCGATAAGCGACTGACGAAGTTCTTTGGCCCTGATGGCCCCAAATTTTATAGCATTCCGTTCGGATACTACGATGAATCGGTGATCCGCGATCATTTGATGCAGGCAGGCATTGGCGATGCGAAGATCGAAACGGTCAGCCTCGAAGGAAACAGTCCGTCTGCTGCCGACGCCGCAAAAGGGCTTACACAGGGGACCCCGGTGGTCATGGAATTACAGTCACACGGTGCGGACGCACTCGAGGTCATTTCGAAGCAGCTTGCCGAGGATATCGTCGCCGCATTTGGTCCCGGCGCGTTCACCGATCCCCTGCGTGCAAAAGTGATCACTGCACGAAAACCCTGAGCATGCGTACTGCGCAAGAGAGTACTTCGGAGATTACAGCACTGCTTCATTCATACTATGAGGCATTCCATCGCCGCGACTGGGATGCCTTTGCTCGTCCTCTTGCTGCCGGATTCCGATATTTTACCGATCACGCGACGATACAGTCGCGCGATGCATTCGTTTCGTGCTTGAAGAACGATCCATGGGAACCGGTCTCGTATTCCATGAGCGAACTCGCTATCATCGTCTCTGCGTCGAACGATGTCGCGTATGCAACCTATTGCATGCAGTTTGACGGCCGCATGTCCGGAACGGTGATGAGCATTCGTGCGCTTGAAACGGCGGTGTTCGAGCGCACCGCAGGAGAATGGAAACTGGTCCATTTCCATTCGTCGAACAAAGAGCTCTGAAAATCGACCATCTGGTCAGTTTTGTGAAACTCACTCCCCCGAGCGGCGTAGTATCTGACAAATACTGCAGGCTGCCTCACTTCAGGACAGCCGGAATATCTTCACCGCTATGTCATATATTACCGTTAGTGAATCCGAGATTATTCATGCGCCGAGCGATCTCGTCTATCGTATTCTTGCCGATTATCACGAAGGGCACCAGGCGATCGTCCCAAGAAAATATTTCAAAGAAGTAACCGTTACCAACGGTGGGTTCGGAGAGGGGACCGAGATCGATCTGGTCATGGTGATCATGGGTCGTACTCGATATGCGTCGATGCGTGTCTCGGAGCCGGAACCGGGCAGTGTGATTGTCGAAGAAACGTCCGATGGCACGATGCGCACCGTCTTTACACTCGAAAATCTGCGCGATGGCCTGACCCGTGTCACGATCAGCACGAAGTTCACCAAGTCTCCGGGACTCAAGGGCTGGATCGAGGAACGTACGATCCCAGGAGTATGCAGCAAGATATACCGCGAAGAACTCAATAACCTAAATAATTACGCCAAAGATCGTTCTGCCGCTTCCCACATCCCGTTGTTTGCATGAGCAATGCTCGTGCATTCCTTCCCCCGAATGCCCTGCCGGAAACGGTGGGGCATTTTCATTTTTGGACATCTCCACTAATTAGTAGAACGCGTCACTATCGTTAATGCACGTCGTTCTGAGCATTCTTCTGCGACCACAGGAGCAGAAGCGAAGAATCCCTGTGGCGGAGCCTCACTACGTTTCATTAAGGGATTCTTCGCTTTGCTCAGAATGACCTGTTCGTGTACCATTCGAACGGAGTTGCTCCCCCTCGCCGGAGGATTTTCAACTAATCCTTCGGCCTGCGTGTTTATCTCCGCGCATCTCACAACCGAACTCTACCTGCGTGAACGAATCGTTGTTCCCGATCCTGAACTCCTCGACAGCGGAGGAGACATACAGCGTTTCATGTTCCACGTGCGCCGCCGTGCCGCGTCGGACAGACGAGCTCGACAAACCCGAATCGAATTGCGGTGTTGTCGGCGTGTTTCATCACCCGCAAGCATCCGTGATTGCCTACTATGCACTGCACTCGCTGCAGCATCGAGGCCAGGAAGCGGCGGGGATACTGACGGCGGAATGGCAGCAGAAGGGGAGCACGCGAACCCGGGAATTCAATATCCATAAAGACCATGGTCTGGTCCTTTCGATCTTCGCCGACCACAAGTTATTGACCGAACAACTCCGCGGCGATGCGGCCATTGCGCATAACCGATATTCTACTACCGGTGCAAGCGGAAAGATCGAGAATATTCAGCCGTTTTATATGCACTACCGCCAGGGCAATTTCGGCTTGGCGCATAACGGAAATCTCGTCAATACGGCATCGCTTCGGCATGCGCTTGCCGAGCAGGGCACACTGTTCCAGACGACAACCGACAGCGAACTGATCCTGCATCTGGTCGCACATTCGCAGGAGACCGACCAGATCCTTCAGATCCGCGATGCGCTTCGGCAGTCGCTCGGTGCGTATTCGCTTGCGATCCTGACCGACAAAGCACTGGTGGCTGCACGCGATCCGCACGGTATTCGCCCGCTGAGCATCGGCCGACTCAAACGGACCGACGGCCAATGGGCATATATGGTCGCCAGCGAAACCTGCGCGTTCGATATCGTCGGTGCCGAATACGTCCGAGACGTGGAGCCGAACGAAATCGTCATCATCGACGATCATACGGTCGAGACCGGCAAAATCCGCTCGATGAAGATCGAAGAACAGGCGCCGACGCCGCGCAATTGTATCTTCGAGTATATCTATTTTGCACGACCGGATTCGAAAATTTTCGGAGAAAACGTCGACAAGGTTCGTCGCCGCCTCGGGAAAAATCTTGCGCAAGAAAGTCCTGTCCCGCAACTCGGCGAAAAGCGATTGACGGTGATTAATGTGCCAGACTCCTCGAATACCGCGACGCTCGGCTACGTCTCGCAGAATAACAAAGAAGGCAATCCGACGAAGTACGAAATCGGCTTGATCCGCTCGCACTATGTCGGGCGCACGTTCATCCAACCCGGTCAGGATAACCGCGAGATGAAGGTGAAAGTAAAGTTTAATGTCGTCAAGGGCGTCTTGCGTAACCGTCGGGTGGTTGTCGTCGACGACTCCATCGTCCGAGGGACGACAAGCAAGTCGCTCGTGAAGCTCATTCGCGAAGCGCAGCCTGCCGAGGTCCATTTACGTATTACCTCACCCCCGATCACCCATCCGTGCAAATACGGAATGGACTTCCCGAGCAAGGAAGAACTCATCGCAAACGACCACAACCTGAACGTCGAGGAGATCGGCGAAGCGCTTGGGGTAGAATCGTTGCGGTATCTTTCGGTCGATAAACTGCTCGCAAGCGTACCGCATGCGAACAAGAAAGGTGAACCGGTCAGCTACTGTACCGCGTGCTTTACGGGGATCTATCCGGTCCCGATCGACGAAGAGGCGATGAAACAGACCGATAACGACGACTGAGCGAGAACCTTACTCCGCGTCGATCACAAATACATCCGTCCCGTTCGATTTTAACCCGACCAATCTGGCGGTATAGAATTTACCGCTTTCGAAATTCAACGCCGCAGTGTAAAAATTATCCTGGTTCGTGACGCTGCGAGCGAAGAGCGTATGCCCACCGGCTGGCATCTTCGTGTAGTTGCGCACACTCTGATACGAAATCGCTTCGTCGTTTCCGCCGGCATCCGTAAATACCGGAGTGCCGTTGACGCCATCGAGATGAATATACACACTCGGCGTAGGTTGAGGAAAGTCGGGCAGGCCGTTGACAAAGCGGATGTAGCAGTACCCCGGTTCTGTGACGGCCTTCTTCATACTGTCGTCGACGATGTAGGGAAACAGCAGGGTGTCGCGTGTTTGAAAGACGACAACGGTCCGAAGTGAAAACGGCGTTAGCGAATCGCCCGGCACGAAAATCGAATCGTGATGCAGCGAGCCGGGAAATGTGCCGGCATTGAACTCGGCAAAGAGAGTAAAAGATGAATCGCTGCGAACGGGCACATATTGCAGATCCATTTGCGGCAGAGCAACGAGCCACGGAGCGGTGGCAGTACTCGATGTCCGAAGCGAGATTGTCCCCTTGTTATCGGTGATGGCGAGGAATCGGAGGAAGGCAGGGCCGCTTGGATGAAGCGTGTCTCGATGGACCAGCGTATCGGTGTCGTGAACGGTTTCGTAATCGACCGTATGAGCACAATTGAGCGATACACCGGCGATGAACGGTAATACGAACAGACATTCCACCAGCAAGACAAAGATGTGCTTGCGGTGCCTGCGTAGTCGGCCGAGTCGTCGAGTTGGTTTTTCCACCATTTCCCCATACGAACATACGAAAGTTTTGTGACTTTCGTGCCAAAAATGGGGAAAAGTGGAGAAACAGTAATTCCGCCTCTGTTAACCATTTCTCGGCTCTACTGCTGCCCATTTCGTGTTGTGGTACGCTCGTGAGTCAGAGAGTACGTACAAGCACGTTGTGAGAAAGAAGCAATTTCTAACCCCGTCGGGTATCCCGATCGACCGAGTGTATGGCGCCGAACACGGCGATGCCGGCGAGCATCCGTTTACGCGCGGAGTGTATAAGGATATGTACCGCTCCAGGCTCTGGACGATGCGCCAGTATGCAGGCTTTGGCTCGGCGGCGGAGTCGAACAAGCGGTACAAGTTCTTGCTCGCCAGCGGCACGACAGGACTTTCCGTGGCATTCGATCTTCCGACTCAGATCGGCTATGACTCCGATCATCCCATGTCCGAAGGCGAGGTTGGGAAAGTCGGCGTGCCTATCGATTCGATCGAAGATTTCGATGTGCTCTTCGACGGGATCGAGCTGCAGAAGATCTCGACATCCATGACGATCAACGCGACGGCGAGCATCCTCCTTGCCCTGTACGTCGCGAAGGCGAAGCAGCAGAACGCCGATCTCTCGAAGATCTCCGGCACGATCCAGAATGATATTCTCAAAGAGTACGCTGCGCGTGGTACGTATATCTACCCGCCGCAAGCGTCTATGCGCATCATCACCGATATTTTTGCGTGGTGCGCCAACGAATTGCCGTCATGGAATACAATCTCGATTAGCGGTTATCATATCCGCGAAGCAGGCTCGACGGCCGTTGAAGAGATCGCGTTCACGATCTCGAACGGGCTGGCGTACGTCAACGCTGCTGTCGAAGCCGGACTCGATGTCGACGACTTCGCGCCTCGCCTGTCGTTCTTCTTCAATTCGCAGATCAATTTCTTTGAAGAGGTCGCTAAATTTCGTGCAGCTCGTACACTCTGGGCGGAGCTGATGAAGGAGCGTTTCGGCGCGAAGAAGCCCGAATCGTTGAAGCTTCGCTTCCATTCGCAAACGGCAGGTTCGAGCCTGACAGCGCAGCAGATCGAAAACAATATCGTTCGGACAACGATCGAAGCGATGGCTGCAGTGCTCGGCGGTACGCAATCGCTCCATACGAATGCAAAAGACGAAGCGCTTGCACTCCCGACGGAAGCTGCAGCCCGCACGGCCCTTCGTACACAGCAGGTGATCGCATACGAAAGCGGAATTGCCGACACGGTCGATCCGCTTGCAGGCAGCTACTATGTCGAAGCCTTGACTACCGAACTCATGCGGCGCAGCCGTGAATTGATTGCGGAGATCGATGTACTCGGCGGTTCGGTCCGGGCCATCGAGTCGGGCTTTATTCAAGAGCGAATCGCTCGTAGTGCATACGAATTCCAGAAACGCATCGAGAGGAAAGAAGACATTATCGTCGGCGTCAACGACTTTACCGAAGCCGAGGACGCGGCGCCGCCGACGCTCAAAATCGATCCGGCACTGGAGAAAGAACAGGTCGAACGCCTGCGTGCGCTCAGAGAGCGGCGTAACAATAGTGCGGCAACATCCGCAGTTGCCGAGGTCGAAGCCGCTGCGCGCGAGGGTGGCAATCTGATGCCGAAGATCATTGCCGCCGTCGAAGATCGTGCGACGCTCGGCGAGATCGCAAACGCGATGAGAAACGTCTTCGGAGAATTTGCGTAGAAGATGCAGATCTCAGGAATGTCAACCACTCTGTCATATCTGCATCTTGTTGCGGTCGGTATCGTCACGCTCTTTGCGCCGATTAATCCGGTCGGGACGGCGCTTATCATGGATCCGCTGCTTGCCGGTTCGTCCCAGCAACAACGAAAAGCGATCTCTCGCCGCATTGCATTCTATTGCTTCCTGATCTGTGTAATCGCAGTCTTCGCCGGAACCTGGATATTCCAGATCTTTGGCGTTTCTCTGCCGGTGGTGCAGATCGCCGGCGGTATCATCATCTGCCGAATGGGGTGGCAGTTGTTGTCACCGGAACATTCGATCAAAAAGGCGAAAGAGGCCGCGAAGCCAGAAGAGGGAGAGAATCTCGAACAGCATGCGTTCTATCCGCTCGCATTCCCTATGACGGCCGGCGCCGGGACGATCTCGGTCCTACTAACGCTGAGTGCCCGCAACGAAGATGTTGCCCTCGCCGAGCACTGGTTGAATCTCTCGGCCCTTGTGATCGCCATTCTCGTGATGTGCGTCATTATCTACCTGTCCTATGCCTACACAGCCTCGATCATCCGCCGTCTGGGACCGAGGGCTGAGCAGATCATTAATAGACTCAGCGCTTTTTTGATCTTCTGCGTGGGCTTACAGATCGGGATTGGGGGCATCTCGCACTATATGAAGTAGCCAATACGACAAGCGGAAGCCGGATTGGGCTTTTGAGGGTACCAATTGCATCCCACGAATCCCATCCGTCCCCAAAATCCAGTAACGGCTCAGAGTTCACTGTATTGCTACTGTCATTCTGAGCAACGCGAAGAATCCCTTGATGAAACGCAGTGAGCCCCGCCTCTGGGATTCTTCGCTTCGCTCAGAATGACAGTTTCTTACACCGGTTCAAACTGAGCCACTCCGAAAAACCCCAGTCTGAAACTTCTCGCCCGATTTCTGGGTTTTACGCGTCCCAATAGAAAGAGAATTGTAATGGAACAGGTAATTCGAGCGATCGGTAGCGGCCATCTCCGCAGCGACATCCCCCAATTCCGGGCTGGCGACACGTTGAACGTGTCCGTGAAGGTCGTTGAGGGCGAAAAAGAGCGTATTCAGCACTTCGAGGGAATCGTGATCGCCCGCAAGGGAGCCGGCGTGAACGAGACGTTCACGGTCCGCAAGATGTCGAACGGCGTTGGCGTCGAGCGTATCTTCCCGATCCACAGCCCCCGCATCGCCAAGATCGACTTCGTGAAGGCCGGCCAAGTCCGCCGCGCGAAGCTCAACTACCTCCGCAGCCTCGGCGCGAAGGACGTTCGCCGCAAGACCACCTAACTTTGGGTCGTTGGTGACCGATTGTCGGTCGTTAGTATCTTCGGGTACTAACGACCTTTTGTTTTGTGTCCGTCGAATTTCTCTCCCGATGCCATCGTTTACATTGCACACCGATCTGCTAACGTTTAACGACAGACCCCACGCCCCGTGCTTCGCTCGCTACTGATTAAGAATTACGCTTTGATCGAAGAGGTGACGGTCACATTCGACCGCGGTCTCTCGATCATTACCGGAGAAACCGGTGCGGGCAAGTCGATCCTGCTCGATGCGCTCGGCCTGGCGCTCGGCGAACGCGCATCGGCAGATTTCATCCGTAAAGAAGCCGAGAAGGCGATTGTCGAAGCGGAGTTCGATCTCTCGAAGGTTGCGCGGGTGAAAAAGTTTGTCGAGGCCCAAGGGTTCGACTGCGACTCGGATACGCTCGTTATCCGACGGGAGATCAATCGCAAAGGGACCTCCCGCTCATTTATCAACGATACGCCTGCCACGTTGCAGGCGATCGCCGCAGTCGGCGAATTGCTGGTCGATCTGCATGGGCAGCATGAACATCAATCGTTGCTCAAACCGGAACGACACGTCGTGTTTCTCGATGAGTATGCCGATACGGCCGCGCGGATCGCCGAGTTTGCGAAGTACTACGATGAGTTCGCAGCGTTGAAGCGGCAATATGCTGCGCTCTCGAGCGATCGAGAAAACAGCGATCGCGAGCGAAGCTTTCTCGAATTCCAATTGCAGGAGATCGACGCGGTAGATCCGAAGCCGAATGAAGACCAGGCCGTAACGCTCGAACTCGAACGGCTGGAACACTCCGAAGAGCTTCAGCTAACGGCCTCGCAACTGCACGGACTGTTGTACGAAGACGAGGACTCCATCTTCGAACGACTCTCGGCGGCCAAAACCTTGCTCGAACGATTATACAAGTTCGACCCGTCGTTCGCGACGCAGCTTGAAGAATTGCAGGGCTCGCTCGAATCGACACGCGAGCTTGCCATCGCCCTCGGACGCTATGGCGAGAGTATCGAATCGGATCCGAACCGGCTCGAAGAACTCCGCCAGCGCGAGCTGCTGCTCACGAGGCTGAAAAAGAAATACGGTCCGACACTCTCCGAGGTCATCAATCTGCGTACGAAGCTTCAGGATCAACTCGCCGGGGGCGGCAATGCGGAGGAGCAGTTGGCACATCTCTCCGAGCAGCTTCGAAGCGTGCAAACGCGAGCCACACGCTCGGCAATCGCGCTACGCGATGCCCGCGCACACGCAGCGAAAAAATTTGCGAAGGCCATCGTTGCCGAACTTGTGACACTTGGCCTCGAACATGCATCGTTTGTTGTGGAGCAGACACACGAACGGGCGACCGGATCCGACGAGTTCGCCTCTTGTGTCATCCTCGACGGAACGTGTCATCAAGCGACCCGCCAGGGGATCGACCATATCGAGTTCTTCGTATCGACGAATAAAGGCGAATCGCCGAAGCCGCTCGTGAAGGTTGCTTCCGGTGGCGAAGTCTCGCGCATCATGCTTGCCATCAAGACGGCACTCTCCGCATCCGAGCAGATTCCCGTACTCATTTTCGACGAGATCGATACCGGCATCTCGGGCCGTGTCGCTCAACGCGTCGGTACTGCCATGAAACGGCTTGCGCGTAAGCATCAGATCATTGCGATTACGCATCTCGGTCAGATTGCGGCGTTCGGCGATTACCACTACGCTGTCGAAAAGCAAACCAAGTCCGGTTCGACCATTTCGTCACTGCGTTTGCTCACGGCCGCCGAACACGAGGCTGAGATCGCACGGTTACTTGCCGGCGAGAAGGTGACGGGCGAATCGCTCAATGCTGCACGATCCCTTGTGAAAGAAGCGGAAGTCCTTGCTGCCTAACCAATCATACGAGGCGGCTCTTTCGGAGCTGTTCAAACTCGAGTTCACTGGGATGAAGCTCGGGTTGGAGAATATTCGTGCGCTGCTCGAGTCGCTTGGCAATCCGCACCGGTCGTTCAAATCGATCCACGTTGCCGGTTCGAACGGAAAAGGAAGCGTGAGTGCGATGCTTTCCGCTGCGTTGCAAGGGAATGGGTATCGTGTCGGGCTCTACACCTCGCCGCATTTGGTCAGCTTCCGCGAGCGGGTGAAGATCGGTGACGAACCGATCTCCGAAACGCATACCGCAGAGATACTCTCTGCAATGTGGCCAATGGTCGAGCAGCTACATGCCACATTTTTTGAAGTCACAACTGCGCTGGCTTTCAAGTATTTCGCACAGGAAAATGTCGATGTTGCCGTGATCGAAACCGGCCTCGGCGGACGACTCGACGCAACCAATGCGCTCGAACGTCCGCTTGCTACTGTAGTAACATCGATTAGTCTCGAGCATACCCAATTTCTTGGCGACACGCTCGAACTCATTGCCGGAGAAAAAGCGGGAATATTCAAGCACGGCGCGCCGGCAGTCGTTCATGTCGATCCGATGTTGCGGCATGTGTTCGAAGCGAAGGCGGCGGACGTTGGGACGAGTGTCCTCTTTGCCGATGACGTTCGTCTCTCGAACGAATATGCTCACCTGAAGCCACCGCTCGAAGGCCTCCATCAGGAAAAGAATTTGAAGACCGTTCTTGCGGCGCTTGCCGTGATCGGATTGCGGATCGACCCAAAACGCACATGCGAGGGAATTGCACATACGGTAATTCTGACCGGTCTGCGTGCTCGGTTAGAAGCGTATGGTGACGAACGGTTCACGTCGCGAGGTGCGTCGCTGATTCTGGATGTCGGTCATAACCCGGACGCATTCCACATGCTCGCCTCGCATTTTCTTCGCGCAGGGATCCGCCCGGTAGTCGTGATCGGTCTGGCGAAAGACAAAGCGTTGCTGGAAGTATTGGGAGAAGTTGCGCGGTTTGCTTCGCGCGTGATTACGACGCAGGCCGATCATCACCGCGCTGCTCCGAGTGCCGAACTGGCTGCCATGGCACGGATTCTCGGTCTTCGGGCTGAAGACGGCGGAGCCGTCGTCAATGCAGTAGCACACGCTGCTGCCGGGGCTCGTGGCGGCGAGGTGTACCTCCTCTGTGGGTCGCATTACGTGGTGGGCGAGTATCTTGCACGAATGGAACGAGATACTACCATCAAGAGAAATTGAAAATTCTCGGCACTTATTTCGGATACTGTTCTGTTTACAAAATCAGCCAAGAATACTTCTCGTCCCAACGAACTCGCGTATTTATCCTGTTCTATTCCAAGTTCGGATTGTTCTAACGGGTTTTTCCATTGAGTGCGTCGAATAAGCGCATCCACCGAGATTCAGGACGACACCCCCATCTTTGGCATAATTCAGTATTATCCAACCGCATTTTTCTCATTCGATTTCCATGCTCAACGCAGCAGAATTAAAGACGAAAAAGATCGTCGAACTCAACGACCTCGCCAAGAAACTTGGCATCGAAGGTGCTCAGGACCTCCGCAAGCAAGACTTGATCTTTAAAATACTCGAAGCCGATTCGAACCAGACACAGCGTTCGCGGCCGCAGCCCAATGGCAAAGGCCCGACCCCTGCCGAAGAAGAGAGCGGGCCCGCCGCATCCGGTGTGCTCGAGTTGCTTCCCGATGGCTACGGCTTCTTGCGCTCGCCGGATTATAACTATCTGCCGTCGCCCGATGACATCTATGTCTCGCCGTCGCAGGTCAAGAAGTTTCAGCTTCGCACCGGTGACACGGTCGAAGGCTCGGTCAGGCCACCGAAGGATAGCGAGCGATTTTTCGCATTACTGAAGGTCGATCGTGTTAACTACCAACCGCCCGAGTTCACCCGCGACCGCCCGCTCTTCGATAACCTCACGCCGCTTTATCCCAACGAACAGATCAAACTCGAGACCTCGCCCGGCGAGTACTCGATGCGTATCATGGATCTCGTCAGCCCGATCGGTAAAGGGCAGCGCGGACTGATCGTCGCACAGCCGAAGTCGGGCAAGACGATCATCCTTCAGAAGATCGCAAACTCGATCGTTCGCAACCATCCGGAAGTAAAACTCATCGTGTTGTTGATCGACGAACGTCCGGAAGAAGTGACGGATATGGAGCGTTCGGTGCGCGCCGAGGTGGTTGCCTCGACGTTCGACGAACCGCCGGAGCGTCACGTTCAGGTCGCCGAGATGGTGATCGAAAAAGCAAAGCGCCTCGTCGAAGCAAAGCAGGATGTTGTTATCCTTCTCGATTCGATCACGCGTTTGGCGCGTGCCCATAATACGGTGACCCCGCACTCGGGTAAGATCCTTTCCGGCGGTGTCGATGCGAATGCATTACACAAGCCGAAGCGCTTCTTCGGTGCTGCGCGTAATATCGAAGAGGGTGGCTCGCTCACGATTATCGCGACTGCGCTGATCGAAACGGGCTCGAGAATGGACGAAGTCATCTTCGAAGAATTCAAAGGTACGGGCAATATGGAAATTATGCTCGATCGCAAACTCTCCGATCGTCGTCTGTTCCCGGCAATCAACGTCAATATGTCCGGTACGCGTAAAGAAGAATTGCTTCTTAGCGCCGACGAACTCAATCGTATTTATATCCTTCGTAAGTTGCTCGCGGATTACAATCCGATCGAGGCGATGGAATTCCTGCTCGAGAAGATGCAAGGCACCAAGAGCAACAAAGAATTCTTGCGCTCGATGTCGAGCTGATCGTAATGTCGATGTTCTGAATTCAGAAATCCGAACTATAAAGAAGAGCCGGCGTTTCGCCGGCTCTTCTGTTATGGGTGTCATTCTGAGCAACGCGAAGAATCCCTTGAGGTATGCACGAAACGCGCGAGCATGCCCGAAGGGATTCTTCGCTTCGCACAGAATGACAGGTGGTGGTTAGAACTGCGCGTTCGAATACACGTTCTGGACGTCTTCGTTATCTTCGAGCGCTTCGAGAAGCTTTTGGAGTCGTTCGCTGATGTGTTCGTCAATCGCAACGAGGTTCGATGCGACGAGGCCCACTTTATCTTCTTCGATAGGGATATTTGCGGCAGCAAGCGCATTCATGACCGACTCGAATTGCTCCGGTGTGGTATCGATCTCGAAGAATTCCGGATCGTCGGTCTTCAAATCGTCCGCGCCGGCATCGAGTACAATCGCGAGGAGTTCGTCTTCATTATGGCCTTCTTTCGGGACGAGGATGATCCCGCGTTTTGTGAACATCCATCCAACGGAGCCGCTGTCGCCGAGTGTTGCATTGTACTTGCCGATGATATGACGGATCTCACCGATGGTCCGATTTCGGTTGTCGGTTGCTGCTTCGACCATGATTGCAACGCCACCCGGCCCATATACTTCGTAGGTCAACTCTTCGAGGGCCGCACCGCCATCGGCCCCGGAGCCGCGTGCGATGGCGCGTTTGATGTTGTCGTTCGGCATCGAGGCCTTGCGAGCTCGCTCGATGGCGAGCCGCAGACGCGCATTTCCATCCGGATCGGGGCCGCCGAGACGCGCTGCGATCATGATCTCCTTGATCATACGCGTGAACATCTGTCCGCGCTTGCCGTCGACGATCGCTTTTTTCCGTTTGATCTGCGACCACTTGGAATGACCGGACATATACTACCGAAAATCTTTAAGTACTAACTGCGGGGTCACGCGCCCACCGAAATCATTTTCATCGAGTGCGAATACCATTTCGAGATCGCTGCGAAGTTTGCCGGGCGATGCCGAGAGCTCGCTGACGCGGTCACCGAGTCCGAAACCAATCGCATCGACCGCCGCACCGCCGATGCACAGCGGAACGGTATTCGGGCTGGGATACTGTCCTTTCGGTTGTATGGTCTGCGCAGGCCGTACGTTACATTTCAGATGCGGCACAGCCTTGCCCACAATTCGCGGATACCCAACCACCTGAATGTCTTTTGCTGCGAAGAGCGGACGTGCATTGTCGGGGCCGAACGGTGCAAGCTGCCGGATGACGGCGAAAAACTTCGGCGTCAGGTCGGCAAGCGTGATTTCGGCATCGATGTGTAACTCACGCTCCATCATTTCTTCGGTGAACATTTCTCGCGCGACATCATTGATCGCTTCGCGGAATTCGTTCACTCGCTCGGGCTGCATCGATACTCCGGCGGCATATTTGTGCCCGCCGAACGTGATCAGCTTATCTTCGCATCGCTTCAGCGCCGAGTGGATATCGAAGTTGTTGATCGAACGCGCACTACCTTTTGCGACGCCGTCGATCGTCGTCATCAGCACGACCGGCAAATGATACCGCTCGACGAGCCGCGATGCAACGATCCCGATCACACCGGCATGCCAATCGGGATTATGGACGACAATGATGCGGTCGCGCTCGCGGTTGAGGATACGGTCGACGATCTGGCTGGCCTCGGCAAATGCTTCTTCGTCTATCTTCCTCCGGTTCAGATTTTCTTCTTCGAGCACGAGTGCGCTCAGCGCCGCGCCATCTGCGCTGGTGGACATCAGCAGTTCGACCGACCGGCTGCCTTCGCCGAGACGCCCTGCCGCATTGATGCGCGGTGCGAGTCCGAAAACGATCTGTGTCGTCGTGATCTTGCCAAGCACGATATTCGCACCCTGGATCAGTGCTTTGATCCCCGGACGAGGAGACTCGTTGAGAAGCTTCAGCCCATAGTGCACCATAATCCGGTTCTCGCCGGTAAGCGAAACGATATCGGCGGAACTGGCAAGTGCGACAAAGTCGAGGTACTCATACGCTTTCTCAGGAGTGCCGTAGGATCGGGCAAGCGATTGAATCAGTTTGAACCCGACGCCGCAGCCGCAGAGATGTTTGAAGGGATACTCACAGCCCGGTTTGATCGGGTTGAGGATCGCATTGGCATTGGGCAGGGTATCGGTCGGCTCGTGATGGTCGCAGATAATGACGTCCATCCCTTTCGAGCGGGCGTACGCCACCGCATCGATTGCCGTTACGCCGCAGTCGATTGAGATGAGCAGATCGGGTTTGCCTTCGGCCAACAGGCGGTCTAGACTGGCAGCCGTCAGTCCGTAGCCTTCGGTGAAGCGGTTTGGGATGTGGAACGCAACGTTTGCCCCAAGCGACCGCAGATACATTGTCATCATCGCCGTACTCGTGGTGCCGTCCACGTCGTAATCGCCATACACTGCAATACGCTCGCCGTGCGCAACGGCTGTGCGGATTCGTTCGGTGGCGACCACCATATCAGACATCAGAGCAGGGTCGAGCAGATCGTCGAGCGACGGGCGAAAGAATACCCGCGCTTCGTCGAACGTGCGCACCCCACGACTTACGAGGATCGATGCAATACTCTCCGGTACATTTAATTCTTGAGATAAACTGCGTATAACGAGTTCGTCCGCCGCAGAAACCTGCGGCAGCCGCCAACGATAACGCACGTAGAGCTACCTTTCATAATTAATTAACTGTAACTACTAACTCTCTCAGCAGGGAGTTCGTGCCACAGTATGAAGGTGGGTAGTGTCACAGTGTTGGCGTTATTTATACCGTCATTCTGAGCGAAGCGAAGAATCCCTTGATGAAACGCAGTGTGGCTCCGTCAAAGGGAGTCCTCGCGGAGTGTACACTGAGCAACGCGAAGGTGCTCAGAATGACGTCGGCGTAAACCATTCAAACGGAGACATTTATTGGGAGTGACCCCGTGGAGCACATGTGAAGTATATGGTAGGAATCAGGATCCTTTATAAGGTAAGATTCTAGTCAAAGTCTTTATAAATAAAGAGTTAGTAGGAGTTAATACTTGTATTGGGTCAAATATTGTTTTGCTCTTTTTTGTCAGCGGGTGTATTTTTCAGTGAACTCGTTGATATGTCTTGGGAAAAACTCCTCCCGAAAATATGAATACCCGTGGCTTAACCCAGGACCTATACGCAATGAGTAGAGCCTAGTGAGCATTGTTTAGTGCTGTAGATGCACTACTCTCGGGGCTTTTGTGGTGCATCTGCAGTACATACTTATTCAACGACGCATCTCCAATAATAATAATACTTTATTGATTGTATTTTTGCAATAATACAGGAATTATTTGCTGAATACATGGTTTATGTTTACACATCATCGATCATTTCTTGTGGGTTACAGTGCTTTGAGTTTTGCACACTTGCCCACCGCACATACAGGAGAGTCACTAGTACGCCATGCCCGGACAGCTTGAGCAATTTGTTCGCTCACTTGATCCATTGGAACGTAAGCAGATACGACCCCTTCAATTCCGTGGGGCGAAGCGTTCTATTGTATTGCATCTGCTGCGGGATCGTTCGAATGCACCGACCAATGCAGGCGATGCACGCAGCGCACAGAAACTCTCGCGTGAGAGGCTTGCCCAAGTCAAAGGTGAAATCCTTCAGGTGCTCTACAAGCAATTGGTACCAACCGGTGGAGTCGATATCATTGTTTTTCTTGCACGAAAAGGACTCTACCAGCATCTGACACGAGAGATGCGCAGGCAAGAGTCCGCCGTCTGTAGATCCACCCAGCGAGAGATTGTCGCGCAATTTTACAAGGATACTGTCACACAACTCGCGTTCATTCTCTATCCGTGGAGTATTCCGGATGCGCTTGCCAGTGAAGTTCGGCGTTACATTTCAGAATATGTCCTGATTGCCGAATCGGACTATGGGTTTGCACAGCTTGTAGTGCTCGCTCGAATCCATCAGGAGCTCGAGCACACACTCAAAGGCAGCACGACGCTCGACACGGTCAACAGAATGATCGAGGAGCTTGAACGGTTGATGCAGTCTGAGTCCGGTGCCGAGAATTCGCTCGTTCGTTTCGGCGTGGGATTTATGCTATTGCGGATCTGTGCGGAGATCGCTTGCTCTCATGAACGCACCATCCGATATTGCGAGTATGCGTTGAAGGTGACGGAGGATCTCGCCGCATCGCTCGGAGAACAGGCACCGGTGTTTCGACTGATCTGCCGGATGAATCATCCCGAACAGCGGAATAATTTTGCGTTGGAAGTCAAAGACTTTCTCAACTCCCCCTCGTTCGATCCGTCAATTTCGTCGATGCGGTACCTCGAGCAATTTCTCCCGTTTCTATTGCATGCTGGCGAGCACGAGTTCGTGGAACAGTATCTGGCACGACCCGAGAAACGAGAAGTCGACACGATACATCATTCGCTTGTACGTGTCATCTGCATGATCTATCGCGACGAACACGATGCTGCCGGCGCGATGCTGCAGGATCTGCTCAATCGTAATCGAGGTGACCGGCGAACACTTGTACAGGAGTTGCATCTGCGATGTATCGACAGTTATCTCCACTCGGTCCGTGGCGACCACGTATGGGCGGAGGAAACCCTCTCACGACACATCCGCTACATCCGTCAGCATGCCGGGACCCGCGAAGAATGCCCGCATCTGATCTTCACACAACAATTACTGCGATTGATCCGCGAGGCCGAGAAGGGATCGAGGGAGCGAGCACAGCAACTCTGCTCCGCGTATGTTGCAGAACACAGCGGACCGATCCACTATCGGTTCATGATCGAACGAACGTATCAACGGTATTTCGAAGGACGATAAGTTTCGTCGATAGTACGAGATATATACGGTCTACTTGTTCCTCCGTATTTTTAACTTAATGACTATCTACAATCCCTCTTCGGCCTGTCTCCAGGATTGCCATTATCACCGGCACGAGCCGGGGTTTGGGGCGACGGTGGCGCTTTCGGGCGGGGGAGGCTTCTGCGTTTCGCGAGCGGTGCAGATCGAACGATAGGTGCTCCCACGTTTGGTTGTAACCTTTGCGAGGTTCGGGTGTCAATTATTCGTAGATACTGCAATTCGATGAGATGACCAAGTTGATCCCACTCTACGTGTTGCTAACACTCTTGCCTCTTGGCACCGGTGACGTGTGTGCCCAGTGGGAGAAAATGAACATCCCGCAGTCGCTCGATGCCGTTAACCCGAGGTACTGCTTCTGTGGCGCCTATCTCTTCATTTCTCCGAACTCGGGGTCGCTTGTTCGAATCAGCTACCACGGTGCGGCCTCAGAAGAACTCGCCTCGCACTTCCCGCACCAAGACCTGGGGGCGTATAGCAAAGGATTGTCCGGCATAACAAGCATCGGGGGGTACCTGATCGCTTCGTTCGGTACGGTGTGGCCGGAGGCTGACTCCCTCGACGGCATTTATCGATCCTCGGATTTCGGGCTTACTTGGCTGCAGGTGAAGGACACCAACGCGATCGGGATTCGGGCATACCGAATGCTCTGCGTTGGCACGAGATTGTTGGCAGAAGATGGCTATTTCTTCCGCAGTGATGATTCGGGTGCGACTTGGCAGGTCGTTGGTGGTGGTCCCAACGGATTAATGACCGATCTGTGTGGGAGAGGTGATCAATTGTACGCGACCACGCAACAGAGCGGTCTGTTTCGCTCTTCCGATTTCGGAGCAACTTGGGAAAACATTGGGGGCGAGCTTGCGAAAGACTTCCTGTACGGAGTTGCAGTGTCCGGGTCCATGCTATTCGTATCTGGCTACAACTTCTACACTTCGCAAGATAGCGGCTCGACATGGAGTGTGATCACACACGACTATCTCGCGGGCGGTGCCCGTTATGTAGTGCCAGTGCACGGCTCGGTGCTTGCTGCCGGGTTACGCGCGGATGCGGGGATATTCCAAACACGCGACAACGGGATCACGTGGAGCAATGTTGGAGGCAACCTCGCTGCGAGCGGAGTAAGTCTTTTGACGGCCGACTCACAATATGTATTCGCAGTTTCGGGAGACCTGTATCGCCGATCGATCGAAGACCTCGGAGTCGAGGCGAATTTGCGTGACAATGCTACCAGCGACCAGTTCCTCCTCACCCTCGAAGGTGATCGGCTGAGCCTGCGATACTTCTCGCGCATCAACATCGATCATCCGATACTCGAGTTGTACGATATCCTCGGGAAGCTCGTATTTACTACCACCCTCGAACCTGCTGTGAGCGGCTGGAACCGTGCAAGCTGTGCGTTGCCATCGTTGCCGGGCGGGACGCACGTCTGTCGCGTGAGCGGGGGAGGGCTCTGCGTTTCGCGAGTCGTGCAGATCGATCTATAGGAGCACCGATGTTTAGGTGTAACCTTTTTGGAGTCAAGGTGTCTTGTTATCATCGAGACTACCCTACGATGACGAAGCTGATGATTTTCTGTCTACTGCTCGTACTGCTGCCGATCAGTGTCGGTAATGCACTTGCGCAGTGGACTCGGTGCAATGGTCCTTATGCGTGCAGAGTCAATGCCGTTACAACGATTGGAGCGACGCTCATTGCGGCCACAGACAGGGATGTATGGTGGTCACGAGACAGTGGCAATACCTGGTCTGAGGGCGGGTGCATAAACATTTATGCACCAAGTCTTACACCCTACGTTATCCGCTTTGTCGCGACAGCCAAGGGATTCGTATTTGCTGTCACGGACTCGAGTTATTGCTACCGATCTGCCGATTCTGGAAAGGTATGGAAACGGATGGATGGGTCTGGGTTAGGCTCTGTAACCTCGGTGCTGAGCGTCGATTCAGTCGTGCTTGCTGTTGACGACGGCATTCTGAAACGGACCACAGATTATGGCCAGTCATGGTCTACCGTACTTCCGGCTCTCAAGATTCGTAACTACACCTCCCCGGTCGTCAGCAAGAACACGCTCTACCTGTTGCTTGATAGCGGCATGGCGATATCGACAGATGCAGGTGATCACTGGAGTATGCGTTCGTTTGTATGGCCACCCGAAGTCCATCTGTTTGATGAATTAGAAGGCATGTGGTTTGTAGAATGCGGCACTCAGGGGATGTTTGTTTCCCGTGATAGCGGGCAACACTGGGTAAAGTCGTTGGCGGGGCTTGAAGAACTCCACGCAACCACCCTCGCAACAACAGATGCAGGCATCTATGCCGGCACCCTACAGGATGGCCTCTTTCTATCGACCGATCTGGGAGTGACCTGGAGGGGGAGCGATCCTAGTATCCCAGACGGACATATTACGTGCACCAGAGCATTCGGGGATGGTGTGTTGGTCGGCACGGACGTTGCACTTTTCTTCAGGAGGATTCAGGATTCTATTTGGAAGCAGTGTACCATTCCTGCGCTGCCAGTAACAGTGGTAGATCTTGGGACGTATCGCGGTCAGCTGGTCGCAGGATCCTACTCTGGCCTATTCTTTTCGAGTGATGGCGGTACGACATGGCATGTCGCGAATGCCCGCACGGGGGTAGGCTACACCAACGACATGGTCGGTGGTATTGTAATAGAGGCTGATACCGTTTGGGTAGGCTCCGACGGCGGGAGTGTGTGTCGCTCGAGCGATGGGGGCTTGTCTTGGAACTGCTATCGGGTCGAGATGGTCACAACACCTATCTTTCATTTGTGGGCTCACGATCGCGTTTTCCTGGCCTCGTCGTATTATGAAACGTATAGGTCTCAAAATGGAGGAATAACTTGGACGTTCCTAAACCCGCCTGATCAACGTCATGCTTTAGACTTCTTTTCTGGCGTAGATTCTGTTGTCTACGGGTGGGCAAACCTGATACTCTACCGGTCTTCTGATTTGGCAAAACACTGGCAGCCGGCTCAATTCCCCCAACCTAGCGGTACACCTCGGCAGATCTGTAGTGCGGATTCAAGCTTCTTCTTCACTGCTGACAGTGGTCTTTTCCGTTCTACTGACTTGGGTGAGAACTGGGATAAGATAGGCTTCGGGCTGCCAGCGGGGAGCTTTCGGATGATCTCGTCCGACAGCAGACGGTACCTAACCACCTTATCTCAGGGAGCCTTCTTTATTTCATCAGACCAAGGCAGTAGTTGGCAAAAGACAGTCTCTGCTCCGGCGCGGGAATCCAAATTCGCCACTTGGTTCTTTCTTGATACCATTCTCTACGTGTCGCAGAGCATTGACGGAGCGTTTGAGACAAGTGCCGGCCTCTGGAAGCGGAGTTTCACCGAACTACTCGCCCGCAGTCCAGATTATGCACGTTCACTGGAATGTGAAATATCCCCCAACCCGTACGAAGTTGGTGCGACACCGCTCCATCTCAAGATTCGGAATTACGGTGCGACTCAGCCGACTTTGATGTTGGTAGACATGCTCGGGCGAACTTGGGCTGTGCGCTCGGATGCGATCTCGATGCATAGCGGTGCAGATATGGATGTAAGGTTACCATCCCTTGCACCTGGCCCGTATGTGCTACAGGTTGTGTCGGAAGGCGCGATTTCGAGTTCACTTTTGGTGATCAGGTAAGAACTGTGCAATGTGTTGAGTTCTCGGCGTATTTTTGGCTTCGTGAACTACCTACAGGATCTTTTCGGACTTTCGGGAAAGACCGCCATCGTTACCGGCGCGAGCCGCGGGCTTGGGCGGGCTGCTTCACTTGCGCTTTCGGGAGCGGGTGCTAACATGGTGCTCGTCGGGCGTGATGGTGTTGCGCTTGATGAAACCAAGCGCGAGCTTTCGGGCGAGGCGATGATCGTCGAAGCAGATGTGACCTCCGCGAGTGATCTCGAACGGACGATCGATGCGGCGAAACACCAGTTTGGTGCGATCGACATCCTCGTCAATAATGCCGGCATCATACGTCGCTCACCCGCGATGGAATACTCGATCGAAGACTGGGATGCGGTGATCGAGACGAACCTGACGGCAGTGTTCGAATGGTCGCAAGCCTGCGCGCGTGAGATGGCGAAACGCGGCGGCGGGAAAATCATTAATATTGCATCGCTCCTCTCGTTTACCGGCGGGATGAATGTTGTTGCGTATGCCGCAGCAAAAGGTGGCGTCGCACAACTCACGAAGGCTATGGCGAATGAGTTTGCGTCGCATGGGATTACTGTCAACGCGATCGCTCCGGGATATTTCGAGACCGATGCGACAGCCGGTGTCCGGCAGAACCCGGATCGCATGTCACAACTACTCTCTCGGATTCCGTTGGGACGATTCGGCCGTCCCGACGAACTTGCAGGTGCGTTCGTTTTCCTCGCATCGCATGCCTCCGATTACATGACCGGGCACATTCTCACAGTCGATGGCGGTTTCAATTCCTACTAAGCGATTCTCTGTGAACCTCTGTGCATCCTCTGTGTACCTCTGTGGTTAAAGATTCTGCTCAACCACAGAGGTACACAGAGGGCACACAGAGTCGCACAGAGAGTGAGTGGCAGATTCACCGTTACTTCATCAGTAGATGTCACACAAGTGGTTGTTTCGCAATACTGCATCGCAACGAGGTCGGCACATTTCGATCTCGCCTGCGAACAGCGAGTTCAAGTTCATCTCTGCGGGTCGTATTATCCTTGATCAGAGTATGCCATCTGCAACGGGGAGTAATCCCGGTTCGGAGACGACACTGCTGTGTTTGCATGGCAGCGGTCGCGTTACCGTGGATGGGAAGACGTACGAGTGTTCGCGTTTTGACGGGATGTACATTCCGCGAGGTGCCGAATTCGAGGTCACGACGGATGATTACGTCGATATCGTGGAGGCGTCGAGCCCCACGTCCAAAGATCACCCGGTCCGCTATGTGAATTTCGAAAACGAAGTGAAGGAGAGCGATTCGCTTACGCTCCGTGTCGGCGCCGAGCCATATTACCGGGATATCCATAAAGTGATCGCCGAGAATGTCGAAGGCTCGCGGCTTTTGATGGGCGTGACCATGTCGAAGCCCGGCAACTGGACGAGCTGGCCGCCGCACGAGCATGCCGACACTCGCGAAGAACTCTACCTCTTTTTCGACATGCCGCGTCCGGGATTCGGGACGCAGTTTATCTACCATGATCTGATGAATCCGGAATTCTCCGAACCGGTGTTCGGGAACGACGCGGTCACCATTGTCGAAGGATACCATCCGAATGTCGCCGCGCCAGGCTACCCGATCAATTTCTGCTGGGCGCTGTGTTCGCTTGAGGACGATACCTGGCGCACGCTTGCGAACGTGAACGTTCAGAAAGGGTTCGAGACCATGCCGACAGGATTAAAGTAGAACCAACGATGCAGTGGCTCCGGCTATCGCCGGACGCGCACCTGTTAAAACTGGCTCCACGTTTGGAAGTACTGATGAAAGAGATATTAGATTTTTTTGAGACACTCTACACCCCGCTGGTGAGCGACACCATGGATAAACTTGGCATTCACGGCCAAGTGGTCGATCACGCAGTGCAGTCGATGTTGTTCGACCCTCAGCTGAAGGTTGCAGGCATTGCGTATCCGTGTAGGGTCGTTCCGACACGGGAGTATGTCGAGATTGGTACCTTGCTCGAGATGGTCGATTCGATCCCTGCGGACTCGATGGTACTGGTCGCTGCCGATTCCGATATCGATGCCGCACTCTGGGGAGGCATGATGTCATCTCGGTCGAAGGCCAGGGGAGCTCGAGGTGCGGCGGTCAATGGCGGGGTACGGGACGTCGAACAGATCGCCGACCTCAATTTCCCTGTGTTCGGTACATATCGTTGCGTCAAAGATATCCGTACCCGAGGATATATGGCCGAATATAATTGTGCGGTCAACTTCGGAGGTGTCGAGGTACGGCCCGGTGATATTGCCTTTGCCGACGCAAATGGGATAGTAATCATACCATCGCAGCACCTACACTCTATCCTTGCCGTACTTACCGAAGCAAAGTTGAATGAAGACCGAACGATTAGCGGCCTCTCGGAAGGGAAAAGTGCTCAATCCTTATACAGTGAGTATAAAGCATTTTGAAGAAATCTCCATTCGCAATTTTTTCAGAATCTTATTAATTCCATATTTCTTATTTTGGCAAAATATGTAATTTTGAATTTATAAATAATTGTTTTATAATAAGTTACTAGAGAATTTCCAATATTAAGTGAATATTACCGAATGGCCCGTTTCTTGCATAATCTACCGATCTTGAGACAAAGATTTGGAACCAGGTGTCAATGACACGTATATTTGCGGCGAGAAGTTTCTGAGCTGCCACGGGATACAGCTCTTAGTAAGCGATATCACATTTAGATATTCATCTTCTCAGCCAGAGGGCTGCAATACTATTGCATTCTCTGACCAGTTTTTGTTTTTTACGGGATACAACTATTATCAATAACCGCGCGTCATTGCGCGAGTGGCAATCCTTAGCTCACAACCACGGAGAGTTCTGGAGGCTACTTCACAACAGATACTGATCTGTAGGATCAGAGACGGATTCAATGCGAAATCTATTTTTGCGGCTTTTGCTGCTCATCGGGATTCTGTTGCCTTTTTCGAAGGTAAGGGGACAAGGAAACGTCAGGACGTTCGGTGCCGGCGCACTCGCGCTCGATAACCGAAGTGTGCCGTTCCGCTCCGTTACCATCGATGCACCAACTGGATTGTTGCAAAGCTATTCGTTGCATTTCCCAACGTCTGCTCCGCAGGATCCTACGTTCAATACGCTGGTATTTGACCAGGCTGGCAACGGAATCTGGTCGAATAGTTCACTGCCCCCGCTCGCACCGGGCGCAATCTGGTATGGTAATGCGCAGGGAGTTGCTACTCAACTTCCCCCAGGACAGGCTGGTACCATATTAGCCATTGGCCAAAATGGCTTACCGTACTATACACCGACCCTTCCTCCCTCGACATCCGTCAATCCGGCACAGATTGTCAGCGGCACGCTGCCGCCAGGGACGAATATCAACGTATCGCCGGGATCTTCTCTTACCGTCAATGGTGGTGTTGTACAATCGAATCAGCTTGTCGGCAGCGGTCCTGGGAAATATTCCGGATCAGTCACCATCCCGCAAAACGCGCTGACGATGACGATCCCATATCCGGGGATCATCTCCAGCTCTGTCGTGATCGTATCGATCGTCGACCCGAGCGGCCAGACCGACGGTGTGAGCGTCACGGGCATCACACCCGGTGCAAGTTTTACAATTCAGTTCACCGGTTTCTATCCGACGACCACCGGGCAGCTGAATTATTGCGTGATCAATTAATCAACGAAGAATTTTGAATTCCACGGGTATACAATCATTGATAATGAATACTCAACTAATCACAATCCATACAACTCAGACAATGAAAGCACTCTCTATTGCACTGGTACTCGCGCTTGTAGGCGGGTTCACGTTTACCGCGAATGCACAGAATGCAGCACCGTTTGCCGGCGGTGTGAAGCTCCAACAAGGTGGCGGAACGTCGCCTTCGTTCGGCTTGACGTTTGCGGCGAAGCAAACCTACACCGGAAATATGCAGCTCAACTTCGTACAGCCCACGGGTAATGGTATCCTGAAGGTGTCGAACTGGGGTACAAACGCTGGTGATGTCAACGTCACGACACTGGATCTCGCCAGCCCGTCGGATGTCGGAACAAGCATCCTCAGCATCGCCAACGGCGGTACGGGTGCGAGCACGGCCAATGGCGCGCTCAATAATCTGTTGCCGACGCAGACGAGCAACGGCGGAAAGTTCTTGACGACCGATGGTACGAATGCATCGTGGTCCACTGCAGTGACCTCGGTCGGCCTTTCGTTGCCGTCGATCTTCACCGTCAGCAACTCGCCGGTGACCACAACAGGTACGTTGACGGCTACACTCGCCAACCAGGGCGGAAACACGGTCTTCGCTGCTCCGGCGGATGGTTCGACGGGCGCACCGTCATTCCGCAACCTCGTTGCTTCGGACATCCCGAATCTGGATGCAGCCAAGATCACGACCGGTACGTTGCCGGTTAACCGTGGCGGTACGGGCGTAACGTCCCTCACACCGTATGGTGTACTGACAGCGAATGCTGCTGGTGACGGTATCGTATCGACCACGCTTGATTCCGGCCAAATCATGATCGGTTCGCACGGCGGCGCGGCTGTTGCAGCGAAGCTCACCGCAGGCTCGGGGATCTCGATCACGAACGGAAACGGCTCGATCACGATCTCGCAGAACAACTCGAACTTCATCAATAAGAAGCGTATTGCCCTCAGTCAGACCTCGGTGAGCTATACCGGTCAGACCCCGCCGGCTGGCTTCACGTTGAACGCGAACTCCATTGTTACGATTACGGTCATGGAGACAGGCGGATACCCGATCACGGCAACCGTATCGAATATCGATACGGCGAACAACACGTTCGACTTTGTGATCTCGGGTTATGTGAGCACCGCAACAAGCTTTGCTCTTGTTAGCTTCCAGAACTAAGCAATCTGATAGTTATCGGTTGTATGGATTTACAGATGGCGCCGGGCAGTAGCTCCTGCCTTGGGATCTTCACCCGGCGCCTTCCGTACTGAACCGATCGAATCAACTACCATTCGGGAAAGAATACGATGCTGTCTATGCGGAGAGTAATGCGATATCTGTCGGTGCTGATGATTGCGCTCGGAGCAATCCCATCGCTCCGTGCACAGCAGTCGCTCTATCGCTTGCGCTTGCAAGACTCGCTGAGCCATGCGCTCACACTTGGCGGGCCGAGCACTGGGTTCTCGTCAAATTGGACACTGCGCTTTCCCGGAAGTGGGGCCAGCGCCGGATCGTTGCTCTACGCCTCCGATGGCGCCGGGCAGCTCTCATGGCTGACCCCCGGTTCGAACACACAGGTACTGACTCTCGTTGGCGGAGTGCCCACCTGGGCCCCACCCGCCTCCAGCGGAACAGTCACCAGTGTCGGACTCTCGCTTCCAACGAACGAGTTTACCGTAACGAACTCGCCTGTGAGTTCTTCAGGGACGCTCACCGGTTCGTGGAAAACACAAGCTCAGAATCTCGTATTCGCTTCGCCGAATGCTTCGACGGGAGTGCCATCGTTCCGTGCCCTCGTAGCCGGTGACATTCCGTCACTCGCATACGTCACAAGTGTCGGTCTTTCTCTTCCGTCGTTATTCA
This sequence comes from Bacteroidota bacterium, assembly GCA_018266755.1. Lineage (NCBI taxonomy): Bacteria > Pseudomonadati > Bacteroidota > Bacteroidota bacterium. The sequence goes on from JAFDZW010000001.1 coordinate 241,093, forward strand.
CAGTCAGCGGTTCCCCGGTGACCACGAGCGGTACGCTCAGCGCAACGCTTGCCACGCAGTCGGCTAACATGGTATTCGCCGGCCCGACGACCGGTGTTGCCGCGGCTCCGACCTTCCGGTCGTTGGTTGCATCGGATATTCCGTCACTTGCATATGTCACGAGCGTGGGATTGTCCATGCCGTCCGGCTTCACGGTATCGAACTCTCCGATTACATCGAACGGTACGCTTGCCGTCACGACAACGCTCAACGGTCCGCTTCGCGGTAACGGTAGCGGGTTTACGACCGGCAATCTGAATCTTGCCTCGGAAGTCACGGGCACGCTTGGCGTAACCAATGGTGGAACGGGCACGAACACACAGTTCACGCAGGGCAGCGTGATCTTCGCCGGTGCGAGCGGCGTGTACTCGCAGAACAATGCAAGTTTCTTCTGGGACAATTCGAATAGCCGGCTTGGGATCGGAACGAGTAGCCCCGGGACATCACTCGATATCAACGGTGCATTGACCAACCGTGAGACGTCGCTCGCGGTCGCCTCGAACGCCGCCACGATCCCATCGAACTCAAGTCAGATCCAATTGACAGGTGCTGCAACAGGGACTGTTGCCTTGACCGGACCGACGACGCCACCGACGGGTCAGCGGTTAGTCGTGTACAATAACACGACGGGCGGCAATGCAGCGACGCTTGCCGGATATACAATTCCGAACGGACAAGCGATCGAGTTCGTCTACACCAACGGCGCATGGAGATCGGTCACGGGTACGACCGCCCCAACCGGTGGAACTGTCACGAGTATCGGTCTGACGATGCCAACAGGGTTCAGCGTGGCAAATTCACCAATTACGACAAACGGGACGCTTGCCGTCACTACGTCGCTCAACGGACCGCTGCGTGGAAATGGTACCGGATTTACCACAGGTAACACGAGCCTTACTTCGGAAGTATCTGGAATCCTGCCTGTCGCGAATGGCGGTACAGGGTTGAACACTTCTGCGACCGCAACTGGCAGCCTGCTCTATACATCGTCAGCAGGAACGTGGTCGACGCTTTCCCCCGGCGCCAACACCAACGTACTGACCTTGGTGGGTGGTGTACCGACCTGGCAGGCCCCTGCGACGAATGGAACGGTGACGAGCGTCGGACTTTCCATGCCATCGATCTTCTCAGTCTCTAATTCGCCGGTCACCACGAGCGGCACCTTGACGGCAACGCTTGCCACACAGTCTGCCAACATGGTATTCGCCGGCCCGACGACCGGTGTTGCTGCGGCCCCGACCTTCCGGTCGTTGGTTGCATCGGATATCCCATCACTTGCATATGTCACGAGCGTGGGATTGTCCATGCCGTCCGGCTTCACGGTGACAAACTCTCCAATTACATCGAACGGTACGCTTGCCGTCACGACAACGCTCAACGGTCCGCTTCGCGGTAACGGCAGCGGGTTCACGACCGGCAATCTGAATCTTGCCTCGGAAGTTACGGGCACGCTTGGCGTAACCAACGGTGGGACGGGCACGAACACGCAGTTCACGCAGGGCAGTGTAATCTTTGCCGGTGCGAGCGGTGTGTACTCGCAGAACAATGCAAGTTTCTTCTGGGACAATTCGAATAGCCGACTCGGGATCGGAACGAGTAGCCCCGGGACATCACTCGATATCAACGGTGCTCTAACCAATCGTGAGACGTCGCTCGCGGTCGCTTCCAATGCTGCCACGATCGGTGCTAATATCGGTCAGGTGCGGTTGACAGGCACTGCTACTGGTGCAATTGCTTTGACAGGACCGACGCCGACGAATGCCGGTCAGTACTTGACAGTATATAATAATACCACAGGTGGTTTTGCTGCAACGCTCAATGGATATACCATCCCGAACGGTCAGGCGTTAGAGTTTATCTACTCAAATGGTGGTTGGCGTTCGCTGATCGGCGCTACTTCTCCGGGCGGAAGCGGTACTGTCACGAGCGTGGGTCTTTCTCTTCCGTCGTTATTCACAGTCAGCGGTTCTCCGGTGACCACGAGCGGTACGCTCAGTGCTACGCTTGCCACACAGTCTGCCAACATGGTATTCGCCGGCCCGACGACCGGTGTCGCCGCAGCCCCGACGTTCCGGTCGCTGGTTGCATCGGATATCCCGTCGCTCAACTATGTAACGAGTGTGGGATTGTCTCTTCCGTCGTTATTCACAGTCAGCGGTTCTCCGGTGACCACGAGCGGTACGCTCAGCGCAACGCTTGCCACACAGTCGGCAAACATGGTATTCGCCGGCCCGACGACCGGTGTCGCCGCGGCCCCGACCTTCCGGTCGTTGGTTGCATCGGATATTCCGTCACTTGCATATGTCACGAGCGTGGGATTGTCCATGCCGTCCGGCTTCACGGTGACAAACTCTCCAATTACATCGAACGGTACGCTTGCCGTCACGACAACGCTCAACGGTCCGCTTCGCGGTAACGGCAGCGGGTTCACGACCGGCAATCTGAATCTTGCCTCGGAAGTCACGGGCACGCTTGGCGTAACCAATGGTGGAACGGGCACGAACACACAGTTCACGCAGGGCAGTGTGATCTTTGCCGGTGCGAGCGGTGTGTACTCGCAGAACAATGCAAGTTTCTTCTGGGACAATTCGAATAGCCGACTCGGGATCGGAACGAGTAGCCCGAATACATCTGTCGATATCGTAAAAGATTTCGCTACGCGGGAATATAATTATTCCACAAGTATTTCGGGTTCGAATAATAATGTTAACTTCGATGGTTCGGGCAATCTCTTCGGCATGGTGCGAATTGCATCTGCGTCGGCTGCATTTACGTTGACGAGTATTGCGGGGCCGCAAAACGGCAAGCGGATCACGATCTATAATGCGAGCAGTCAATCAATGACGTTGGCGAATCAGTCGTCAGCATCCGGGGCGACTGCCGCAAACAAGATTATCACGGGTACTGGTGCAGATGTTACAATCCCTTCCGGAGGTACGGCAAATCTGTTGTATAGTGCTACCGATTCGCGGTGGGTCGTGATGTCGAGTTCGCTTGGTAATGTATCGTCGACAGGTACTTCCTTGCAAGTCACACCGTCGGATCCAACAGGTACAAGCAGTGGGACAGGGGTCATGATGGGCCTTGGTTCATCTGCGTCCTTTACGCCGACAAAGAGCGGTAAAGTGCTCATTATAATTTCCGCGTCGGAGAATAATAACGCTGGTGGTAACGGAGGCCAAATGCAGATACGATATGGAACCGGTTCCGCCCCGAGCAATGGTGCGGCACTGACCGGAACGACTGCTGGCAATCTGGCTCAAGGATCTCCTTCTGATCCCAGCGGTGCGAATAGTGCTCAGCATCATGAGACGATTCCGATGACATGTAATGCCGTGGTAAGCATGACCGTCGGTACCACATACTGGATTGATGTGAGTGTGGCACAAATTGGCGGAGGTACAGCAGAGATAGTTGGGGTTAGTATCTCGGCGATTGAGTTTTAATGGTTTAGATAGTATAGCTGATATATTAGTTTTTCTCCCTGCTCACACGGGGTCCCGTCCCCGAAAACAACGGGATGTTGATAAGGCAAACTAATGGCTCCCCGCGTTCTCCGGAACGTGGGGAGTTATTTTTTTGAATGGGGATATACGTAAAATCATCGTTACATCCTACACACCAAGCTGAATATCACTGGAGAACGCGTGTATTTTATCTATATGGATTACTATACTTAAGGCAAATTTTGGTGAAGATTTTGCGCAATCATGACCGAAGAATTCATCGTCACCGCTGGCGGAAATTATCACGTCGAGTGAGCTTTTTCTAAAAATTCATCCCGAAATAATGCAACTGTGCTGCATAACATTGCGTTAATTTTTATGCCGAACACTACGGGAAATTCAAATGCTTCATTACGTACCCTGACCTGTTCGAGCACAACGATCGTATAGATTTCTCTTATTCACTGCTCACACGGGGTCCCGTCCCCGAGAACAACGGGATGTTGATAAGGCAAACTAATGGCTCCCCGCGTTCTCCGGAACGTGGGGAGTTTTTTTTATGCATCGGCGCTTAGTGTATGATATGCGGATCCGATACAAACTCAGCCTGGGCGTGTTATTACTATGCAGCGGGTGTTCGTCAACCGATATAACATCTGCCGATCAGATCGTCTTTCCGGCGACGAATGTCAGTTACAAAGCACACGTCGCGCCACTGCTTGCGATCGCGTGCAATGCGGCAGGATGCCATGATATGGCACGACCTGAAAATGCAAATGTGGATCTGACATCATGGATCTCGCTTCGCGGTTCGACGAATGTCGTCAATCAGCCTGGCGATACGAATTGCGGGTTGGTGAAGGTCGTCTATGCCCGCGTCGGGCATCCGGGACCGCTGCGAATCAATGACAATCATCGTCAAGGGATCAAACAATGGGTGATCGAAGGCGCACAAAACAATTGACCGTTCTGCTGTTGCTCTGTTGCACTGTGACTGTGCATGCGCAGCGTTTTTCTGCCGACACGCGGTCGTATTTCGATTATGGTGACCAGAGCTATGTCACGACGCTTCAATCGCCGGCGGCAGATACGCTCTACGTCCTCATCAACACCGCACATGCCCTGTTCTCATTTCTGAAGACCGACCACACCCTCTCTTCACGCGGATCCTATTTTGCCGTGCGCGATCTTTCGGTCGAAGTTCGTGACGCCGCGACTTCGAAAGTTGTCGTAACGCGATCGGTACGTGACACTATCTTCGCAAAAGAATTTTCCGAAACGACATCGAAGCAACGATGGGAATCGAAGGTTGTCGCGCTGCCGCTCTCGTCGATTACCACGCCTCTTGCGGTAGATGTTCGCACCGAAGTGCGCGATGGTTTCCTCTCGCGCTTAGCGGACCGTCCTGCAAGCCAATCACTGACACTGCGAGCATTCTCGGGTGTCCGTTCGTTGACTGCCGCCGATACGAGCGATATCGGTATCGGCGACCCGATCGTCTTCGACGCTGCGGTCGCTGACTGCAACGAGTGTGCTCGAAACTATGGCAACACCACAGAATTCGGACGCGACCTGCGAGGAGTACTCCCGATCGCACTTGCATTGACGGATCATCTTGATAGTGTCGTATTCACATTGTATCAGGAATCCGATCAACTCCAGACCCCGAAGTTCGAGCGGCACCTCGTTCGCCATCTTGCGGTCTTGCCCGAGTCCTTTATCATGCACCGTCGTGAGGAGGTGTTATCGACCGATAGTCTCATTCGGTATCGTTCGGTTGCAACGAGTGATACCGCAGTACAGCATGTGCTCGTGCCAATGAATATCGACGGACGCATGCTCGAGCCGGGAGATTATTCTCTGGTGATAGAAATTTATCGCGGCTTCCAGACTCGACGTGTTAATCGTGCGATCCAGCTCGAGTGGCACGATATGCCGCTTTCGTTACAAAATGCGAAAGATGCGATTCCTCCGATGAGTTATATTCTGACTGACGAAGAGTATTCGGCGATGTCATCGGGTTCGAATGCCGAAGAACTACAGAAATTGTATGGGTATTGGAAGACGCAAGATCCAACCCCGTCTACTGCGTATAATGAGAAGATGGCGGAATTCTATCGCCGTGCCGATTATGCATATTTCAATTTTGCCCGTAGCCCAAGACAGCTTGACGGCGCTATGACCGATCGCGGGAAAGTCTATATATTATATGGTCCCCCCACATCCATTCAACGCTCGTTCCTCGTCGGGGAACAACCGACCGAAACCTGGACGTACTCGAATAATGTGAAGAAAGTATTTCGTTTCGTCGGTCAGGGAGGTGATTCGTTTAAGCTGATCGAGGTTAAGCCGTTATAATATAGTCTGTTACCAAGTTTCTTTTTGCCGGACGTCCCCTTTTTCCTAAAGGGACTCAATATATTTTTCTCCCAGAGTGTCACACGACGCAACTACTGCGTGTCATAACACGCAAAGGGCGGATTTTTGCCCTGCTCATTCCACAAACAAAAGAACTCGGTCGTGAACACTACCACTCAGCACTTCCTCGCTGCACAAGGACGCCGAATCGCGATCCTCTCAATGTTCGTAACGGTCTTAGTGATCGCTGCACAATATGCCACATCACACTCCGGCGGTATGACCGGGCAGACAAATAAGTCCGGCGACGGACAAGGGTGCACCTGCCACTGCGCCAACTCGAACAGCAATACCACCGTCACCATCTCAACGAATGCAACCTCGTTCGAGGCAGGCCAGACGTATTCATTCACGATATCGGTATCGAACGGGAATGAAGTCAAAGGCGGCTGCGATATCGCTGTTCAAAGCGGTACACTTGCTGCCGGTGCCGATGGTTTGCAGTTGAGCGGAACGCAGCTCACGCATACCTCACCGAAGACCTTGCCTGCTACCTGGAGCTTTACGTACACCGCACCGTCGACCGCAGGTACCGATACTATCTTCGCAGCAGGCAACGCAGTCAATAACGATGGCGGCAACGGCGGCGGCAACTGCACCGACCAGTGGAATTTTGCATCGAAGTTCGTGATCAACGTCACGGCGCCTCAACGGACGCTGGTACTCTCGCGCAACTCGATCGCGTTCGGCTCGCGCCGCGTCGGCGGTTCGTATACCGATACGATGCGCATTTCTTCCACAGGCAATGCAACCGTCGCTATCTCGTCGCAGTCGATGAAGACCGCCAACCCGATTACGAACTCCGTTACCGGATCCGCGAACCTGAGTGCCGGATCCAGCGAGACACAGACGATCACGTTCGCACCTACTTCGCGCGGATCGTTCACCGATACGCTTGTTGTCGCATCGGACGCGAATAATAACAATCTTGCGAGCCCGACCAGACAGACGGTCACGGTTACGGGTACGGGAGTTCAGGCCATCTTTAACGGCGCGAACACAGTGAATTTTGGCTCGGTCCGAGTTGGCGCGACCAAGTCATTGACTTACTCGATCGCAAATACCGGGGACGACACGCTGTTCTTGACGGCACCGTCGATTACCGGTTCGAATGCAGGGGCGTTTTCGATTACTTCTCAACCGACGCTGACAATTCCTCCGGGTGGAAATACATCGGTCGGTATTCAATTCGCACCGCTTACGAAGCAGCAGTTGACGGCGACACTGTCGCTCACGGCATCGAACGGCGTAAGTGTTCCGACGATCACCCTTGGTGGCACCGGTACGGCACCGATCGTTACGATCTTGTCGATGACCGATCTGGGGACCGGCCGTGTGGGCGGCACGCGGAACGGTTCGATCCAAATCAGCAACGGTGGTGATGCGGATCTGAATATTTCCTCGATCACGATCAGCAATCAGGCGCAAGGGAGCAAATTCTCTTTCACCGGATCGACTGCTGCGGTGATCACGCCGAATAATTCAACAGTGTTCCAGATGCAATATTCGCCGACGAGCGAACGCACGGACTCGGCGATCATCACCATCAACAGCGACGATATTACGGCACCTTCGTTCAAGGCGACCGTCATCGGGGAAGGTGGATTGCCGAAAATGGCGCCGCTTCAGACCGACACGATCAAGTTCGGTGATGTTCGCGTCGGAGCCAATGCACAGAATTTTTCTTTGCAAATCAAGAACAACGGCACCTATGACCTCGTGGTGAATTCGATCGATGTCACCCCGTCGCAATTCACCGTTGTCGGTAAGCCTTCGACAGTTGCCCCGAAGGGTGCCGGCCAGGTAACACTGAAGTTCGCGCCCACGGCGGCCGGGAAGGTCGTCGGCACGATCATCGTCCATGGCGACGATGTGAATAATCCCGTCGACACCGTCTATGTCAGCGGGAACGGGACGATCTCGAACTTCGACATTCCGTCGGGCATTTCCTTCGGCGATCAGAAGCTCAATACATCGAAGGATACGCTCATCAAATTGCGCAATCTCGGTACTGCTCCGGTCAAAATCCTGCAGTACGGCCTTACCGATCCGAGCAACGGATTCCAACTCTTTAGCGACACGGCCGCCGTTCGCCAGATCAATCCGCATGACAGCGCGACGATCAAGCTGCGGTTCAATGCATTCAAAGAGCAGTCCTTCTCCGGAACGCTCTCGATCACGACCGACGAAGGCAGCTCGAGCATTCGTCAGATCCAGCTCACCGGACGTGGCGTCAACTCGAAGCTGACGATCGGCGTGAGCTCGCTCGATTTCGGCACCGTCGACAGTGCGACTACTCTCGTGAAGAGCTTCTCGATCACGAATACGGGTACTGCACCGGCGACGATCAATGCGCTGACACTCACCGGCTCGACAGAGTTCGCCGTGGATTCGCCGAAGACGGCATTCACGATCGCCGCCGGTGGCTCGACTACAGTGCTCGTGCAATTCGCTCCGGTGTCAGCCGGTATTGCCGATGGTACGCTCACGATCTCATCGGCCGAAGGCTCGTCGCCGCAAGTGCTTCTGCATGGGATCGGCAAAGGCAAAGTAGATACCACGCAATCCGGTTCGGTGCGTGTGGTAGCGCCGCAAGTCGGGTTCGTCCGCGTGGTGCCAAATCCGGCAACGACTGCCGCAACGCTCTCGATGGGCCTCGTCGCACCACTATCGGATGTGAAGATTTCGTTCTACGATGCCGCTGCTCGGTTGGTGGCATCGCAATCGGTCGGTTCGCTTGACGAAGGCGTGCAGCAAATACCGCTCACGCTCCCGGCCATCTCGGGTGTCTCTTTCGTACGGATCACATCGAGTGGGATGTTGGTCGGTACGGTGGAGATTGTGATCACTCGCTGATCCCTACATCACGACACAAAACACAGCGAAGCGGCGCCTCGAAAGAAGCGTCGCTTTGTTGTTTTTTTTGCCCTCCTAACAATGACTTCAAGTTTAGCAAGGACATCGTTAGTACGCTCTACGAAGGAGTCATTCTGAGCGAAGCGAAGAATCCCTTGATGAAACGCAGTGAAGTCACGCCAACGAGATTCTTCGCTTCTGCTCCTGTGGTCGCAGAAGAATGCTCAGAATGACCATACGATGCCAAACTCCTATGGTCAACACTGAGCTACTTCCCGACGCATCCTGTGCGAACTCATTGGCACCTCGCGCGTTGTAGTAATGTCAATTTTTCTTCATCACTATGCATCGTCGAGTATTCTTGAAGGGCGCGCTGGCAGGCGGTGCGCTCGCACTTACCGGCCTCGATGCCCGTCTTGCCAGTGCGGCGTCGTTGCTGCGACCTGACGGCGGAGCGCTCACAAAACCATCGGCCGACCAGCAAGCGCTTGCCGACACGTTGCTCGCATATGCCAAGAGCCAGGGAGCGACCTACGCGGATGTGCGCATCTCACGCTATGCATCGCAATCGGTCGGCGTCCGCGATTCGGTCGTCACCGGCGTGAGCGATTCGGATTCGTTCGGGCTTGGCGTACGCGTAATCAAATCCGGCACCTGGGGCTTCAGCGCAACCCAAATGGTCAACGAGACGAACGGGAAACGCGCGGTGGACGAAGCGGTGCAAATGGCCGAAGCAAACTCCAAGCTGCAGTCGATCCCGCTCGATCTGGCACCGGTCGATGCGGTGACGGCCGAGTGGAAGACGCCGATCAAGAAGAACCCGTTCGACGTTTCGTTCAAAGAACGCGCTGAATTCCTGCTCAGTATGCATGCGCTTGCGAAGGGCGTGGATGTCGGCGGCAAAAAGCTCTTTATCAATTCGCATCTCTCGTCGGTGCGCGAGGAGAAGTATTTCGCATCGACCGATGGATCGAAGATTTGGCAGGAAGTGACGCGTGTCGATCCGTCGACGCACATCACGATTGCCGATCGAGCCAAAGGTGAATTCGCCAGCCGTGCGCTCTTCGTGCTTCCGCAAGGCAGAGGGTATGAATACGTCGAAGCGTATCCCTATAAAGAGGAGATTGCACAAGCCGTTGCCGAAGCGACGCAGAAGCTTTCGGCCAGGAGCGTCGAACCCGGGAAGTACGATCTGATCCTGCACCCGACGCACTTGTGGCTGACAATCCACGAAAGTATCGGGCATCCGACGGAGCTCGATCGCATCATGGGTTACGAGGCGAACTTTGCCGGTACGAGCTTCGTGAAAAAAGACGACCTGAATAGTCTTACCTATGGCAGCGATAACGTCAACATCGTCGCCGATCGGACGCAGGATGGCGCGCTCGCAACCGTCGGCTTTGATGACGACGGCGTGCCGTCGCAGTCATACGATCTGATTCGTGAAGGGGAGCTCGTCGGATTGCAAACGACGCGCGAACAAGCGAAGATGATCGGGGAGGCGCGTTCGCGTGGACAGAGCTATGCGCAAGGTTGGTGGAGCGTGCCGTTCCAGCGGATGCCGAATGTCAGTCTGAAACCGGGCAAGACGAAACGCTCGCTGAACGATCTCATCGCCGATACCGACAGCGGCATCCTGATCAAAGGAAATTCCAGCTATTCGATCGATCACCAGCGATATAACTTTCAGTTTACCGGGCAGGTCGCATACGAGATTAAAGGGGGAAAGCTCGGCGATATGTTGCGCGACGTAGCGTATCAGGCAAACACCCGCGACTTCTGGAAGCGATGCGATAGCGTCTGTGACCAAAGCGAGTATATGCTTGGCGGCGCGATGAACGACGGCAAAGGCGAGCCGATGCAGTCGAACCCGGTCAGCCATGGCTGTGCGCCGGCGCGGTTCTCGCGGATCGCAGTAATCAACACCAAGTCGCAATCGGCCAAAGCCCGTTCGGGCATGATCGATTACGAAGAGTGATCGGCCGCTATCCACAGAGAACGTCTTCTGAATGACAACAGATTGAATGTATGGCAAACGATATTCTTTCATCGGACGAATTAGAGACACTCGCGAAAAAGACGCTGAAGTATTCGAAGTCGGAGTGGTGCGAGGTGAGCATCGACAGTGCGCGCAGTTCGAATCTTCGCTATGCGGCCAATACCGTCACGACGAGCGGTTCGAGCGTCAACACGACCGTGCACATCAAGTGCGCCAACGGCAAGCGGGCAGGATCGGTCACGACGAACGATCTGAGCGACGATGGCCTCTCGAGGGCGGTTGCACGGGCGCATGAGATCAGTGGCCTCTCGCCCGAGAACGAAGAGCTGATGCCGCCGCTCGATGCGAAGCAAGAGTACTTGCGTTCGGCGCAGTTCGATGAGTCGAGCTCCGATCCGTCCTATACCGCAGGCGAACGTGCTCGGATCGCGAACCGCGCGATCAGCGAGGCTCGAGCGCGAAAGTTTATCGCTGCCGGATTCCTCGAGACGATCGTCAGTAGAACGGCATTTGCAAATTCGAAGGGATTGTTCGTCGAAGACGAAAAGACGCGCTCGACGTTCTCGACAACGATGCGCAACGACGACGGCACGTCCAGCGGCTGGAACAAGCGAGCCTCGCATGCGATCGCCCGGCTCGATGCCGAACGATGCATCATGCGCGCAGCCGAGAAATGCGCTGCATGGAAAAGTCCGTCCGAGCTCGATCCGGGTGTGTACCGTACGATTCTCGAACCGAGTGCGGCAGCCGACATGGTCCAGCAGTTCATGTGGTCGCTCGACGCTCGAGATGCCGAAGAAGGGCGCAGCCCTTATTCGCGTCCCAACGGGGCAACAGCGCTCGGTGAGCAGCTCTTCTCGCCGAAGGTGCATATCTATTCCGACCCGAATCATCCACTTGCTCCGGCGGGCGTGTATACCGGAGAGGGTATGCCCACCGAGCACATCGACTGGGTGAAAGACGGGAAGATCGAGAACTTCACACGCGGACGCTATTGGGCACAGAAAACCGGCAAACCGGCGGTTCCGGGACCCGCGAATATCATACTCGAAGGAGGCAATCAGTTGCCGGAAGATTTTCTTGCCAACGTGTCCGAAGGCTTGCTCATCACGAGCTTTTGGTACATTCGGGACGTCGATACCCAAACACTGCTCAAGACCGGGCTTACGCGCGACGGGGTATATTGGGTGAAGAACGGCGAGATCAAATACGCCGTGATGAACTTCCGATGGAACGAGTCGCCGCTCAACGTCTTGAAAAATGTCGAGGATATGTCGCGCCAAGTGGTGACGGCGCCTCGCGATGGCGACGACGATATCCAGATGATGATCCCGATGATGGTCGTGAGCGGGTTCAACTTCTCGTCGGTGTCGGACGCTGTATAGCGATTTACGCATGGAGCATTGAGAACGGGGGCGCGGGAAACCTTGCCCCTCTTGTTTTTCAGCAAAATCTGTGGAATGCCAATGCGTTCGCAGATTGTTTGATGCTTTCTCAATTCTGCATTCTCAATTCTCAATTCTGGATCATGCACATCGCACAACGGATCGGACGCCTCGGGACGGAAACTTCATTTGTGGTTCTGCAGCGTGCTCGCGAACTCGAAGCACAGGGAAAAGACATCGTCCATCTCGAGATCGGCGAGCCCGATTTCGACACGGCACCGAACATTGTCGCCGCCGCAAAACTCGCGCTCGATCAGGGGTTCACGCATTACGGTCCGGCTCCCGGACTTCCGGAATTCCGCAAGGTGATTGCCGATGTGGAAGGGAAGCGCCGCGGACTTGACTTCGACCCGAGCGAAGTGGTGGTCTGCCCCGGTGCAAAGCCAGTGATGTTCTATGCGATCATGGCTGCCGTCGATCCGGGCGATGAAGTGATCTACCCGAACCCGGGTTTCCCGATCTACGAAAGCTGTATCGAGCTTGCGGGTGGTATTGCTGTGCCGCTTGTGCTCAAGGAAGAGAAGGGATTTCGGTTCGACATCGAAGATCTGCGCAAGCTCGTGACGCCGAAGACGCGCATGATTATTATCAATTCGCCGCAAAACCCGACCGGCGGTGTCCTCACGCAGGACGATCTCAAGGGGATCGCAGAGATTGCCGTCAAGCACGACATCATGGTGCTTTCGGATGAGATCTATGGACGTGTGGTGTATGACGGATTCGTCAATCATACGATCGCAGCAATACCTGGCATGCGCGAGCGCACGATCATCCTCGACGGATTTTCCAAGACCTATGCGATGACCGGCTGGCGCCTTGGCTACGGCATCATGCCCGCCGACTTTGCCGCGGTATGCTCTAAGCTTCAGACGAACGTCCCGAGCTGTGCGACGAGCTTCATCCAGCGTGCTGGCATGGAGGCGTTGACCGGTCCGCAGGAGTGGGTTGACGGTGTGGTCGCCGAGTTCAAGCGTCGTCGCGATTTCATCGTCGATGCGCTCAACGACATTCCGGGCTTCAAGTGCCACAAACCGTTGGGTGCATTCTATGTCTTCCCGAACATCACCGGCACGGGCCTCGACTCGCGCGCCATTGCCGACAAGATCCTCTATGAAGGAAATGTAGCCTGCCTTTCGGGCACATCGTTCGGCAAGTATGGTGAAGGTTACATCCGCTTCAGCTATGCCAACTCGATCGAGAACATCGAGAAGGCGATGACGCGGATCAAGAAGCTGTTTGTGTAAGAGGGAAGTCACCCCTCCCCAACCCCTCCCCGCAAGCCTGCGGGGAGGGGCTTTTTGTATCTACCCCTCCCTCAGGCTTGTAGGGGAGTGATCTTTATTCAAAGTCCCTCCCCGCAGGCATGTAGGTGAGCGATCTTTATTCAAAGTCCCTCCCCGCAGGCTTGCGGGGAGGGATTTAGGGAGGGGTTATATAGGTCGGCGACTCCAAGTGCGTCTGCGGCAATTCCTCCAACCCACACGCGACTAAGATCGAAGAGATCACTCCATCGATATTCATAGATACCTGATTTGTCGTGAATCGGATCAACCGGAATCCGGCTTGTTCCAGCGCACGTTGGCGAGTAGCATCGCGGCGTTCTACGTCGCTTCGTTCATGTACGTCGCCGTCGATCTCGACGATTAGCCGATGCTCCGCGCAGTAAAAGTCAACAATGAATCCAATGATGGGGTGTTGCCGACGAAACTTCAACCCGCGTTGGCCGTGGCGACGCAGGGCATGCCACATGAGTTTCTCAGTGTGGGTTGGGTTCTTGCGAAATGATCTGGCTGTTGACAGCAGGGAATGTGTATAGGTACCCATAAACCAAATATACGCACAGCCCCATCACCCCTCCCCCAACCCCTCCCCGCAAGCCTGCGGGGAGGGGCCAAGAGAATCGCTGCTCGCAAGGTGCGGACAAGCGAACACGAAAGTCCCTCCCCGCAGGGTGCGGGCAAGCGAACATGAAAGTCCCTCCCCGCAGGGTGCGGGCAAGCGAACATGAAAGTCCCTCCCCGCAGGCTTGCGGGGAGGGATTTAGGGAGGGGTTATTATCGTTACAATCCCAACTTCTTGTAACCCAAGCATTGCCGGATGAAATATCTTCTTCTGTTCTTTCTCGTTCTTCCGATCAAACTCGTTGCACAACCTGCCAACTATTGGCAGCAGCATGTCTCCTACACCATCAGCGGCACGTTGATCGATTCCATTCACTCGTTCGATGGCAAGCTATCGGTCGTCTATACGAATAACTCGCCGGACACGCTGCACGAAGTCTATTTCCATTTATATGCGAATGCCTTTCGGCCCGGCTCGATGATGCACGAGCGTGCGAAAGCACTTCACGATATGGGACTGGTCAATCGGTTCGATCACTACAAACCGAGCGATTGGGGAGGGTATATCATCGATGAGGTGCGAGTTCACAAGCTCGCATTCGGCACAGATGACACACGAAAAACAAACGCACGGTTTGAAGTGACCGGCACAATACTCAAAGTATATCTCGATCGGCCGCTTGCTCCAAAAGAAGAGGTCGAGATCTCGATGCCGTTCTTCGAGCAGATCCCACTGCAAACGCGTCGCAGTGGCTGGATGAATGCCGATGGCATCAAATATTCAATGTGTCAATGGTACCCGAAGGTCTGCGAGTACGACCGCGAAGGCTGGCATCATCAGGAGTACGTTTCTCGCGAGTTCTATGGTGTGTGGGGCGACTTCGATGTGACGATGACCGTCCCCTCGAAATTCTGCGTCGGTTCGACGGGACAATGTCAGAACCCGCAAGAGGTCGGCTGGGGATACGACGAGATCGCAAACGGCGTGAAGAAGGGAAAAGTCTATCCCGATTCCGTCGCGAAAGCTCAGCATTCGCCGATGCTGACGTGGCACTTCAAGGCCTCCAATGTACACGACTTCGCATGGGTTGCGCATGAGTATATCCACGAATGGGATACCTGGAGCGACACGGTCACTGTGCACTGCTTCTACAAACAATCCGAGGACAAACAGTGGGCCGAAGCGATGAAGAATACCTTCTTTATGCTCGAGCATCATTCCAAGAAGGTCGGGTGGTACCAATATCGTAACTTCTCGAACACGCACGGCGGCGACGGAGGGATGGAATATCCGCAGTTGGTGATGGACGGAAGTCCGAACGCCGGACTCATCATGCACGAGGGTGGCCACCAGTGGTTTTACGGCATGCTCGGGAATAACGAAACGCGCTACGCCTTTCTTGACGAAGGATTCACCGAATTTATCGAGATGACCGGCATGGAAGCATATCACGGACGGACTGGCGATGATGGCATCGACAAACGTCCGTGGCTTACACGCATGCTCATCCCACGCGACGATAGCCGTCGCAGGTACTACTCATCGTACCTCGATCTTGCGACGGCTGGATATGAAGAGCCGCTGACTATTCCGCATGACTGGTTCAGAGAGAATGTAAACGCAGGGCAAGTATACTTCAAAACGCTGGCGGGCCTTGCACAGCTCGAGTACATTCTTGGCGACTCCGTCTTTTGGGCTGGGATGAAAGAGTATTTCCGTCGCTGGCATTTCAAGCATCCGACGCTCAACGACTTTAAACGGACAATGCAGGATGTCTCCGGCGCCGATCTCGATTATTATTTCGATGAATGGTTCGGTGCCACGCGAACGATGGACTATGCTGCTTGTGGCGTTTCATCGAAAGAGCAGGGCAATGGATCCTACGAGACGACCGTAACACTACACAACAAGTCGATCGGTGTTGCCCCGATCGATCTCACGTTGCATTACTCGGATGGTACGACCGGGATCGCGACAATCCCGTTAGCGGTCAATCAGAGTCTCGCCTATAAGAAGCCCGAAGCAGGGCGTATTTTCTTCCCGAGCTGGGATTGGGTGTCGCCTCGGTATGAGGGGAGCGCGATCACGCCGAAGAAGGTGTCCTGGTACGAGATCGATACGTCGATGCGACTCATGGATCTCGACCGTCGCAACAATTCCAGTTCCATGTGGCCGAATGTCGAGTGGTCGTTCTTGGAACAACTCAATAATTACCCGCCGCTTGGCTCATCGTACGGCGTATTTCGCCCGATCGTCGGATACGACGAGCTTGCCAAACTGAATCTTGGCGTTGGCCTGCGCTTCGGGACGGCACGGCTGAGCTCCGGCGATCTGAAGTTGATCGTGAAGCCGACACCAGCGCGAAATGCCGATTCCGGCAGAGGCCTCGTGCCGGTGAAAACGGTGTGGAGCGACTATATCGATGGCGAACTGAAATACGACAGAAGCGTCAAGTGGTTAGGCAATCTGACGACGTTTGCGGTTGACTTGCGCAAGATCAACGATGTCACCGGAGTAAATGTATCGCTCACGCATACCGTCCGGCCGGACTACTTATATCTCGGCCCGACGCATGTCATTAGCTTCGATCTCGACTTCGAACAGCGTGGCGCATTCGCCGACGACAATATTTCCTATCCGATCTATCCGCTCGATTGGGATCCGGTGAACTCGCGTTCGATCGGGTTGAACTATCATTATTCCTCGAGCGATCGCAAGACGTTGGCGTATGCAGCAGGCCGGATCGGCAGTCTGTTTGTGCGAGAGAAATTCTACGATAGCCTCGGCCAACATTACACGACGGAGATGAACGGCTACGCGCAGTTCGAGCTCGGCCTCTCGCATACCTACACACTATTGCCGGATGTGGATCTGAAGCTGCGCGCCGTTGCGGCTCGCACGGCCGGTACGCTCGAGGATCAGTATTACTATCAACTCAGCGGCGCGACGTATTCGCAGTCGTTGCGTAGCGATCTGTTCCGTACGGTCGCGAGCATCAGTCGGCATTTCAGCGAACAAGGTCACTTCTTTGTCGAGGGCGGTGCAGGTGTGCGTGGCTATGCGGATCAGCGCGGCGACCCGACGCGTCAGATCACGACACACGGAAGCGATCTGCTCGGTTTCAGCGCCGATCTCTCGTTGCCGAATCCGCTTGCGTCGCTCGGGTGGTTGCCGGCGTCGTTCGAGTGTTCACTCTTCTGCGATGCCGGCTGGGCGGGCGACTTTGCACATGGTAATCTCTCGACCGCCGAGAGCTTTGGTGACATTGCAAAGCAGCTCATGACGGATGCAGGCGTTGGGGTGAAGTGGAATGTACTTTCCTGGCTGCCGTGGCAATTGCAGGGTGTTGCCGAAGAATACGGTGCCATCCCAACGATCAATTTTTATTTCCCGCTGTACCAGAACCATCCGATCGACGGGAAGGATAATGTTGCATTCCGTTATGTGATCGGTATCGGCTCAATGTTCAGAATATGAAAACAGGCGTCATCGGGGTTGGGCATCTTGGTAAAGTCCATGCACGCTTATGGAAGCAAGTGCATGGCGCGGAGTTCGTCGGTGTATTCGATATGAATACGGCTGCAGCAAGAGAACTCGCAGACGAGCTTGGCGTGACTGCGTTCGAGTCGATCGAGGCGCTGCTTCGCGAAACCGACGGCGTCTCGATCGTGACGCCGACGAGCACCCACCATGCCGTTGCAATGCAGGCGTTGTCGATGGGCAAGCATGTGCTGATTGAAAAACCGATCACGACGACGATCGAAGAAGCCAACGAACTGATCGCGCTTGCGAAGAAGAACGATCTTCGTATTCAAGTCGGTCATATCGAGCGGTTCAACCCCGCACTCTTAGCCGTCGAACCCTTTATCAAGCAGCCGCGATTCTTCGAGTCGCACCGGTTGGCGCAATTCAAACCCCGCGGGACTGACGTTGCCGTTGTCCTCGATCTGATGATCCACGACATCGACGTGATTCTCTCGCTCGTCGGCGCGCCGGTGACATCCGTCGATGCCAGCGGAATCAGCGTCGTATCCGACGAGATCGATATCGCAAATGCACGCATTAAGTTCGAGGGAGGTGCGGTCGCGAATGTGACGGCAAGTCGCATCTCGCAAAATCCGATGCGGAAGCTTCGTATCTTTGAGCAAGACGCTTATGTGTCGGTCGATTTCGCTTCGAAACAGGCAGAAGTCTTCCGGCTCGTGAGTCCTGAGATAGCTACAGGGAGTTCATCGCTACTGTTCAACCTCGGCGAGATCGATCGCGCAGAAAAGAAACTCAACATTGTCTACGAGCGGCCGGATGTGAAAGATGTCAATCCGTTGCTCGTGGAGTTGCAGGAGTTTTGTCGTGTCGCAACGACTGCTGCTCGGCCGATCGTTTCGGGCGAGGACGGAGCAGCGGCGTTGGAAGTTGCAGATCGGATACTTCGTTCGATCCGAGAGAACGCCAAACGCTGACGGTTGAGTAGTGTTCGAATTCTTAACAAAATCCTCAAAAATCTACTTTTAGGGATTGTTTACCGGTATCATCGAGGAACTCGGCACAGTGATTGCTGTAATGCAATCTGGCACATCTTTGCGTATAGAATTTAGTGCAGAGAAGGTGCTGGGCGACTTGAAAGTTGATGATTCTATTGCAGTTAACGGCGTGTGTCAGACTGTGGTGAATCGGGCTTCGTTGTCTTTTGAGGTCATTTGTGTCGCCGAAACCATTGGGAAAACGACACTTGGCTCTTTGAAAGTTGGGGATAGGGTGAATCTCGAGCGGGCAGCGACACTTTCGACGCGGCTCGGCGGGCATCTGGTTCAGGGGCATGTCGATGCGGTCGCAACTCTGGAGCAGATCATACCGATCGACGGCAGTTGGGAATTCTACTTCCGGCTTCCGCAGGCTCTCATGAGATATGTGATCCCGCGCGGCTCGATCGCCATCGACGGGGTCAGCCTGACGGTCGCGGAGGTCGAAGGAGACCGGATCAAGACCGCGATTATCCCCCATACGTTCGAACTGACGACCTTCGGCTCGCTTCGAGTTGGCGACCGGGTCAATATCGAACCCGACAGCATTGTGAAGATGGTAGAACGCTTGCTCGAGGCTCAGGCTGAAGCCCGATAACGCAGCGTCAAGGGATACGGCCCGCCCGTGTGGCGGACATAGTTAACAAAGTGTACGAAATATGACGATCGAACCATATATGCACACAGGGTCGGTCGTTGTTGTGTCTAACTAAGCTTACTGAAGGAACAGAGCTATGGCAGGTCATGGCGGCGGCGGAAAAGTATACTTCATTCTCTACCTCGCAGTTCTGCTCGAACTGCTGATCATCATCGTCGAACGCGACGATGCTGAAGAGGAGCTCAAGCGCGAGAAGGAAGCACTCGTTCGCAAGAACAAGCGTATTCAATTGATCGCCGAGACGATCATTAACGCCCTTCGTGGTTCGCAGACGAGTGTGTCGTCCACCTCCGATCAGTCCATGACGCTCGGCGATCCGAAAGAGCCGGAACGTGAGTTCTCGGTCAAGGTTCGCGTTTCGGATCCGGCCCGCGACTCCGTCAACGATCTTTCGCTGACCATCCTTCGCAACGATACGAAGATGGATTCGATCGAAATGACCCACGACACGTCGATCTTCCCTCGTGTGCAGATGGGACAGGATTATATCTTTAAGTATAAGTTCAAGCCGACGTTCGGTGAGGGCGTCTATAAGCTTCGTTTCAATGCCCGTACGAACCAGATCGTCGGTGTGGCGCAAAGTCACAGCGCGGACGATACCGTCAAGATCGGCGCCGTTCACCTGACGGTGGGCGAGTTGGAAGAAGTGAAGAATAATATCACCGAGAACGTCGCACTCAAAGGATTTATCGACTCGTTGTTGACGGGTAATTATAGTAACTTCTCGACGAACCTCGGTAATAACGAGTTCGTCGTGAACGTCAAGCGTCCGGAAGCGAAGGTAACAGACCAGCTACAGGTATTGCCTCAGCTTGCTGACTTTGTTGCGTTCCCTGGTATCGAGCTGCCGAACCCGATCAAGATCGAAGGCGCCGATATTAAGGGCGTAAGCATTACGAAGATCGACGGACCAGGTGAATTCCAGAAGATTGACACCTTATGGTACTGGATCTACAAACCCGCTTCAACGGAGATCGGACAGAACTATACTGTTCACTTCAAGGGCCAAGCCAACCGCGGTGGCGGTGCGAAGGATGTCGGCATGAGTTCGTTCAGCGTCACGGTGCATGCGCTCCGTCCGGTTGCTGGCGATACGGCAATGTACTCGCCAACGTATGTTGACGACAATGGCAAGACGGTGGTCAGCCCGTATACAAAGGTGCCGTTTAGCATCAATGGCAAATATGAGGAGTTGAACGGCTCGTATCAATTGCACCTTACGCTTGATGGCGCCAGCTTCAAAGATGTGCCGGAGCCAACCTACGAATTCACTCCGACCTTCATGGAAATGGAAGGCAAGAAGCTTGGTGTGACCATCAACTTCAAGTCACCATTCATGAAGAACTGGGTGGAGCTCCGACATGATGAATTCGCCATCGCTGCGCCGCCGTTCCTTGCCAAAATCACTCCTCCGAACATTACCCCGGATGTCCGCTCGGTAAAGATTCTCTGCGGATATGGAATCGAGGGCCACTATACCGATGCAGGTGGAGACTTGGATGTCCAATCCGAAGGAGGTGTCTTCGATACGAAAGCATCAAAGACCGGAACACAGTTTGAGTATAGCCTGCGCGTCGCAAAGTTCCCGGCGAACATCCCGGCGAAAGGTAAGGCGGTCAAAGTAACGATCACCGATCGTGCCGGAGGAGGTACGCTCACTCGTACCGTTACGTTGATGCCGCCGAAACATGGATTCGGCCGTTGATCCCCAGCACAACCGATCATGGAAAAGTTGATGAAAATTAGAATTGATGTGAATCGCAACACTATGACATACCGCCGAAACGCGAAGGTTGCATTGTTCTGTGCTATTGCACTTGTATTTGCTACAGTGCAGAGCTCGTTCGCTCAGCCATTGGTTGATTCGGTGCGCGCACTTCAAAAACAGAACGATCGTATGTACCGTGTGCTGAGCTCGCTCGATGACCAGGGCGGGTCCTACGCATACACGAATGTCGTTCAATGGAAGATTACCGATCCCGAGCTCTATGGACAATTGAAGGATGCCTTGCAGAAGGAGCCCTTCAACCTCAAGCCGGACGAGGTAGATATCACCGATATCTATATGTTCTCTGCCCCAATCCCTGGTACCGATCGCGTTCAGCCGTTCCATATCCTCGCGATGGGTATTCGCAAGGAGAAGACGAAGGGCAAGAGAAAGACATCGGTCTTGGATGCGTTCGGCGGCGGTGATGAAGATAATTCTCAGCCGGTGCCGTTTCCGTTCAAGGGGAAGGCACTCGTAAAATATTTGGTGCAGAACAAGACCCTGCTTGACAATATCAATTCCATTGGCGGAGAGTTCGTTGAACTCCCGGGCGAGATCATCCCGCACGGCGCGCAGCTTGTGAAGGATTCGCGCGTACGGTATATGTACAATCGCATGTTCAGCCAGTTCTATTCGAAGGTTGGAATGCAGGACGAACAGCGCCGCGTGCTGGGGCTCCCCACATCACAAGAAGCATTTGCCGCGCCGGCCGTCAATCCGAATGATACTACAGGCGGAGCACAACAAGATATTCCGCTTATCGACCCGGAAGCAACGACCGCATTGCCCGAGCAGTCGTCGTTCCTACAGCGTGCTTCACGCTACGAAAAACTGGTCGATCTGTCAATCAATCACCTATGGGTCAACGTGACCAAGCAGTTGTCGCTGGAGTTGGAACTTGGGCATAGCGAAGTTGGCTTGCCGTTCTGGAGCACCGGTGAAGCCCGTTTCTGGATCAACATGAAGAACCAGATCGGCAGCGAAAGCAATGTGAAGCTCGGTCTGGTATTCCCGCTTGATTTTGGCAACAAGGATGCCTTCACGTTCCCGGCACGCCGCCTGAGCGGTAGCTGGGGCGGCTCGCTCGATGCGTATTTCGCAGGAATCGACTTCTTCAGTGCATTCAATCTGCCGTTGGCATTGAAGCTTTCGATCATGCCGGGCGGCGGTTCGAACTCGAGCATTCTCAACGATACATGGAGCACTGCTGGCAAGAGCGATGTCGCGTTCACAACCCTTGCGGGGAAGGACACGGTCATCCCTGCTTCGCGTACGTTCTACCGCACGACGGTGGTCGCACAGCTCTACATCCCGACGATCTTGCAGCTCGATCTCAATAACTTCTTGCAGGTGTCTGCCGGTATCGGTATTTTGAACGTCGAGCAGTCGATGTTGCCGAAGGGCACCGGCTACGATTACACGCGCAACCGTCCGGGCGATCAGCCGCTCTTCACGCCCGACCAGGTTGACAAGGTGCAGGACCTCAAGCGTGTCTCGGCGCCGGTCTCGCCGCACTTCATGGTTGAGTATGTCAACCACAAGAATTCAAAGTTCGGCCTCAGTGCCGGATACGATCATGAGTTCATGTTCGGTGGCTGGATCGAGTTGATCCAGGACCACTTCCGCATCGAGCTCAACTATAGCTCACCGCTGATTCGCGATGCGAAGGCATGGGAGCCGCAGTCGTTCTTCTCGATCACACCACGGTTCTATTTCTAAGCGAAAGGAGCAGCACCGATGGTACGCAATCACAACTCCGGAAAGTTTGGTATGAAGCAAGTAGTGCGTTCGGCCGTAGCCGTTGTCGCGTTCTTCTGTGTCGTCCGAAGTGTCCATGCACAGCCTGGTTCACAACAGGGTGGCACGACGACGCAGACCAACTCGCAGCAAGTGAGCTGGCAGGATGAGTACAGATCCGCTCAGGAAGAGAATCGTGCGCTGAAGAACATTATGTCGGCGATCCAATCGATCGACACCGCCCGGCAAAATGAGCTGATTCAGTTCATCATCACCGATCGTGGTGTGCGAAGCCGCGTGATCTCCGCATTGCGTAAGGCAGGGTACCCAATCTCAGCCAGCACGGATGCCGATCTGATGGTCACGCAAAAGCCGCTCTCGAAGGATGCGTACTTGCAAGGAAATAGTGATATGCAGATTTTGCGTATCATTATTCAATCCGTCGGCATTTACGGCGATCCGACGATCCGCAAACTCCTTGGCGAAGATCTCTATAATAAGATCAACAACCGATCGGATTTCGAGTATACATTGGTTTCTTCTCCGACGTCGCAGTCGAAGATCCAGTACGCTCTTGTGAATGCGTCGCTCTTCGGTGGCGAAATTGTTTTCAAGTCGGGCTTCGGTTTTGGCATGACCGTCGGTAACGACTACGTCGGCTTCCCGTTCTGGCAGGCAGGTAATGTCGGCGTCGAGGGTCTCATCCGCAAGGAGATGACGGATGTCCGCCTTGGCCTCAATTTCCAGCTTGGCGAAGCAGGTATTACACCGTTTAATATCAACGGTGGCTTGAACATCAAGCAGCGTAAGCTCGAAGGAACGCAGGGCTTCCATGCTGAGCTTCAGCAAGCGATTGAGATTTCGAAGGACAAGGACGCCGGTCGCTTTAGCGTGGGCGGCGAGTTCTACGAAGCCTTCAATCCGTCGATCACGACGCTCTCGCTGCGTGCGACGACCGATCGTCAGTACCGCACGGACTACGGCTCATTCACGCCGACCACGCCGGGCCTGAAAAAGGATAGCTTGTATTATCTTGGTCTAAGTGGCCACGTGTGGGCGACCTACGGACTCACGAGCGGTTCGCTCAGGGGTGGCTACGTTCAGCTCGGTCTTGGAACGCATCGTATCAATGCGATCACGATCGGCCAGAAGGGTACGACGGTTGGTACTCCTGGGTATCTTGATATCGTGCAGGCGAAGACCATCGATCGTTTCGATCCGGTTGTGAAGCTCGGCTATAACCACGGCGGCAGTGATGGATACGATTGGGGCGTGAGTGTTCAGTATATGAACGAGCTCATGGCTGACGGTTTTATCCAGATCTTTAGCTGGCTCGATATCGAAGCGAAGTATGCCGCAGTCGTCGGTCGCGATCCGGAAAAGTGGGAGTGGAGCGATTTCGTGATGATCTCGCCGGTGCTGCACCTGAACTTCTAAGAGAGACCATTACTCTCAAACGAAGAACGCGCCGATCGGCGCGTTCTTCGTTTATAGAGGTATGGTTTTCTCAGTGCACATAGCGTTCGATAAACTGCTTAATCACTGTGTCCGACGAGGTTTGCAGTTCACCCGGAGTGCCGTCGAAATATACGAGGCCTTCGTATAAAAAGATAACTCGTTTTGCAATCCGCTCGACGGTAAAGAGGTCGTGCGTAATAATCAGGTTTGTGGCCTTGTAGCGATTCGTGACGCTCAGGATCAGGTCGTCGATCTGATCGCTTGTGACGGGATCGAGCCCGGTTGTCGGTTCGTCGTAGAAGATATACTTTGGGTTCATGGCGAGCGCTCTGGCCAACCCGACGCGTTTGCGCATGCCCCCCGAAAGCTCGGAGGGTTTGTGATCGAGAATGCCGCCAAGACCTACTAACTCCAGTTTCTCCGTCGCAAGCTGGCGCAGCTTTTGTTCGTCGCGTTCGCCCTGCTCCCACAGGCCGAGTACCACGTTCTCGTAGACGGTCATCGAATCGAAGAGCGCAGCGGACTGGAACAGGAAGCCGATCTGACGTCGCAGGGGATAGAGTACACCCTCCGGGGCTACGGCAGTGTTGATTCCATCGACCACCACATCGCCCGCGTCGGGCTCGAGCAAGCCGACGATCAGCTTCAGCAGTACGCTCTTCCCGCAGCCCGACTGACCGATGATCGCCACCGTTTCGCCGTCGTGGACCGTGAACGATACTCCCCGGAGCACGTGGCGCTCGCCGAACGACTTCTTGAGGTTACGGATCTCGATCATACGTTCAGAAGATGATCGTCCAGAGGACGTAGTCAAGAATCAATATGGACGCAGCAGCAAGCACAAACGCCCGGATGCTGGAATTGCCGACGCCCTCGGCACCGCCGCTTGTTTTCAAGCCGACATGGACGCCGATCAGAGCGGTGACATTCCCAAAAAAGACCGACTTGAATACCCCGGCAAGTACGTCCTTCACATGGAAGTACTGCCGGACGCTATCGAAGAACGTCTTGTTCGTCAGTCCGAGAAAGAAGTTCGAGACGACAACCGCGCCGATCAGCGCGATCATATTCGCGAAGATCGTCAGGATCGGTACCATGAGTGTCGCAGCGACCACGCGAGGCGTGGAGAGATAGCGGATCGGGCTGATGCCGAGGCTTTCGAGCGCGTCGATCTGTTCGGTCACTTTCATCGTCCCGAGTTCGGCGGCGATCGATGCGCCGACACGACCTGCGATCACAATTGCCGCCAGCACCGGGCCGAGTTCGATGAAGATTGCTCGTGAGACCGTGCCGCCAATGAGCGTAAAGCTAATGAGTCCCTTAAATTGGTATGCCGCCTGCCATGCGCTGACCATTCCGGTGAAGAACCCGATGACAAGCACGAGTGGCAGCGAACCGACCCCGATATGCTCCATTTGCTTCAGGAGCAAACGGCGGTCGCGGCCCATGCGCGGGACGAACGAATATGTTCGCCCGAGCAGGCGCGAGACATCACCAAATTCCTCGAGGAATCCGATGGTCTTTCTGCCGATATAACGGATCGGGTTGTTCAAGGGGCCAGTTTGCGCGTATATGACAACGATTCTTGGAGGGTGTAACACCTCCGGGACGCATTTATCTTCGCATTTTCAATAAGATATCGGGATATACGGCTTCGGTTGAACTTGTTGCAGCCCGGAGGCGTTTTTCCAGTCCTTGTTCTGTAACAGACAAGTGCTGTGCCCGTAGCTCAGCTGGATAGAGCATCAGCCTTCTAAGCTGAGGGTCGTTGGTTCGAGTCCAACCGGGCATGCGGGAATAGAAATGTAAAGAGTGAGAATGGGCATGTGTCTGTTTATCCTATTTACATCTGCGATTTGATACGGCGGGATTAGCTCAGTAGGTTAGAGCGCCAGAATGTGGCTCTGGAGGTCATGGGTTCGAAACCCATATCTCGCCCAACGAAATCAGCCTTCGAGTTTCGAAGGCTTTTTCATATATTACCATGGTACGCGTACGCTTTGCTCCATCTCCGACCGGATTTGTACACGTCGGTTCGCTTCGGACCGCGTTGTACAATTACCTGTTCGCTCGTCATCATAATGGCGTCAATATTCTCCGCATCGAGGATACTGACCAGACGCGCTATGTCGAAGGTGCAGTCGAGAACTTGCTGCGCACCATGGATTGGGCCGGCATCTCCTTCGACGAAGGACCGGTGCAGGGTGGCGAGTACGGCTCATACACCCAGAGTGAGCGCACGGATCTGTATCGAAAGCATGCGGAGGAGCTCGTAGAGAAGGGCAAGGCATATTATTGCTTCTGCTCGTCGGAGCGTCTCGATCAGGTTCGAAAAGAGATGCAGGCCTCCGGCCAGCCGCCAATGTATGACCGTCATTGCCGCAATCTCAGCGCCGATGAGGTCAACGCAAAGCTCGATGCAGGCGAGAAGCATGTGGTGCGCCTGCGAGTCCCGCTCGGCGAAACGATCACGTTCAACGATATCGTCAGAGGCGAGGTGAGCTTCGAGACGAAGACGATCGACGATCAGGTCCTCCTAAAGTCCGACGGCTTCCCGACGTATCATCTTGCCAACGTCGTCGACGACCGCCACATGAAGATCACGCACGTGATCCGTGGCGAGGAGTGGCTGTCGTCCACTCCCAAGCACATCCTGCTCTATCGTGCGTTTGGCTGGGAGAGCGAGATGCCGGCGTTCGCGCATCTGGCGCTCTTGCTCAATCCCGATCGCAGCAAACTTTCGAAGCGTCAGGGTGATGTTGCCGTCGAGGATTTTAAGGCCCAGGGATACTTGCCCGATGCACTGGTGAACTTCGTCGCACTGCTCGGTTGGAATCCGTCCGATACGCAGGAGATTTATTCCATGCAGGAGCTGATCGCTGCTTTTGATCTTGAGAAGGTCAATAAGGGCGGTGCGGTCTTCGGCCGCGAAAAGCTCGATTGGATGAACGCGGAGTACATCCGCAAGAAATCACCTGCGGATCTGCTCGCACTCGTGAGGCCGCTTGCTGCGGCGCGCGGCTATGCCGTTTCCGATGAGTATCTTTCCAAGGTAATCGCGCTGATGCTCGAGCGTGTGCGCTCGGTCAACGACTTTGTGGACTTTGCTTCCTACTTCTTCATGGCTCCGACAGAGTTCGATGAGAAGTCGCGCGCGAAGAACTGGAATGCCGAGGCCAAGCAGCGGCTTGCGGATATCCTGCCGACGCTCAAGGCACTCCCCGAGTGGACCCACACAGCCATCGAGCAGACGGTACGTTCATACGCCGAAGCAAACGGCATATCGGCAGGCAAACTCATCCATCCATTGCGGCTCGCTTCTAGCGGCGTCGGTATGGGCCCAAGCCTCTTCGAGATGCTCGAAACCATCGGGCAAGCGGAGGTGTGCAGTAGGATCGAGTATGCACTGGCGAATCTAGATTAGCATCCTTCATCGTAGGGGCGAGGCATGCCTCGCCCGTTCTTCCGTCTAGCACTGCTGCTCGGTGGCGTACATCGGATCGTCCCGCCACCGTTGCGGATTCTCCTCAATGTAGCGCCTGGCTGCGAGCAACTCTTGTTCGTCTCTGACGATCCGTTCGTAGAATCCCCTTTGCCAGACTATCTCATCGCTTCCGCTCCTCTGTGCTTGGCGGTAGATCTTCGAGGCAGCGGATTTCAATGACCCGACGATGGAAGAGAGCGATGCGCTTCTTGACCCATGCCCTCGACTATCTTCAGGCGATTCGGTGCCATCCCATGTGTCGATATGGATCAAGCCGTGAATATGATTTGGCATGACCACGAACGAGTCCAGTCGAATGGTTGGGAAGTGTGTTGGCAATGAATGCCAAGCGATCTCAATGGCTTCGCCGATCGGTAACAACCGGACACAGAAAGGCTCTATGGTGCAAAAGCGCGGCTTCTTTTTGTGCGAACACACGGTGACAAAGTATGTCCCAGGTCGCTGATAATTGTAGTGTTGGAGTCTCGGGGACTTCCGTTGAGGATATCGCTGTTCCATCGCATCTCATGTTGACGAAAGGCGGTCGAGGCATGCCTCGACCCTACGAAACACGGGGTAGTTACCCCAAAAACTTATTCCTCGCCGCCTGCAATTCTTTGATCAGGTATTCTAATCGCGCATCGCCGCTGCCTTGGCCGAGCGGGAAATAGAACTTCGTTGTCTCGATAATGTACTTGATGGGGTTCTTCTTGACGTTGAAGGCGAGGCAGCGGAAGGAGTCAAGACGGTCGCAGAGCTTGAGGATCTTGGCATCGACGCTGGCGGCTTTGATGCGGTCGACATACTCTTTCTCGAGCATCTCGCGCATCATGCCTTCGGCTTTGATATCTTTCGTCAGTAGTTGCACCAGTTGGCTGCAATATTCGCCGAAGTTGTACTTGATGACGTCGCCGGTGATTACTAGTGAATCCTCGAGCACGTCGTGTAACAGTGCTGCGCAGATGACCTGAATATCTTTGATCTCCAGCTCCAGGATCACGATCTTTGCGACGCGGCTGGGGTGCCAGAAGTAGGGAGTACCGTCGTGTCGCTTCTGGCCTTCGTGGACGCTTTCGGCCATATCATAGGCGCCGACGGCGAGATTCACATCGGTTGCCGCAAAACCACGCTCCAACAGGAGCATCTCCATTTCGGAGCGCTTGAGGTAGGTCTGGTTGTATTTGAATTCCTCAAGATGCACTCCTACAAAGATACAACATGTTGCGCCAGGGGCTGGGGCAGTAGTCAGTATTCAGTAGCCGGTAGTCGGAAATACTATCGTCTAACGGTCTAACTACAGGCTACTGGCTACTAACAGGTCATACATTGAATCGGAAGTGCATGATGTCCCCGTCGGCGACAGTGTAATCTCGGCCTTCGGAGCGTAGCAAGCCTGCATCTCTCATCGCAGCTTCGGTCTTTAGGCGAACAAAGTCGTCGTATTTCATCACTTCTGCGCGGATGAAGCCTTTTTCGAAATCGGTATGGATGACACCGGCGGCTTCGGGCGCCTTTGCACCCTTGCGTACCGTCCAGGCGCGGACTTCCTGTTTGCCAACAGTGAAGTACGTCTGCAGACCAAGTAGATCGTACGCCGAGCGCACGATCACGTTCAAGCCAGGCTCCTTCATTCCAAGTTCTTCGAGGAAGGCCTGACGCTCGTCGGGCGGAAGTTCTGCAAGCTCACACTCGATCTTCGCGCAGATCGGGACAATGTTAGCGCCTTCGGCGTTGGCGATCTCACGGACGGTATCGATATATGCATTTCCGTTCGCGAGCCCTGCCTCATCGGTATTGGCAATGTACATGATCGGTTTGCGTGTGATCAGGTGCATATCGCGCATCCACATCGCCTCGTCGTCGTTCTCGATCGGGAAGGTACGAGCCAGTTTACTCGATTCGAGCGACTTCTTGACTCGCTCGTAAAAATCTGTCTCTGCCTTTGCTTTGGGGTCGCCTGTCTTGGCCTTGCGAGCCGCGCCGTCGAGTTTCTTCTCAACCGTTTCGAGGTCTTTGAAGATCAATTCTGCGTCGATGATCTCGATGTCGCGCTTCGGGTTGACCGAGCCATCGACATGGATAATGTTAGAATCGTCGAAGCACCGGACGACGTGCAGGATTGCATCGACATCGCGAATATGCGAGAGGAATTGGTTGCCCAGGCCTTCACCCTGCGCCGCGCCTTTGACGAGGCCGGCGATGTCGACGAACTCGATGGTTGCCGGGACTTCCTTGTCCGGCTCGGCGATCTGCGTTAGGACCTTCAGGCGGCCATCCGGGACCGCCACGACGCCCGTATTCGGCTCGATCGTGCAGAACGGGTAATTCGCCGCCGCCGCGAGGTTCGTGGATGTGATTGCATTAAACAGGGTCGATTTCCCGACGTTCGGCAAGCCGACGATACCACACTGTAAGCCCATGAGTTCTTTTCTGGAAAATTGTGCCCTTAGAAGGGCTGGGGGTCTGGTTTCGTTCCGAGACTTCCGATTCGTGGCTGTCGGTAGAATCATGGCAGCCTTTGCGATTTCGGGCCCATTCCGGGCACTGATCGTAGGGAACTATGCCCTATCGACATCTGTAGGAAGACTATTCATGCGCCACCATTCATCTACATCACTATGAAAAGGTACTCTATCACTCTCTGTAGTTTACTGGTCCTATGGACGACATCGTATGGACAGACGTACAAGAAGATTGCTTCCTTGCCTGGTGCCGCAAATTATGGCTACGTTTCATTCTCGATCGGTGACAGACTGTATTGTGGTGGCGGATTTGTAAAGACTTTCTTCCAGTACGATCAGCATTTAAATGTTTGGATAAGAAAAGCGGATATTCCCGGGGTCGACACAGCCCGGACGTTTGGCATTGGGTTCTCTATCGGCAGCAAAGGCTACGTAGGCCTGGGTACAGACGGAGATCAAACCTTAGTCTTTAAGAAGGATCTTTGGGAATATGATCCAGCTACCGACAGTTGGACTCAGAAGGCCGATTTCCCACACGGTGCCTTTGCTGGTTCGGGTGTTTTTGTCGTAAATGGCAAGGCTTATGTCGGTGGCGGAGGGGATAAGAACTTTAACTATTCAGAATTCTACCAGTACGATCCTGTTGCTGACGATTGGTCACCGAAGCGCGATCTTCCTGTAGACGCGCGTGGATACCCAGCCATGTTCAGTATTGGCAAATATGGCTACCTGATGGGCGGAGAAGGAAAGACCGAATTAAGTGACTTCTATCAATACGATCCGAGTTTTGACCAGTGGACGGCGTTACCGGATTTCCCAGGTGCAGCACGATCACAAGCGGCAGCCTTCGCAATTGGTGGCCGAGGATATGTTGGTTTGGGGCAAAGTAACTACACGGCCGTATACAAAGACATGTACACCTATGACACGGCAAAGAGCAGTTGGCAGAAGTTGTCAGACTTGCCTGGGCCGGGCAGGGCTGCCCCTAGCGTGTCGGTGCTTGGAGATACGGCATACATGGGAAGCGGGTTCAACTACAGCAGTGGACTACTTGCCGATTGGTATTCTTTCGTAGCTCCCGACGCCGCCGTTTCAAACTCTCAGACGACTTCTGCTACCGTCATGTCTTACCCACAGCCAGTCTTTGACAGGCTATCCTTCGCACACCTTGAAGCCAATACGTTCTATAAAGTCGAGGTCATCGACATGTTAGGACGCAGCTTGCTCCAAACCTCCGTTCATACTACTGCTGCGGGCGATCCATCGCTGAACGTATCAGGTCTCCGTCCAGGGCTCTACCGAGTAGTGCTTTCAACCGAATCCAGCTCGGTCGCAGTCTCAGTGCTAAAGCAGTAGTAGGAAATTGACCATCGGTAGCCGTCGTCACTGCGTGAGCGTGAACGACCACGAGATCACGACATCCAGTGGGGTCGTGATCGAGTTGTTGCCGTTGGTGTACAGCGTGATCGGTACCGTACCATGCAGCGTACCCGTGATCTGGTTGGGGTTCGCCGGATCGATCGTACCGGCTAATGATCCCTGTGCACCGCCGAAGAACGGACTGAAGTATGCCTCGAACGGGACGCTGATCGCCATACCTTCGTGACTGGTGAACTGGCCCGATCCGCAGCCGTCGAGTTCGGAAGTATAGACGTGCATCGGTTGTCCGGTCCAAGCCCCGGTCGCAGTGATGCCATAGGTGTTCCCGTTGACGATCAGCTGCGCGCCTGCCGGCTGGATGCCGTCGTTCGAGCTATTGAAGGAGTGGATGGTCGTGTCGTAGTTGGTGCCATCGCCGTTGGTGCAGGGGTACTTCGCCACTTCGTACATAGCCTCGCTTGCCGATCCGCTCAGTGTAGCATCCTGCCACTGAAATGACTTATCGCCTCCCGAGGCGCTCACTTGGCCGCAGGAAATGACCAGACTCGATCTCGAGACGTCCGTCTTTGTATTGACGAACCCATTTCCCTGATCGAGTGTCCCCGACCCGCCGCTATGCACCACAAGCGATATTGTGCCGCTGGCTTTGTAGGTGCCGCCGTTGTTATTATTGTTGTCGTTGTTGGTTGTCGGCGCCGTCGACGATTGACAGGAAACAAGGAATGATGCGGCCGAAAGAATCGCGACGCCGCACATACAATAGCTGTGTTTCATACGCTCCCTCCCATAAGATAATGGTTGTGCCTTGGACGGGGAGATTCGGATGGCGAACCGGTCGTCTGCTACCGGTTGGTCTGTACCGAGTAAATACTCAGGGAATCGCAAAAGTGCCCGAATCCGTGACCCGACGAACGAGCAACCACCCCCCTGCGGCGCTTGTTAGCTCATTCGCATGACCAACGACCAATTACTCACTGCCTATCGCCACATGCTCTATGCGCGTGAGTTCGACAACGCGCTGATCAATCTGTACCGGCAATCGAAGATTGTTGGCGGCGTGTACTCACAGATCGGCAACGAAGCGACAAGCGTCGGAACCGCGATGGCCCTCGGCGAAGGTGATATCATCTTCCCGATGCACCGCGATAGCGGGGCCCACTTTGTTCGTGGTATGACTCCGCAGGAAATGGCGATCAACTTCCTCTTCCGAACAGGAGCGATGACCCGCGGCACGGACGGTACGGGACATTTCGCAGCACCAGAGCGCGGCATTTACGGCAACGTCTCGCATCTCGGCGCGATGGTACCAGTGGCCGCAGGTGCAGCACTCGCGCAGAAAATGAAGAAGAACGATCGTGTCGTGCTCAATTACATCGGTGACGGTGGCGCGTCGGTTGGTGAGGTGCACGAAGGACTGATGATGGCCTCGACGATGGACTTGCCGTTCATTCTGGTGATCGAGAATAATCAATACGCTTACTCGACCCCCGTGAAGGTGCAGTCGAGGAATCCGAGATATTCAGATAGGGCGATCGGCTACGGCATTCCTGGCGAAACTGTGGATGGCACTGATCTCGAAGCGGTGTTCGATGTCACGAGCCGCGCCGTCGAGCACGCACGAGCAGGGAAGGGCCCAACGCTCATCGAATCTGTGACCATGCGCATGCGCGGCCACGCCGAACACGATGCGGCCGAATACGTCCCGAAGGAACAGCTCGAAGAGTGGAAAAAGAAAGACCCGATGACGAAGACACTAGCGCTGATGATTTCGCGAGGGATCGCGGACTCAGAGATTGTGACACTTGAAGTGAGCTGCAAATCCGAGATCGAAGAGGCGGTAGCATACGCCAATACTTTACCTCCGCCCGATCCTGAAGAAGCGTTGAAGGGCGTATTTGTCTGAGACGCCGGTCTAGTACGTGTCATTGCGAGAAGTCCGCGTGCGGACGACGAAGCAATCTAGAATCTGCGAGTGTAGTCCCCGTCCTTAGGAGTTTAGATTGCTTCGTTGCGCTTCGCGCTTCCTCGCAATGACATTCATTAGGTTACCCCACCTTCAACTCCGCCGTCAATATTTCCCGCAACGATCTCAATCCCGCATTCCACCCTGCCAACTCTTCCGCCTGCCACAACGATTGTTCTTCGGACGTGCCGAGTGTCTTGCTGATCGCATAGACTGCACCGAAGACGTCCCCGGACCCGGTGGTATTCTCAATCGGCTTTGTGCTTGGCGTCTTGTTCCAGATCTTCGTTGCACCAAAGTCGAATGCCGTTGCTCCTCGCTCTGCGCGGGTGATGATCACCGTCTTCGGTGAGCCGTGCTGAGCGTTGAGCGCTCGTATTTCGGTCAGCAACTCCATTTCGCTCGTCGTATCGGGCACGCCGAACCAATCGGATTCCATCTCGTTGAGTTGCGCCGAATCGACGTTTGTCATCCATTCTCTCCACGACGCAACGCCACGCGGAATGCGCGGCACTGCAGGGTCTTTCGACAACGGCCCAAGCACCAGTGCATGTATGTCGAGATGAATGTATGCCTGGGTATTTGCGCGAATGTACTTGAGGGTCTCGACGGAGATATCGAAGCCCGAGATCATGTTGACAAAGAGTCCGTCGAGCGACGCAAGCATGTCCGCCGGCAAATGCTCTGGCTTCAACTCCGGCAAGATGCTTGCGCAGAATTCGGATCGGGAATTGTCCTCGTGGTACCGGAGCTTGACACGATTACTCAGCGCATCGTAGGTGCGCGGTGCAGCTGAAAAGTCAAAATGCGTCAGCTCACTCATGAACTCCTGCAGGTACTCAGCATCAGGAATCGAGACGAACGTCAGCGGGACGATCTGTACATCAAGTTTCGATTCTCGAATGATGCGTTCCGCCGCCGCCCACGAGTAGAGTACTCCGCCAAGTTGCCGCTCGAGCAGTTGTCCGTTCGGCGCAATGATCTCGTCAATGCACGGCGCCCCGATGATACCGATTCGTTTCATGAGGTCAGCCAACAGCCGCCACTTCGGCTTCGTTGCGAGAAGAGATTTCTGTGCAGTGAAACTATTCATCGTAATATTACGATATATGCTGTATGGGAGCGAGTAAGACAAGTGAATTCACCGACGCGGACAACCGCGTAGCCCGATATGCGAAAGCGCTCGGTCATCCGGCGCGCGTGGCGATCCTTCGGCTGCTCGTCTCTCGGCAGGCATGCATCTGCGGGGATATCGTAGACGAACTACCGATCTCGCAGAGCACGGTATCACAGCATCTCAAAGAGCTCAAAGATGCCGGGCTGATCAAAGGCGATATCGAAGGGGTCAGGGTCTGTTACTGCATCAACGAATCGGCATGGGCCGAAGCGAAGGCACTGCTTTCGGAGTTCTTCGAGGCCTTCGTTGAGACAAGCGGTGCATGCTGCTAAGAAGTAGATTTGAAATTGATGTCATCAGGAGAAGAGAGTATGGAAACATCAGAAGCCTTGAAAGATCTGGTTCGTGAGAAGTATGCAGAGATAGCCTTGCAGGACAAGGAGACGAACCAGTCCTCCTGCTGTGGCGCAGGCGGTTGCTCGACAGAAGTATATAACATCATGAGCGAGGACTACACCTCGCTTGCCGGTTATAACGCCGACGCCGATCTCGGTCTTGGCTGCGGAATCCCGACGCAGTTCGCACGTATAAAACAGGGTGACACGGTCGTCGATCTTGGCTCCGGTGCAGGAAATGATTGTTTTGTCGCTCGCGCGCTTGCGGGGGAGAACGGCCGAGTCGTCGGAATCGACTTTACCCCGGCGATGATCACGAAAGCCCGCGAGAACGCAGAGAAGCTCGGCTTCTGGAATGTCGAATTCCGCAAAGGCGACATTGAACATATTCCGCTGACGGCGAACGTCGCCGATGTAGTCCTCAGCAACTGTGTGCTTAATCTCGTGCCCAACAAAGATGGCGTCTTCAAGGAGATCCATCGCATTCTCAAACCTGGCGGACATTTCAGCATCTCGGATGTCGTGCTCTCGGGTGAGCTTCCCGATGCTCTGCGCACCGATGCTGAGATGTATGCCGGTTGCGTCGCCGGAGCGATCCAGATGGATGAGTATCTGCGTCTGATCACCGCGAACGGCTTTACGAACATCACGATCCAGAAGGACAAACCGATTATCATTCCGAACGATATTTTGTCCAAGCACTTGAGTCCCGAAGAGATTGCCTCGTTCGGCGGCGAAACGGCAAGCATTCGAAGCATCACCGTATATGCCCAGAAGCCCGAAGGCGCTTGCTGCGTAGGTTCCTGTTGCAATTAACGATCTAAATATTCATTCCACCCACTCCATGACGACCAAGAAACGAATTCTATTTCTGTGCACCGGTAACTCATGCCGTAGTCAAATGGCGGAAGGTCTGATGAACAAACTCGCCGGTGACCGATTCGAAGCATATAGCGCAGGTTCAAACCCGGCAGGATATGTCCATCCGATGGCCATCGAGACGATGCGCCACATGGGGGTTGACATTTCACGCAACGTATCGAAAT
Source organism: Bacteroidota bacterium (assembly GCA_018266755.1). NCBI lineage: Bacteria > Pseudomonadati > Bacteroidota > Bacteroidota bacterium. The sequence continues at coordinate 277,126 of JAFDZW010000001.1, forward strand.
CGCTCGACCAATATCTCGGCGATCCGTGGAATATCATCATCACCGTTTGCGATAATGCGCGAGAAGCCTGCCCGACATTTCCCGGGCGTCCGATCTCCGCGCACTGGGGCTTCGAAGATCCTGCTCACTTCGAAGGGACGGAAGAAGCGAAACAGCGGTTCTTCCGGCAGGTAGCGACAGATATCGAACGAAGGATTCGGTTATTTCTCGCGCTGCCCGAATCGGCAATGAACGAGTTCGAGTACGCACAGGCAGTGCGAAACATCGGACTTCAGTAGCTCTTTCTCTCTGTCCCTGTCGAGAATCTACCACCCGGACAATGCAGCATATTCGCACTTCTCTTGCCGAGATCGTCGGCACGTTCATTCTTGTCGTGATCGGTACCGGCTCGATGATGCTCAATGAAATTACGAGCGGGGAAGTGACGCACATTGGCGTGTGTGCCGCATGGGGACTTGCGGTCTATCTTGCGATCTGGTTTGCCGAGCGAATCGGGAAGGGACATTTTAATCCGGCCGTCACGATCACGGTAGCGATCAAGGAGAAGATGCCAGTCAGTGAAGCTGGGCTCCGGATTGCCGCGCAGACGATCGGTGCGGTTGTGGCGAGTAGTGTGCTTCGGGACTATTGCCCGACAATCAAGACACTCGGGCAGACGCTTCCGAACCTGCCGATCGTGTCGGTCTTTCTCATCGAGGTCGTCATCTCGTTCGCCTTGATGGTCGTCATCGAATATACCGTTGCGAAGAAATTCACACTCAATACGGCTGCACTTGCGATCGCCGTGTATGTATTTATTGCGGCGATTATCACAGGACCGTATACCGGCTGTTCGATGAATCCGGCGCGCTCATTGGGCCCGGCATTGATCGGCGGCGGGATGGAGTGGATGTGGCTCTATACGCTTGCTCCGATAGTCGGCATGTTGCTCACACTGCCGGTACTGAAGCGAACGACATTGTTAGAATCTGCGGTGAAGGCGGATATGAAAGTGCTGTGAGTCCGAGGATGTTCACTTTTATTGCGAGGAAGCGCGCAACGCGACGAAGCAATCTAAAATAGTAACGTTCGCGACCGCGCCTAAACATTTCAGATTGCTTCGTCGTCCGCAAGCGGACTACTCGCAATGACACGTAATGCTGTTTCGAACCGGATCTATTTGAACGCAAACGCAAACACCACAGCCCCAAGGACGAGCACAAAGCTCACGACATAATTCCATTTGATCGGTTCGCCGAGATAGGTGAACGAGAAGATGAGGAATGCCGTAAGCGAGAATACTTCGGCGACGATCTTGAGTTGCGTTGCCGTGAAGTTACCCGATTCATATCCCAGCCTGTTTGCGGGGACCTGAAAACAATATTCGAAGAATGCGATCGCCCAGCTTGCAAGGACCACGAGCCAAAGCGGCTTGCTCGTAAACTTGAGATGTCCGTACCAGGCAATGGTCATAAACGCATTCGAAATGGCGAGAAGAATGATCGGAAGAAAGCGCATTGGGTGGTGATTCGTCTATGGGGTGAGTAAACGGTTGTATGCTGGGGCAGTTCCTGCGGAGTAGTCAGTAGCCAGTAGCCAGGAAATACAATGACACTGCTCTTACCTGACTACTGACTACTGACTACTGACTACTGGCCGCCCCCACACTTTCCGTTGACAAAATCCTACCACCCTTTGTTGTACGTGACAATATGAAGCATACCATTCGTATCGCATCCGGGCAGGGGTTTTGGGGTGATCTGCCCAGCGCGCCGATCGATCAGGTTCGCCGCGCATCCAAGGATTCCCCGATCGATTATATGATGATGGATTACCTCGCCGAGGTAACGATGTCCATCATGCAAAAACAAAAACTTCGCGATCCGAACGCGGGGTATGCGAAGGATCTTGTCGAGGTTATCGATACGATCCTGCCGGATATTGCCAAGAAGGGGATCAAGGTCATTACCAATGGTGGTGGCGTAAATCCCGAAGCATGCCGCGACGCGATCTTTGCCGCTGCACGCAAGCGCGGCATCAAGATCAAGGTCGGCATCGTTCTTGGCGATAATATTCTCGACTCACTCGACCATCTCCTCTCGGCAGGTCACGACCTGAAGAATATGGAGACGGGTGAGAAGCTCAAAGGAGTCCGGAAGCAAGTTCTGAGCGCGAACGTGTACTTCGGTGCGATGCCGATTGTCGAAGCGTTGCGCAAAGGTGCGCAGATCGTAATCACCGGGCGCACGACCGATACCGGACTCACGCTCGCCCCAATGATCCATGAGTTCGGTTGGAGCCCTGAGGATTGGGACAAGATCGCAGCAGGTACCGTTGCCGGACACATCCTCGAATGCGGTGCACAATCGTCGGGCGGTAATTTCAGCGCCGACTGGAAGTCGGTCAAAGATTTTGCGAATATCGGTTTTCCGATTGCCGAAGCCTACGAGAACGGCGACTTCGTAATCACGAAACATCCGGGGACAGGCGGCAAAGTGTCGCGTCAGACGGTCGCCGAGCAGTTGCTCTATGAGATCGGCGATCCGAGGGAGTATATCACCCCAGACTGTGTTGCTGATTTTACGTCGATCCAACTTCGCGATCTCGGCAAGGACCGTGTGCTTGTCCATAGCATCAAAGGAAAGCCGGCGACGGACTTTTATAAAGTGTCGATGTCCTATAACGACGGTTTCTCGGCATCGGGTACGCTGACATACACCTGGCCCGACGCGATGGACAAGGCGAAGGTTGCCGACAAAATTTTACGTGCGCGCCTCGAGAAGGCCGGTTGTACATTCGATGAGATGCGCACGGAATTCCTTGGTTATAACTCCTGTCACGGACCCTTGACACCGACATCCGAAGCGGATGTAGAAGAAGTGGTCGTGAAGTTCGGCGTTCGCGGACATGACAAACGCTCGATCGTCGAGTTCGGCAAGAATCTGGCTCCGCTCATCCTGACCGGCCCGCCATCGGTCACAGGATTTGCCGGTGGTCGCCCGAAGCCGAGCGATGTCGTCGCCTACTGGCCGGCGCTGCTGAAGAAGACGGCAGTAATGCCGAGAGTCATCGTTGAAGAAGCATAAGCAAAGTATGAAAGTCCAACTACTCCAGATCTGCCACGCCCGTAGCGGCGATAAAGGCGATGCGGCAAATGTCGGGTTGATCGCTCGTGAAGAGCGGTTCTATCCGCTGATCAAGTCGAAGGTGACTGCCGCTGTGGTCAAGAAGCACTTCAAAGGCATTTGCCTTGGAGCGGTCGATCGGTACGAGCTTCCGAACCTTTGGGCGCTGAACTTCCTCCTGCACAACACTCTCGGCGGTGGCGGTACGGTGAGCTTGAAGCACGATGCGCAAGGGAAGACACTTGCTGCGGCGATGCTTCGCCTCGAGATCGACGTCCCGCCTGCGCTTCTGAAGGCTCCGAAGGCGAAACCTTCGGCCGCGAAGCGTGTTGCTAAGAAAAAGGGGAAATGAGACAACGCTCATTCATCATCATTCTTACGGTCGGCGTCCTCGGGTGGTTTGGCTGCGGCAAATCGTCGGATTCGACGTCATCGAATGGCACCACGGGCGGCCAGAAACATGGTCAGGGTGTCTTTCTGAATGCGACACATTTGCATGCGCCGCGCAGTGGTGAACACTACGTTCTCTGGTTCAAATACAATGGCGACACAGGCTGGCGCTCGGTCGATACGATCTCGTTCAGTTATTATCTGCTTGGCGACCAGATGACCAACACGAGTATACTCGATTCCTCCAGAACGCTCGGCGATCTTTCGGAAGCGGTGATCTCGCTCGAACGTACTATTGGGACGGAACCGACGACGATTGTTCTCCGCGGTACGTTTAGCGGCACCGACACGATGCGTGCTTCGCTCGATGCATCTGCGATCGGCGACTTCTCGGGCATGGCTGCTAATTTAGTGTTTACCTCCACATTGCCCGACCCGACAGCCTATACCAAAGAGTTTTACCTCACGTCGTACGACGGCGCAAAGTATCTGCCGTCGCTGAGTGCATTGCCTGCGCTGACGAGCCCGTGGAAGTACGGACTCTGGGCGGTCGATTCGAACTACTCGCCCGACCAACTAATCTATTATGGAATGTTCACCCAGGCATCGGGACACGATAGCTATCCGGTGGGTGATAACCTCGCATTCCCGGGCGGCGACGGACGTCATGCGATGAACGTTCCGACCGGAAGTATCATCGTTACGCTGGAGCCAGATTTATACGGGAATGACGTCGGTAAACTCGGTCCGACGCAGATGACACTCTTACGCTTCGATCGGACGAGGAAGATCGTTCGCGATTCGAATTTTGTGATGTCGAATGTGTCGGCGACAACAATGCCGACGGTGAATATTCGGGTCTTCAACTACTGAAGAATTCTTTGTGGATCCGGCGGACGGTTTGTTCGAGGTCCTGGTCGGCAACAACAACTGAGATCGCATTCTGTGCCCCGCCGTAGGAGATCATCTCGCAATTCATTTTCTTGACAGCGCCGAAGAGCCGCGCGGCAACGCCTGCCGAATGTTCCAGGCCATGCCCGACCAGCGTGATCAGTGCGCGTTTCTGGTCGATTTCGGTCAAGGCAATGGAAGCCAGCGCCGTTGAGATTGCCTGCGCTTCGGCTGCGGTGTCAAGCACGAGCATCGTGTTGTCAAACGAAATGCTCGTGGCAAGCGGGATGACCTTCAGATCGTTGAGTGCATCGAAGACAAGCGGCAGGGTTGCAGAGGTTGGGACCAAATCACCGGAGCGTACCTGCAAGAGTGTGACGCCGCGTTTGATCGCGATACCCGTAATTGCCTCGGCTTCGGCTGTTGAAAGCACGATCGTCGTTCCGACACGATCAGGCTCTTTCGACGAGAGTACTCGCACCGGAATTCCAGATTCGACGGCGGGTCCGATCGTTTCAGGGTGCAATACTTTTGCACCATAGAACGCCATTGTCGATGCATCGGTAAAGTTCACGATTTCCTGAGCGTATGCTTCGGGTACGATGCGCGGATCGCACGTATAAATACCGGCAACATCGGTCCAGATTTGTATCTCTTTTGCTGCAACGGCTACGCCCATGATCGACGCGGAGAAATCCGAACCGCCGCGACCGATCGTCGTCGTCTCGCCACGTTTGTTCGCGCCGATAAAGCCTTGCGTCACACAGACGCCGCCCGATGACATTTTCTTCGCGAGCGGTTTCATCCGCTTTGCGATCTCTGTAGTTTGAGGGCGGGCGGCGGTGAAGGCAGAGTCGGTCAGAAAGAATTCTCGGGCGTCGCAGAACTGGACGGGGATATTCCGGTGGCCGAGATGTTCGCCGTAGGCTTGTGCAAAAATTGTGGTAGAAGCGCGTTCGCCGGCGCTGACGAGTTTGTCCTTCATCTTCGGCGTGAGTTCTCCGAGGAGCTCGATGCCGCGGACGAGCGTACGAAGTTCGCGCCAGATGAACCGAAGCTGTAATGCTGCTTCCTGTTCACCACGAGTGGAAAGATCGAGGTCGTGAAGAATCGTGAAGTGGCGCTCGTCAAGCTCAGAAATTACCTTGTGCGCCTCGTCGAATTTCTTCAGCAAGGCAAGCTCGCCGATACGGATAAGTGCGTTCGTCACTCCGGCGCATGCCGAGAGCACAACCAGCGGACGGATGTTCCGCTTGATGCCATGCTTCGAAACAATATCCATCACGCGGCGCATCGCGGCCGCATCCTGCACCGAGGTGCCACCGAATTTCTGGACGACGATACTTCCCATCTTACTTATCCAACCACACGTACATCAAGTCGATTCTGTTCATCGGGTCGAGCGGATTGTCGCGGACCCAAGCCTGCAACAAGCGATAGTGTTCCTGGTAGAAGAGCGGAATACACGGCGCTTCGTACGCAGCGGCATTCTCGGCCTCTGCATATAGCTTCAGGCGTTTCGTGTCGTCGGTTGTCTGCAGAGCTTCGGCGAATGGCTTATTAAAGGCCTCGCTGTTCCACCGGGTACTATTGGGATAGCTTTTCATCGTCGCACTCGGCGGGACGAGGCGGCCATAGACGAGATTCAGGAAATTCTCGATCTCGGGATAATCGGCGTACCAGCGAGTGACCCATACATCGAGCTTGCCGTCCTCCGATTCGTCGAGCAACTGCCCGCTCTGCATGACCTGCAACTCTACCGCAGCGCCCAGGTTTACCTTCCACATTTCCTGAATCGCCTGTGCAATCTGCATCTGGCTCGGTTCGTTGTACACCGCAAGTTTAATCGTGAGCGGCTTTCCATCCCCATATCCAGCGGCCTTCAGCCAGTAGTGGGCGCTGTCGGAATTGAACGCGATGCCATGTACCTCCGAAATCGGGTAGCTGGAGAATGCCGGCGGGACGATGAAGTTGTGCGCAGCGCTGTGCGGCATGTTCTTCAGGACATACTTCACGATTCGTTCGCGATCGACGGCAAAACTCATCGCGCGGCGCAAGGCCATGTTCGAGTATTGCGGGCTCGTGCACAAGATGTCGATGAAGAACGAGTTCATCGCGGTGACGTGCTGAAGCTGGTAGCCTTTCTTCGTGTACTCTGCTGTCAGCGTCTTGTCCGGTGTGACGATCTGTTGAAACGACTCGGTCGGGAGCGTGATGTCCTCGTCTTGTGTGCCTCGGTCGAAATTCGCGAAGAGCGTCTTGTCGTCTTTGATCATCGTGAAACGGACTTCGTCGAGCAATGGGAGCTGATTACCTGCGGAGTCCTTCTGCCAGTAATGCGGATTGCGCTTAAGCAGAATTTCCTCGTCCGGCTTCCATGAGACGAACACGAAGGCGCCGGTGCCGACAGGATGCTGGAAGAGATCCTTGCCGTATTTCTCGACAGCTTCGCGTGCAATGATGAAGCCAAAACTCGTCGTCAAGTGCTCGAGGAACGGCGCGAACGGGCGGACGAGATGCACGACGAATGTCGAATCGTTCGTTGCCTCGAAGCCGCTGACACCGGTAATGTTCTTGCCGAGCTTCGCGAGCGAGTCACGGTTGAAGTAATCGTCTGCGCCTTCGACAATTCCTTGAAAGATCCAATAGCCGCTCGTGAGCGTCTTGGGGTCGCAGACACGTTCGAGCGAATACTTTGCATCGGCAGCCGTAAACTTGCGGCCTTTGCCGTTCGGGAAGCAGGGATCGTCGTGAAAGTACGCGTCGGTGCGAAGATGGAAGGTATAGGTCTTGGCGTCGGCAGAAATCTCCCAGCTCTTGGCGAGCTCCGGTTCGACGAGCAGCGTTGCGCTGTTATCGACGAGATGGTCGTAGATGTTCGTCGCGATGTCGTCCTCGACCTTGGAGTTCATACGCACCGGGTCGAGACTCGACGGATTGCCGCGGATCTCGTTAATAGTGTATCGGCCACCGTACTTCTTCCCGCCGGCTGCAGGGCGCATCGAAGCACCGCTTTCTTTTTTGCACGATACGAACACGGTTGCGATGGCAACGATCGCGATCGCAGTCAGTAACGATTTCATAGACGATGAACTGGAGAAAAACATCCGCCTTGTAACGACATCCAGCCGGGAAACATTACGGGTGGGCCTCACACGCGAATGCCTCGCAGTGCGAGGCATTCTGTAATCAACTACAAGTATAATCTCACCAGCAAACTGTGTGGTCAGGGAGGGAATCGAACCCCCGACACAAGGATTTTCAGTCCTTTGCTCTACCGACTGAGCTACCTGACCGACCAAAAGCGAGCACACACAACACCCAATGGCGGCAGGGGAGTTTCAGAAATCAGCACGGGCACGCTTCCATCGAACAAGGGATGCGCAACACAATTGTCCAAATGGGGGGTGTATCCCTTCCTGAGAGGTACTACCGATGCCTATTCCGAACAGTACAAACTGGATTGGATTACCACAGACCGAACGAGGTCTTACCTTCCCCGGTTTCTCGTCCTCCCGTGGCATGTTTGAACAAAACCGTGTTCAAAGTAACACTTTTGCCTAGTTGTGTGTCTTATCAGGGGGCAAGAAACCGCCTCTGGAGTGTGTCATGTGTAGTATCGCGTATTTTTGTGTGTAGCAACACACGCGAATGGGACGAGCTTTAGAAAAATGGATGAAACAGACGTCGCCAATGTCTCCGGCGGCGTCGGCAATGCTGAACCTGATCGTCGCATCGAGCCGGGTCGAGGAAGGAATGGAGAAGATCCTCGAATCCTACGGGATCACGCGACGGCAGTATAATGTACTGCGAATTCTTCGCGGAGTCTATCCGAACGGGCATCCGCGTTCCGAGGTCAGTGCCCGTATGGTCGATCGCGCACCGGACGTTACCCGGTTGATCGATAGGCTCGTGCATCTTGGCTTCGTCGAACGTGTGCGCGGCACGACGGATAAGCGCGAGTCAATTGCCAAACTCACATCGAAAGGCGCCGAGGTGATGCACGTGCTCGATCCTCTGGTCGCGGATTACATCGAGCATATTTTCGGCGGCCTCTTTACTAAGGAAGAATGTCTGACGCTCTCTGTGCTGTGCGAACGCACGTACGAGGACGAAGTCTGAGAGTACGCCGTCGTATCATTGGTTTCTGAGCGCGTATAGTTGCTCAGCAATCTGCGGCATCGCAACTCCTGCAGTCTCCCGCACAGAACGATCGGCATAGCGAGAGAAGTCCGTCGATTCCGGGTTTACTTCGATCACGTATTTCCCGAGCCGAATCGCGAGAAAGGGGAGCGACGCTGCGGGATAGACGATCGTCGAGGTCCCGACCGAAAGGAAGAGGTCGCATTCACGGGTCGCTGCTTCTGCTGCATCCCAGACGTCTGCCGGAAGTTCTTCGCCAAACCAAACCACGCCCGGCCTAATTAATCCGCCACATTCCGGACACTGCGGCACATGTTGCTCGTCAGGTGCTATCTCATACGGACGTCCGCATTCGAGGCATCGGTGCGCTATGAGCGATCCGTGAAGTTCGTGTACATGTGTCGAGCCGGCAGCGCGATGCAGTCCGTCAACATTTTGGGTTACGACATCTACGCGCGGGATGAATTGTTCGAGGTCGGCAATCGCCCGATGCCCGGCGTTCGGCGTTGCCGACTCCACCACATGCCTGCGATATTGATACCATTGCCAGACGCGCTCGGGGTTTGCCATGAATGCATCGATATTCGCAAGCTCTTCGGGCTTGAACTGTGCCCATATGCCATCGGGTGCGCGAAAGGTAGCGATACCGGACTCGGCAGAAATTCCAGCGCCGGTAAACACAACAATGCGATCGGCGTGTGCGAGATGGCCGGGTAGATCGATCATGGTGTCGGGGAGGGAACGAGCGTTGCGATGACCTCTTTCAACTCGTCAGGTTTCATAGTCCCGATCAAGAGTGGTTTGCCGCCTTTGAAGTGAAGCTGAAGTCCCCACTTCCCGCGGGCGTTATAGCACCAGCCTTCCTTCTTGCCCGCATACTTGATCCCCCAGCCGCCGTATTCTCCGAGCGGGTCGTACTGTCGGACGAATGCCTTCTCAATATCACCGATCGGGATGACCTTCCACTTCCATTTGAATGGCCGAAACCGGATGCGAATCTCGTCGGAGGTTATGACGGTCTCGAGCAGGGAAAGCACGAGGAGCGACGGCGCGATCAGAGCGAACCCCAGCACACCAAGTACAGCGACCCACGGGACGATACCGCCGACGGCCAACCCAAGCACGATGACGATCGGCTCAATGCCAAGTAAGAACCACCACCGCGAAAAGTGTTGGCGTTCCGAAAACAAGATTGCGGTGTAGGGTATCATGGAATTTCCATAACAACCGCCACCGCAATTTGTTCTTGTTCTGAGTACAGACGTCAGATCCTGTTCATCATTGTGCGCTGCCTATCCATCGTTCTGACATCTGACTGCAGGTAGTGGCTTCGTTTGAACACTGTAAGAGGCGTCATTCTCTGCGAAGCTACGAATCTCGTTTCGCCGAGCCACACTACGTTTCATCGAGAGATTCTTCGCGTTGCTCAGAATGACAATGCGCCAGACTGAGTCACGATTCGACTTCATGTCCTCCAACCTCACCCTGCCTGAGTTTGTTACGCCTCGACGAGTTCGGCGACTTCCTGCTTGACGAGTTCAGCGTTGATATGGAGCTTCACTTCGTCGCTAACGACTACGCCGCCAGCCTCGGTGATCCCGTTCCACTGCAGGCCGAAATCCATGCGATTGAGTTTGCCGGCGATCTCGAAGCCTGCAACGGTGGTGCCGCCGAAGCCTGAAACCTGTCCGTTGTAGGTTGCCGTGAGCGCGATCTCTTTGGTCGTGCCGCGGATCGTAATATCGCCGGTGACGAGGTATTCGCCTTCGCCCTTGCGTTGAATCTTCTTCGAGACAAAGGTCAGCTTCGGGTGGTTGGCCGCATCGAAGAAGTCCGCGCTTTTGAGGTGTCCGTCGCGCATCTCGTTCTTGGTGTCGATGCTATCGACATCCGCTTCGAATGCGATGGTCGCGTCCGAAAAATCGGGTGCATCGGCATTGATAGAGCCGGAAAAGCTCTTGAACCATCCCGTAACGGTGGAAACGACGAGGTGACGTACTTTGAATGTTACCTCGGTGTGTGCTTGATCAAGTGTCCAGGTTGCCATAAGTAATTGCCTTTCAATGAGTAATCAAAATATGTATCTACAATCAATGTATATACATACGTTTTTACATTCAAAATTGTTTCACTGAAGATGTAATAATTGCCCCGAGTGGGCATTAGTCCTTTATATATTGGTGTTATACGACACGAATATCTCAGTTATCTATGATACTACGTCGTTTGATCACTGCTGTGTTCATCGCTGCGTTGTTTGCCCAATCCACGCTCGCCGGTGATCTTCGCCATCTCTTACCCAGACCGAAAGCCTGTTTCGATCGGGGTACAAATTTTATCGTGAATGAGTATTCGCCGATCGTCGTTGCCGACGACGCCAACGAAGCGACGCTGCGTGCGGCCAATTTCCTTCAACAACGGTTCTTTCTCCTTCTCGGAAAGACCGTACCCGTCATTCGTGCATCGCAATACGATGGGCCGCGTGGGATATTTATCGGTGTAGCCAATACATGGCCGGCGCTCGGCACGATGATGCATACACGCATCCCCGACGGAGAAGATTTTTCAAAGCCGCAGAGCTACATCCTCGATATCGACGAGGCCACAATCATGCTGCAAGCGTCCGATACGCTCGGCTTGTTTTATGGCTGCGTCACGATCGCACAATTGACCAACGTCAAGTTCGGTACAGCCACGACTGTCGGCTCGCATGTGTACGATTATCCCGATTATCCCGACCGTTGGGTGTTCTCGACTCATAATCTGCTGGTCAATGGTAACGTCCAGACACTTCGGGCGATCGCCGACACGATGGCAATGTATAAGCTCAACGGGATCCAGCAGTCGGACTTTAAATATTCTGTTCTCCAATTACTGGGACCTTCATATTTCGCGAACATCGATTCGCTGCTTGCGACGAGTCGCAAGGACAATATCGATATTATCCCCGGTGTTGTCGGGCTTGGCTGGTCGGAAGGGATTCTCTATAACGATCCGAACCTTGCCGAAGGATTGCATGCGGTGTCGAAATATATCATCGAAGCAGATACCGGAAGGCTGATCCCGGACCCACGAGTGACAATCCCGAACGGAGGGTTCGAGCAGGTTGACGGTACCGGGAAGAAGTTCACAGGCTGGACGTTTTACGATGGCGTAAACGATCCCTCGACGGTGGACGTCACGACATCGCACAGTGGTTCGCGCAGTGCGCGGTGCTCGAATTTTACGCTGAATAATCCGAACGGGAATGCGCGCTTCAATCTGAAAGTCGATTGCGATTCCAACGGGTACTACGTGATGTCGTTCTGGTATAAGACCGATGCGAATTATTCCGGCGGTTTTGTGCAGTTACTTGCCACGGGCGTCAATGACGGACGGACGCTAACCTCGACCTCGCTTGCATTGCAGCCGAGCATGGACTGGACACGCGCGGAAGTCACTATTAACACGCTTGGCAACACCTCGATCAATTTGTACTGTGGTGTGTGGGGCGGCAGCAGCGGGACGATTTGGTATGACGACTTCCAGATCAAACCCGGAGGACTCTGCAATGTGCTTCGCCGACCGGGTACCCCGATCAAAGTGACCAACGTCCATACAGGCGTTACCTATGTGGAAGATGTCGATTTCGCGCACATCACCGATCCTTCGATCGCGACCTCCAACGGCTCGTATTTCCCGTGGCATACGCCGCCAACGTTTCGTCGTTTGACGAACGGCATTTTGCATAACGGCGATACTGTCCTGATCTCCTACTACCATCCCTATGCAGCCGTGAGCGATAACTCGGGTAATGGCAGCGTGATGGCATGTGTATCGGAGGATACTCTCTATAAGATCCTTCGCGACCAGGTGACACGTGTGAATAATCTCTATCACGGCAGCACATTCATGATGGGGCACGATGAGATCCGCAACCTCGATCATGACGCTGCGTGTATCAATCGCGGATTGAGCCCGGCAACATTGCTCGCGGATAATGTCACGAAGTGCCACGACCTCATCCGTTCGATCTCACCGAACGCCGATATCTGTGTCTGGAGCGATATGTTCGACTCATTGCACAATGCGACGAACAACTATTATCTCGTCAATGGCGATTTGCGCGGCGATTGGTTGAACATTCCGAAGGATCTGACGATCATGAATTGGAACGGCAGCGATAAAGACCGGTCGCTTCGGTTCTTCTCAAACCTGGGAATGAAACAGATCGCTTCGGCATACTACGATGTCGGCGATCTGACGTCGATCCTTGCATGGCGCAGAGCGATGGATTCGATTCCCGGGGTGCGCGGGATGATGTACACGACATGGCAAAACGATTACCGCTTTATGGTGCCGTACTCATTTTATGCATGGGGAGCGGGACCGTCGATCATTCATGTGCCACTCGACTCGAGCCGTCTGCATGGTGTGTCGATCGATGTCGATGCCGAGGTACACAGCGATCCGTACGATATTGCCGATAACGTTCAGTCCGTCGAGCTTGAGATCTACGATCTGAACGGGACGTTTTTGAAACAGGTCGATCTCGGGATACTCTCCGGTGCAAAGTGGCATGCAACGGCAACGAATTTGTATCCGAACGGATATGAATATAAGATCGTCGCGACGAACCGTCAGAGGTTGACACGGAGCACTCCGATGTATCGGATCGAACCGTTGAATTTCGTGCCGGTTGCTGGAACGTTGACAAGCCCGGACACGCTCAACTTCGGCGATGTCCCACTCGATAAGCCGGCAACAAAATCATTGTTGGTGACGAACTCGCCGCCGAGCGGTATGACGGTTGTGATGGATTCCGGTGTGCTTGCTGCCGGAACTGCTCCGTTTACACTCAACGGCTTTTTCCCGACACTATTCCTTGGCGGTGCGGTCAAACCGTTGAGCATCACATTCGCGCCAACGGCGATCGGGAATTTCAGCGCGAAGGTTCGCCTCTATTATTCACGAGGTGCCATGCGCGAAGCAGTGCTGGTCGCACATGCGGTGCAGTCGACCTCCGTACCGATGACTCATGAAGACGAACTCAGCGTGAGTGTGGTCCCGAACCCGTTCACGTCGCAGGCGCTCTTAACGATCCGCAATGCTTCGCCGTCGGTGAAGGTAACACTTACCGATATACTGGGCCGTGTAACACCTCTGCCCGCGAGCGAACAGATTCTGCTCGATGCAACGGCGCTCGGCTTGTCGAAGGGTACCTATGTGTTGCGTGTCGAAGACGGTGCGACGGTGATCACCCGGAATATTATCAATCTGAAATAAGCCCGCTGCTGGATTCGAGTACCGATATCCTCCCATTTCCTGTCCTCGAGACCGAACGGTTGATCCTGCGCGAGTGGGAAGAGCGCGATGCGCGCGATTTATATGAGATGTGGCGGCACGAACAGGTGCTGCAATATACTGGCGTACCACGTGTCGACAGTATTGATTCCGCCCAGCAATTGATCCAGAATTTTCGTTCGCGATTCCGTGAGCATCGGTCCGGTCTTGTCTGGGCGATTGCCAGTCGATCCGATGGTCGAGTGATCGGGGAGAGCAGTATTTTCCGTTTGCAGGAAGAGCACCGAAAGGCGGAGATCGGCTGTACGTTCGGTCCGAGCGGGTGGGGCCGTGGCTACGCGCGCGAAGCGCTTACGGCTGTCGTCAAGTATCTTTTCAACGATTTACCGTTCTTCCGATTGAACCGACTTGTCGCAGAAACCGACCCACGAAATGCATCGGCGATTCGATTACTCGAGTCGCTCGGCTTTCGGCAAGAGGCCCTTCTGCACGATTACTATTTCGAGCGAGGCCAATTCGTGGATCAGTACATCTATACGTTGCTGCGGCGAGAACAAAACACACCTGTTGGGCAGTGAGCCCTAGCCTCACTGCCCAATGACCGCGCATTGCGATCGAACAGGTACTACTGTTTTCCGCCCTGCCCCTTGCGCTGACCCTGACCTTGCCCTTGACCGCGTCGTTTCGCGCCTGAACCTTGCGTGGCTCGGTTCGCTTTCTGCCGGGCCTCGCGTGACTTCACGTTCTGCTCGTGATAGACGCCCGTCGAATCACGCTTACGAAGCTGCTTGCGTTGTTGGATCTGCGTTTTGAGCTGAGTTCCTTTCCCCGTACCCTGACCTTGCCCGCCCTGCGGTTGGGCCACGATTACCGAAGCGGAGAACATCAGCGCACACAGCGCCATGGAAATCGATTTCATTGCGATACCTTTCCCGGTTGTAGTTCGATCGGGGGAATCGAACCGGTGAATTACACTCGTGAGATGCAGCGCAGACCTAAAAGATTCAACCGGTCAATGCTGGGGAGTTTCTATATACCTGCTTCCGTCGAACTCGAAGAGTCGGTTCGAAGAGGTCAGGCTGTCACCGACGGCGACCGGTACACTCAATGTCTGCATCGTATTCGAGAACTTGATCTTGAACCGTTCGCGGCCCAACTTCTCGCTATAGTTTTTGAAGTAGTCGTATCGAAGCTCGATCGAATGCGCGGCGCCGCCGGTTGTTTGGAACAGTCGGGCGCCTTTCCGGAGCGATCCTTCCGAGATCGTGTACGCATCGAGCCGCTGTGCGACCTGGTTTGCGGTGAACTGCGAATTGACGAACGGAATATAATACGTCTCTCCTTGCTTCGTCGTGACCGTGTAGATCGTGTCATACCAATCGGGCGCATAACCCGTTGTCCCGGTCGGGCGCAGATCGGCCACCTTCACGCCACTCGACGTGCGATACTCGAAGAGCATAACGATCTGCGGTTGCTCGCCGCCGGTTTTCGTGTCCCACGCCCACGTCCTCAGCTTCTTATCGGCCGACGTCGTCAGCCAAAGATTCTCCGGTGTCGCGATCGGGGCATCGATCGATTCCGGGATCAGCGGCAGCGTTTGTAGCAAATATCGGCGCACGTCCTCGCTCGCTTCGCGCAGCGAATCGGCGTATGCGGCCGACTTCTCAGGATCGACGCGGAATTGACGTCCGAGCCGGTAACATTCGTTGATGCGATCGAACGAACGCGCCAATGTCGATTCGAGACTCTGGAGCGATTGCCCCGAACTCGGACGTGTTAACGCCAGTAACAGCAGCACAGCGGATAATCTTCGGGCAGTCGAACGGACTCTCATACAGTACAATAGATCAGTGCGTGACTATCAAACGTCGCTCGATGACGTATCCGTTCGATTCAAGACGGCACACGAGGCTGGAGGTTGGCAGCGAACGCGTGTCGAGATCGAGCGTGTAGCGGCCCGCTTCGCGCGTCTCATCGACGGGTCTCAGAAGTTCTCTGCCGGTTTCGTCATAAACGCTAAGTCGCACGCGTGCTCGCTCGCCAAGCTCGAATGAGAGCAGCGAGTGATCGGATGCCGGATTGGGAATCACGGAAAGATCCGTCCCGGATGTCGTCGCCTCCCCAACTCGTAACACGTATGTGATCGGTACACCCCAGAAGCAGAATGCACCGAGGCCGTTGTTGTTGCGAAGCCATGGGCCTTCGTAAGTGATCGTTGTGTTGTTATAGTATGTATCCGGCAGATATGCAATCGTCCGAGCATTCGTCGAATGCTTGAGCTTCAAAAGTATGGTGTCGCCATGCGCGGTGACTTCGCTAACAAGCGACGTATCGGTGCCGACGTAGAAATAGTCTTTGATAGACGCTCGCAGCGTATCGAACATGCTATCGGCGGGCACATTCATACCGCTGCCACCGGTGTTGAATAGTAGCGTGATCGAAGTGTGCGTCTCGTCGGTATATCGTGCGGATAGAATATCGGGCGAGTTGATGCCAATGGTGTCGGTGCTGTGATAGAGATCGCGCTCGACGAGTGCGAAAAGCTGGTCGCCGAGCATGTGATAGCCGTTGACCGCCTTGATAAAGTGGCAACCGTCATGATCCGGCAGGCCCATCGTTGTGTGTGTCACGACATCGAGGTAATATCTCGAGAGCGAGCGCAACAGGTCGCGCAACTCGCTGCTGTTGCCCGGAGCGGCGCAGCCCGGACGAACCTGCACGACGTAGAACTTCTTCACTGCAGGATAGTCGATACGCCAGGAGTTCGAAAGCTTCTTGAAGTTGTCGAAGTAATTCGTGATCGAGTTCGATTCACCCTGATACCAGAATAGCGCTTTGGCTTTGTTTACAAGTCCGGCCTTTCTCACTCGGTAGAGCATCGAACCATAGATCGTGCTAAGATCCGTCGGATTGTTTGCATTCGGCAAATGCTGTTCGATCGCCGTGCCACCGACGCTGCCGGTGATGAGCGCTGTCGGCAGGTGCATGCGCTCGGCGTAGTCGCGCTGGATCTCGAGCCCAAACGCGCCGACGTTCGATCCGCCGCCCGTGCCGTACCCGACTGAGAGCGACCACGCGGTATCGGCTTTCGATGATGAGAAGTTGCCGCCGAACGTGCGGCAGTATTCGTTCGTGTACGTATCGAGACCGAAGATGGAGTTCGACTGGCCGTCAATGAGAATTGCTTCGCCGCAGACCACACTGTCAACTTGTCGAAGCACGGAATCCTTGTCCGAACCTTTGGCGCCGATCGTGAACGAATACTCTGAGAGCTCTGCGTGAATGCGAGCGTTAAGCGCGAACGGCTTGCCCGATGTAAGCGGCACGCTTGAATATGAGTACGTGACACCGTTCTTTTTCGCGCGCAGATACACCGAATCGAAACCGATTGCACGTAGTGTCCCTTTGACGCCAACGGTCGCAGAGTCATCCTCATCACGCGCGTAGAAACCGAGGCGTTTCGGTACCTCGCTGAATGTCGTGTCCGGCGGCTGCGGGCCGGTGATGCCATATTTCTTGAAGAGCGTGTCTTCGAGCTGTCTGCGTTCGATATCGGAGACGAAGCGAGGATAGATCAACACCTCCGCAATATCGCCCGACATGAAGTTACCGCGCTGATAGCATCCGAGATAGATCGTGCTGTCGGTGTTCGTCCCGACCAGACTCGAATCGCCATCCTGACCGTTGACGTACCATCCTGCGTTTTGCGTACTCTGGCGAAAGCGCCCGATCACGACGGCAGGCGATGCGCTCAGAGGCGCTGAGGAGACCGCTTGTGTATTGAAGTTGCCGTGCAGGAAGCGAATGCTTGTTGCGCCACCGAAGTAGGTTGCATGCGTCGTGCCCGAGACGATGTTGTTCGTCACGCCGAAGTTCGTGATGCGCATCACCATTACGACGGTATAGTCCTGGCTCACAGGGAAGAGATGCGGCCCTTCGAGATAGCTGCCGCTCGGCAAGAACGTGATTACCGGATGGCCGTTGATGTTTGCGGCGCCAACGTACGGTCGGCTCGCGGTGTCCGGCGCAACGAACGCGACGCCGTTCTTGCTCGCATCGGACCATTGTGTCAGGCGTCCACCGGTCGAAGTCGTCTCCGCCCCCGCATCGAGCCGCAACAAAGCACCCGATGGATACTGCGCCGCGGCAACTCCCGCGAGCGCACACACGACCACCAACACAACCCAAGTGAAAGACTTTCGCATAGTAAGACTTCTCCGTGGGAGAATCAACACACGAGGGGAGGGGATTGGTTGAGGGGAGGAGGGACTTCTACTGAACTACTTCAAGTGGATAGTACTCTTGCTGTTTGGAATAATAGCCTGGCATCTGATCGTACGTGCGACCGTATAGTTTGCGGCCGGTGATATGCTTACGAACGCCTCCCCACTGTTTAAAAAAGAATGGGACTTTTGCATTCCTACATTGTCGGTGAATTGAAGTGACCCAAGCATTGAGCATTGGCCGGGATTTGGGCCCTGATTCACCGCCGACAATTACCCAATGAATGCCATCGAGAGGAAGGTTCTCAAGCGGCCCGATAAGTGGTTCGAGTGACAAAAAACGTGTGGTCGCAGGAACATGCTGTAGATCGGTAATGCGGTTTGCCACGCGCTCGTCTTCTACACTCACACCCATCCAAATATTCTCAGTCCATGTAAGGTACTTGGCAACCTTTCGAAGTCGTTCGCTTCGCTTGGTTAGAATTTGATATGTGTGGTGGGGAGTTTCATTCATCGTTTTGAACACCTGCTGAATGAACTCAAGGGGAATATCCGGATGGAAGAGGTCACTCATCGAGTTCACAAACACGATGCGTGACTTCTTCCACTTCCGAGGCAGGTCGACAAGATCGTCGTGCAATGTGACAGCAAAGCCATTGCGGTATCGCTCGGACCCCATGGCTTTCAGTCGCTTGGCCATCCGCTCTGCGTAGCAATGCTTACACCCCTGGCTAATCTTG
Organism: Bacteroidota bacterium; assembly: GCA_018266755.1. Classification (NCBI taxonomy): domain Bacteria; kingdom Pseudomonadati; phylum Bacteroidota; species Bacteroidota bacterium. Next base: position 295,900 of record JAFDZW010000001.1, read on the forward strand.
TCACATCCCGTGACAGGATTCCAGGTGACCTCGGTCCATTCGATGTGGGAGATTGTTGACACGATTATGACTTCTTGTAATGACTGTGGAAGGAATCATACATAGAAATTCACGACAGGCGAATGTGTGGGACTCAGAGGCTCCGAATGAGTCCTAAGAAATGCTGAAAGGACTCGAGGTGATCGGATTGTTGCTGAACTCGACTCTCAAGCGCACCTATGAACGCTTGGCTTATTGCCGCTCCGGGGCGCGAGGGGTTGTATGAGCCACCACAGCCATGCATGAGTTCTCGTAGGTACTCTTTGTGAAACTGGTTGTAAGTGAACCGATGGTCATAATGGCCGCACTTTTCTGGATCTTCAACAAAGACATTATGGTATGCAAGGTATTCTCGAAGCGGGCTTCCGATAGGAGAGATTGTTCGCAATGAATTATTTCCGAGAAGCCAAGTCTCAAAACAACGGTTTTGGATGATGACGTGTAAGCTAGCGTGCAGCAGTTGGACGTCAAGTGCGCTTAGCCTCTTGAATACCTCTTGCACTCGAGGCGCTACACCTATCTCATCCCCGTCCAAGCATATCACTAGGTCTGTGTATTGGGGTAGTGAATTCAACTCAGAGACAGTATTCTTGAGTGCAACGTCGAGTATTCTTGGGTATCCACAACCACTGAATATATAGAACGAGTTCTCGGACGCGAGTTGCACCGACGGAACCCTTGAAAGGCCAGGGTTGAGCTTGTCAATCCAGGTAGGGTAGACCCTCTTCTCACAACTCCTCCCCTCCACCAAAAAGTAAACGTTTCTCACACTCCGATGCCTTCTGTGAAGGGCTCTGAATTGAGCAGTTGGAGAAAGGCGTCATGTTTGCTTAGTCCTAGACCTAGATCGCCGGCGTCTCTCACTGAAACAACATGGCCACGTCTGAGGACGACGCGCCAAGATGGCATTGGTACCTGATTGATAATATAGGGATGGTGGCTGGTAATAATGAACTGGATGTCCTTTCGTTTCGACAGGATCACATTGGTAACGAAATCAAGGCAGTTTACTCCCATGCTATTTTCAAACTCATCAATTAGGACTATGCTTCCTGGACTTGCCAAATATAGGTCTGCCAGATTACTTAGCGTACGTCTCATTCCGGATGAAACATTCTCGCTGCGAATCCAACGGTCGGCTTCCCTAATTTGAAGCAGATATCTTTCGTTATCTTCTCTGTCAAGGTTTTCAACACTTGGTTGAACAAACCTCAAATCTTCAACTGTCGGAAAAATTTCCTTAAAAGCACCGAATATAGGAGCGACTTCCTCTGGGAAATAGCGGTATAGCTCGATTAGCTTAAACTCGGAGGTATATGGTACCGCTATGATGCTTTGGGCGTCAGCATACGTCGGCTTGTTTGGCCAAGCGCTTGAGTCGGTAAACCAGGGTAACTCGGCGCGCGACTGGTCGTGGAGAAACATTTTTTTTAGCCCCCACACCAGCTCGAACAGTTTATCTTCCTCCTCAAATAACGAAATTAGGCTCTCCGAGGATGACAGCTTTGGTTCAACTTGCTTATTCTCAAAGAAAACCCCTCCGGGGCCACGTCGGGCGACTTCGGCACCTCCGAGATTAATCGTTTCGCGAAGTATCCTTGGTGCATTCTCAGCGGTGGCTTGTCGCTCATACTTTGCGGGCACCTTCAAGACCCCAATATTTTCGAACTCACCCTCCCATACATATCGCTTGTTTCCACTAGCCTCGAATTCCGCACTCCAAGTCAACCCACTCACGGATGCACCGTGCGCGATTTCATGTAAAGAGAGGATGGCCCTCAGTATCAGGCTCTTGCCGACTCCGGAAACGCCCACAAGGAGATTAAAATCATCGAAGTAGGTCCGCTCGAGCTTCCACTCAAGCGCTTTGTTCTCGTACTCTAATGATACCAGTCTCATGATTCATTGCGAACGATAGGTCTACACATCCAAATTCCGCACATACGTTGCATTCTTTTCGATGAACTGGCGGCGGGGTTCTACTTCGTCGCCCATGAGGGTTTCGAAGACGTCGGCGGCGGCGGCGGCGCTGTCGATGTTGACGCGCAGCAGTGTGCGCGTCTCGGGGTTCATCGTCGTGCTCCAGAGCTGCTCGGGGTTCATTTCGCCGAGACCTTTGAAGCGCGAGATCACGATGCCTTTCATCTCCGGCGGGACCGGCGTTGCAACGGAGGTTTCGTCGGCGACGAATTCGCTCTCCAGGATCACTTCCTCCTCCGGCTCGTCCTTCGATTTCTTTTGCGATTTGATGCGCTTGATGATCTCGTCGCGCTCTTCGTCGTTGTAGGCGTAGAACTCCTGCTTGCCTTTCTTCACCTTATAGAGCGGCGGCTGTGCGATATAGATGTTGCCGTTCTCGATGAGGTCGCGCATGTGATTGTAGAACAGCGTCAGGATGAGCGTGCGGATATGCGCGCCGTCGATATCGGCATCGGCCATGAGGATGACCTTGCCGTAGCGCATCTTCGAAAGATCCTGCTGTTCGCCGATGCCGACGCCGAGCGCTGTGAAGATGTTTCTGATCTCCTCGTTCTCGAGCATCTTATGCAAGCGCGCCTTCTGCACGTTCAAGATCTTACCCTTGAGCGGCAAGATCGCCTGGAAGCGTCGGTCGCGGCCCTGCTTGGCCGAGCCACCTGCCGAGTCGCCCTCGACGAGGTAGATCTCGCAATGCTCCGGATCGGTGATCGAACAGTCGGCAAGCTTGCCGGGAAGCGCCGAGTTCTCGAGCGCGTTCTTGCGGCGGACCATGTCCTTCGCCTTGCGCGCAGCCTCGCGGGCTTCGGCGGCGCGGAGCACCTTGTCGATGATGCGCTTGCCGATGGCCGGGTTCTCTTCGAGCAATGCCGAGAGCTGCTCGCCCATAATCATCTCGACGACCGACTGCGTTTCGCTATTGCCGAGCTTCGTCTTCGTCTGGCCTTCAAACTGCGGCTCTGCGACCTTCACCGAGATAACAGCCGTCAGACCTTCGCGATAATCGTCGCCCGTGAGCGAGATCTTATCGCTCTTGATGAGATTGTTCTTCTGCGCCCAGTTATTCATCGTACGCGTGAGCGCCTTGCGGAACCCCGCGACGTGCGTGCCGCCCTCATGCGTGTTGATGTTATTGACGTAGCTGAAGAGATTCTCGTTGTACGCGTCGGTGTACTCGAAGCAGATCTCGACGGGCGTGTTCTCTTTGTTGCCCTCGACATAGACGGGCTTGTGGAGCGAGATCTTGTTGCGGTCGGTGTGCTTGACGAAATCGCGCAAGCCGCCCTTTGCGTGAAAGACCTCTTCTTCCTTCGTGTTCTCGTCCTTGAGCGTGATGGAGACCGTCGGGTTCAGGAACGACAGCTCCATCATGCGCTCGCGCAGGTAGTCGAAGCGCATCTGCTGGGTCTGCTTGAAAATTTCGCCGTCGGGCTTCCAGGTCGTTTTGGTACCGGTCTTCTTCGTCTTGCCGATGACCTCGACCTTCTTCTTGGGTTCGCCGCGCTCGTAGCGCTGGAAGAAGATCTCGCCGTTCTGGTGGACTTCGACCTCGCACCACTCGGCCAGCGCGTTCACGACCGATGCGCCGACGCCGTGCAGACCGCCCGAGACCTTGTAGACATTCTTATCGAACTTACCGCCGGCATGCAGCACGGTCATGACGACCTGCAGCGCGCTGACTTTCTCGACGGGATGAATTCCGGTCGGGATACCGCGGCCGTTATCGGTGACGGTACACGATCCGTCGGCATTCAGGACGACCGTGATCTCGCTGGCGAACCCGGCGAGCACTTCGTCGATCGAGTTGTCGACGATCTCATACACGAGGTGATGCAGGCCGCGCGGACCGACATCGCCGATGTACATCGCAGGGCGCTTGCGCACCGCTTCGAGGCCTTTGAGAATTTGAATATCTTGAGCGCCGTACTCCTGAGTTTTCGCCATCAGAACGGAAAATTTAACGAGTTGAAAAACAACGACTTACGGAATGCAGAAATCCGATGAATGAGAACAAGAAAATGGGGGGGAAGGTTTGCGGAAAGGGAGTAAGACCTAACTCAATTCTGCGCTATTAACTGTCGCAGGATTCCCACTCCATTTGCAGTCTATTCGTTGTATCGCCAGTAGTAGCCGTCGAACCTTTGTATCTTTGATGAGTAGGTATAATCCACCCCTGAATATCTTAGGGTTGTGACGACAATGAGGGCAGTAGAAATGAAGAAAATCGAGGAAACAAAACTCTGGCTAGCTATGAACGCTGCACCCGAATTGCAGCATGAGCTTTTGTCAATTCGCAGCAACTGTGAGAAAATAGCAGATCGTGTCCAAGTTGTGCTTCCGGGGTATACTGACCACAGTGTGCGTCACATGGATGCACTCTGGGGGATTGCAGAAGTTGTCTTCACCGATAAGGAGCTTGAACGTTTCTCGGCTTCAGAGGTATTCGTACTCGGCGCCTCTTTTTATTTCCATGATCTTGGAATGGCGAGGGCTGCCACAGTCCAGGGCTGTGAGGATCTACGTAATAGTGATGCATATCGAGCTCAGAAAAGCCGAGCGATTTCGGTTCTTGGGCTTGCTGAGCGAGAGGCGGACTTTCTTGCCTTGGAAGTGGGCGCTCGAGATACACATGCTGAATTTGCTGAAAAGTTGTGTAAGGAGGAGTTCCCGGGGTTGGGTCAACATGTGATTGAAAAGGCGGAGATTCGGCGTCATTGGGCAGATTACATAGCAAAGGTATCAGTGAGTCATCACTGGGGAATGGCAAGAGTTGAGAACGAGTTAGGCAAACGTCAAACGGAAAACAGTACCAGAGGTGAAGCGGTCAATCTATCATTTCTAGCTTGCGCACTTCGAATTATTGATTATGCTCATATTAACACAGAACGAGCGAACTATCTAGAGCGGGTACTAAGAACAGGAGTGAGCGGTTCAAGCTTGCTTCACTGGAAAGCCCAAGAGAATATCAGTCCACCGATTCGTGTTGAAAATAGGATTAAATACACCACTTTCCGACCAATCGAGGACCAAGATGCTTGGTGGTTATTTTACGAAATGGCGACTGGACTGGACGTCCAAATATCCCTAGTCTCTGAATTCTTATCTAGTACAGTTACAACGACGAACAGGTTTTCGTTGGAGGGAGTGTCTAGAGTAAGTACGCCCACAAATTTTGCTTCATTTGTCCAACCCTTCAACTTCGAACCTGTCGATGTCAGGTTTAAGGCTGATTCGATTGAGTCTGTTGCTCGACTGATAGAAACTGTAGGTGGCAAGACTCTATACGGTGACGATGATCTTGTTCCGTTGCGTGAGTTGATCCAGAACGCAAGAGATGCGATAGTGCTAGAATCTCGTCAACGAAGGGCGGGTGACTTGCCGCACATCGACGGGAAGCTCATAATTGGGATGCTTGAGGAGAGTGGTGCTCGGACATTGATTGTAGAGGATAATGGAGTTGGGATGACGTCTTCTGTTATACGGAATTACCTTCTTGGCATCGCGACCAATTTCTGGGAGTCTCCTGAATTCTATAATGCATATCCGGACATACAGCGATCAGAATTTAGACCGGCAGGAAAATTTGGGATAGGCTTTCTCTCGATATTTATGGTTGGCAATAAAGTTTCTATTGCTACTGAGAAACGAGGTGAGAAACGTTTCGAGATTGAGCTGCACGGATTGGACAAGCGGGGCGCGATGCGGGAGGTCACCCCGAAGGGTATTAATGGAACGAGAATAACCGTAAAGATCGAGAAGCAGAGCCCGGAGACTTATTCTGAGCTAGGGAAACGAGTTTCGCTTCGTGCCCCAATGCTGCCATTTGATGTTGAACTGCGAGAGAATGACAAGGTATCAATCCTGCAGAAGGAGTGGTGGAAGCGAATATCTCAGAAGGAACTGTACGACTTTGTTCTGTCATCCGAACACGAGATACCAAGGCGTAGGACCTCACCCCGAGAGCTTCGAGGAGTATCCGATTTTGATTTCACTGGAGAGTCATCAAAAAAATATGACGACATTCCATTGGCAAAACGGTGGCTCGGTGATGCCCCAGAGTATGTCTCAAGTGACCGAAGGATTATTGCCATTCCAGGTTATGGCCGCGTCTTGCTCTGTTCGAAGGGCATTTCGATACAAACTATTAGGACTCGTGGGGTGGTTGGGCTCGTTGACATGGATGACGTGAAGCTAACCGCATCTCGAAACCAGACCATCGAGTGGGATTACAGTGCCTTTAACGTTTCCACATTCGCTGAATTGAAGGGTGGAATCGTACGAGCTATTGGAGCATTAGAAAGCGAAGGAATGATCCCTTCCCGCTCTGAGTTCCTCGTCACCGTTATCAGTGATTATGGCCCTTCTGTATTGTACGAAAGCACACTTCCATGGTTCAACGCCGTGCTTTCACCCGGTGAGTCTAGGCTGCTGACGACCGAAGGTGCAAAGCAGCTTCTTCTCGACAAATCGGAAGTGATGCTGTCGTATGGCGTTGGTCCGTGGTCCTCTGTTCCGGGGTGTAGGGCACGATTTCCTGGGGTAGCACCCAATGCTGTTGTTATCCCTGTCAGTAGAAGTGGACAGCCCAGCCTAAGGGGCAGCTATGATGATAAGAATATCAGCGGGACTCTTGAATCACACTTTCATAACGAACCATATAGGTCAATGCAGAGGGCCTATTTGCTTAATGCATACCTTGAAGTTATAGCAACTGCCTGGGGTATGTCAAGCAAGGATTTCTATAACTCAGTTTCAATTCGGCAAGGCTCGGATGAGTTCTATGTCCACTTGTCACGAAGGTAGTGAACTCAATCTTACCATGTCAATAAGTTCAAATCTTGGGGGAGGGGGGGTAGATCCCGTTCAGAAAAGGTTGGGGGCGCGTTTTCGTTTTACTCTATCAGAGATTGCTCCGTACTAAGCTGTTTCGACCAAAGCAACTACGATAGTTGGAAGCGCGCAAGTGCCAATTTGCGCGACTTGCCCCTGCAACCTACCCCCCTTTACACTCCTGCTGTCCCTCGCTGTTGTCTTGCCCATCCACTTTATCTAACAATTACCACCAATATGGCAAGACGACAAGAAGAAGATGTAAATGTCATTGTTTGATACTCCCTCTCCCATCTCTATTTCGCCAACACTTTCTGTGCTTGCTTCGGCATGGCAGCGACGAGCGTCAATAACGCCAACGCCGGGCCGCTGGGGGAGCGGCGGCCTTGCTCCCAGTTGCGTAGCGTACCGACGCTGACGTGCATCGTCAGCTTGAAATAGTCGAGCGTATCAGAGTTCAACACTCACGTGCAGTTTCCCTCCCAACCCCTGCTCGACGATTTTGATCAGGGTCGAGAGGCGGATGTCGCTGGCATCGTTCTCAATGCGCGAGATATAGGACTTGTTCGTATTTGCTTTGGCAGCGAGTTCGCTTTGCGAGAGGTGAAGCTCCTCCCGAGCTTGGCGAATCATCACTCCAAGCTTGAATGCCTCAAAGCCGCGTTCGAAGTCATCGCGCCGCTTGGTGCCGCGCTTGCCATAGCGCTTATCGAGATGTTCTCCGAGTGTGGTCAGCTTTTTCATCGCAATATTCCTTTCTGATTCGCAGCGCGCGCTGAATCTCTGAACTCGGCGTTTTCCGAGTCTTCTTCTGAAAACCGTTTGCCACGATCACTAACTTCCCTGCATCGAAGAAGCAGAACATCCGATAGATATTGCCGCTCAACTCGACGCGTATCTCATACAATCCGTCTGTCCCTTCAACGTGCTTCAAGAACTTCTCCGGCACAAGTTCAAGAGACTCGACCAGCCTTAGTACATGGTCGATCTTCCGACGCACTGTTTCGGACTGCTCCTCAAAGAAGTCCAAGAAGTAGCGTTTGTAGAAGACAATATTCCTGATCATGATGAATCGGTACTAAGCGCTAACGTTGTCTAATTAGACAACGACGGGACCGAAACAGTTCAGAGACAAAGGTCTGCAGCCACGTTGTAGCAGTACCGGGATATTGCGAACGAATACCCTGTGAAACCCAACACCCCTCTCCCGCCGTTGTGCGGGCGATTGAGTTAGCCATTGCATTGCCAGATCCTTGCCACAAGCCGAGAGTAACCAGATGAAGAACGATAACAACAACGTGTTGGATAATGGGCCGTTTTATCACGGGACGAAAGCCGATCTGAAAGTTGGCGATCTCTTGACCGCGGGGTATCGGTCGAACTACAAACCTGAGGTCGTTATGAATCACATCTACTTCACCGCATTGCCGAACGGTGCGGGGCTTGCTGCGGCGTTGGCGCCGGGAGACGCGCCGCAGCGTGTGTATATCGTCGAGCCGACCGGCGACTTCGAGAACGATCCGAACGTGACTGACAAGAAATTCCCCGGCAACCCCACCCGCTCCTATCGAAGCTCGGAGCCGTTGCGCGTCGTGGGCGAGCTAACCGAATGGAATAGACTTACAGAAGAAGAGATCGCCGACTGGCGCGCACGCATCGCGAATATCAAAGGGGATATTATCAACTAGACCGCGGACCATCCCATCTGGTTACCACCACCCACCAAGCCGAACGCCGGCGCCGAAGACGAGCATCGAGACGCCCAGCAGGGTGATCGTGATGATGTGCGCGGCGAGGAAGTTCAGGTTGCGTTCTTCGAGGCGGGTGATGAGGCGAATGCGCGCATGCACGGCGATCACCACCGTGACGAGCAGCAGGATGAGCTTCAGCGCGATCATCGCATGCGGTCCCGGGGCGAAGTCGAAGACGTCGAAGAGATTTTCGGTATAGTTATAGGCCATCCAGATACCGGTCGCGATCTGCAGCAGCAGGGCAGGGACGCCAATGTGCTCGAAGATCGCCTCGAAGTTCGCGACGATCGTATGGTCGCGTTTCTTGAGCGCCTTCGGCAGGACCATGAGGGCAAGCACCAGATGTCCGCCGACCCACACCGATGCGCCGACGAGATGCAGGACGAGTAGTAATTTGAAAAGCATAGCGTTTGCAGTTTGTGAGCGTGCGCCGACGCTACGAAGTTACTCAACCGTGTGGTTTCCGTGTATGATCTATGTCATGCCCCGAGTACGAACGTCCGTCCGACGCCGTGATTGCTTCCGCTGTTTGCAACATCAATTCCTACGTATCTTTGTGAAATTGTATTGGGATACAATCATTTCTATTAATCACTATGAGACCATTCTTTCCCCGTGCGATTGCCGCGTTGTTGTGTGTGTTTTCGTTCGCGTTCGTATCATGCAAAAGCTCGACATCTCCAAATAATGACGGTGGCCAGGGCTGGAGCGGCACGCTCATTTACGATATTCCGTCGGCAGATGGCGAGATCGGCATCTATGACTTCGCAAATCGGCGCGAGACGGTGGCCTTCTCGAGCGGACGCGGCCCAAGCTGGTCGCCGAGCGGGCTTATACTCTACGAAGAACCGAGCGACGTGTCGCCGCGTGTGAATTGGAAGATCGCTACCCGAGCGAGAAACGGTACGGCAGAGAACATCCTGCTCGATTCAAAAGCGTTTAGCCTGAGCGTCTCGAAGTCACCGAAGATGTCGCGAGACGGCAAGACGATCTGCTTCAATTATTGGTATGACAACGTCGGAGGGCCGGACCTCTACACCGCAAGCGGTTCGATCTTGATGCAAAGCGACGGCACGCTCATCGGCGGGCTCGACAGCGTCTTCGACGGTTCATGGATGCCCGACGGTTCGATCGTCTTCTCGGCAACGGTCGACGAACTCGACGGCGAGCGCACGTTTTATCAGGACGGTCTCTACCGGCTCTCGTCCGACTTCTCTCAGTTTACCGCCGTCGGCAGCGGTCTTGTCAAGCCGAAGCATCCGGCCTGTAGCCCCGATGGAAAGCGAATCGCCTTTGCAATGAACGGACACATCTGGATGATCAACGCCGACGGAAGCGGGCTGCGACAAGTGACGACCGGATCGAAGGAAGAGTCGCATCCGTGCTGGTCGCCCGATGGGAAGTTTCTGGCATGCATGAGTTTCGGCACATTCGAAGTATCGTATTATACCGCCATCGCAGTCGTGCCGACGGATATTTATTCCCCGATCGATATGACGAACGAGTCGCCATATTGGATTCGCGATGCGCAGTATAGCTCGCAATCGTCCGAGGGTCGCCGCTCGGCCTATACGTCGATCTCCTGGAAATAGGCGAAGGGCGCTTCGCTGGGTGTCGGTGGTGAATGAAGCAGGGAAGACGGCCTTCGTCCGGCAAGTCAGATTCCGCGCGTCGAGTAGTGACACCGTCCTACCCGCCGTCATTCTGAGGTCGCCGCGGCGACCGAAGAATCCCTTGATGAAACGGAGTGAGTCTGAGCCACAGCAATTTGTTGCGGAGCTCGCACGGAGCGAAGCGTATGTGCGCAGAATGACATCGGTGTAACACCATCCGACACCGGGCCGCTGCTCACGTCGTATTCATACAGGCTCGGCGACGGACACGAGCGCCTGCACCTGCACCCCGAGCGCCGTGGCGATGCGCGAGAGCGTATCGGCGCTGACATTCACGCGGCCGCGCTCGAGGTTGCCGACGAAGTTCAGGCTCAGCCGCGACCGCACCGCAAGCTTCTCCTGCGACCACGCCTTCGACTCCCGAATCGCCCGAATATTCGACCCAATCGCGCGGCGAAGCGATAGTGCGTCCTGGGATAGGTGTCTTTCCATACGGGAATAATACGGAAAGGGGAAGCGAGTTTTATGCGGTGCTACTATTAGGTAGTATCAACAATCCTGCTCATCTCTGTTGACGCAAAAAAGCACGCCGAGAAAATGAAGCTACATAGAGCCTACGTAGTTTTTTTGGAGCGAGGGGAGAGGAATATCTCGGTGGATACGATTGTGGTGATCTCTGAGGCTCTTGGTGTCGCGCCTTGGGTGGTCCTGTTGCCTAAAGTCAGGAACTGGATGTGAGCGACGCATGGATGTATCTTATTAGTATGGAGCGAGCTTGCGCATTCGAGATATGACGACAGTCAACCGGAGGACATAATTGTTGGTATTAGCACCCGAATTACAGACCTGACAAACGTCTGTTGTAACTCGGGCATAATCAATGACTGGGTTGCAACAAGGAAAAGTGCAGCTAGGTAATCAATCGCGCCTCCACCATGTGATTCCATGACTCCGACAGCATTATTGCGGGCGGCAACCATGCCACCCAGACAAATACGGGCGTGAGGGGAAGGCCCGAAGACCGCAGGATATTTTTCTATTAGTGCCGACATATCGTGTCGGGTTATCGATAGGTCGAAGACAAACTGATCAATGTCTGCCTCCTCACAGTATTGCCTTAGTTGCGAGAACATCAAGGCACACTGCAGACGAACCAAGTCCACGGCAGGGTGGCCTCGTCCACTGGAAGCAAAATCAATTAGATGCATTGACTCTTCGGCACTTACTAATATGTTGCGAAGATGGACATCCCCGTGAATAATGCCCCTCTCCCTGTAGGCGGCGAGAATTGCGGTTGCCTTGGTCCGTGCAGCACCGAAGTCGGGACCTAGCCTCCAGTTGTATCCCTTTTCCTCCAGATCGTTGATCTGCGAGACACTGGGATTCTCGTAAATCGTGAAGTCGTGGTTCGTTGACGTCCCCTTATTTAGCTCGGCAAGGTGTGCACATAGATTTCTCAAACCGCTTTCCAAATTCGCAGTATAAGCAGGACTCAATTCATCCGTTCCCATTGCAGGAAAGATCTCTTTGTTCCAACATAGTTCTAATACATCCCATAGCATTGGGGCCGGTTGGGAGGTTCGGTCGGCACGGTTGACGAGCTTAAAGTAGAGTACAGCAGAGTCACCATGGATGAATAACTCGGGCGTAATTGTTTCGTCCCATCGTTGGATAAATGTGCGGAAACGTTGCGTTTCTCGAAGAAGGGACTCCTTTCGATCTATCTTAGCCACGTAGTATTTCCCGTCATCATTCGTTTTTACGAGTGCAAGTTTTGCATCGGTACGACCACCGCGGAGAAATCTTGCTTCAACGCTCTTCACCGTAAACTCCTCGTAGTTTCTCAGACGGGACTCCATCTCGTAAGCGGCTGCTACCAGAAGGTGCGATTGGCCCTGCGTGAGGTCACCAAGAGTAAAATTTACACGTTTGTGGCGATTAAGAATATGTTGAGCATTAAAAATGCTCTCAAGCTCGGACTCTTTGATCTGAGGGCTGTTTTGTAGCGACAGAATTGTTGACGGTACGTGGTCCTTCCGTGACTGCGCCGAGCGCACAATTGCCTCGATTTCATGATTTGAAAGGTGGGACGCAGAGACGTCAATGCGGAGCCAAGCGAAGGTGGAATAGACAGCTAGGTCTCCAATCAGCTTTGTCTGTTCGGCCTTGTTTAGCCCTTTCAGTACTGAGCTGTCGATCAACACAGCTACAATGTCATTGTTGGTAGAAAGCTGTAGCAATGCAGTTTCGGCGGTCTCAAGGCAGATAGGTACGAAACTAGGATCGAGAATATGGCGATATCTGTTTGCGTTGTGTAGCATAGTGAGAACTAGGACGGACATCCTCTCTGCCGAGGGATGCTGCAAGTCTTGATCCTTATTTGCCTTGGCTCGAGCACTGGGAGCGGGTGCCTTCACTCCTACCTGCTTCTTGAATAGCGACCCTCGGATTTCCTCAGACGCTGCCCCTAATATTTCGTTTCGAAGGTGAGACCTCAGCGATGGCGTCCTAGTAGACAAGAGCGTGAGTTCACTATCATCAAGTGCCAGTTTGTTGAGGACAGCTCTAAAGCGCGTTGCCTGCTTAAATTGGCCAACTCCAGGCGAATCGGCAAGTGCCACTCCAATATCATGAGCAAGTTGTACCCGGTCCAGACCATGACTAGCTGGAGTAGTGGTTAGTTTGGATATCCCACTAAGGAAAGTCTGATCTTCTGGGGAACAGACTAGTGTGATTCTTGAATCAACTTCCTGCGTACTCATTATGCTTCCAACAACTGTTTGTATTTAGCCTCGCGTTTTTGGAATGCATCTATGCCGCCTTCGAGAAGATCCAGAATGTCAAATTTTCTCTCGTCAACTGATCCGACTTTCGGTGGGTTTGCACGGTGGGGAGTGTCCATACTCATCACTACGATACTCTCGGCCTCCCCTAATACAGGGATATTTGCATTGTGAGTGACAAAAATGATCTGGCGACTCTCTTTTAGCTGCGTGATTGCGTCAATCAGACGTTCCGTGATGTGACGATTGTCGAGATCGTCCTCTGGCTGGTCAAATATCAGCGGGTAGGGTAGTGGTCTCAGTATGAGAGGGAGAATTGCAGTTGCCTTCTGCCCCTTGGACAGTGTTTCGATTGGCTTCGCCACTCCATCATCGAACATCACTATCTCAAGCTGGCACAGAGGTGGGGTGACTTCCAGCTCGAAGAGTGATTCGTGGTCCGACAAATGTGCGATTACCCTTTGCATCTGCCCAATATCTCGACCAAGCAATTCTGCCATTCCAATGCTGTCTGCCTGCTCTACATAGTCGACTAATTGGAATGGTGTGAGAGTGGACGCAATTTGTCTTGCAACTTCGTCGCGAAATTTTATCCTGGAGCCGCTCAGCATGTCAGTTAGGGCAGTTACATATTTTGGTGACCCTGTCCCGTAGCGGAGTGTCAATTGTATACGCTGAGCGTGTTCTTCGTTTATCTTCTCCACCTCTTCGAACCTTGTATCAAATATCTTTCCATCGAGCGATTCAATTTCCGCCCGCAATTTCTGGCGCTCGAGATTGAGCGTGTCGCGTCTCTTTTCCGCTTCGTCAAGTTTCTTCTGCACAGATGCTAGCAATACTTGTTGCTTGTTCAACATCTCCTTCCGCTTAAGAAACTCGTTTGCACGTTGTTGCTCCTGTCTCAATCTAAAGTAATTCGCGTTCAAAGATGTAAAACGTTCAGAAACTCGAGGTACGATTGTTTTGAGGTTATCCTTCTTGAGTATGCCTAGGGTTGAGATCACTGCCGGAATACCGTCAACAAAATCATCAAACGGCTGCTTAGTTGTTAAGTCTGAAGAAAAGTCCGCGTCGCTCTGAAAACCAGAGTATAGCCGCAGGGCATGTTCAAGTCTGTCTCGCAAGACTCTCACATCTTCAAGTGTTTCAGACTGAAGCATCGCCAATTCGTTCAGTTCTGCCAACACTCGATTTCTCCGCTCAAATGAAATATTCTCAACCTCAAGCTCGTTGGAGATCGAGGGTGAATTTTGGTTGAGTTCCTCAAGCTGACGCTGAACGTTAGCCGAAGGCTGAAGCTGTTCCTTTTGAATCGCGATCTCAGAATTCACAGATCGAAGGTCATTTCCCACCTTCCTTAATTGCCCTGCGAGGTTGTTCCTTCTTAACTGGAGCATGAGGATGTGAGCAGCCTTTGGTCTGTCAATCAAAGCGAGCCTCAATCCTTCATCAGCCTGGTCTGCCAATTCTTGGATTTGACCCTGGGAGTATATTTCAACGCAATTTGAAAAATCGTTTGTTTCGAGCTCTCTAATGTCGTCCTCGAAGATGGTTGCCTCTGAACCAACCTCTCGCTCAATCACAAACCTAGATTCGTCCGTGTCGTCCTGTCGCAGCAACTCGCAATTAACGGTGCCAAAACCAAGTGTGTTCTGGATAATCCCCGATTCAATCGTCCTTAGCTTCTCATCAGATCCGTGACGCAAGGCAAATCGGATACTTTCGATCACTGTGGACTTGCACGTCCCTCTCGCGCCTATGATACATGTGAGTTTAGGGCTGAACTGTATCTTGCAGTTCTCCAGAAATCCACCTGTCGTCGAAATTGAGCTAAGAGTGTATCGCATATTAGAGTCGAGTATGTTGTACGGTAGCATCACCCGAGGTTAATGTTGAGAGCCGCCGATTGAATTCAAATCCAAACAGCCTATGATTAGTGCCATCGTCGAAACGATGCCAATTTGGGAGGCTAATACAATCGTGTCTCTCAGACAACTCTGAGTCTTAGCACTATTCAGGGATCGAAGCTGCCCCCTGCCTCCCCCGAACTCATCCCCCTCCCACCCCGTTTTCCCATCCCGAAATTGGGCTTAGTTTACCATTTATTTACCACCCACCATGGCAATTCGATTAGGAGATATTGCGCCGAATTTTACGGCGAACACTACTGAGGGGGAGATGCATTTTCACCAGTGGCTCGGCGATTCGTGGGGGATGCTGTTCTCGCATCCGGCGGACTTCACTCCGGTCTGCACGACGGAGCTCGGGATGGCCGCGAAGCTGATGCCGGAATTCGCGAAGCGCAACGTGAAGATCGCCGCGGTCAGCGTCGATGCGATCGACGATCACTGCGGCTGGGTGAATGATATTAACGCGTCGCAGGGCACGTCGATGAGCTTCCCGATTATCGCCGACGATTCGCACGTCGTCGCGAACCTTTACGACATGATCCACCCGAATGCGAACGCGACGATGACAGTGCGTTCGGTCTTTATCATCGGTCCGGATAAGCGCGTGAAATTAATGATGACCTATCCGTCGTCAGTCGGGCGCAACTTCCACGAAGTGCTCCGCACGATCGACTCGCTGCAACTCTCGGCGCAATTCCCGGTCGCAACCCCGGCAGATTGGAAGAACGGCGACGACGTCATCATCATGACCTCCGTTACGAACGAACAAGCGAAGGCGCAATTCCCGCAGGGTTTCAAAGAGATCACTCCGTATTTGCGCACAACGGCGCAGCCGAACAAGTAGGGCACGACCATACGGTCGTTCTGAGTATAGCGAAGAATCCCTTTCGGTATGTACGGGAGCTCCGTGCAGACCTGAAGGGATTCTTCGCGTTGCTCAGAATGACGCAGTGATAAAAGATTCTTCGCGTTGCTCAGAATGATACTGTGATAAGGGGTTCTTCGCGTTGCTCAGAATGACGCCGTGATAAGGGATTCTTCGCGTTGCTCAGAATGATACTGTGATAAGGGGTTCTTCGCGTTGCTCAGAATGACGCAGTGATAAGGGATTCTTCGCGTTGCTCAGAATGACGCAGTGATAAGGGATTCTTCGCGTTGCTCAGGATGACGTGAATCTTATTGACCGGGGTATATAGGTGCCCGTAATATTAAATCTCAACTTTCTTTTGATGGGCACCTTGTAAGTCCCATACGCTCGCCCTATATTGGAAGGGTGCAATATGAGCACCTACGTTTGACCACATCCTAACCATCTCCGGGCAAGCGTGCAGCCGGAAATCCTCCTATCGGACAATAGCCAACGGTCCGACCGGTTGCCGCTGCCCCCTCCCTTTTTCTCGGCATGCTGTGGCGAGAAGGCGGGGGAGAGAATGTAAAATGTAAGATGTAAAATTGGGGATGCGGATCGGGTTGGCTGGTTGGATTTGGGCGGAGAGGGATAGGTGCCTTTGTGTAAACTTATATCGATGAATTATAAAGGGTTAGATATGGCTCGAGGACTATTTTCGATGGCGGCGGCGATGCTTTGGGAGTGGGTCCTTTTGCTGCTCGACGAGCTGGGGTGCGGGTGTTGTTTGTGTTGGTGCGACCTCGAAATTCTTCGAGTGGATCCAGATGATGAGTGGATCTTTTGACTCAAAACCGAGATCGGTCGGCTTTGTTGCCTTGCGCCGACTGCCTAATTCATACGAACCGACGAGGAACGGCGTGTTGTGCGCGTGGTCGACGAACCCCATGATCCAAATATGGGCCGTCGCCCGGGCGCTGATGTCGTTGTCGTTGCTATCGACGATCGTTAATTTGTACGCCCCGGCCGGAACGGGGTCGATTTCGATCGGCCCTTCGGAGACGGGGTAAGTCCAGTGGTGCCATCCGCCGATTTGTTGGAGCTTGAAAAAAAATCGGTCGTCGGCACGAGCGAATGCGGCGACAGCGAGGAGTGTGGCAGTCGCAAAAAATGTACGTGTAGCGTGGCGGATCGTCATTCGATGTTGCATGCAACAACAGCTATAGCGGTGAACGTGCCGATGTAGAAATAAAATACGTCACGACCCTGCAGCTGGGGGATGGCTGCAGGGTCGTGATTGTGTAGTGTACGGGACACTCGGGATACGATTAGCGAATGTTGCCGACGGAGTTCTTCGCGGTCTCGTGCCTTGTCTTGAGCAACGTGGCGTCGTCGAAATTCGAGATCGTGATCTTCCACGATCCGATCTTCCCGCTGGATTCAAGAACGTGCGGCAGTACGAACTCTTTAGTGCTTGACGCGGCAGCGACCGGTTGGGGTTCGAAGCCGAAGACGGCAAGATCCACTGCCGAGGTATGCGAGTTGACGACGAAGCCCTGAATCTTTACATCTGCACGGATCTGGCCGGTGACATCTTTGCCCTCAGCGTTGACGATGATCACCGTGTAGGTGTCAGGGGGTGTATGATCGACCGTCCAGGTGCCATTCTTGCAGGCGACCGACTTGACAACCGTACCGTGTGCATTCTTGAACTGCAGGTAGTAATCGGCCGAAGCAAAGGCCGAAGTTGTCGTACAGAATGCCGCGATTGCAGCAAGAGCGATGACGAATGTTCTGAAGTGTTTCATAGTAGTGTACGATGAATGTGTGTGAATGAAAGTCATGTGTCTCGAACGTTTCGCAGGTATTCGGGCGTGACGGATCGGCGGATGAATTCGCATTCATAGTGCCCGCATCGGCTTTTCGACAATTCATAATGCCTCTGAAAATATGGTATCCTTTCTAATGCCGTAACCCTTGAGAGACACTATCTGGATTGCCTGTCATTACCGTAGATCCCGGCAATATGTTTAACGTCCGCTCGTGGTGGCACGATTGTTGACTTATTGCGTCGCTGAGCCCGCATCGCGGGGTTATACCAGCACAGTGCACGCACATGAAATCAATCGAACGCCATCATTCCTGGGCAGAACCGTATAAGATCAAAATGGTCGAGCTTGTTCACATGACAAGCCGGGCCGAACGCGAAAAAGCCATACAGCAAGCGGGTTACAATACCTTCCTGCTTCGAAGCAAGGATGTATATATAGACCTGCTGACCGACAGCGGAACATCGGCCATGAGCGACCGTCAGTGGGCGGGCATGATGATTGGCGACGAAGCGTACGCGGGAAGTGAGAATTTTTATCACCTTGAGGCGGCCGTAAGAAAATATTACGGCTATCGGTATGTCACCCCGACGCACCAGGGGCGAGGTGCGGAGAATATCATTTCGAAGATACTCATCCGTCCTGGGGACTATATCCCAGGCAACATGTACTTCACGACGACTCGCCTGCACCAGGAATTAGCCGGCGGGACGTTCGCCGATGTGATTATCGACGAGGCCCACGATCCGGAAAGCCTGCATCCATTCAAAGGCAATGTCGATCTGAAGAAGCTCGACGCTCTTGTGAAGAAGGTCGGCGCGAAGAAGATCCCATACGTTTCCATCGCAACATCGGTCAATATGGCGGGCGGCCAGCCGATCTCGATGGCGAACCTACGAGAGCTTCGAGAATACACCAAGAAGCACGGCATCCTCATTATCCACGACATGACGCGCGTCGCGGAGAACGCCTACTTCATCAAGCGCCGCGAAAAGGGTTATGCGGACAAACACATAACCGAGATCGTCAAAGAGATCTGTTCGCTCACCGATGGCGCTACGATGTCTGCCAAGAAAGACGCACTCGTGAATATCGGCGGCTTCCTCGCTGTCAATAGTAAAAAGATCTACGAAGAGGCGAGCAACATGGTCGTCGTCTACGAAGGTCTGCACACCTACGGCGGCCTTGCGGGACGCGATATGGAAGCGATGGCCATCGGTATCACGGAATCCGTGGACGACGATCACATCCGCGCTCGCGTCGGGCAGGTTGAGTACCTCGGACAGAAGATGCTCGACGCCGGTATCCCGATCGTTAAGCCGATCGGCGGACACGGCATCTTCCTCGATGCGAAGAAATTCCTGCCGCATCTGAAGCAGTCGCAATATCCGGCACAAGCATTGGCGGCGGAGATCTATCTGGATTCAGGCGTCCGCTCGATGGAACGCGGTATCGTCTCGGCCGGTCGTGACAGCGAGGGCCATGAGCATGCCCCGAAGCTCGAACTCGTGCGGCTCACGATCCCGCGTCGCGTTTATACGCAGGCACACATGGACGTCGTCTTCGAGTCGGTTGCCGAGGTGTACGATAATCGCAAAAAGGTGAAGGGCCTAAAGATGGTCTATGAGCCGAAGTACTTGCGATTCTTCCAGGCGAAGTTCAAGCAGTTGTAAGAGATCGAGCCTCACATCATTCCGACGACGGGCAAACGTCCGAGGAGGGATCTGAGGTTGCACGGGTCTATGAGCATCCCTAGAGCTTCTATATCCGCGCGATTCGAGATTCCTCCTTCTGTCGGAATGACAACCACCAATAGTACGAAGCAATGAAGCACAAGACTATTTTCGAGCCGTTCAAGATCAAGACCGTCGAGCCGATCCGCGTGACGTCCGAGCACGAACGCGTGGAGCGACTGAGGGAAGCACACTATAACCCCTTCCTGCTGCACAGCGACGATGTGCTGATCGACTTCTTGACCGATAGCGGCACGTCGGCCATGAGCAGCGCGCAATGGTCGTCGATGATGTCGGGCGATGAAAGCTACGCGGGCGCGAGAAGCTGGCTGCGGCTCGAAAAGGAAGTACAGGATCTGACAGGGATGCAATACGTACTACCCACCCATCAGGGGCGTGCTGCGGAACGTATTCTCTATGGGTATCTCGGCGGCAAGGGAAAGGTCTTCATCAGCAATACGCACTTCGATACGACTCGCGCGAACATCGAGTTCACCGGCGCAACTGCAATCGATATTACCATTCCTGAAGCGAAGGACATCGAGAGCGATTATCCATTCAAGGGCAATATGGATACCTCCGCGCTTGAGGCGCTCGTGAAGAAATACGGCCGCGACAAGATCGCTGCGGTGATCCTCACCGTCACGAACAACTCCGGCGGCGGCCAGCCGGTGAGCATGGCGAACGCCCGCGAGGTTGCGCGTATCTGCAAGAAGCATAAGCTGCTCTTCGTGCTCGATTGTTGTCGCATTGCGGAGAATGCCTACTTCATCAAGCACCGCGAGAAAGGATTCGAAAAGCGATCCTATCACCAGATCGCACAGGAGATGTTCTCGCTGGCCGAAGGTGCGGTGATGAGTGCGAAGAAGGACGCACTCGTGAACATCGGAGGATTTCTTGCGCTCAAGAGCAAGGCCCTTGCCGATGCATGCACCAATCTACTGATCATCACCGAAGGCTTTGCAACCTATGGAGGTCTTGCCGGACGCGACATGGATGCGATGGCCGTCGGGCTTCGCGAGGTGTTCAATCCCGATTATTTGCATTATCGCATTCGTTCGACGGCCTACCTCGGCGAGCATATCCGTTCAAAAGGGGTTCCGATCATTTGGCCGGTCGGTGGTCACGCGGTCTATATCGATGCGAAGGGACTCTATCCGCACATTCCGGTCGATCAGTATCCCGGTCAGGCGCTGGTCTGCGAGCTATATACGAAAGGTGGTATACGCTCGGTCGAGATCGGGTCGGTGATGTTCGGCAAGTATAATAAGAACGGCAAACTGATCCCAGCGTCGAAAGAACTCGTGCGACTTGCGATCCCGCGTCGTGTTTACACTCAGAGCCACATCGATTACGTCATCGAGGTGTTCGATGAGATCGTGGCGACGAAAGACAAAACGAAAGGCTTCCGCATCACGCAAGAGCCGCCGTTCCTGCGGCACTTTACAGCGCACTTTGCACCGGTGAAGTGAGTGCCGGGGGGCGGTAATTGCAAGTCGTTCGTTTTGCCAATCAATATTCTTCGCAGGGCCACCTACCGATTGGCTGTTGCGTCGACTACGTCATTCGTACGCTCATGACACACAAATGTATTCTCCTTACATTGGTTAGTTGTGTACTGCTCTCGATAGGATGTTCGAGTACCTGGGTTAATTATTCTGAGACAGCAGTAAATATGAAGGACCTACAACCGCTGAAGCCCGGCGATGTCTGGGTCTTTCAGACCGTCCGCTATATCAACGGGATACCGTTCGATTCGACCTTAGATACGACGATCGTCTTGGCAAGAACGACGTTCGGAGGAACGCCCGCCTACGCTGCCAAGCTGGGTTCTTCCGATACGGTTTACAAGTACTACGATTCAAGCGGATCCGAGTTGTGGGGAATGAGAGGTGCGAGTATATACGGGCCTGCGTACAACGATCGCATCCTGTGGTATCCGTTACCAAGTGGTGATTCGGTCTCTCTGTTCGATTCCACTCTCTCAACGGATGGGTTGCGTCTCCGTCGGTCAGAGACATACAGAGGACTCAGCGTCATCCCCGGACCAGATGGGAGGAGACGACTCTGCTATTGGTTCACTCTCAGATCGTATTTCACTATTGAAGGCGAGTCTGAACAGCTTGAATCGTCTGAAGATGTGTACGTAGAGCCGTTCGTCGGTACAATCTACGAAGTGGTTTATTACGCCAACGGGAGTATCAATTTTACATCATCGCTCCAACGTTACGTTGTGTTCTGAGTTCTTTGATGCGACTGCAATTTCACCGTATTTTGATAGATCATGAAATACACTCTAAGCCGCTGTATTTGCATCGAAACCCCCGACCACGAGGCCGCTGCAGAGTTCTACCAACAGGTGCTCGGGCTTGAATTTTCAACGCGAGAAGGGGAGAGCATCGAGTTGAAATCCGATGATAAACTGCTTTACTTCGATAAGGCAGACCAGCACCGTACCATCTTCGAGTTCGTCGTGGACGACCTCGACGCCACCCGCGCCGATCTCGAATCGCACGGATGTACCGCCATCCGCTGGGAAGGCAGAGGGAAACCATGCTACATGCGCGACCCGTTTGGGAATGTGTTTAATCTGTATCAACCCAACGCCAGTTGAATCGCTTAGTATCTCGTCCGCTCTTCGCGTCCGTCATCGTCTTTCTAGTAGCGTTCATCGTGTACCTGCAGACGATGGCGTCGGGGGTGCCGTTCATTGACGGCGGAGAGCTGGCGACGGCCGTCTCGACGCTCGGCATCTGCCACCCGACAGGGTATCCGCTCTTTACGTTCATCGGATATCTCTTCGCACATCTGCCGATCGCAGCGCACGTCATTGTGCGCCTCAACATCATGGCGTCGTTCTTCACAGCCCTCGGCGCGGCTTCGATGGTATTTCTGGTGCACGAACTTGCGGGCCATTGGTTCTCGCTCAAGAGAACAGCGAGTACGCCAAAGCAGAAGGGGAGTCGTCCGGTGGATACGGAGGAGCCGTCGTCGTTGCCGGTGCTCGTCGGCGTTGTCACGGGGATCGCTGCAGCATTCAGCGGGACATGGTGGGCGCAGTCGAACGGGATCGAGGTCTATCCGTTGCATGTCTTCTTCGTGCCGACGGTATTGACCTTCTTCTTCCGAATGCTTCGCATCGAAGGTACGGCATTTGGGAAGAATGCGGTGCTCTTTGCACTCACGCTCGGTCTCTCATTCTCGAATCACCTCACGACGATTCTGCTCGCACCGGCATGCTTGTATATGTACTTCGCGATCGGCGGCTTCTCAGCGCAGAATTTCAAACGGCTCATGCTGCTTGCCGTACCGTTCGTGATCGGTCTGCTGCCGTATGTATACTTGCCGATCCGCGCAGCCCAATACCCGCTTATGGACTGGGGGCACCCAGGAGACCTAAAACTCTTCCTGAAACAGTTCACGGGCGGGCAGTATTCGATCTGGATGAACCGGTCCGAAGCCGTCCCAAAGAACTGGGCATACTTCTGGCACGAATTCCCAACCGAGTTCTCGTTGCTCGGCATGCTATTGCTCGTCATCGGCTGTTACGCGCTCATCATCAATACCGCGTCGAAGCGACTGCATTTGGCGTCGTTCGTACTCTTGCTGTTCGCAGGATGCTTAGCGTATTCGATGCGCTACGATATCCACGACATCGCCCAGTATTTTCTGGCGGCATACGTTGCCTGCCTGATCGCCATGGCGTGTGCCGTTGCATTCGTACTCGATCTAGTGAAGAAGAGAGGGGCGTCGGCGATCGTAGTGGCTGCGCTGATTCTGGCGCTTGGGATCGGCGGCGCAGAGATCGCAACGAGCTATCACGAAGTTGACGAAAGCGGTAATCACATGGTGGATGATTACACGATGAATATGCTCAACAATCTTCCGCCGAATGCGATCATCTTCACCACTGCGTGGGATTTTTGGACGAGCGGCGCATTCTACTACCAACTCGTCGAGAACATACGGCCCGATGTGCTTGTCGTTGACGCAGCGATGCTGCGCGACCGGCCGTGGTATTATAGCCACTTGCAGCAGCGCGCGCCGGAAGTAATGCGGCGGGTAAAGCCCGAGATGGACGCATTCCTCGTGCAACTTCGCGCATTCGACCGTGACGAGCCGTTCGATCAGGTGGCGATCGGGGATCGGTATAAGGAGTTCACCGAAGCGCTCGTCGCCCGCAATCTCGACCGACCGATCTATGCGGCACCGGAGGTCATGCAGCAACGTGACGGGCTTTTCGCCCCATCGTTCAAGATGATCCCCGCCGGTATCGCGTTGCGGATGTGGCCGCGCGATACGATCTTCGACGTGCCGATGGCGAAGATCCAGTGGCGTGACGAACACTACCGCGAACGCAGCTACTACACCGATAACACGCGACTGCTGCAAGCGATGGCGTTCGCGATGACGGGACAAGTCTATGCCGGCGCCGGAAAGATAGCCGATGCCCGGGCCTGGACCGACCTCGCCCTGCGCCTCAAGCCCGATATGAACGCCGACCTCACCGACTTGCAACCGCGCGACCGAGACTTCGCCTACACGACCAACGAGCAATTCGAGAAAATTGAGAAGTTGAGAGCGGCGTTGAAGTAGAATTTAACGGAAGGTCGTAACTGCATGCTCGCCGCCCTCGCGTTGAAACGCGGGGCTAATATCTTTCAGTCTGCTGAAGCAGACGGTTGTGAGACGTCGGAAGGACCGAAGGACAGTAGCCATGGGTTGTAACCCATGGCGGTCTCGCGGATTATCTCACAACAATTCCGAAACATCACTTCCCCGAACGCCACCCCTCTGATTCGGTGTTGCTCTACTTTACTTTCTTGCCACGTATGAGCGGAGGTATTACGATCACGCATGACCTGATCCAGGCATTGGATGCGGGCGGTATGGGGACGGCAATCGCCGGGATGGGAGAGCATTTTATGGATGCGGCAGTTCGCACGGCTGCGGCACTCGCTTCGGCAAAGCTGCCCGAGAAGGCGAATATCCGCTGCATTGTACTTGCAGGGCTCGGCGGCTCGGCGATCGGTGGCGATCTGGTGCGATCATATTTGCTTGGCTCGCTTCCCGTCCCGTTCGTTGTCAATCGTACGTACCGGTTACCGGAGTTTGTCGGCCCGAACACGCTCGTGATCGTTTCGAGCTACAGCGGGACGACGGAGGAAACGCTGGCGATGTACGAAGCAGCAAAAGCTCGCGGCGCAATGATCGTGTGTCTCTCGACCGGCGGCACGGTGAAAGAATGGGCCGCAAGAGACGGTAACACGTTTATTCCGTTGCCGACGGGGTTCCAACCACGTGCAGCGCTCGCACACTCGTTTGTGCCGGTACTGATGCTGCTCGAACACATCGGACTCTGCGCACCCCAGGCCGGGCATATCAAAGAGACGAGCGATCTGCTGACGTCGCTTGCAGCGAGCTACGGCACGGCGAATCTTACAGATACGAACGCGGCGCTCACGCTCGGTCGATTGCTCGCACCGAAGATTCCGGTTGTGTATTCCGACAGCGAACTCATCGATACGGTGAATCTTCGTTGGCGCGGACAAATTCAAGAGAATGCGAAGCATGTCGCATTCGGTAACATCCTGCCCGAGATGAATCATAATGAGATCAACGGCTGGGCGCATCCGGTAGGTCGTCAGGACGAATTTGTCGCGATCTTCTTGCGCTCTCCGCAAGACGAGCACGAACGCGTTGCGAAGCGATTCGAGATACTACACCAAGTGCTCGTCGGCAAAGGCGTGCATGTAGAGCATATCAACGCCAGCGGCTCGTCGAGCCTGGCGAGAATGTTCAGCCTCATCTCCCTCGGCGATTGGGTGAGCTACTATATCGCGCTCCTGCTTGGCGAAGACCCAAGCCCCGTGCCGGTGATCCAGTTATTGAAAGCAAAGCTGGCAAGTTGATACGATTGTCATTCCGACCGAAGGGAGGAATCTGTGACTACGCGACACCCAGAGCAATGCGAGTGTTTACAGAGTAACGCCATCCCAGATTTCTCACATTCATGTGCGCCATTCGGAATGACAACCACACTGTCATTCCGATCGAAGGGAGGAATCTGGGTAGGTAGTATCTCATGAGGAACGATCGATGCCTGCAAATACTGAATACTTCGTGTACATTATGGCAAGCCTAAGCAAGCGAACGTATGTAGGTGTCACAGCCGACTTGTTTCGCAGGGTATACGAGCACAAGTTCGGCGAGGAGGAGAGTTTTACCCATCGTTATCATATAAACAAACTGGTATATTACGAGACATTCAACGATATTCGGGATGCGATCTCGCGCGAGACGCAGATTAAGGACTATCGCAGAGAGAAGAAGGTGGTGTTGATAGAGGGGATGAACCGGCAGTGGGCCGATCTTGCACATGGGTGGTACCCGAAGGGTTCTGCCTTTACAGATTCCTCCCTTCGGTCGGAATGACAATATACTCTAATGAGCAATGAAAATGAAGACCGTGAATCGTGTATTGTACCCTTTGTTGTGCATGAACGATGCATCCTACCCAGATCCCACGCTTCTCTCGGAATGACACAATGGTAACAACCGTACCAATCCCCAATCCCCGCGTCGTCTTCTTCGGCACCCCGGAGTTCTCGGCGTTTATCCTCGAGCATCTCGTGAAGAACGGGGTGAACGTTGTGGCCGTCGTCACGACACCGGAGAAGGAGCAGGGAAGAGGCCTCAAGACACGGCCATCCGTCTTGCAGGACAAAGCGATCGAACTTGGCCTGCCCGTGCTGGCACCGACGCTTACGCGCGACCCCGAGTTTATCGATGCGCTGCGCGAGTTCGATGCGGATATCTTTTGCGTCGTCGCCTACAAGATTTTACCGAAGGACGTATTCACCATGCCGCGGCTTGGCACATTCAACGTGCATACGTCGCTGCTGCCGAAGTATCGCGGTGCCGCCCCGATGCAGTGGGCACTGATTAACGGCGAGACGGAAACGGGTATCACCACGTTCCTGCTCGATTCGAAGATTGACACCGGAGGCATCCTGCTGCAAGAGCGCGTCGGCATCACCGAGAACGAAACCCTCGGCGAGTTACACGACGAGTTGATGCACCTCGGCGCGAAGCTCGCTCTCGAGACGATTACCGGTCTCGTCGCAGGCACCCTCGCGCCTCGACCGCAAGACGATTCGCTCGCTACGCCAGCGCCGAAGATCTTGCCCGAGCACTGCATCATCAAGTTCGATCGTCCCGCCGAAGCGGTACACAACCAGATTCGAGGACTCTCGCCATTTCCGGGTGCAGTGATGACAATACTTGACGGCGAACGACTGAAAATATTTCTCACCACTGTCGCTCGCGGAATGAAACCACTTCCTGTCGGCGTGCTTCATGCCGATGCATCGCATAAACATCTCTTCGTCGGCACGGCCACCGATCCGCTCGAAGTGCTCGAAGTGCAGCGCGAAGGTAAGCGGCGAATGAGTGCCGAAGAATTCTTGCGCGGAATGCGAATTCCACTACCAGTCGTAATTTGAGTATGCTCATCCCCCTGAGAGAATATGATTTCGATCGTCTGCCGATGATCTGCGCCCACCGTGGCGATACCTCGCTCGGCGCAGCGGAGAACAGTTTGGAGGCGGTGGGTACGGCGCTCTCGAGCGGCGCAGAGATGGTGGAAGTCGATATCCAGTTCACGAGCACCGGCGACATCGTTTGCCATCACGACGAGATCGAGCGAGGCGGCGTGTACGAACGCTTCGAAGATATTGCGACGCTTGCTGCGGGAAAAATGTATCTCAACATCGAACTCAAGGGCTATGGCGTCATCGACGAAATGCCGTTTATCCCAGGCCTTCTGCAATTCATTGACAAGATCGGGATGAGCGAACGCACACTGTACTCGTCGTTTCGCCCCGATTACATCAAAGCCCTCTCGCAACGAGCCATCACGACGATCATCCATCCGACCGCAGAAATGTCGGGCTATCTCGGCCTACAAGGGATCGAGGAACTGCTCCCCTCCGAGCTGATTCGATTGACAGGCGCGGCAACCTATGCCTGCTCGCTCGAAGAACTCGAACCTCGCCGGCTCGAGGATATCCGCGACAATTCGATCCATCTTTCCGTCTATACTATCAACACTCAGGCTGAGTTCGATGCGGCGATGCGCGCCGGCGCGAAAGCAATGGTGACTGATGTGCCACGTCAGCTGGTAAAGATGAGAGCGGCATGATAGGGCGCTGATCGTGATGTATGATCAAGCGATGTATTGTCATTCCGACCGAAGGGAGGAATCTGGGACATCGTTTCGATCGAAGCATAGCGAACGGTTATAGATCGGAACCAGTCCAGATTCCTCACATCGCTTCGCTCCGTTCGGAATGACACGGTTCCACTCACTGCGATGAACCCCGTAAGCACACAATCCACCGATTCGTTGTTCACAACCCCATGCATTCAAACCACCTGATCTCGGAGAAGTCGCCGTACCTCTTACAGCATGCCCACAATCCAGTTGATTGGTATCCGTGGGGACACGAAGCGTTCGAGCGTGCGAAGACCGAGAATAAGCCCATCTTCCTTTCTGTCGGTTATTCCACGTGCCATTGGTGTCACGTGATGGAGCGCGAAAGCTTCGAGAACGAGGCGATCGCGAAATATCTCGGCGAACATTTCATCGCGATCAAGGTGGACCGCGAAGAGCGGCCCGATGTTGATGCGATCTACATGTCCGCCACGCAGGCGATGACAGGAAGCGGCGGGTGGCCGATGACATGCTTCCTGACGCCCGAGCTCAAACCGTTCTTCTGTGGCACATACTTTCCTCCGGTCCCGTCGCACGGCCGGCCAAGCTTTGGGCAATTGCTCGAGCGCATTGTCGAGCTTTGGCAGACACGTCGCGACGACATCGTCGGCTCGGCAGACGAGCTAACGAAGGCCATTCACGAGATGCGACTCGAGGCACCGACCACTGCATCGCTCGAACTCGCCGTCGAATCGTGTCTCGATTACTTCAAGCGTTCGTTCGACGAACGCGAAGGCGGCTTCGGTGGCGCACCGAAGTTTCCGCGTCCGGTGCAGTTCGAGTTTCTGTTTCAGCACTACGCAACGAGCGGCGATCTCGATGCTCGTAACATGGCGCTCTTCACCCTCAAGAAGATGGCCATGGGCGGAATGAACGATCAGATTGCCGGAGGATTTCATCGCTATTCGGTGGACGCTCGCTGGTTCGCACCGCATTTCGAGAAGATGCTCTATGATCAGGCGCAGCTCCTTGATTCGTATCTCGATGCCTATCAGATCACGAAGGACGAGTTCTACGCCGATGTCGCTCGCAGTATTGCGGACTTCGTGCTCTCGGACATGACGCACCCGGGAGGCGCGTTCTACTCGGCGCTCGATGCCGATAGCGAAGGCGTTGAAGGAAAGTACTATGTCTGGACTCTTGACGAGATCGAACGCATTGTCGGTAAGTCCGATGCAGATCTCTTCGCCATGCGCTTCGGTGTCACGAGTATCGGCAACTGGGAGAATAAGGAGAACATCCTCTATCGTGCGGCGACAACGCCTGATGTCGCCAAGCACTTTGGCCTGGAGACCGCTGAAGTCCGCAAACGTCTGGCCGCAAGTGCGCGGTTGTTGCTCGCCGAACGGAAGAAGAGAATCCCGCCGCATCTCGATGACAAGATCCTCACCTCATGGAACGGCCTGATGATCGGTGCGCTCGCACGCGCTGCCGATGTCCTGCACGATGCACTGTACCTTCAGGCAGCCGAGCGAGCTGCTGAGTTCATTTGGTCCGAGCTCGTTGAGAACGTTGGTGGGCAGTTGCTCCACCGCTGGCGTGAGGGTGAAGCGAGGTTCGAGGGATATCTGGAGAGTTATGCGTATCTCATCAAAGGCGTTCTGCGTCTCTACGAATGTTCGTTCGAATCGAAGTGGCTTGATCGGACGATCACTCTACAACAACAGCAGGATGCCATCTTCTTCGATGCAAAGCTTGGCGGATACTTTTCAAGTCGGGAACAGTCGGATCTGATCCTACGGACGAAGAACGATTACGACGGTGCAGAGCCGAGTGGGAATTCGGTCGCCGTCGAGAACTTGTACCGACTCTGCACGATCACGGCGAAGGCTGAGTACCGGGATCGGGCTGACCTGACCATCGCCGCGTTCAGCGGCAGGCTTGCACAGTATCCCTACACGATGCCTGCGTTACTCGCCGCTGCAACCTGGCAGTTGCGTCCTGCGGCCGAGATCGTCGTGAGCGGATCGCTCGATAAGACCGCCTATCGTGCCATGCGCTCGATGTTGGCCACCTACTACCTGCCGCACACCGTCTTGATGTACGCAACAGCCGAGAACGAACATCTCGCTGATTTCGCACAGAACCTTGCTGGAAACGACAGGACGTTCACCATCTATTATTGCCACCGTCAGGTTTGTGAATTGCCGGTACACTCTGCGGTGGAGTTGGAGTCATTGCTGCCGAAACTCGAACAGTAGATGCGTTTTTCCCGATCGTTCTTTGAGCGCCCCGCAGAGCTGGTTGCCCGCGAGTTGCTGGGCGCCAAGCTTCATCGCGTCATTGGGAAGCATCATCTGGTCGGTCGCATCGTCGAGACGGAGGCGTACGATCAGACGGAAGCGGCCTGCCACGGGTACCGCGGTATCACCGAGCGTACCGCACCGCTCTTCGGGCATGCAGGAATGTCGTACGTGTATTTTACATACGGCATGCACTTCTGCTTCAACGTGGTTACCGGCGCGCACGGACATGGTGCGGCGGTGCTCATTCGTGCGCTGGAACCACTGGATGATGTCGAACACATGCGCACGCTGCGTCCGAAAGCGAAGCACGACCGCGACCTTCTTTCCGGACCCGCAAAACTATGTCAGGCCTTTTCGATCGCACGAAATGAGAATCTGATAGATCTGATCGCCGACGATTCGTTGTACTTAACGACAGGGCGGCTGCACCAAGGCGAAACCGTGCAGGTGACAACTCGTATCGGTATTACGCAAGCGCGCGAATTGCCGTGGCGCTTCTTCATCGCGGAAAGTCCGTTCGTATCCAAAGGCAAGCCGTCGTAGTCTGAACTCGTATGCGGTATAACAGTTTGTATCTTCTCGCACTTTCAATCGTTTTTCTTACCGGCTGCGGCAAAACCGCTCCGGCTTCAGCGCAAATGTCGAGCCATCAGTTACCAGCGGAGCGGGCCAAGCTTGCAGCCGAGATCGAAGATCAGGGCGGCGAGCATGTCCACATGCCGCCGTTGCCGCGCGGATATTCGGCCGATCGATACTATAACGTGAACCCGGCCGATCTCAGCCCTGGGGCACTCAAAGGGAAGATCGTGCTGCTCGATATTTGGGATTACACCTGCGTCAATTGTATTCGTACACTCCCGTATATCCGCTCGTGGGCCGAAAAGTACAAAGACAAGGGGTTAGTGATTATCGGCGTGCACT
The DNA here is from genome assembly GCA_018266755.1 of Bacteroidota bacterium. Taxonomy (NCBI): domain Bacteria; kingdom Pseudomonadati; phylum Bacteroidota; species Bacteroidota bacterium. The sequence continues at coordinate 326,654 of JAFDZW010000001.1, forward strand.
CGCCGGAGTTCGATTTCGAGAAAGCGCCCGAGAACTTGAAGGCAGCGATCGAGAAGTTCAAGCTCGACTATCCGATTGTTGCGGATAATGAGTACGAGATCTGGACATCGCTTGCCAACAAGTATTGGCCGGCGAAATACATCTTCGACGGAAAAGGCATCTTGCGGGCGACGCATTTCGGCGAAGGTGAGTACCAGCAATTTGAGGCGTTCATTCAAAAGTTACTCATCGAGCGTGACTCGAACACCGTGCTGCCCGAGCTTTCTGAGCTGGTGCGCAGCACCGATAAACCGGGCGCCGTCTGTTACAGGCCGACGCCGGAAACATATGTGGGCTTCGAACGCAATCATCTCGGGAACGCCGAGGAAGCGACTCCGAACAAGCCCGAGAAATTTGTGACGCCATCGACGCTGCAAGAGGACAGGCTCTATCTCGACGGCTCGTGGGTTGTCAGACGCGAGTTCGCCGCGCCGGCCGGGATCGGGACATCGTCGCTCGTGATCAACTACGAGGCGAAGGAAGTCAATCTGGTGATCAAGCCGCAAAGCACTGGGCACCTCCGCGTGCTGGTCGAGCAAGACGGGAAACCCATTGCAGCAGCTGATCGCGGCACCGATATTGTTGAAGACGCAGGCAAGACGTACATCGCCGTCGACGAACCGAGGATGTACAATATCGTCAACAACTCGAAGTTCGGCCGCGCGGTCTTGCGTCTGTCGAGCGATTCGCCGTCGTTCGGCGCGTATGCGTTCACATTTACCAGCGATTGTAAGCAAGAGTAGCATCCATTTCGTACCAATTATCTTTCATCGACGAACATCATCTATGCTTCTCAAACTCATTCTAATGCGTTTTGGAATTGTGGTTATTGCAGTGCTGTGCATGCTCAGTATTGTCGAACCTGCCGGTGCGGCGACACAGGCGCAGTTCGATCAGGTCAAGAAAGCGATCCGGGCCCATGACCTTCGAGCAGTGCAAGCGTTGACTCGGAGTGAACCGGGTGTTTTGACGTTTCGCGACAGTGTTGGCAACTTCACGCTGCTACATATTGCCTGCATGAACGCCGATGCAAAAATCGTCTCGTTCCTGCTTACGAAACAGCTCGACCCGAATGCGATCGACCGGATGAACATGACTCCCGCGCATTGGGCGGTGGTTGCACGTTCGGTCGAAACGATGAAAGCGTTGGCCGATGGCGGCGCCAATTTGCATGCGGGCGACAGCGTCGATTATCTGCTCGACGATGCGATCGGGATGGAGGATGTCAAAATGGTCGAGTATCTGCTGAGCAAGGGTTTTTCGCCGAACTTCTATTCGATGCATGTGAACCTGCCGCTCGTTTCGGCAGCGTGGGTTGGCAACACCGAGATCATCAAGCGCCTTCTCGATGCCGGTGGCAAGATCAACCTACAGGGAAACCAGAGCGAATCGGCGATCTCGACGGCATGCGGCCGCGGGAAGCCCGATGTCGTGAAATTCTTGCTCGAACATGGAGCCGAACCCAACGGTAATTATCCTCTCGCTGCCGAACCGATGGTGCAAGTGCTGAAGATGGACGATATCGAAAGTTTCAAACTGCTGCTCGCACACGGGTATGATCTGCACAAACAACGAGAGGTCGCTCCGCTTTGCGCACTCGCTCGGTTTTCCGATAACCCTGCCTTTGGCGACCTCATGCTCTCTCACCATGCGGATATGAACGTGACCGAGCGCCGCTCGCTCGCGACGCCGATGCAGCTTGCGGTGCGCTACCAGCACCGCAAGGTGATGAAGTGGTTGATGGCCCATGGCGCACGCATGGATACAGCAGATCCCGAGACCGACGAACCGGTCACGCTTGCGCTGAAAATGCAGGATATCGAATCGATGCAGATGCTGCAGTCGAGAAAGTAGCTTGCATTATTGAACGGAGTTTTCCCTCGACGGGCGGCCACCAAGCCGCCCGTTGTGTTTGCATCGCTTTCAAACGACGTCATTCTGAGCGAAGCGAAGAATCCCTATGGCGGAGCCTCACAGGGTTTCATCGAGGGATTCTTCGCCTCGCTCAGAATGACAATGTGGATAATGTCGAAACCGAGCCACTCTCGATTCGCTCCCGTCCGAACCCTGTAAGTATCCTATCTGTTAGCCATAGCTTACAGAACCATGGATACCGAACTCCTGCAGAAATACGAACCCGTGATCGGGCTTGAGGTGCATGCGCAGATGCTGACGAAGTCAAAGGCATTCTGTACGTGCTCGACCGAATTTGGAGCGCCGCCGAACTCACGCACGTGCCCCGTCTGCCTTGGGCATCCCGGGACATTACCCGTGCTCAACGAAAACCTCGTGCGGTTTATCGTGCGTATGGGGATAGCGACGCATTGCCATATCCGCGAGCATTCGATCTTCGCACGCAAGAATTACTTCTACCCCGATCTGCCGAAGGGCTACCAGATCTCGCAGTATGAGACGCCCATCTGTCATGGCGGCTGGATCGAAGCGGAGCTGCCGGATGGCGCACTCAAGCGTATCGGCATCACCCGAATTCACATGGAGGAGGATTCCGGCAAGTCGATCCACGATTTCGGCAGCGAGACGCTCGTCGATCTCAATCGCGCGGGCGTGCCGTTGATCGAGATCGTCAGCGAACCGGACATGCGCTCGAGCGACGAAGCGTACGCATATCTCACTGCGATCAAGGCGATCGTCACGTACCTCGGTATCTGCGACGGGAATATGGAAGAGGGCTCGCTTCGCTGCGATGCGAACGTCTCTGTACGGCTCAAAGGGAGCCCGCAGTTCGGGCAGAAGACCGAGGTGAAGAATCTGAACTCCTTCCGCAACGTGCAGCGCGCGATCCAATCCGAGATCGAACGGCAGATTGGCTTGCTTGAGGCCGGGCAGCCTGTCATACACGAGACGATGATGTTCGATGCGAACAAAGGCGTCACACGGGCGATGCGTACGAAGGAAGAAGCGCACGACTACCGCTACTTCCCGGAGCCGGATCTGCTTCCGGTCACGATCACGAGCGAGTACATCGAAGAGACCCGCACACAAATCCCCGAACTGCAGCGCGAACGCCGAGACCGATTTGTGCACGAGTATTCGTTGCCGAAATACGACGCCGATGTGCTCACCGTCGATAAAGCGATCGCAGATTTTTTTGAGAATGCCGTGCTTGCGCTCGAGAGTCGCAATGCCGAGGACATCAAGGCGATCTCGAACTATACGATGGGCGATGTGATGCGTATGCTCACCGAGCAGAAAAAGAGCATTGCAACGCTCGGCCTGGATCCGAGGCACTTAGCCGAGCTGATAACGCTGGTGTCGAAGTCCACGATCTCGAATAAAATTGCCAAAGATCTCCTGCCCGAGCTATTGGGGTCGGCGAAGTCGCCGAAGCAGATCGTCGAGGAGCGAGGGATGGTACAGGTTTCCGACGAAGGCGCACTGCGCGAGGCCATCAAAACCGTGCTCGCAAACAACGGCGATAATCTTTCGAAGTACAAAGCCGGCAAGGTCGCATTACTTGGCTTCTTCGTCGGTCAGACGATGAAGGCCATGGGCGGCAAAGCAAATCCGACACTGTTGAACGAATTAGTGAAGCAAGAGATTGAGAAGTGCTGAGTGCTGAGTGCTTAGTGCTTAGTGCTTAGTGCTTAGTGCTTAGTATACAGTTCAACCTACATGTAAGGAGGTCAGCAATGGCAAAGATAGAACGATTTGAGGATCTGATTGCGTGGCAGAAAGCCCGAGTGTTAACGCGCGAAGTGTATCAAGTAACGCGGACCGGCCGATTCTCGAAGGACTTTGGGCTTGCAGGACAAATTCAGCGCGCATCTGTTTCTGTAATGTCCAACATTGCCGAAGGATTTGAGCGAGGACGACGAGCTGAGTTGCATCAGTTTCTATCTATAGCCAAAGGATCGTGCGGCGAGGTCAGAAGTCAATTATATGTAGCGTTGGATGCAGAATATCTTTCTGAGGAGCGGTTTGCGGAGTTGAAGTCGCTCTGTGAAGAGACCGGAAGGATCATTAACGGATTGCGTTCGAGCATTCAACGCAACCCAAAATCAGGATTTTAGAACTACAACAATAACACTCGGCACTCAGCACTTAGCACTTAGCACTCAGCACTTAGCACTTAGCACTCAGCACTTTACCACACCTGTTCATGAGACGCAAATTTGTGTGCGGTAACTGGAAGATGAACGGCGCAGCGTCCGAAGCGAGCGACATCATCTCCGGTATTGTAGGGCATTGGGATGACTCGTTCAAGTCCGTCGAGATCGGGGTGTGTCCGCCGTTCACGTCGATTGCAGCGGTACATGGACTGGTAAGCGGCCGGGGCGTGCAGATCGCGATTGGTGCGCAGAACTGTCATCATCAACAGAAAGGCGCCTTCACCGGCGAGATCTCGCCGCGTATGCTCGTCGAAGCCGGGTGTACATATGTCATTCTCGGCCACAGCGAACGCCGCACACTCTTTGGCGAGAACAACGAGTTCATCAACAAGAAGATGATCGCCGCGCTTGCTGCCGGACTCAAACCGATCCTGTGTATCGGTGAGACACTCGAAGAGCGCGAACTGCAACGAACGTTTGAAGTCTTGCTCGAACAACTCCGTGGTGGACTTCGCGATATCACGCCGATGCAGATGCATCAAGTCACGATCGCATACGAACCCGTGTGGGCAATCGGCACGGGGAAGACGGCGACGCCCGAGATCGCGCAGGACGCACATTCGTTCATCCGTCAAGAACTTGGCAAATTATTCGACGATGCCGTTGCCGGTCGTGTGCAGATTCTCTATGGCGGCAGCATGAACGACAAGAATGCTGCCGATCTGCTCGCGCAGCCCGATATCGACGGCGGACTCATCGGCGGCGCCGCGCTTGTAGCTGCTTCGTTTGTTTCCATCATCCGCTCTGCGGTTGCCGCCTCATAAGCAATACCCACGCGTGAACAGATTTCTCAAGCGACTCGCATCGGCAACAACGAATCCGATCGTCACCGACGGTTCGATGGATGTGGCGCTCGCCGCACAAGGTATTGTCGCTACGCCGATCGAGGCGCTGAACATCGCCAAATCGGTTGCCGTTGAACATGCGCACCGCGAGTTTGCGAAAGCAGGCGCCGAACTGATTTGTTCGAATACCGAACATGCCTCGCCGCTTGCGCTCGAACGCAACGGGTTGCGCCAAAAAGCGTACGAAATCAATCGTAAAGGGGTGTGGCTCGCACGCAGTGTTGCCGCCGAATCCAATTTGCTTGTTGCCGGCGTTGTCGGTCCGGTTGGGAAGTATCTTTCTCCGCTCGGCCCTGCAAAGCCGGATGCCGTTCGTGTGTCGTTCGAAGAACAGATCCGTGCACTTGCCGATGGCGGGCCAGACGTATTGCTGCTACGTAGCTTTATCGAACTGCGCGAGCTCGAGATTGCAGTGGAAGCGGCGAAGAAGGTGGCACCCGATCTGCCCATCATCGCGCAGAAGACATTCCCGGAAGACGGTTCGTTGCTGGCAACGGATTATGCTCGCAAGGTTGCAGAGCGTCTGGTCGAACTCGGCGTGACGGTGATCGGTACGAATGGTACGGTCGGCCCGCAGCGGATGTTGACGATCGTGAAAGCATTCGCAGTGCCCGAGATCCCGCTCTCGGCACAACCCGATATCGGAATTCCTACACTTGTCGGCGGTCGAGCGATCTACAATGCGACGGCCGAATATGTAGCATCGAGCGCAAAGCGGCTTCTCGAGGCCGGTGTTTCGATCATTGGCGCGTTCGGCGGAGCTTCGCCGGATCACATTCGTGAGATCGCGAAAGCAGTCAAGGGTGAACACGTGCAGCCCGTCAAGGTTGAGGTGATCGAAACGAAGCACGAGGCGGTCAACGGCTCGCACGACGATGGAAAGTTTTCGAACTTCAAGCGCAACATCGGGAAGAAGTTTCTTGCAACGGTCGAGCTCGATATTCCACGAGGTCTCGATATGTCGAGTGTCCTCGACGGCGCGAAGTATCTGGCCGGAACAGGGATCGATGCAGTGAATATCTCCGACGGCGCGCGTGCGCGTTTGCGAGTGTCGTCGATCATGCTCTCGCATTTGGTGCAGCAGGAATGCGGCATCGAGGTCATCACCCATCTTGCATGCCGCGACCATAATATGGTCGGCTTACAGAGCGAGCTGCTTGGCGCAGAATTACTCGGCGTTCGCAATATTCTTGCCGTTACCGGCGATCCTGCGCAGATCGGGGACTTCCCGTATGCAACGAGCGTCTATGATATCGACGCCATCGGGCTTATCCGGGCGCTCAGTTCGATGAACGCCGGGCGCGACTTGATGGGGAACCCCGTTATCGGACAGCATCAACACGCTACGCATTTCATGGTCTCGTGCGGATGCAATCCGGTAGCCGACGATATGGATACCGAGATCGCCCGTCTCGAACAGAAAGTAGCCGAAGGATGTGAAGTGATTTTCACTCAGCCGGTATTCGAAATGAGCATCCTCGAGAATTTCCTCGATCGCATCAAACCGTTTCGTCAGAAGGCAGCGATCATGCTCGGCATCTTGCCGTTGCGCAGTGTACGTCATGCCGAGTTTCTGCATTACGAAGTGCCCGGTATGAATATCCCGACCTGGATTCATGACCGGCTCGCGTCGAAACACAACGTCGAAGCACAATCGGCCGAGGGCGTGGAGATTTGCGTCGAATTCCTCCGGGATGCAAAGCCGCTGATCGACGGAGCATATTTGATGCCGCCGTTTAAGAAGTACGCGATGGCGGTCGAGATCCTCGATCGTCTGTAATCGGACATGCAGCAGACGCCACGCATCGGGATTGTCCTCGTGCATTTGAATGCATACGCTGACTCTGCGTTGTGTCTGCAGTCGCTCGAGTCGATGACCTACCCGAACGCGGAGATCATCGTCGTCGATAACGGTTCGACCGACGGTACGGGCTACCGTTTGCGCGAGGAATTTCCTGCCGTCACTCATCTTCGCAGCGAAGAGAATCTTGGGTTTACCGGTGGCAACAATATCGGCATCGAATATTCGATGAGCCACGGTTGCGATCATGTACTGCTGCTGAACAACGACACAATCATCACACCGGGGTTTCTCGAACCGCTTGTCGAACGACTGCTCTCTCTCGATACCATCGCGGCCGTCAGTGGGAAGATATACTATTATCCGTCCGCAATGGGTGGGCGTGATAAAATCATATGGTATGCAGGCGCATTCCAAAAGTGGCATACCGGATATCATCATGTCGGTGTCTTCGAAGAGGATCGGGGCCAGTTCGATACGGCGTGTACGACGGAGTATGCGTCGGGCTGTTTGATGCTCATGAGAGGGGATCTAATCAAGACGCTCGGGGGACTCTCGAAGGAATACTTCATTTATTGGGAAGAATCCGATTGGTGTATGCGCGCACGCGAGCGTGGATACTCCTGCTGGTACGAACCCCGGGCGGTGATCTACCATAACTTCAAAAGCGCACCGCACGGGAAAGAGACGCCGTTTTATATGTATATGCAAACGCGTAACAGCTTTATCTTTGCGCGCAAGCATTTTCATGGGTCGGTATGGCTTCGCTATATTGCGTTCTATCCGCTCTACCTGCTGAATTTTTATGTGGATCTGCTTCGCTCGAAGAACTTTCGCGGCGCAAAAGCACTTGTGTTCGGCATCATCGATTACTTCCGCGGGTATCGCGGAATGCAAGGACTTAAAGAACGCGGATATATCCGCCCATAGAATCTCATGGCGACCAGTTTAGTGACAGGTGCGGCGGGCTTCATCGGTTCGCATGTTGTTGATGCATTACTTGCCGACGGGCATACCGTCGTTGCGTACGATGACCTTTCGGGCGGCTTTGTCGATAACGTCAACCCGAAGGCGACGTTCATCGAAGGAAGCGTCGTAGACGATCGCAAGCTCTCGCGCATCTTCAACGAATACAAATTCGACTACGTATTTCATCTCGCCGCATACGCCGCAGAAGGGCTCTCGCACTTTATCAAGCGGTTCAACTATACGAATAACGTCATCGGCTCGGTCAACCTCATAAACGAATCGGTTAAGCACGAGGTTAAGCGCTTCATCTTCACGAGCTCGATCGCGGTCTACGGGAAGAATCAGCTTCCGATGCGCGAGGATCTCGTTCCGCAGCCGGAAGATTCGTACGGCATTGCGAAGTATTCGGTTGAACTCGATCTGAAAGCGTCGCATGAGATGTTCGGCCTCGATTATGTGATCTTCCGTCCGCATAACGTCTATGGCGAGCGCCAAAACACCGGCGATAAGTACCGCAACGTGATCGGTATTTTCATGAATCAGATCCTGCGGGGTGAGCCGCTGACGGTCTTCGGAGACGGCGAGCAGAAGCGTGCATTCAGCTACATCGCCGACGTCGCGCCGATCATTGCCAGAAGCGCAACACTCGACGCAGCGAGAAACGAAGTGTATAATGTCGGCGCCGATACAGTGTACACCGTCAACCAGCTTGCAACGTCGGTCATGAAAGCGATGGGCTCCGATGCGCCGATCAATTATCTCCCGGCACGCAACGAAGTTGTCGATGCATGGAGCGATCACGAAAAGGTGAAGAAGGCGTTCGGCATTGCAAGTGAAGTATCGCTCGACGAGGGGATCGCGCGGATGGCCGAGTGGGTCAAGTCGGTCGGGTCGCGTTCGACAAAGCCATTCGAAGGCATTGAGATCGAAAAGAACCTGCCGCCGAGCTGGAGAGTCGCCGCTGCGGGGAATTCAGCAATGACCCAGTTTTGACTGTTTTCCAATTGTCATTCTGAGCAACGCGAAGAATCCCTTGATGAAACGCTGTGAGGCTCCGCCACAGGGATTCTTCGCTTCGCTCAGAATGACAGGTAATGACAAGTATTTAGACAACTTCAAACTGAGCCGCTGCGGGGAATTCCTGAGTAGAAACTTTTTAGTTGTAGTGTCGTTAATTTAATCGTGGTCGCCCCGGATCGCCCGCGGTGGTCGTTATCATCGTACCAAGATTGTCCATGTCCCGTATTTGTCTGTTTGTCATTGTCGCGGTCGTATGTGTTTGTGCCGGTTCCGTCTTTGCACAGGAGCGCACGACGGGTACACGTACGGAAGTCGATTCGACGACCGGCGTGAAAACGGTACGGAGTTACGTCGAGGAAAAGAAAGTTGAAGATGTAACTCCTCGCCACGACATGCTCGTCGTGAATCCGCTGAAGTTTTTCGTGTTCTACAACCTATCGTACTACCATGCATTCAGTGAGCGAATCGCAGGCGGGATCGGTTTGCAGACCCCGACGCTTTCGGGAATCAGCGGATTCGGTGCGAATGCAGAACTTCGGTTCTATCCGTCCAAACATGCGCTTCGTGGCTTCTATATTGCACCGAACGTGTCCTTCAATTCGCTGAGTTCTACGGATACATATGCCAATAACAGCGTCTCTGCAACGACATTCTCGGTCGGTGTCCTTCTGGGATGGCAGTGGTTTCCGGGCGACGACTTCGCGATCGGTCTCGGCATAGGGTACGACCGTTATTTTCTCAACGGCAGTACGTCGGGTGTGATGTTCGGATCGTATAACGGCGGCGTGCCGGCGTTGCGATTCGATATTGGGTATGCGTGGTAAGAGCGCCTGCGATTACCGCTCGGCTACTTGCTTTTGCGTGCCGTCGGCGTGCGGCTTGAGGAAGTTTAGGAATGCGGGCAAGTCGCGGGTAAAACCGGGGAAGGTTGCCAGCGGCTTATCGTCCGGCGAGATGATAGCATAATACGGCTGCGCGATCGTGTTGAAGCGCGCTTCCTCCATGTTGCGGTTCGAATCGTTGAGCGGACTTCCGTCGTCGGCGTACAGACGTGCAAGCACATACTGCTTGAAGAGTCCCTGCACTTCCTGCTGTTTGAAGATCGTTGCCTCCATCGCGCGGCAGTTTGTGCACTGATAGCCCGTGAAGTCGATGAAGACGTTCTTCCCGGTTCGCTTCGCTTCCGCAAGTGCTTCGCTATAGCGGGGAAACCAATGTAATTCGTTCGCCGCCAGCGCAGCTCCCGGCCCAATCCCTGCTCGTGCTACGGACACCGTTCCGTTATCGAGTTGCGGCGGCAAGAAGCCGTCGAGTTCGCCGAGCGGCCTGCCGCCGAGGCCGTTGAAGAGATAGATACCGAACGTCAGAAACATGATCGCGAAGACGGCGCGGATCGGCCCGATGTGCTGGCTCGGAGTATCGTGAGGCAAGTTGAAGCGTCCGAGCAGATACATCGTCGTGACGACCATGATTGCCATCCACGTTGCAAGCACAAAGTCGCGGGTGAAGAAACCCCACTTGTACACGAGATCGACGTTTGCGATGAATTTCATCGCTGCCGCAATCTCCAGGAAGCCCATCACCACTTTCACACTATTGAGCCAGCCGCCTGATTTCGGCATGGCCTTCATCGCAGACGGGAAGAGTGCGAGCAAGAAGAAGGGAAGTGCAAAGACACTGGCAAAGACCAGCATGCCGAGCATCGGCACGAACCATGCCCCGCGCGAGAACGAGACCATTAGCGTTCCGACGAACGGTACGGTGCACGTAAAACTCGTAAGAGAAAAGACGAAGCCCATCAGGATCACCGAGCCGATCTTGTTGTCGGACGAATGCGCCTTCATGTGCAGCTTCGTCAGCACCGACGACGGAACGCCAAGCTCGAAGAGGCCGAAGAGGTTGAGCGCAAAGGCGACGAAGATCACGGCGATGAAGACGTTCACCCAGGGGTTCGCCGCAAACTTATTGATGCCCGCAGGCCCCATCACCAGCGCAAGCAGGAAGCCCAGCGCCACGAACGTGCCGATAATTCCGAGCGCGTAGAAGGATGCGTCTTTGACCGCATGCTTTCGCGAACCTTGATTTCGCTTGGTAAAAAAGCTCACGGTGATCGGGATCATCGGAAATACGCAGGGCGTGACGAGCGCGAGCAACCCGAATCCTATGGCTGCAAGAATGAACTGCCAGATCGAGGTGTCGGCAAGATTCTTCAACCCTTCGGCGGTCGTCGCATCGGTGTTTGTTGCAGGCGGGGCGGCCTTGACGGACGTATCGTGCTTCTCTGCAATTGGAGCAACGGCAGTGGTTGTGTCCGGCGCAGATGCGACTTCCGTGCCGTCGCCTTTCTTGATCTCGATCTTCAGCGCCTTCTCACCGAGGAAGAAACGCGGGACGGTGTACGTACTCGGGGGGATGCAGGTCGAGGTGTCGCACGCTTGATAGAACGTCCAAAGGTAGAAGTCGGTCGGGCCTGTCGGTGCGCCGGGTTTGACCTTTACCGTAACGATAGCATCGAAATCCTTATAGTGCGCGAGTGTCGTCTCATTGAGTTCATCGTCATGATGGGAAACGACCGGGCCCGTTTCTTTGATATCGACGATCTGAAAATTTTTCTTGAGCTCGTCCGGGATGGCAATCTTGAGCGGGACGCTGGCATTCTCGCCCGACTTCATATTGTAGATATGCCAATACTTGCGCAGCTTGAAATGGAGTTTGGCCTCGAATGTCTTTCCCTGTACGATCTCGGCTTTCGGATCGACCGAAAGGGTGAGTTTGGTCGAATCCGTGGCGTATTTATTACGGATCGAACCGGCGGATTGTGCATACGCGCTGACGCTGCCCCACAGGAGCGCGACTGCGACAAGAAGGAAGATAATCGGATTTTGCTTCACCGGAACCGATAACACGAGTACCCGTCTGTTGGTGTCCGTTAGAAGCTCAGCGCACGGTGTAGGTCGTCACGCCATTCTTGGTCGATGACGAAATTTTGGCCTTGGCATTTCCTTCGGCACGGAGTTCGGCAAGGTGTTCCTCGGCTTCCATACTGTTGGTTGTCGAATAGCCGGTTGATCGTGGGTGAGAGACCGTACGTCTCTTTTTCGGTGTTGTGCTCGGCTTCTCAGAACTCGGTTCGTTTGCGGACGTTTCTTCGGTCGTCTTTGGGCTCGATGGCATGCAGCATGAATCTATCTTCGGGGCGGCTGCGGCCATGCCGGATTCCGGCGCAGGAGGCGGTGCCTGTGGCGGCATTTCGGGCGGCATCTGCAGATGGTGCATTGTCGTTGCAGGCAGTTCCGGCATGCGATCACGCTGGAGCATCATAATTACCACGACGAGCGAGAGCACCCCTACGACGCCGAGGAGCGCACCAAGAATGGAAACCGGATTCCAACGGGAGTTACGTTCAACAGCGGTCGGCATGGCAGGCTCTCCTTTCACAGATGGCAGCGGTATATTCGGGGCGGATGCAGATTGTGTTCCATAGAGCAGGTTCTGTACCTCGCTCTCGGGTATTCCATATCGTTCGCTCAGGCGCTTGCTGGCGCCGCCGGAACGCTCGTTCGCATCGAATGCTGCTCGAAACATCATGCACTCTAAACCCTTACCGGTGCTCCGCGTTCCCGCCATTGTAACCCACCGCCACAACGGACTCTGGAGGCGCGTACGTCGAATTCCGTAATTTTATAGTTATTACAGCGACTATCCGTGGGAAAGAAAAATAAACGGCGCGAATCAAACGCATATCCGAAGCGAGCAACCGCGACGGTCTCGCGCAAGGCCGAGCATGTCGATCTCGTCGTGGCGAACAACGTTTCGCACCGGCATGCGAGCGGATTCGAGGCGTTGCGTTTCGAACATAACGCGCTGCCCGAATTGTCGCTCACCGAAATCGATACGTCGACGCTGTTTTTCGGCAAGCATCTCGATGCGCCACTCCTGATTTCGTCGATGACGGGCGGATACGATGAAGCAGAGAAGATCAACGGCGCACTTGCGCGTGCAGCCCGGAAGTTCGGGCTTGCGATCGGCATCGGTTCGGCACGGCAAGCGCTCGAGAATAAGAAATTTCACAAGTCGTTCTCTGTCGTGCGCAAGGAACATCCCGACGGGCTTGTGTTCTCGAACATCGGCGGGGTCGAAGTGGCGGCACTCAACGCCAGCGGGAAAATCGATTCGCTCGAACGCATCGTCGAGTTGGTGCAGGCCGATGCACTCATCGTTCATCTGAACCCACTACAAGAGCTAATGCAGCCAGAGGGAGCCCGCGATTTTCGCGGTGTGCTTGCCGGAATCGAAGCGGCAGCGAAGCATCTGCATGTTCCGATCATTGCGAAAGAAGTCGGTGCCGGTATCTCGCAATCGGTTGCAAAGAGACTCCTCGATAGCGGTGTGCTGGCGATCGACGTTGCCGGCTCGGGCGGGACGAGTTGGGCTGGTGTCGAGATCCTGCGTCGCAGTTCGGCCTCGCGCTCGACATTCGAACAGTTTTGGGACTGGGGGATACCGACCGTCGACGCACTGCGCGCCGTGAAGGAATTGCGCGAGTCGATGACATTCGGTCTGATCGCAAGCGGGGGAATCCGTTCCGGGGTGGATGTTGCGAAGTCGATCGCCCTCGGAGCTGATCTGGCCGGAATGGCCCAGCCGCTGATCAAGTCGCTGGCCGATCACGGCGAATCGGCGCTTGTCGATCACGTCGAAGCAATCTTGACACAGCTTCGGATGAGCATGCTGCTTTGTGGTGCGAAAACAACGACAGAACTTGCCAAGCAAGTGTTATATACGGTCTGATGAGCGACGATCGGGCGAACATTCCGGTATCGTGCCGGAGTACGCAAGCTGAGCGTTTGCTGCACGTGAGCGAGATTCGATGACGACCAAAGAACTGCTAACTGTTGTACAGACCGAGGTAGATCGGCACATGCGTTTGCTCGTGCCGGAGGCACCTCGTAGTTTGTACGATCCGGTCCGCTATATTCTCGATGCCGGCGGCAAGCGCTTGCGCCCGGCACTGACGTATCTCGCGGCGAATGACACAACCTCGTTGCAGTGGCTCCCTGCGGCATGTGCAGTCGAGATGCTGCATACGTTTACGCTCGTGCATGACGACATCATGGACAATGCCGCAACCCGCAGAGGCCGAGCGACCGTCCATGAACAATGGGATGTCAATACGGCAATTCTCTCCGGCGACGTTCTGGTGGCGCTTGCCGAATCTGCGCTTGCCGCTGGTAACTACGAGCATGCCTCGTCGATGATGGCCGAGTTCGCCGCCGGTTTCCGCTACGTCTGCGAAGGGCAGGCGCTCGACAAAGAATTCGAAACCAGCGCGAACATCGGAGTGGGCGATTATTTCCGAATGATCGATCTCAAAAGCGCGAAGATGATCGAGCTTGCGGCGGTGCTCGGCGCGTATAGTGCAGGCGGAACAAATGTCGAGGCGTTGAGAACCTTCGCACATCATCTGGGCCTTGCGTTTCAGTTGCGCGACGATCTGCTCGACCTGACTGCCGCCGATGATTTCGGTAAGACGATCGGCGGCGACATCGTCGAAGGCAAACGGACGTTTCTGTTCCTTTCTGCGCAGGCGGCTGCACGAAGCGAGGCAGACATTGCCCTGGTGACGGCGATTGCCGAGCGTCGGGCAACCTTCGACGATATTCCTGCCGTTCGGGAGATGTGTACGCGCCTGTCGGCGATCTCGGAAACCCAGCGGATGATCGCAGTACATACCGATCTGGCAACGACGGCCCTGAAAGAGTTGGAACACGAAGGCCAGCGAAACGCTTTATTATCCTTCGCAGACTATTTGCTAACGCGCAGCACTTAATTTTTCGAACGCGTGATCACACGAGAAGTTACCGTCAAGAACCGTGCAGGACTCCACACCCGTCCTGCTGCAGCGATCGTCAAACTGGCGAGCGAATTCCAGTCCGATTTTTTCATCAACAATGCCGGTTTCCAGATCAACGGGAAATCGATCATTGGGGTGATGACGCTTGCAGCCGCACAGGGGACCAGCCTGGAGGTGAGCTTCGACGGGCCGGATGAAGAGCAGATGGCCGAAGCCGTCTGCGACTATTTCGATCGCGGGTTCGAAGAGATGTAGCCGCCACACCCGGCGAATCCTGCACTCGCTCGTTTTCCATCGTAGAGTATCGTCACTATGAAGAATTCTTTCCTGCGTACGGCTGCGGCCGTACTCTTCGTCGCACTGGCATCGTCGCTTACCCATGCGCAATGGACTCAACTCGACGGCCCCCATTCCGGCCCTGCCGGATTCGTCTATCAATATAACGGCAATCTCTACGCATCGCTGACGAGCTTCACGAACGCGAAGATCTATCGCTCGGCTGATGCCGGGCAAAACTGGATGTATTTCAACGGCAGTGTTCCGTCGATCGGCATCTCGTCGGCAGCGGGCACGTCGTCTGCGTTGTATATCATATCGCCGGCTCGCGATCTCTACATCTCTGCAGAGGGAACGGGTGCATGGAAAGTGGTCGACAGCGGGTTTATCAATCGCAACATCATTACGCGGCTTGTGACCTCGAACGATAGCGTATTCGCGATCGGAAGCAACCTGAGTTGTTACATCATCGATACGGCAGTGGCCCGATGGTCGCCTCGCGATACCGGGGTCAGCGGCGTTCAGCAGGTGACGGCTGCCGTTGCCCGCAACGGAATGATCGTCGTTGCAACGAGCGGGAAAGGCATCATGCGCTGTGGTGACGGCGGATTCAACTGGGCGCAGTCCAATACCGGTTTGCCGAGAGCGACCGGCGGCGGACTCGTGGTGCATGGGAATACGCTGATCTACGGCATGAACACCAATCAGGCGGTCGATAGTCTCTTCGCGAGCACCGATAACGGCGCGACATGGTCGTTCCTCTCGACGGCACCGACCCACGTGTCGGCGCAGATCGCCAGCGACGGCAGCCACTTATATGTGTTCGCTCCCTATGTCGGTTTATGGCGTTCCGACGACGACGGCAAAACATGGAAGACGATTGGTGCCGACTTGACGACACTCGGCATTCAGGGCATCAGCGCAACCGGCAATCTGCTTGCGCTTGGGACGAGCGCCGGGCCGTTTGTATCGAACGATCTGGGAGAGCATTTCACGTTTGCGGCTGTCAAGCAACCCGGTTGGTTCGCGACGACACAATCGATGGTTGTTGCACCGGGTGCGGTGATTGCTGGCACGCAATCCTCGGGCGCGTATCGCTCGTTCGATCGAGGCGCGACCTGGTCGCCCGCGGATATTGGGTTCGGCAGTACGTCAGTGAATGCACTCACGGTATTCGGTGGGGCGATCTATTGTGGTGCAGGTAACGTCTATAAAACGACCGATAACGGAGGAAGCTGGAAGCGTACCGATACACTGCGAACCGGGATGCCGCGTGCGGTCACTGCCATCGCAGGCGAGGGCTCGACACTGTTCGTCGCATCGACGAACCAAGGCGTATTCCATTCAACCGATAACGGGTTCTCATGGTCCGCCGATACGGTGGGGATCTCACGAAAGTCATTCACATCGCTGAATGTCGTCGGCGATTCGATCTTTGCCGGTACGACAACCGGCGTATTCCGCAGCACCGATCGGGGTGCATCGTGGTCGGCAAGTAACAGCGGGATGACGGATACGAATATCCTCTCAATGGTGAGCACCCATGGAATACACATCGTAAGTACGGCGTCGGGAATTTTTACATCGAGCGATGGCGGTGCTACCTGGTCACCGACGCTGATGTTCACGTCGATCCGCTCGCTTGCAGTCGTCGGCGACACAGTGTACGCCGGCGGCGACGGCATGTACCTCTCGACCGACCGAGGGTTCACATGGGACATTGACGGAAACGATATGACATCGGTCACTGTCAGTTCGCTTGCAACCGACGGGGATTATCTCTACGCCGGAACGACAACTACCGGTGTCTGGCGCCGTCCGGTTTCGGCAAGCGCCGGTACATCGGCAGGCGAAGCAGGTTCCTCAGCGAATCAAGTCAGCATCTATCCGAACCCATTCCGTGGTACGGTCAATGCAACTGTGACTGTCGAAACCGATTGCGACGCACGAGTTCGGATGTTCGACATCCTTGGTCATGTAGTGTTTGATGCCGGGATCCTCCCGCTCACAACGGGAAGTAATCGTGTTGCGCTACAGCCGGAGCATATCGGTGCGGGGCTGTTTTTCGTTCGGTTCGACTTCCCGGATGGCCGTAACTCCATCGTTTCAGTCAGAAGGCAGTAATAGCAGCTCTGTGAATGCCGGTTCCTACATACGAATTGCGGAAACGGGCCCTTCGGTTTAAGGGGACCCCGTAAGTCCTGATTTCGTATATTCGTGCGGTTAATTGCGAACGCTTTTGCTCACGAAGCGTTAGTTATTTATTCCGACTCATGCTCGACCTGCTCTGCTGACCCCACAGAGCCGGGTTGGCGGTTGTGTGTGAACATGAATTATAAGATCCGGCAGTACGAGATGACGTCACGACGTATTGTTCCTTTGCTCGTTGCATTCATTCTCTCACTTTCTGTCGTCACAGTGTTGTTCGCGCAGACGGACAGCACGAAACAGATGATGGCCAGTGGCTTCGCTCAGACGCATGCGGAGAATGTCAAGAGTCTCAACTCGTCGAGCGACGAAGCCGCACCATTCCTGAGTGCGGACGGCAACTCTATTTATTTTTCCAGTTATCGGCTGAACAATCGGTCGGCCCTGTTCTCTGCAACCCGCTCGTCGTCTACAGAGTGGTCCGCACCAAAATTGCTGATCGAGCTCGAAGGCAAGCAAAGCATTAGTGTGCTGACGGTTGCTGCGGACGGGCGTACGGCGGTCGTCCAGTGTTGCAACCGCCCCGACGGGATCTATTCGACATGCGATCTGTACATGGGCGATCTCGACGGTGGCGAACTCAAGAACCTACGTCCCTTCGGCGCCCCGATCAACTCCGAGTGGTGGGAAGGTCAGCCCTCGATCTCGTCGGATGGCCAGTTGCTCTTCTTTTCGAGCGATCGAAAGCATGGTGAAGGCGGAAGCGACATCTATATGATGACTCGCAACAGCGCCGGCGATTGGAGCGAACCGGTAAACCTAAAGATCAACACCGGCTCCAACGAGGTCTCTCCGTTCATCGCCAGTGATAACCAGACATTATATTTTGCCTCTGACCGCTCGGGCGGACAAGGGGGATATGATATTTACGTGACCTACCGCAAAGGCGACAACGAATGGTCCGAGCCGAAGAATCTCGGTGCCGCTGTCAATACGAAGTCCAACGAATTGTTCTTTTCGATTCCGTCGCGCGAGGATGCGGTGTATGTTTCCTCGGATCGTGAAGGTGGCCAGGGCGGATTCGATATCTGGAAGATCGTCCCGAACCCGGTGAAGCCGAAACCCAAGTTTATCGCATTCAGCGGCCGAGTGCTCGATGCGGTTACCGGCCAACCGATCGCAACAAATGCCGATGTAAGCATTAATATCTCGGCGACCGGCGAAGCGATCACGAATACCGGTTCGGCCAAGAACTACAAAGCGGATGTTCCGATCGGCAAACCGATTCGTGTCACGGCCATGGCCGACGGTTACGCATCGGGGAATGTCGAAGTACAGACGCCGGATGCTTTCGACCCCAACGGATTTTCACAGGATATCAAGCTGAACCCGTCGAAGGTTCGGATCGTCGGCCACACGACCGACCTGTTTACGAACAAGAAGATCGCCGACGCAAAGGTCACGCTCGAAGAGATCGACGCCAACGGTAATTCGCTCGGGACACAATCGGTCCAGACCGACGCCGATGCCGCGTTCGGTTTCGATGCGAAAGTCGGCGCGAAGTATCGCATCGCCGCGAGTGCGAATGAGTATCAAGGCTACTATCAGCCGCTCGACGATATCCCGCTCAAGCGTGAAGCGAGCGTGACGGTCCCGAAAGAGATACGCATGACGCCGAACGAGATTAAGCCGATCACGGTCAACTTCGAAACGGCGAAGTACGATCTGATGCCGAGCCAGTTGCCGCAGTTCAACGACTTTATCCGCCGGGTGAAAGACAATCCGTACGTCAAGCTTGAAGTACAGGGATATACCGACGAGCGCGGCTCGGAAGAACTCAACCGCGTGCTTTCGGAAAAGCGCGCAAAGGCAGTGCAGGACTATCTGCAATCGCAGGGTGTGCCGGCCAATCAGTTGGCCGTTGTCAAAGGTTACGGCAAGAGCAACCCGCTCGATCCGTCGAGCAACGAAGAGGCGTGGAGAAAGAACCGCCGTTGTGAAATTCGTATCGTCGGAAAATAAGCCGCGCAAGGAGAGTGTAGGACATGAATCAACGAGTAATGCAGAGAGTTACAGCAGTGTTGGTCGTTCTGGCGGTGTTCGCCGGCGCGAATCGCTCGGATGCACAGATCCTCAGTCGCGGCGATCTCTTCGGCCCCGGTGCTCCGCCGGCGATGATCGGCGTCGAACTCGGGCTTGGGATGCACCAACAACAGGGGACGTATCAGGCGGCGTGTAGTTGCGAATTCACCGACGGTTCGATGAGCGGTTTCCTCGGCGGCCTGCTCTTCGAGCTTCCGCTCGATTACGAATGGACCCTCGGGATCGCGGCGAAGTTCGATTTCAAGGGGCTCGATAACTCCACGATCACGCAGGATACGGCCACCATGCGGTTCCTTGCGAACGATTCCGTCGCCAAAGGGATCATCCACATGCACCGGACCGGCACGGTGCGCGAGACCTTCCTGACGTTCAACCCCTTCGTCCGCTACGAGTTCTACCGCAACGGTCCGTTCGTGCAGATCGGACCTGGGATCGGCATCGTGCTCTCGAGCAGTTTCAAGCACACCCGAGAGCTTCTGAGCTCGAGCGTCCAGCTCCTGGATTCCAATCTTGTCCCCACAGGCCAGGTGATTCCGGGTGTGACGTTCGAGAATGGGACCAACAGCGAGACACTGCAGGACGAGAAAAAGGTTGCGAATATCAATACCTTGCAGATCACGCTCAATGCGTCGCTCGGCTACGATATTCCTGTCGGCGATAATGCCGTGATCGCCCCGATGGTGACGTACTCGCTGCCGTTCACGGCAGTGCGCCCGGACATCCAGTCGACCGGATGGAAAGTGTCGAGCCTGTACGTGTCGGCAGGCTTCAAGTATAAACTCGATTAGTACGAGAGGTATCGGACTTCCCCCGAAAGTCATCATCAATCTCTCGGTGTGAACAGTGTGTTGTGTGGAAGGCAGAAGTAAGAAAGGGTAGTCCAATGAAATCGAATCTCCACCTGACGGTCCTGAGCCTGTTGATGGTTATGGCCGCGCTTTCGCTCAGCGGGCGCGTCTGTGCTCAGGATCTCGAGACGCATAATGAGTTTATCTACGGCCGTGTGCTTGGCAATGACGGCACGATCGTCGTGCTGCTCCCGCTTGGCCGAGTTGGCCTCGACGCGTCCCTAAACTTCTACGACAAAAGTTTCTTCACTGCAAAGATCAACGGGCAGTACTTCACGAATAACAATGTTATCCAAAGCCCCCCGCCCGGCACGACAAAGCTCGGACCGCCCAGCCAGATGTTCATCGTCAAAGGCGCAGTCGATACGATCCGGGCAATCTGGGCGGCCCGCAACGGTGTCGATATCATTCAGGATGTGTGGCCGATCAAATTCACGAAGAGCGGACAGATCATGATGCGCTGGAGCTTCAAGAATCTTGATACATCCTCGGTGGTCCCCATACAATGCCAATGGCTCAATGACGTCGATATCTCGGACCCGAACGACAAAAACGGTCAGACGGCGAACGACGGACCGATCTTCCTGCATCGTTACGGCTACTACGACCAATGGCAGCAATATCCCGGTACGTATTCGCCGAATATCCCCTGGTTCTATATCTGCTTCCTCTATAATTTACCAGGACCGAAGAACAGCCCCGGGCTTGCGGGTCAAGGATATTTAGACAATCCTTCGATCGGGACGACCAAACCGGCTCGCATAACGATGGGCGATTGGTACACGCTGGCCCAGTCGATCTTCGGACCTCCTTCGAATATCAACACGCTCCTCGGGAAGAAACCCGGCAACGACGATGCGATGCTGATCGAGTTCAACCCGACGGCTGCGTCGAAGAATCGCACGGTCGTCGGCGGTATCACGTCGTACGGTACCGGTGAGTTCGAGCGATGCGTCGGCAATATGTTCGGGTTGGTATTTTATCCGCATCAGATCGACTGGAATAAGAGTACGATGTCGTATTCTCCGTCGCCGTTCACTGTCGAGCTGTATGCATTCGATCCGAGCCAATTCAACTCGGCAGCAAATTCGAAGTTTACTCTTACGACCTGCAACAACCTGCTCATCTACGATTCAGCGGGTACAAACCTGATCGGCACGTCGCAGACGTTGCCGCCGGACCCGGCCGGACTCTCGATCGGACCTGGTGGTGTTGGGGTGTTTGATTGGTATTTGAAGGCACAACCGGCGTATTTCTGCACCGGAAATGTCAACTCGTGTTTCAAGATCTCCGGAACGACAGCACTTGGCCCGCCGACATATACGAGCGTTCTTGGCGATACGTGCCTGTTGCCGATCACGATCGGATGTGCAGAGACCGACACGCTTCCGCCGATCCACGACGTATTCACGCACACCGACTTCGGGTCGAACGATTCGATCACCGTGCATGACGATCGTGCGAACGATAAAGGGCTCAAGAAGATCACCTGGACGCTCGCTTTTGGCGGCCCGGCCAGCAACTTCACGATTACTATGTCGGACTCGATCCAACCGTGCTTCAACGATAAGGCCAAGCACCTGATCGTCATTCACCAGATCGATTCGCTCATCGGCGGTTGCTTCGATTTCAAGTTCGAGGATTGTCTCGGTAATATCAGCGACACGACCGTTTGCTTCCCGGCACATCCGAAGTACATCGTCCCCGATACGCTGAAGCCCGCGATCAAAATAACCTATTATGGCAGCTACGACAGTACGCTGTTGTGCAATACCCGCATCGATTCGATCCTGACAAGCGACTTCCGTCAGTACGATGTTGGCATCGACAGCATCTACTTGCTGGATTCGAGTAACATGTACATGTTGCCGCCGTCGAAGACCTTTAGTCCGCCGAATAACTTCAATCCGTTCCGGTTCGGCGTACACGTGCGTGACTCGATGCAAGACGGACACCTCTGCCTGCGCATCAAGGATGCTGCGACACCGAAGGCGAACTACATCGACACGTGCGTCTACTATTGCACGATCAAGGATACGCTTGCTCCGCGCATTTCGATCTCGCAGGTTTCCCTGTATCCGCCAACGTGGACAGTCTATGTGCATGACGACACGGCGTGGGATCGCCACATCAATCAGATCACGATCGTAAACGCGGTGAACATCAAGCCGGTCACAGGGCTTGGCGCTGCAACCGGACAGGGACTCTATATCTTCCAGGTCGAAAAAGCGGACACGACGTTGCCTGCAAGCTTCTGCGTCAAGGCATCGGACCTTGCGGGGAATGTCAGTTCGGATAAGTTCTGCGCGTCGAGCAGTGTCGATACCGATGCAAAGGCGCCGAATATCGGCTATAGCCCCGATCCGCGCACGAACCCGACCCAGTTGATCGTCAATGTCAACGACATCCACTTCAACGATCCGCCGGCGAATACCAGTAAGTACGTCTGGGATACCGGTGTCGATTCGGTGTGGTTCACCTGGGGACCGGATCCGTCGAAGCCCGGCATCATGGAGCCGTATTTCCCGGCGACCGGCAGGAAGTTCAATTGCGACACGACGCAGTTGCCGCCGATCGTGCTGACGGTGATCGATAGTTTGAATGCGGACTCGATCCCGACATGTATCACTATTCACGCACGCGATTGCCACGGCAACGATTCGTCGTGGATGTGGTGCTATCCGTTCACGCCGGACCTGGCGCCGCCGAACATCGTCGCACAGTATCTCAACAAGCAGACGGTACAAGTGACACTCAAGGACGACTCGCTCTACGATCGCGGGCTTCGTTCGGTGTCGTTCGCAAACGGTGCGTTCAATCTGCAGAATGTGAACATGACGCTCAATCGCCTGCCGGATACGACGTTTATCATCACGCGCACGAACCTTGCGCAATCGGCGGCGGCGACGATCAACTCGATCGATTACTGGGGGACATTGTTCGCCAGCGAGCTCGCACAGCATAGCGCCTCGACCGGGATCCAGATGTGGATTCAGGATCTGGCGATGAAGAAGGGCGAGTTGACGCGGCAGGCACAGACGTTCGATCTGCCCGTGTACATCGTCAAGAACGATACCGTGTCGCTCGATCGCAAGGGCATTCGCAGCTTCAAGTTCAGATTCACGATGAGCGGTGATATCAGCCAACTGACATTCGCGGGCGTCAAAACCACCGGCACACTGACGGCATCGAATTGGACTGTCACACCGCAGCCGGTAGGGAGTACTGTGACTATTACTGCAACGGCCGCACCGGGGACGGTGCTGACACAGCCGACCGCTCTCGATACCGTCCTGCTCTATCTGAGCTTCACGACCGCTGCGAGCGAATCGACGAAAGACGTAACGATCTCGATCGACACGCTCGGTGTGACCGGAGGTTCGGAATACGTCGTCTATAACGGGTATGCCGATACCGTTATCAAAGGCTACCATGGTCTCTCGACCATGCCGCCGCCGTGGGGTTCGATGGAAGGATCGCATATCGTTATTGTCGGTTCGTGCGCTCCGTCGTTGCAGTCGCCCGACAAGAACGTCCGGATCGTTTCGCTCGATGTTCCGATGCCGAATCCGGTATCGCGTAGTGTGAACTTGCACTACACTGTCGGCGAAGAAGGCCCGGTTCGTCTTGGTGTCTATGATATGCTCGGCCGACAGGTCAAAGAGCTCTTCAACGACACGCAGAAGCAGGGTGTGTACGATCTGCCGTTCGACGTTCGCGAACTGCCGGACGCACAATACACCATCCGCCTCGAAGCGAATGGTTCGGTGATCACTCGGAAGGTCACCGTGCAGAAGTAATTAGCGTACAAACGCGCTCATGAACACGCTCTCCGGCATGCCGGGGAGCGTGTTGTTTTAAACGGGTCCTGTGCAAACCATTTCGGGGCGGGACTGTTAGTACTGATGTAGCGACATAGGAGGTACGCCACATGGGTCTACATCATCATCTTAGCTTCCTCCCGATCCGCCGAACCTGTTGCGGACTCTTGGCGATTCTTGCCCTTTCTGTTTCATTGGCTCATGCTCAGAAATCTCCGGTAGTGCGCTCGAAGTATAGCATGATGCTGCCGAATGCACTCGACGGCACGACATCCAACAAATTTGTATTTGGCCGCGTGAGCCAAAGCGACGGCACGATCTGGGTACAGCTTCCCGATGGCAACCCGAATTACGTCGGGTATCTTAATTACCGCGAACAATGTTTTTTCTCGGCAAAGGTGATTGATCGGGTATTCACCAACAATCCGTATGTCTCGGGCGCCGCGAACACGTACTCGTTGAATTCTCCGGATACTCTCATTAAGAACGCCGATACCGTTCGTGCGGTGTGGACCAATCGAAACGGCGCGGATATTATTCAGGAGATCTGGCCATACGCATTCGAACGAGCGGGACAGATCGTGATGCGCTGGAGTTTTCGCAACCGCAATCCATCGGTGCCGATCTCGGTACAATGTCAGTGGCTCAATGACGTCGAACTCGATGACCCCAATGACACACTCTATCTCAAAGTCCCGCACCTCGGCCACAAGATCCGCCATTCCAACGACGGACCGACCATCTTGACAAATGTTAGCTACCGGGATAGGTCACAACAATGGACCAATGCAGGGACGATGCCGTGGATGTACATGGCATTTCTGTTCGATCTGGCGGAGCAACCCGGACGGCCTGCGCTCACGAGCCTCGGGTATCTCGACAACAAAGAGCTTGGTACGACGAAACCACTTCGCGTGACGATTGGCGATTGGCCGACACTCTCGACGAGCGCCTGGGGAGTAGCGCCAGGACACCTCATCGGTCCCGTGCTCGGACCCGACGATGCCGTTCTCATCGAGTTTATACCGACACAAGCCGGAAGCGGCATCACGGTCGGCGGAGTAACGTCGTACGGCACGAGCGATTTCGAGATCTGCCATGGCACGATGTTCGGGCTGCTGAAATACAAAGAGTTTTTACCACTCGACAAGACTCGGCAAGCGTACGATCCGACGCCGGTGCGAATCGACTTCCTGCCGGTGAACGACACGACCTTCACGAGCGATTCGCTTCGGTTCTCATTGACGGTCGGTCCGCATCTTTCGCTTTGCGATGCGGCGAATACAATATCGTACGGCACAACGCAATTGTTGCCGATAGAAACTCAACCCCCGCTTCGGATGGCACCGGGAGATGTTGACGAACTCGTCTGGTGGGCAAAAGCATCGCCCGTGTATTTCTGTAAGGATACATTCGTGAGCGAACTCAAAATCGCGGCGACCGGCGGCATCGACGGGCATCCCCCATACCACTCCGATTTCGATGTGAACGTCGATACGTGCGAGCATCCGATCAGGCTCGAATGCGCCGAAACCGATACGCTGCCGCCGTTGCACGATGTCCTTGCGGCGACGACAGTACCGGGCACGATGACGATTACCGTTCATGACGACCGCAAGACGCCGATCCTCGATCGCGGACTCGATACCGTCTGGTGGCAACCGGATCGAAACACCGTGCCGTACGTATCGAATTTCTCGATCGCATTGCTGGATTCGATTCGTCCCTGTTATGCAGACACATTAAAGCATCGCATTGTCTTTACGCAGCGCGATTCTACGATTGGGGGATGTTTTACGTTCTTCTTCCTCGACTGCATGGGGAATCTGAGCGATACCGAACTATGCTTCACGCCTCATCTGCCGCCTACGCCACCCGATACGCTGCCCCCCATCATTAAAATTATCGAACAATTCGGCCAAACCGATGACCGACCGTGCAGCGTGAAGATCGATTCGGTACTTGCAAGCGAAGTCCGTAATCACGATCGGAAGATCGATAGCGTCTATGTGCTGGGTTCGCCGAATAATATGGCGATGAATCCGAGGTTTCAGCACTTTGCGAATCCTGTGCCCGTCGCACGCTTCGGCGTGCATGTGCTCGACTCGATGCACGACGGCGACATCTGTATCCGCGTCGTCGATGCCGCCACGCCGCCGAATCACACTGATACGTGTTTCCGTTATTGCACGACGCCGGACACGCTGGCCCCGCTCGTGAAGATAAGTCCTGTCACGCTCGTGAAATGGCAATGGCAAGTGGACGTCGATGAATCGCGACCATGGGATCGGTTGATCGACACGATATTCGTGTACTATGATCCAGCGAAGTTCACGTTTCCGCCGACGCTGCAACCGCCGCAGCCGTCCGTTACGAAAGGATTGAATCACTACACATTCATTGTGCAAGCGATCGATACGTCGGGTACTGCGTCGTTCTGCGTGCGGGCGAACGATCTTGCAGGAAATATGAGCGACACGGTCTGCACAGGGTTCGAAGCGGAGCCGGACATTCTCGCACCGAACATCGTCTTTGAGCACAATCCGAACGTCAACGCACCGAGCATGGAGTTCGGGATCAATGATATCCACCTCGTCGGTCCGCCGCCATACACGACCCGCTATGTGTGGGATAGGGGAGTAGACTCCGTGTGGTTTACGAACGTGCGGGGCATTACGATCCCGTGGATGAGTGTTAAAGTAGCATGTATCGATTCGCTGCCCCACTTTGTGTTGTCGGTGACGGATACGGTCGCACTCGATACATTGCCTGCCTGCGTCACGATCAACGCGCTTGATTGTGCAGGTAATCTTGCCACGCAGGATTGGTGCTACCGATACAATCGCGACGCTCATGCTCCGAAGATCGTCGCGCATTACCTCGACCGTCGGCGCATCCAAGTGACGGTTACGGATTCCGCGTTGTATGACCGGGGCAACGGAACGGTCAGCACCAGCGGCGAAGTCAATATCGATCCCATCGCAGCGACGCCTACCGCAGAGGCGGTAAGCACGCTCATACTACAGCGACCGCTGGTAGGGCAGAGCTCGCATGCATCGGTCTCGGCGCTGGATCGTTGGGGCTCGGTCTTTCTTGCCGACATGCCGACACATACGGCCGAAGCGCCGATCGATGTTCGAATACAGGATCTTGCGTTGGGTAGAAGCGAAGTCGTCCGTCACAATACCGAGCTCGATATCCCCGTGCGGTTCGTGCAGAATGATGCTACGGATGTCATGCGCAAGGATATTACATCGTTCCTGTTCAGCTTTACGATTCAACCGCAGAGCCTCGGGTTGAAATTCATCGGCGTAACGACCGCGGGTACGGCAACGGCGAATGGTTGGCAAGTAGATACGCTCACGAAGGGTATCTCCTCTGTGATTATGGCTCAACAACTGCCGGGTGGTTCGGCTCTGAGCTCACCGCCCGATACGTTGCTCTTCCTGCGCTTTGCCGCTATCGGAAGCGATACGACAGAGGTGGTTCGTATTTCGGTCGACCAAATCAACGGAGAGACGGTCATCTACAATGGTGGAAGGGACACCACGATCAATGGCCTGAATTCCGTCTCGATCATGCCGCCGCCGTGGGGGTCGCTCAGCGGAACGCAGATCGTGATTGCCTCGACGTGTGCGCCGATTCTTGGGGCTGACTCTACGCTGGCAACAAGGATCTCGCTCGACGAGCCCTCGCCCAATCCGGCAAACGCTACGGCACACATCCACTATACGCTCGCACAGACCGGACCGGTTCAGATCGGCATCTTCGACATGCTCGGACGGGAAATTCGGAGAATCACCGACCGCACGCAAGTGCAGGGTTCGTACGATATCTCCGTATCAATCGACGACATCGGTGCGGGTCAATACATCATCCGTCTCGCAACGCAAGACGGAGTCCTGACGCGGCTCTTCGTCATCAGGCGATAACGTATTTCCGATGGTCTCGCTGTTACCGACGACGTCCCGATACGACGATGCCGGTACGTAATGTATGCCCCTCGATCAGCGCGCGGGCGGTGAAGAGGCCGGCGCCAAGTATCTTCCCATGTTCATCGCGTCCGTCGAACGCAAAGCCTCTGCTTCCGACAAATCGGCCCGATTGAGCGAGCGAACGCACGAACCTGCCGCGCGAATCGTAGATGGCAATATCCGCAACGTGCTCGTAGTCGTCGGGTGCGCGAACATAAATGGTAGTATAGTCGTCGAAACCGTCGCCATCGGGTGAAAATGAATGTGGTCGCGCATCGACCGTAAATGTCTCACCGACGCTGTCGACGCTCACGGAGTTCTTTTCGTATGGAGTAGCGCCGCGAGGATCGACACATGATCCCCAATTTTCTGCTACGCTACCTGGCAGATCGGCGTGCTTTCGTTCGAGCGAGATGCCTGTCGATGAGCTCGTTAATTGTGTAGAGAGTGAGGATGGGTCGAGTGTCACAGAATCGACGACCGAGCCGAATGGATCACGCAGCACCACGCTGCAATTCTCGAGCCCAAGTTGTAGCGAAGGAACATCGAGCGTATCCGTCGGGCCAAGGTTTAGCGGCGGCGGATCGGTAATGGGTATCGATGCGGCGATCACCCCATATTCGAGCGGACGAATATGCATCGAATGCATGTAGAACACATGGTCGGAATCGTCACGGCGCACAACGAAGCGGCTTCCGCTCAGATCGACGGCCGAAGGACTTTGATTATCGAGTTCGACCCACTG
Source organism: Bacteroidota bacterium (assembly GCA_018266755.1). Taxonomy (NCBI): domain Bacteria; kingdom Pseudomonadati; phylum Bacteroidota; species Bacteroidota bacterium. Next base: position 355,227 of record JAFDZW010000001.1, read on the forward strand.
CGGCAACCCCGCATTCGGCGCATACATCAATTCGTTGATCACAAGTGTCGCTTCCGGGATCGGAATCTGCAAATGTGTGTGCAGGGTATCGTTACTCGGAGTTTCATCCCCTGCGACCGTAACGGTTGCACTGAGCAATGCGCGACCGAGCGTCGCGGTGAACCACTCGATCGGAATAGACCGGTGCGACAACGGCGCGATTGAATCCGTCACGATGCCCTGTGTGATATCGAACGCGGAGCCATCTTCTCTGAGACGATATGATACTCCTGCAAGCGGCAAACGACCACGGTTGATAATCTCAAGTTGCAGGTATGCGGTTGACGTTCGCAGAGAATCGAACTCGATCGAGGACACGGCAATATCGCGGTCTCGCCGCCGCACCGAGTTCGGCATGCCGGGCGTGGCGCCGTTGCGGTCGGTGCATTCTTCGAGATTACTGGAATCTGCCAGGGCAAATGCATCGATGCGCTCGAGCGAGCGTCCGTGTGCGCCGCCTTCAGAAGGGGAGTAGGCGACGCTATCGACAAGTATTCCGTTCGTGTCGCGAAGGGTAACGATGTCGCCGGTATTGTTGAGCGTACTGATGGCGGCTTGCATCATTGGTGCTGCGATCGATGGATATCGTTGGCGAAGTAACGCCGTGTCCTTTGTCACGACGACAAATCCGTGCCCGGGCACAAACATTGCCGGGAAACGTACGGATCGGACCGCATCGCCGAGCGTGTATGCGTGTAACTGTGCAGAGTCATCCGTGATATTCACAAGCTCAACCCACTCCGGCTCCGGTGCGATGGGAGCATACATGATCTCGTTGATGACGACGTGCGGCTGTGCAACGATGTCCGCCGCAGCAACGATACAACAAAGCACTATCAATAGTACCGAACGCATTGGTATTCAATGCCTTAAGGTTCTTCACTAATTGGCGCTGACAACCCCGGACCGTAGGCAAGGTGCCCACAGTCTCTGAATAAAAGATACGAAAAAGTCGCGAAGGCTGGGCTAATATTGATCCGGTTTGAACACTTTATGAAGCCGTCATTCTGAGCAACGCGAAGAATCCCTTTAGCGGAGCCTCACCGCGTTTCATCAGGGGATTCTTCGCGGAGTTTACACTGAGCAAAGCGATTGTGCGCAGAATGACGTAGTTTGCATGTGTTAGGCTAAACCACATCCCACCAACCCACAGCCAAACCCAAAGGGGGCTCCCCCTGTTATGGGTAGCTGTGAAGAACGAACAAGAAAACGGCCGACGCAAGCGCGTATCCATCGTTACCCTCGGATGTGAGAAAAATACTGTCGATTCCGAGATCCTAATGGGCGGGTTGCGCCATCATGGCGTCGAACTGATTTCGGATCCCGAGTCAGCGGAGATCGTCATTCTCAATACCTGCGGTTTCATCGAAAGCGCGAAGCAGGAGTCGATCAATTCTATCCTCGAAGCGCTCGAACTGAAGAAGAACGGGCAGGTTCGCGACGTCTATGTCGCCGGATGCCTCTCGGAGCGATATCGCAGTGAACTCCAAACCGAGATTCCGGAGGTCAGTGGCTACTTCGGGACGCAGGATTTCGAGAATATCATTAAGTCGATCGTCCCGACGGCCGATCTCGGCCCAAACCTGAAATACGACCTGCTCGGCGATCGAGTACTGACGACGCCGAAGCATTACGCGTACATGAAGATCAGCGAGGGGTGCGACAACCCGTGCTCGTTCTGTGCGATCCCCATTATGCGCGGCGGTCACCGCTCGAAGTCGATCGACGAACTTGCATTCGAAGCCATGATGCTCGCGAATGCGGGGGTGAAGGAGATTGTGCTGATTGCGCAGGATCTTACCTACTACGGCCTCGATCTCGAAAATCGCCGTATGCTCTCGGATCTGTTACAACGATTGGTGAAGGTCAACGGGATCGAATGGATACGGCTGATGTATGCCTATCCCGCGAAATTTCCGATGGATATTCTCGACGTGATCGCGGGTGAAGAAAAGATCGTAAACTATCTTGACATTCCGGTGCAGCACGCAAGCACGGAAGTGCTCAAGTCGATGCGTCGGGGCATTTCGCGCCGTGCGACCGAGGATCTGATCGGTGCAATCCGAGCGAAAGTACCAGGCATTGCATTGCGGACGACACTGATCACAGGATACCCAACCGAGGGCGAAGCGGAATTTGCCGAGTTAGAAGATTTTCTCGAGACCATGCAGTTCGACCGTCTCGGCGTCTTTACCTACTCGGTCGAAGACGGTACGACGGCCGTCCCGCTTGGCGACCCGGTCCCGCGCGAAGAGAAACTGCGACGACAGGCGCGCTTGATGGAGGTTCAGCGAGATATCTCCTACGACAAGAATCAACAGAAGATCGGCACGACCCTCCGGGTTCTTGTTGAGCGCGAAGAAGACGGCGCGTATTTCGGCCGCAGCGAAGCCGATGCGCCCGAGGTCGATGCGGAGGTCGAGATCTATTCCGAAGAGCCGATCGAACTCGGTTCGTTTGTCAATGTGCGCATCACCGAAGCCGGAGATTTCGACCTGACGGGAGATCGTGCGTAGAAGTCTGCCGCATCTTGTCGTTTTCGTAGTCTGCCTCGCCGCGTTCACACGTGTGCATGCGCAGGATTCGACGTTCAACCGCAATAACTTTCAGTACGATGTCGTCTCGTTTCGGTTAGGGGCGGCAACGGATTCCGTTCGTACCGACATCTATATCGCCGTTCCCTACTCCTTCCTGTTCTTTCAGAACGCCGTCGATAAGTATGTTGCCGATTATCGTGTATCGATCGAGATTCGCGATTCGACCACCGATAGCATCGTCTTCACACACTCGAACGATAATAGCGTCGTCGTTCCGACGGTAGTGATGGAGAAACTGCGGGAGCTCGATCAATCGAGAGCCGATGCGTCGCAGCAGCGGGTTCATTTGGCCTCGGGACATACCTACGTGATCCACCTTGCGGTCAACGATCTGTCGAAGCGCGATCATGCGGCGGCGGACATTACGCTGCACACGCCGTCGTTTTCGGCCGCAGGGCTTGCGATGAGCAGTGTGTTGCTCTTCCGCTCGCATTCCGGCGCGAGAATGGTACCGAACATCGGCGAGGATGCGACCGACCTTACACCCGTCGACGGCGGCGCATTCTTCGAAATCTATAACGCACCGCAGAGCACACCATTATGGGTGGTGCATGTACTCACCGACGTCAATGGCGCAGAGGTCTCGCGTCATGTTGAAGTATTAGTGCCGGATGGAACACCACGCCAATCGGTGTTTACGAAGGTGATCGACGACGACCTCTGGAGCGGAAGCTACCGGCTTCGAACATATATCGTCGCGAATGTGGGAGATACAGCGGACGAGCCGAACCGATTGGAGGAAGTCGCGCTCGTAAAGAACCGCCGTCGCCTACGCATCAACGGCGGACACGGTATCCCGCTCGTGTCGAACGATCTGGACGAAGCCATCGACCAACTCACGATTATCTCTTATGGCGGCAGCTACGACTCGCTGGTGAACGCACATACATCCCAGGAAAAACGACGGGCGATCCGAGAGTTCTGGGATAAGATGAATGTCTACAGGGGCCAGGTTACCACTCGACCGATGGAGGTGTTCTATCGCCGCGTCCGCTATGCGATCTCGCATTATACACAGGGCATGCAGGGGTGGCGCAGCGATCGGGGCAGGATGTACATTATTTACGGCGAGCCGACTTCGATCGACCGTAATACCTATAGCGCCGGGCAGAAGCCCTACGAACTCTGGACGTACTACGACCTGAACCTTCGGTTCTATTTCGTCGATCAATTTCTGATGAACGACTACCGCCTGAATGGTCCGTTTCCTGCGGCCGGGACGTTCTATTGGGAACGTGACGGACAATAAGTTGCTCCGGGCAAGATCCGCGCGCGTGGCAGACTCGTCGTCGTAACTTTGCATGTGCGTACCAACTGTGATCGATGCAACAACCCTTCTTCATCTTTTCTCGCGCATGCGCAGATCTCGGCTCGACCGAATTGGCGTCACTTGCCGCAAAACAAATTCGCGCTGCATTCAAGACGATGCGTGTGCATCAATTCCCGCTTGTCAGCGGCGAGACGGGCACGATGGAACAACTCGTGACGTCGTCGCTCGGCTCGTTCCTCGAAGTCGAAGCGACGGCCGCCAGCGGCGAACAGTTGATCGTGCCGATCGGGTTTACCGGTGAGACCGGGACGCTCGGAATCATCGAGATGATCGCCGTTGCGCGTCGTCCCGACGAGCCGCTATTTCGTCGCAGTGGAAAAGGAAAGCATCTCGATCACCTCGGTTCGACCTTCGGTGTCGGCGAACTCATCCGCGACGTGCTCGACGAAGGGGCACATTCGGTGCTGCTCGGGTGGGAAGAGCCGCTCGCACGCGATGCGGGCTTCGGGATGGCGCAGGCGCTTGGTGTGAAGTTCTTCGATAAGAACGGCAAAGAATTGGATTTTCGGGGCGAGACGTCGCTGCACGATGTCGCGTCGCTCGATCTGAGCGGACGATCGAGCGAGCAGCTCTTCGCAAAGTTTTATCTGATGCGCTCCGAGTCGATCCCGGCGCCGAAGCGGACGCAGCAGTTGAGTGTCGACGATCTGGTCTATGAACAGGAGCTGACACGGATCGCCGAAATACTCCGGCGCGATCTTGGCCTGAGCGTGCCGAACATCGAGATCGATTATAGCGGAAGCTGCATCGAGTTCGGCGCGTCGGTGTTTTTGAATGCAGAAATAAAAGACGGTGCGACGCTGGCATTCGAAGTCGAGAATCTGCCGATGCGTCTCGCCAGCGACGGGGGAACGGCAATCTTCTTTGCCGAGCAGCTGGAAGACGTGGCAAGCGAAAAAGCGCCGGCGTCGTCGAAACAAGTGATGCAATGGCTCGAAGAGTATCATGTACCGACCGTCGTGATCACGAACCAGTCGTTCAAGAGCGCCGCGGAAACCCGGTACAAGAAGAAGTATTCGACGATTCAATCCATCCATGCGCTCGCTGATGTGCCGCTGTTTTTTGAGCCGCTTGCGCCCGATGCGCCGGCCGACGTGCGTCGTCGGTATCTTGCGGCCCGGCTCGAAAAGCTCTTTATGCGCATCGGCGAAGGCGCGAGCGTCGGGGTCTAACCGCATGCATCGCCGTGCGGCCGTGTTCATGCTCGCACTGATTGTATTCGGCTGTGGTGAGATGGCTCGGGCACAATCAGTCGTCGCGGCGATTGGGCAGATCGTTACCGAGAGCATTCTGCCGGGCGGATATACTGCCGGGGCCGAACTTCGTACATTCCTGCGATCGAACACCTGGCGCGCCTACGCCGCCACACGACCGGACTCGACACTGATGAACGATATCTTTTCGCTCGCATTCATGCGTAGCGGTGGTAACCGTCGCGAAGCCGTCTTCGCATCGGCGCTTGCTGTGCTCGAGCATCGGACCATCCCACTACGGCTGCCGTTCGGCGGGGAGCTCGACCTTCCGCTGACACTCGAAACCGAGACGAACTTCGAACGTCGCGTCGCATCATTACCGACGCACGTATATTCGGAGCGCGTCGAAGACCGCGACAAATTGCAGCATTTCTTTTTTTCGGCGTATCTCGAGCAGTCGATCGGCACGTCATGGATCGTATCGGCGCTCGGCTCGCTGATCGAGACTGGTGAAGAACTCTTTGTGATCGGCGGCGCGAACGACGCTCGCGATCGTCACGCAAATGCCGATGGTGTTCGCTTCGCACGAGCACTGGCTCGCGACCCGAATGTTCGGCCCACCGATTGCCTGACGCCGAATCCATAATGTACACAAAAGCAATCGGCGTCTTGCACAACTTTTCATTTCCGGTTGTTCCTATTCGTACGATGAAGACCACACGATCGATCATACGATATGCGTTGCTGGCCACGCTGCCTCTGCTCGCTGCATGTAAAGGCATCGGATTCCGGCACATGGAAGGCGCTTCGGAGAAAGCAACGGTGCAGAGCGCAAACGAGACGCTGCAGCAGATAGAAGTGGCGCTCGAACGGTATCACGAAGTCAATCACCGCTACCCGCAGGCAACGGATCTCTCGCTTTACGACTCGCTCCGCGATTACTTCCTCATTCCCGTCGACGCGGCGAACCTCTATCGCAACGAGAACGACCAGGCTACATACGTGGCCGTTGGCGGAAGGAAGAACAAGATCATCTACCATTATCCGGCAACGCTCGGCTCGGGCGAGTACACGCTGTACTGGATCGGCTTGAACGCAGTCGATGAAGAAGGCAGGGGCGACGACATCTTTGCCACGCCCACGTCCGCACAGAAACAACTATCGCGTCGTGTGTTCGTGGACTTCCGCAACGACAGCGCGAAAGTGGAGTTCGTACTCTCGGCCACTGGCGGCGATGCGCGCAAGGATGAGGCGGTGTTCGTGATCCGAAGCGGGAAGACTACGATCTACGAAGATCGTTGGGCGATGTCGGCATATACGCGGAATCGTCCCGACTTGAGCGAACGCGAACGGCAAGAGGTCATGAACGCGGAGTTCGATCGCTTCCTGCGTCCGACCCATTTTAATTCGGTAGATTCACTGGCAAAAAATCCCGGCTCGCTGCTGACGCGTCGGATCGACTCGAAAGATTTCTCGGATCTCGCAAAGGCGAAACTACCGGTCTTCACATACTACTCCGCCGGCGAGGGCGCAAAAGCCGTCTATTGGAGTGTGAAGGCAAAGAAAGTCGTCGTGATCGAACTCGGCTCCTGATGCTGCTACTTCTCGGCTTGTTACTCCTGCAAGGATCCGTGCCCGCAACAACGGCGCCGGATTCTGTTAGTATTTTCGAACGGCACAAACCCTTCGGGGTCGTGCTTCGCACGGTACGAGATAGTGTGCACATGATCGACGACTCCTCGTATCAGACCCTGCAGGTCGAGACGACGCCGTCGAAGCGATTTTCGAAGATCATGGTGCGCTTCGGTGTCTATCAGAATGGCAAACGTCTGTTCTTCGATCAGTGGCCGGCCGAGAGCTACTTCGAGGCCCGCGACAAACTCGCCGACACCGTCAAGTGGCGGCGATTGGAATACCTGATGAAAACCTTCTTCATCAACCAGAATTTTACCAATAGCGGCGACGAACCGCTCGACTCGATCCTCTCGCGTACTGCTGCGGCCGAGATTGCGCCGGCAAGTGCGCAAGCACGAGAGTTCGATGCAGCGCCGCATCGTATTTTTTCGGTCTATGGCGGACGCGACCATCTCTACGCCATCACATGGCTGGGGTCGAAGCGACGGTTTGTGAAGGTCTGGAAGAACTAACGCAGACAGAGTCTACCCGTGCAATACGCAAGCAACCATCCGGGTCTCGTACTTCCCGTTTCGTTCGAAGCGGAAGTCACGGCACGCGTACTCGCAGGGGATCGGCGAAATTTTCTCTACATTGTACCGACGGCTGCCGAGGCGCGAGATCTGATCAACCGCATTACCGCTCTTTGCAGAGATCGTGCGCTGATGCTTCCGCATATTCTCTCGCTCGGTGAATTCATCACTGCGCTGCGCACGGTCGTTCGGCCCCAATTACAATTGATCAGCGCCGGGCAGTCCGCCGCATTGATCGAGCTGTCGATCCGCGAACTCTTCGCTCGTGGAGCGCTGCACTATTTCGAAGAACGTTCGTCCGCGGGGCCTGGGCTGCCGCTATTCCAGGGGACGTTCGACGAGATCGTCGCAGCCATTAACGGATTGAAAGAACAGGGTGTATCGGTCGAGCGGCTCGGCGAGTTGCTTGAACGCGCCCCGCAGGAGAATTCCGAACGGCGCAAATTGCAGGATATTCACGCTATCTATAGTGCATACACCGACCGTATCCGCGATTCGCTGGTCGATCTCTACGGACAATATTTCATCCTCATCGACCGTCTCGGTTTGCCGATCCGAAGCGGGGAGGATGCGAAAGCGCGCGAGTATGCCGCCTTTTTCCGGATGGCATTCCCGAATGTGCGCGACGTATTGATCGCACCGTTCATACGATTCACCGAACCGGCCCTCGACCTGTTGCTGCCGCTCGGATCGGTTGACGAATTGAATGTGACGTTCGCGCTCGACCGCGAGAACGTAAACCCCGAGCTATTCCGATTTCAGAATACGCTTGCCGATATTCTCGAAGAACGAGGCTTCGTGATTCAGGCTCGCGCTCATGGGCCGGCCGAAGGCATCGAGCAATTTCGCAGTCATCTTCGGCGCTCGCTCTTTTCTCGTCGTGCGAGTGCGGATCCGTTCGATGCAAAGACCATGATCGCCGAGCATCGTGCAATTTCGATCGAAGCCGAGGTGCGCTTCGTCGCTCGGCAGGTGAAGCTGCTGTTGTCGGCTGACATGGCGCCCGAGATGAAACAGATCGCGATCGCATCGACCGATCAGGCGCTCTATGCTCCTCTTGTTCGCTCCGTCTTTGAGGAATATGGCATACCGGTGCAGCTCACGCATCGATCCATGCTTGCACAACTGCCGATCTATCATGCGTTCGAGTACCTACTCTCGCTCGCATTGTTCGGTCTGAGCAGACGCCGCGTTCGCTCGGTAGTCGAATCGCCGTACTTTACGATTCGCGACGCGCACGGCGAGCCGATCGACCGGCATGCGCTGCTGGCGGTGATGACGCGGCATCATCTGCCGCAGGGATCGGCAGAGTGGAGCTCGGAGATCGAAGAACTCATTGCAGACGTCGAGTATCGGTTGACAATGGTCTTCGAGGACGAATTCGAGAGACGAACGCTCGAAGACGATCTGAGCGAACTTCGTCGTTCGCTGGCTCCCGTTCGGCGGCTCGAAGCGTTCATTGTTGCCGGACGTCAGCAGCGTACGCCGTCGGAATTCGTGCGGTTCGTTCGCGAGACGCTGCACGAACTCGATCTAGCGGGTTCGGTCGTTCGAACTGCCGATCTGATGCTTGGCGCCGGAGTGCTCGAAGAACAAACGCGCGCGCTGGCGGCGCTCGAATCGTTGCTCGACGAACTCGAATCGCTCTGCGCAACGCTGGGGCTCGCGAACACGCCGCTCGAACTTGGGTTCTACCTCGAACGCTTACGCACAGCCTCGACTCGCGCACGCAGCGCCGAGCGCGCGGAGCCCGGCAGCGCAGTGATCGTGACGTCGTTCGATCAGCTCTATGGCAATGAATACGATCACGTCTTTTTGATGGGTTTGCGTGAAGGCTTATTCCCCCGGGCCTATCGTCGGGCGCTCTTTGCGCCGAAGGAGCATTCGAAGACCCACGACGTACATCTGGTCGAGCAACGATTTGAATTCTACCAGACGCTCGCTACCTTCCGAACGCACCTAACACTTTCGTGGCATACAGGCACCGAAGAGGGGACTCGGGCATATAATCGGTCGCTTGCACTCGATGCGTTGCGACGGGTAGTGCATTGCGACGAAGTCGTGGATACGAACACGACGGTATTGTCGCGGCCCGAATTCTATCGTCTTGCAGCAACCGCCGTTGCTTCCGGCTCTCCCGAGCAGCTCGAAGCGTTGCTCGCCGTTGCAACCGACGCAGGGTTGGATCAATCAACCGCTCGCACACTGCGTACATCCGAACGGGCGATCGTTGCCGCCGAACAGATGCGCAGGCATGATGCTGCAAACGTGTTCTCCGGCGTTCTGCCAAAGTCGGATTTCGACAAGGAAGAGCGCGACCGATTGGATATATACCGCGATCATGTGTATTCCATCACACAGCTTGAAACGTATGCGGCATGCGGATTCAAGTACTTCTGCCGGTATGTACTCGGGCTCTCGAAGACCCAGACGGAGATCGAAGACGGGCTCGATTCGCTGGAGAAAGGGACGATCGTTCATACGAGTCTCTTCCGATTGCTCGAACGCTTGCGCGAACGAGGGCTCAATCTTCGTACGATGGGCGCCGCGGCACTCGTGAACGCACGCGAAGTGATCGACGAACTCTATCCTGAGACGTCGCTCGAACGAATGCATCCCTTCGCACGGCTCGATCACGGTCAGTTACTCGGCGCAGGCGTCGAGGGTGCGAATGTCATCGAACGATTCATCCAAGCCGAGCAAGATTCCAAGCTTCAGTCGATCACGACGCAACCTCGGTATTTCGAACTTGCATTCGGCCAGCGCGGAGCCGCCGAGCGAACCGAATATCCCGATCCGCATCCGCCGGTCGAGGTCGGAGGGATCAAACTTCGCGGAAAGATCGACCGCATCGATATGGATGACGACGGCAACTTCGTGGTCATCGACTACAAGACGGGTTCGATGGCATCGCGTGCCGATATGGAACGAGGGATCAGTCTGCAACTGCCGCTCTATGTTCGTATCGCCGAAGATCTGCTTCGCGCACATCTCGGCGACGAAGCCGTTCGGGGTGTTGCAGCGCTGTATCACTCGCTCAAGGAGACCGACAAACCACGACAGTTCAGAATCGCACTCGAAGAGGCGATCGATTCCGGTGCGATCGAACCGACGAATATCAGAAAGAAATTTGCAAGCGTCGAGGAGTTAGAGGGCTTTATCGACACCGTCATTGGCTTCGCGCAACAGTATGTCGAGGGAATCGTGGAGGGACGGTTCCAACTGGTCCGTGCCGATCGCAAGGCCGCAACCTGCTCGCGGTGCGAGTTTCAGGCAGTCTGCCGTGTGGCCCAGGCCGAGGCGGATGGGGTGCTGCCTGTGTCCTAAGATACTGGCTACGCGTTTCTCCTACCATACACCTCTCGTTGCATTCCTCTCCTCTTCGCGCATCCGTGTAGTCGTGCCCCAAATACTGCAATAGTCCATATACTCTGCAATGAGGTGCTGACTGAGTGTTATATGGTCATGCTCAACAACGCCCTGTTATTCTGAGCGAAGCGAAGAATCCCTGCGGCGGAGCCTCACTGCGTTTCATCGAGGGATTCTTCGCTTCGCTCAGAATGACGTCTTCATAGACTGTGCAAACGGAGCCACTCGTCTTCAATCCGAGCGGCATTTTTTGGTCCGTTTTTTGTTGCACCCTAACTGACGCCGGTGCCCGTGGCCCGTGTTCCCTGTGAACTGTATTGATCATTACGAGTTGCATGAAAGTATCCACCCCTATCCGTTCCGTGCTGACGGTTGCATTGTTCGTGCTCGTTGGCGCGAATGTATTGGCACAGCAGCCCCAATCGTTTGAAGCAAGTCTGTTCCGTCGCACCGTTGCACCGGCTTTGAATGCCGGAGCGCCGTTTCCAGCCGACGCCGGTTTTTTCACCATCGATCCGTATGTATTCGGACAAGCCGCGCAGTATGCGCCACCCGTTTCGCGTATCGAGAACTTCCCGCTTGGCTCAGGCACGGTCACGTTGAGCGTTTCGCAGTTCGAGGCGACGACACGCGATGCGAAGATTGTCGGCCGAACGGCAACGGGCGATATCCCGCTTGCATTGCCCGCGCATGTGCTCTTGCGAGGTGAAGTCGACGGACGAAGCGGCTCCCACGTGTACCTCGCCGTCTTCGACAAGATGGTACTCGGGTATGTCGAGCTTGTGAATGCGGACGGTTCGAGCACTCGCTATCTCGTCCAACCCGTCTCCCAGAGCGGGGAAGCTGCGACAACGATGATCTGTTATGCGCAGAATGCGATCGACCGTACGCACGACGCGTCGGCGAAATGGATCTGCGGCACGGAAGAACTTCCGGGTAACTTCAAAGCTCTCGATCGTATCGCTGCCGATATCGCCGCACCGGCCGACCCGCTCCACAATGCGAGTGTGCAGGCCAAGAACGTCCGGGTCGCAAAAGTCGATATCGAATGCGACTACAGATACTACCAGGATTTCAAGAACGATACGTCGAAGGCGCTTGCGTATGCCCTTGCGACGCTTGCTGCGTCGAGCGATATTTACGTTCGCGATCTTAATGCCGCGCTCGTATCGCAGTATTTGAAACTGTGGATCACGAACGATCCGTATCGCAACGAATCGGACACGACGATCAACGCCACGCTCGACAGTTGGACCAACTCGAACGATCTTCCGTCGGATAACCGTGCGGGCGCCATCTTACTGAGCGGCTGGAAGGGCATCGGAGGTCTGGCATGGCTCGGGACGATCTGCAGCGTAAACTCCGGTCTCGACCACGGGTACTGTGTCTGCGGTACGAACGATAATGTCACCTATCCCCGCGACGGCTTTGTGTGGGATGTCGATGTCGTTTCGCACGAGTTTGGCCACGTCGTCGGATCGCCGCATACGCACAGTTGTTTCTGGAATCCGGCGATTGACTCCTGCTATCCGGCAGAAGGCAACTGCTTCAGCGGCACTGTGCCCACAACCGGTACGATCATGAGCTATTGCCACTTGACGAGCGGCGGTGTGATCCTCAAATTCCACACGCGCAACATCCCGAAGATGCTGCAGTGGCTGCAGGCGGCGACCTGCCTCGTCAATGAGCAGTTGCCCCAAGCAAATGCGGGCCCGGATGCGTATGTCTGTGGGACGGACTCGGCAACCGTTTCCGGCTCCGGCCAATTCGGCACTCCGCCCTATGTGTATTCCTGGCGGAATATGCGTACGAACTTCATCGTGGGCTCCGATCCGTCGTTCAAGATCAAACCGAATGCAACGACGACCTATGTACTGACGCTCACGGATGCCAACAATCTGCGCACTTACGATACGATGGTCGTAAATATCGATCAGCTCAAAGCGGTCACCGGAGGAAGCCTGACGGTGTGCGGCGCAGGGCAGATCAATCTGCACGGCACGACGATTGGCGGATTCGGTGCGACGAAGAAAGGATATACATACAAGTGGGTCGAAAAGACGAGCGGCACGATCATGGGAGTCGATTCCGTGATTACGGTGCCGGTGAGCGCAACGACGACGTACACCTTCACCGCGATGGATTCGGTCGGATGTTCGTCGAGCGCGGATCTGATCGTGACGGTCGCTCCGAAGCCGGTGTGTACGGTCAACTATAGCGGACCGCTCACCGTCTGCGAGAACGACTCCGTCCAGATCGACGCTGGCAGCGGATTCAAGACGTACCTCTGGTTGAAGAACGGCTCGTCCGTTGGCGTCACCACCCAGAAGTATTGGGTCAAGGCCGCCGGTTCGTATTCGTGCCTGGTCACGAATACGGGTCAGGGATGCGAGGATACGTCGAATGCGATCGCATTCACGAAACTCACCGCGCCGACCAGACCGACGATCACACAAACGGGGAATACGTTGAATTGCCCGACCTCGGTCGAGTATGCATCGTATCAGTGGTATAAGTCCGGCTCGCTGATCTCCGGCGCGACGAACCCGACGTTTACGCCGACCTCGAACGGGCAGTACTTTGTGATCGTCACCGGGACGAACGGCTGCGAGTCGCGTTCGAACACGCTGAGCGTGACTTCCGGCGTTATCACGAAGGAGTTGGACGAACACATTTCGATCTATCCGAATCCGGCCTCGAACGAGTTGGTATTGGAATGGAACGATGTTCCGGCGTCGACGCTGATGGTGTCGGTCACTGACGCGCTCGGGAAAACCGTGCTTGCCGGAAAGCGCGTGTCGATCGGTTCGTCGAGTATTTATACGCTCGATCTTCGTTCGCTGTCGTCCGGTACGTATGTGTTGCACTACGACTTCGGGTTCGGCGAGGGCACACGCAAGTTCGTCAAGCAGTAAGCGCGGCATATCGGAAGAATTCACCGAGATAACCCCGCGCTCTCTATGCGCGGGGTTGTTCGTTTATAGGCGTTTGGACGATCGTTACGAAATTCAGAATTCGATTTGCTTGAGGTCAGGGCTTACGCGGAGTATTCGCTGTATAGTATGCGCGCAGGTGAATATAGAATGCCCCTGATTTCCCCGGAAGAAACTTCCTGTTCGAATCGTTGTATATTGACACATAATTAACCCACACTCGGTGCTTCGATATACCGGAATCGCTGCTAACGGCGGGATCGCCATCGGTCCGGCCTATCACTTCAACCGCTCGTTGATCGTGGCGGAGGATCGCGAGCTCGACCCAAGCGAGACCGACGCGCAGGTCGCGCAGTTCGATTATGCGATCGAACGAGCGAAGATCGAGATCGAGAAAGTCTCGGCGCTCGCAGCACAAAAAGCCGGCGCACAGGCGAGCGCGATCTTCGAGGCACAGAAAATGATGCTCGACGATGTGCATGTGCTCTCGACGATTCGCCACCGTATCCGTGCCGAGCACAAGACGGCCGCCTACGTCGTCGATAGTGAGTTCTCGCATCATCAACACTTTTTGCAAACGAGCGAAAGCCCGCTCTTGCGCGAACGCGCGGACGACGTCGAGGACATCAAACAGCGTCTGCTGCGCCATCTGATCGAGAAACAGAAGATCGTCTCGAAGCTCGATCATCCGGCAATCGTCGTCGCCGAGATGCTGACCCCTGCCGATACGATCCTCTTTGCCAGGCACGAACTGCTCGGCTTTGCGACCGACGCGGGCGGCTCGACGAGCCACGTATCGATCCTCTCGCGCTCGCTGAATCTTCCGGCCATCGTGGGCTTGCGCGGTGCGGCAGCGCATATCGAAACGGGCGACATCGTGATTGTCGACGGCTTCACGGGCGAGCTTTTCGTCACGCCGGACGATGCAACGCTGGCGAAATACCGTACAAAGCTCTCGGAGTCGATCAAGGAAAAACGTGCGCGTGTTGCGGCCGTCCGTCGCGATGGCAGCGAACCGCCGCTGACGACCGACGATAAACAGATCGTCGTGAACATGAACATGGAGCTGATCAGCCCCGAAGCGGTGGACGAAGCGGCAAAGATATCACGAGTGAAAGGAAAGGCGGTGCGAGGGTTGGGCCTCGTCCGCACCGAGCACTTTCTGACGGCGAACGACGAGATCCCGACCGAAGAAGAGCAGACACGCATCTACACGGACCTTGCATCGCATTTCGCACCGGCGCCGATCACGATCCGCACATTCGATATCGGCGGCGATAAGCTTATCGGCGGTGGGTTCCGCGAGAAGAACCCGTTCCTCGGCTGGCGCGGCATCCGGAATCTGCTCGACCAACCGGACATCCTGACGGCCCAGCTTCGCGCCTGCCTGCGCGCATCGGCGGTGGGGAAAGTGAAGTTGCTATTTCCGATGGTCACGACCATCGACGAACTCGAACGAACACTGCTTTATCTCGAAGCGGCGAAAGCCGATCTTCGCTCGACGGGCGAACCGTTCGACGAAGACATCAAATTCGGTGTAATGATCGAAGTACCGGCGGCCGCGTTGCAAGCGGCAGCGTTCGCCGCGAGATGCGATTTCCTTTCGATCGGCTCGAACGACCTGACGCAGTACACGCTCGCCGTGGATCGGGGCAACGAGTTTATCGCGCATCTCTTCGATGAGTTGCATCCGGCGGTGCTTCGCCTGATCGCCATGACCGTCAAAGAAGCGCACTTGCGGAAAAAGCCGGTATCGCTGTGCGGCGAGATGGGCGGGAAGACCGGCGCACTGCCATTTATCGTCGGCCTCGGCATCGACGAGATTTCGGTAGCGCCGAACAAAGTCGAGCACATGTCGTCTCTGATTCGCAAACTAAGCTACCGTGAAACCAGAGCGCTGACGCATCGCGTGCTGTCGGATTTTCAGACCCTCCCCGAGCTTAAGCGCAGCCTCTATCGCTTTTTGGCAAAGCGCAAACTCCAATCGGAATTCCTGACCGAAGCGCAGATCGAAGCGCTTACGACGTAACACCGATGTTCGTCGCGTAGGCGTCGATCATGCGGTGCAGCACAGACGTCACATCGTCGGGCTTGATCAATCGTTCGAATCGCTCGTCATAGAGTACCGTATCCACTCGTTTGGGTTTGTGGAAGCTGTCGAGCTCGGACTTCGTCAGCGGCTTCGGCTCCTTGCGCAACCCTGCTTCGGCGAGCATCTTTCCGATCGTGAACGGCGTCGTGACGCCTTTGTCGTAGATATTCCAGATGCCCGTCCAATCCACGCCGTCGAGGAGGTAGCGTACGGTCTTGGTAATGATCTCGATGCTCGAGACCGAGTTAGGCGTATCGATGAGCCCTTCGTATGCGCAGAGTTTCGTAAGCGTGCTGCGCGGCGAAGGGTTATGCGAAAATACTTGGCGCGGTCGCAAGATCGCCACACCGCCTGGGTCGCGTTGCAGCAGCAGCGCGTCGCACGATGCCTTGGTCCAGGAGTAATACGCTGCCGGCGTCGGCGCTGACGCCGGAGTGAACGGCTTGCCGTTCTCGTCGTAGGGGCCATCCCACACGCAGCCACTTGAGAAGTGCAAATAGCGCGGACGATGCTTCATGCGCTGGATGCGCAGATAAAGCTCGAGAGGCGCTTCGACGTTCGAGCGAAATGCTTCTCGTGCGTGATCCTCGCACCATCGCAGATCGGTGCGGCCCGCCGCGTTGATCACGACATCTGGCGAGAGCCGTTCGAGCGCGTCGCTCGAGAGGTCCGCAATATCGTGAGCCCACTGGGTAATTTCGTGCGTATGCAGCGCATCGAAGAGCGCCGAGCCGATTTGTCCTTTGCCGATAATTACGATCTTCATAGTTTTTCGCTCCACCATGCGGAATGCTCCAGATACCAATCGACGGTACGCTCGATGCCGGTATCGAAATTGGTCTCGGGTCGCCAGCCGAGGGTGCGTTCGCTCGACGACCAATCCATCGCGTATCGCCGGTCGTGGCCGGGGCGGTCGGTCACGTGGGTGATGAGGCCGAGCAACGCTTCCTCGTCCTTGCCCATCTTGCGCGCGACGTGGCGCAGGATCAGGCGCGAAAGATCGAGGTTGGTTCGTTCGCTCGAGCCGCCGAATAGATAAACACCTGCGGGTTTCCCGGATTCGATCGTCTTGAAGATGCCGCGGCAGTGATCGTCGACGTAGATCCAATCGCGGACTTGTAATCCGTCGCCATAGACCGGCACCTGCTGTCCGCGCACGGCGCGGGTGATGATCGTCGGGATGAACTTCTCGGGGAATTGGTACGCGCCGTAATTATTCGTGCAACGCGTGATGCGCACGTCGTATCCCCACGTCTTGAAGAACGAGAGCGCCAGTAGATCGGCACCGGCCTTGGTGGATGAATACGGGCTTGACGGATCGAGCGGGGAGTCGTGGCTGAACGTCCCGTTCGCACCGAGGCTGCCATAGACTTCGTCGGTCGAGATCTGCACGAAGGTCGGGATGCCCGCGTCGCGTGCAGCTTCGAGGAGCGTCGCCACGCCTGCAACGTTCGTGTCGCTGAAGACCCGCGCGGCATGGATCGAGCGGTCCACATGGCTTTCGGCCGCGAAGTTTACGAGCGCATCGAACTTCTCACACGTACAGATCGAATGCACCGCTTCGGCGTCGCAGATACTCCCACGAACGAACCGATAGTGTGAGCCGCTTTCGAGGTCGGCGAGATTTTCGCGACGACCGGCATACGTCAGCGCATCGAAGTTCACGACGCGATGGCCGTTCGCCACCGCCATGCGGATGAAGTTCGACCCGATGAATCCGGCTCCGCCGGTAATGAGGAGATTCATACGACGATATAGTTACCGAAGAAGCATACTTAACACAATTCGCAGTGATCTCGTCGTAGAAAAGAAAAGAGGAGGGAAAAAAAACTTGGAAAAGGCCGACTATCGGAATTCATTCATTAGGCGTAATTGGCAAGTGCGGAACTTATTCGTAAAATATTGATTATGTTAATTATTCCAAGCGATTCATGAAAGTCTAAGTTGCACATTGATGCAATTATCAACAAAAAAAACAATTGACGATAATTGTGAACCTCAAGGTTGCAAGTGCCTTGGAGTTGCCGTTTCTTTAGTCGGACATAGATGATCTAACAACATAAACATTTTAAACATGAAACACAACATTAAGAATGCAATACACGCTCTCCTGTTGTTATCAGGACTTCTCCTGTCTGTAAGGATTGCGGATGCACAGTCGTGTATCTCCGAACAAACACTGACCAATCACTATCATGGCATACAGAGTTGTGATAATGTTTGTCACCCTGGTGTGTTTATTTGCGTGACTTCCAATGTTTGGAGCGCACAAACATGCGTACCAGCATGTAGCACGGACGCTCAGAATTGTAAGTGGATACATATCCGGAACCTGCTTGCATGCCCGGGCGTGAAAATCGTGAGTGTGAAAATAAGAGCCTATAAGGATGCCAACAGCCCCCAGCTTTCAATATGCGACCCTATCATGCAGTGGGGTGGGACCGGGTTCACAACGCCGTGGCTGATGTGGGAGGTGACTGGCGGTGGTAGGGTGACGCTTTCCTCGGGTCAATGCCTGCTGTTGCCAGCAGACTGGCAGTACCAATCTAACGGTGTCCCATATCGGGATATTGAGATTCACTGCCCACTCCTCAGCGATGGAGTGACACCGGATCCTGCGTACATGTTAGACTGTTTGGAACATTTGACACTGACCATCTGTGGCGCTGATCACTTCGACTTTGAAGTGTTTTACAACGATGGTAATTCGAGTGGGTCAGGTAATTTTACGGCGAGTAACGTTGCCAGTTACCAACTCTACACGGATTGCCCGACGAAGGACTCGGAGAACGGCTGGGAGGCAACAAGCAACTGCCCCTAGTATGCGAAAATGATGGAGGCGGCGGCACTTGGCGCCGCCTCTGGTCGTTAGTAATACAGCACCCACTCGTGTGTCCTATGAAACGGAATCGAATCAATGTTATTGCCATCCATTCCAGTAGCGTTCTGTTCGCTTACTTCTTACTATGCATCTGTGCACATGCACAGGCACAAGTAAAGCGTGGTGACTGGCGTTACATTTCCTTGCCTGTGGATAGTGTCAAGTCTGTCCTACAACTTTCGTTTTCCGATAGTTTGCATGGGTATGTCGGTGTGCAGCGGATGACGCCATTTCTCGACACGATTCTCGGTGTGGCATTTAACCTCAACCAACGGTGGTATAGAACGACGGACGGGGGGCGCAGTTGGGAACAAATGAGTTTCGGTTCGCTATACCCTGATGTCTTTGTTGCGCGGACTAGCTATTCCGGTATTGGAAATAACATGACATTCTGGCCGCTGCTGTTTACCCCCATAGACGGAGGCGTCGTATGCGTCCCAATGAATAGTGGGTGGGGTGTTGGGACTTCGATCATTGGCAGCGAGGACTACGGCTCAACGTGGCAACCGCGACTGAATGGATACAACACGTCGGGTTGTGTTCTTGTGGATGCGCTTGATTCGAAGCGGCTATTGATGTATGATCCAAACGTATCTCACCATGCGTTGTACTATTCGAACGATGGAGGCGTAACGTTGCCTTCGGCACCGACTGACTCGATTTTCCTGAGGTCGGTCTATCCATACGACATCACAGGACGAGCTCGCGTCCATGTTACGGGGGCATGCATTGACAGTACTCATTGGATTATTGCCCTCCAACCGGGGGAAAGTAGGGCCGATACGCTATTCGCAAGCGGACTTAACATCGTTATGAGCTCAGATGCGGGTCGCAGTTGGCATTTCGTCAACCATCTGCCAAAGGATTATCAGCCTACGTTTGTAGGGGATGGGTTGGGTGGCCACGATTTCCCGGGGAAGTTTCAGATTGCTCGAACGACAAAAGAAGTCTATTTCATGACCGGTGAGTACTGCGAAGGAGAGCAGGAATATCAGTTCGCCCGAATGAACCACCGACCCGGTACATATTGCCTCTGTGGTAACACAAGTGGCTCGCTCCAGGGTATCTCCTTCCTCTACTCATCGGACTACGGTGCGAGCTGGAGCGAGAACCGCACATTCGGTACTCGCCGGCGTGCATTCGAGGCTGTTGGCAACGGTAACGTGTGGATGACAGCCGTGGAGGAGGATTCGATTCGCGACGAATATCGAGCTTCGCTGATGTTGCATTCGACCAATAATGGCGTAACTTGGGATACTGACCGCTATGCTCTTACCGTCTCCGATTATGCATTACTCGATGGGCGCATCCTTACATTCACCGATCCGGATCATGGATGGTGCGCTGCAATCGAGAACAACGGGATCCTCCGGGGTGGCCTCGTCATGATGCGATATGAGCCGCGAGTGCTCTCCTCGGTCGCTACCGAACGCTCGCGTGCCATGCAGACGTTCGACTTCTGTCAGATCTACCCCAACCCTGCATCGGACAACGCCTCCTTCCTCATGCCTGTGGAGCGCAAGTTGTACGGTGTGGAATTGTACGACATGTTTGGACGAAAACCGCGATACACATATCGGCAGATCGATGGTCATTCAGCAGAGATTGATACCCACATGGTCCCAACTGGTTTATACATCGCTCGTATCAACTACGACGTCGGCTGGTTCACCGAGAACCTGGTGGTCGTGCATTAAGCACGCTGCTTAGAACTTAGGTTCGGTGCGAACGACCAGCTCGTTGGCTTTTGCGAGCGAAGGGAAGGTGCCGGCGTCGCTCCAGTAGCCCACGAAGGATGAATACTTCAGGCGACCGGCTTTGACGTATGCATTATTCACGTCGGTGATCTCGAGCTCGTTGCGCGACGACGGGCGGAGCTTTTTGATAATCTCAAACACGTCGGGCGGATAGCAGTAAATACCCGTGACCGCAAAATGCGACGGCGGGTTCGTGGGTTTTTCGATGATCTTGGTGATGTGTTCGCCATCGACGACGGCCACGCCAAAGCGTTCGGCGTCGGGCACTTCTTTGAGAATGATGTGCGCATGGTTCGGGTCGGCCATAAATGCCGAGATCGTCGAGGAGATGCTGTCCTCGAAGATGTTATCGCCGAGGATGACGCACATCGGCTGGTTGTTCGCGAAGCGTTCGGCAAGCAGGAGCGCTTGCGCGATGCCGCCTGCTTCGTCCTGCACGCGGTAGGTGAGCCTGCAGCCGAAGTCCTTGCCGGAGCCGAGCAGCGAGATGAAATCGCCCATGTGCTCGGTGCCGGTGACGATGAGGATATCGGTGATGCCCGCGCCGACGAGCTTTTTCAGCGGGTAGAAGATCATCGGCATTTCGCCGATCGGCAGCAAATGCTTGTTCGTGACCTTCGTGCACGGGTACAGCCGGGAGCCCGTCCCGCCGGCTAGGATGATACCGACACAATTCGAATTATTCGTCATAGGCGTACGTAACAGAGGCTGTAGAACAGAGGGCGTAGGGAGAAAGATTTTGCCGCCTGCATTATTTTTGGCAAGAAGCGTGGAGTTTTACACCCTCGTTTGCGTTGTACTCACTTCTTTCGTCGATCGACTGACCGATGTCATACCCACGAGTCGTGTTGTTACACTGGAATCGCGGACGCTGGAGCGCCTCGGAGCGCCGCGAGCAGGCCGCGACCGAGAACTCGTGCGAATCGTGGGTCTTTGCCCTGGACGGCGATTTCCTCAATACCGATCTTGCCACCGCAACGGCGATCGAGGGATATGACATCGTCATCGCAAATGCGGACTACATCCATCTCGAGAAGCTTCGCTCTCTTGCGGAATCCCGACCCTCGACATGCAAATGGGTGACGTTGATCGAAGGCGATGCGCATGATTTTGCACGTCCGAGGCCGCATGTCCGCGAGCTCTTCGATGCCTCCGATCTCATCAACTGCATCAACCGCTATACCGTCGATTTTCTGCAATCGATGACGAAGACGCCGGTCCGGTTCATCGGCTTCCCGTATCCGGCAGAGGAGATGCGCAAACGCAGTGTGCCGTTCGAGCAGCGCCGCCGCGAGATCTTTCTCGCACCGATGCTGCTCGGCAGATGGTCGGAGTTTCACGCAGCACGCTCGCTCGGCTATCCGATGTTCGGCTACGAGCGCAAGATATCGCGTACGTGGCGCAATCTGGCAAAGAACGTCCGGACGCATCGCTCGCTCGATCGTGACCTCTATACCAAACGGGCGGGATCGCTCTACAACGATCCGAATCTTACGGTGCGACGGGAAGTCCCGCTATCCGATTTCTTCGAGCAGACCGCGGGCTCGTATGTATGGCTGAATCTTGACCCGCGATATACGTGGGGGAGATACATTCTCGATGCAGCGGCGCTCCGTATCCCGATCGTCACGACGCGTTCGACCGGCCAAGCAGAGGAGTTTTTCCCGGCGCTCACTGTTGAGCATGAGTTCGCTACCGAGCATGCACAATCGCTCATTCGCAGGTTGTTTGATGACGACGCGTTTTACCGCGAATGCGCAGACGTGCCACTGGAAGCATTCGAGCACCTCCGTCCCGAGGTAAAAGCACGGCAGATGATCGACGCACTAACACCTCCGTGAGCCAACGCTATCATATTCTCTTTCGGACTTGTGACATCGTGCACTCGCTGCACAATGCACCGCGGCCGTTCGACCTCGATAAGCGCACGCTCATCAAGGTCTGTTTCCGCTCGCTCATCGAAGCGCTTCGGCCCGTCGATCACCGTATCGTCATCATTGCCGACCGCCTCTCGCCGGAAATGACGACGTTTTTCGAGAGCTTCCGCGAGCAGGGCCACGAGATCGAGATGGTCCACGGCGAATATGGCAACGACAACTCGCTTCGCAAACAGGTCGAGCTTGCGCTATCGGTACCGGATGACGACTGGGTGTACTTCGTAGAGGATGATTATGTCCACACTCCAGAGGCATTTGTCTGGATGAACGACCTCATCGTGAACAAGGACGAGTACATCACGAAGAAGACGATCCTTCGACAACTGAAATTCTGGAAGACACGGCTCGACACCATTCCGATTGTCATCCATACGCCGGATTATCCCGACCGCTACCTGCCGCGCTATTTGCGTCCGTCGCTAATTTTCCTCGGAAAGCATTGCCACTGGCGGCAGATCACGAACACGACGTTCACGTTCCTGATCAAAGCCTCGTCGGTGAAGCGGTACAAAGACATTCTATTCTACTCCTGCAACGGTGCAGACGACGGCTACCTCAGTCGCGCGCTGTATGGCGGTCTGCGCTTCGGTGACAAAGCCCTCTGCCTGAGCCCGATCCCCGGCGTCTCGACCCACATGCACGACGGCGTGATGACGCCGCTCGTCGATTGGGCATCGATTGTTGACCGGCATCGGGGTTCGTGACGATGAACGAATGCCGAGTACTGTCCCTGCGCAACCAATTGCATTTCAGTGTGTTTAGGTATCGTGAATTTCTTTGTCCCGAACCGCCCGCTGCTGCTGTATTCGATATTGCTGAGCTTGGTTCTCATAGGCTCCGATATCGTGCACGCCCAGGTATTTGACCCATATCGAAAGGTATCCGATCCTCGCGGTATCTGCCGCCTTACAGGCCCGGATAGTTTACCGGTTCGAGTTAATAGCGGAGTATATCGGTCTGGGGTTCAGGATAGTGTGGATGATTATCAGATTATAGGTGCTGCGACCGGGGCAGGAATCCTTACTCACATCTGGCTACAGTATTACGAGTTGCCTGCCGATTCCATTTGTTTGGTCAAGATTTGGATCGACGATTCGCTTATTGTTGCTTCGGATCTGCGCGGACTCTTTCGCAACGTCCACGGAGTCTTCCGTCCACCGCTGGACTCGGAAGCCTCCGGAGCATTTGTGTGCGACATTCAACTCTGCTACAAGAAGAATTTTCGAGTGACGGAGTTCACCGCTCCAAATAACTGCTGTTTGTTCTGGGGAGTGGAGTACCGACCAATGCCCGATTCGTCTGAGATCGAGAGTGCCTTGACGAGATTCCCGATTACAGAACAACAACAACATGCCGCCGAAGAGGCGTATCATCGCTCAGGTTCACCATGGGACACGACTGCCTCGGTTCGGCATGTTCTGCCGCAGATGCTGGTCGCGGCGGGGGAGTCGGTACTCATTGATTCACTCCGAGGGCCAGGGCTGCTGCAGGAGCTGCATGTTGACGTGGATACTGCCGAGTTTGCGGCCCTATCTGACCTTCGTTTACGTATCTATTGGGATGGGAATCCGACGCCAAGCGTCGATGTGCCGGTACCAGACTTCTTTGGTTGCGGCGCTGGATTTCGCACCGTGAATGCGTTTCAAATTCGAGCGGATCTCGGGGGTCATTTCACCTGCTACCTTCCGATGCCATTTGCGGAGCAAGCGGTAATCCGACTCGAGAATTTCGGTTCGAAGACAGTCCATCTCGGCGGAGGGCAGTTACTCTACTCTCCTGAAGCGGTGAATCGCCATGACGAAGGGTATCTCTATGCGCAGTTCAGCGAATCCAAGCCTGCGCATTGGAAGCGGTACCATCCGGTCGCTCATGCGCTCGGCCGGGGTCGTTTCATCGGCGTGTTCTTCGCATTGCCTGACTATCCGATCGCCTCCTACCTGGAGGGGAATCCGTACTTCTTCGTCGATTCATCCGAACAGAACACTGTATGGTATACCGGTACGGAAGACTATTGCAATGGGGGCTGGTATTTCCGTGATCACACGTTCTCATTGCCATTTGCAGGTTGTACGCACGAATACTCCAGTATCTACCGCTTTCACTACCTCGACGCACTCGATTTCGAAAAGTCGTTGGACTACGAACACCAACACGGTGTCAATAACGACTTTCAGACATGGTACCGAACCGTCGGTTTCTTGTACAAACGATGGACTCCGTTTTGGCCAAGCCATGATAGCCTCGACCGAGCAGAACAATGGAACATCCAGGGGAAGGGGTACCGTCCGGGGCAAGCGATCGACATATCGATCGATACCACGCATCTACGATCGATGACAGCAGGAATCGATGGCTCGTTTACCGCCGACCTTACCATTCCGGCCTCGGTGCCGAGTGGTATACATCGGCTGAGTGTCAACGGGGAAGTACGCCCCGAGCCGATCTTCGTACTGTCCGATCCGACGGTACGGTTCCTCAATGACACCAATCCGCCTGTATTTCGTGCAGGGGACTCGTTGATACTCGACGGACAAGGTTTTATTCCGGGCGAACGCGTTCGGATCTACGTCGATACCGCAGAGGTCAATTATCTCTCGATCCCGACAGTTTCTTCGCTCAACGATCTGCATGCGACCATCCGGCTTCCGTGGCTGCCGGAGTCTGTGTATCGAATTCGGGTTCGTGGCGATCGCGGTTCAGAAGCGCTCACCCGATCGTTTCAACTGACCCGGACACTTTCGTATGAATTCGAGGACCTCCCGGTGATTTATAGCGAATGGACCTACCAGTCATCTCCAGTCTACCTCGGATGGTACCCGTATGCCGATTGGAGCAATACGACGGGGTATCTCTTCTATCCGGACGGGCCATCACGGAAGATCAAATTCGGGTTTAACGTGCCTGTCAGCGATACGTTCGCTGTATCCATGTACCATATCATTGGACTTCGATACGGCAATTATGACCTCTATCTCGACAGTATGTTTGTGGGGTCGTTGCATGGATATCTGGACACCGACTGGTCGATGCCAATGCGTTCGGCGCCTCTCGAACTGGGTATTCATTACCTCACCGCCGGTTCGCACGATCTGATGTTCCGTTGTACCGGACACGATAGTTCTGCGGTTGATTTTCTCATGGATGCCGACAATATGATTCTCACGCCAACTACTGCGTATCACAGTTTGAAGCAGCCCGGCGACTCGTCGACAGATGTCGAGACCCTGCCTGGTCCGTTTGCGCGGCTATCCGAAAATCCCGTCCGTTCCGACCGGGCAATCCTTCGATATTCGCTCGGCTCTTCTTCGCCCACCGATGGGGCCACCATTACTGCAGACGTATTTGATATTCTCGGCAGACGAGTTCGTTCGAGTTCGGGGCTGCAAACGTCACAATCCGTGGGTTCGATCGAGCTGGATTGCCGCGGACTAGCCAATGGAAAGTACTTTGTCATCGTTCACGGCATCGACGGGTTGAGCTCGTCGAACACGACTCTTCCAATGGTACTGGATCGGTAGTAAACTCGTCGCAATCCGATGCACATAGACACATGTGCTTCATAGGTTGTCGCTACATTCGATGGTCGTCATCCACAAGCATCCTTATAGAGAATAAGGGGTTAGCAATCGAGTTCGATCTCATGGTTGATAACCGCGATTGTATGTGAAGAAGATTGTTGATAAATACGAGCATGTTTGCCTTGCTTTTTAAAATCAATTTGCCGAAATTTGTATTTACAACTTCGCTCCATTTTTTGGGAGCGTAGTTCTGTGCTCGTATAAGGTTTTGCACTCGGAAACAATCTCGCGAGTGCGCTGCAGAATTCAGGACGTTTAAGTACCGACTCGCCGAACAACCGAAACGCACAGCTTAGGGATAGTCATGATAGCCTCGACGAATATCGGATCACTTCTTCAGCAACACCTGCCTTATGCGGGTGCCGGACCATTGACTGTTCGGCGCATCCTGAGCGTTGCCCCCTCCGGCTGTCGACGCCGAAGAACGAGATAACTTACTCACGTTTTTTGTTTAGAATTGTAAGGAGCATACGAAACGTATGAAGGTAGCCCGTCGCTTTACGAAAAAAGGAACCAGTGTCTTCGATCAGTTCGAATACACGATGCGCTCGAGCGTGTTGCGCAACCCCGATGGCAAGCCGATCTTCGAGATGCACGACATCGAAGTACCGCGCCAGTGGTCGCAGGTGGCTACCGATATCCTCGCCCAGAAGTATTTCCGCAAGGCCGGCGTCCCCCAGCGCGATGCCGAAGGCAACCTCCTCATCGGTGAGGACGGCAAGCAGGTCATGGGCGCCGAGAAGTCCATCAAGCAGGTAGCTCACCGTTTGGCGGGTTGCTGGCGCTATTGGGGCGAGAAGCACGGCTATTTCTCCTCCAAGGATGATGCGCAGGCGTATTATGACGAAATGGTCTATATGATCATGCGTCAG
This sequence comes from Bacteroidota bacterium, assembly GCA_018266755.1. Classification (NCBI taxonomy): domain Bacteria; kingdom Pseudomonadati; phylum Bacteroidota; species Bacteroidota bacterium. The sequence goes on from JAFDZW010000001.1 coordinate 382,012, forward strand.
ATGGGTGCTCCGAACTCGCCGCAGTGGTTCAACACTGGCCTTGCCTGGGCATACGGCATCACCGGTCCGGCACAGGGCCACTGGTACGTCGATCCGAAGACCGGCCAGCTCACGCGTTCGAGCGACGCCTACACCCATCCGCAGCCGCACGCCTGCTTCATCCAGTCGGTGACCGACGATCTCGTCAACGAAGGCGGCATCTTCGACCTGATGACGCGCGAGGCGCGCATCTTCAAGTACGGCTCGGGCACGGGCTCGAACTTCTCTGCATTGCGTTCGGCAGGTGAAAAGCTTTCCGGCGGCGGACAGTCGAGCGGACTCATGAGCTTCCTCAAGATATTCGACACCGCAGCAGCGGCGGTGAAGTCGGGCGGCACGACGCGTCGCGCAGCGAAGATGGTCATTCTCGACGTTGACCACCCGGATATCGAGAACTTCATCACCTGGAAGGCATCCGAAGAGCAGAAGGTCGCCGCGCTCGTGGCCGGCTCGAAGATCTGCGATCTCTTCCTGAACATGATCATGAAGATCGCCGTCGAGGGTGGCACCGATCGCCACCTCAACCACGATCTCGATATCGCCATCAAGAAGGCGCTTGCCCGCGGCGTTGCGATGAACTACATCGTCCGCTGCCTGCGCTTGGTCGAGATGGGCTACGACCACATCGACTTCAAGACCTTCGATACGCACTACGAAGGCGAAGCATACCAGACCGTCTCGGGACAGAACTCGAACAACTCGGTCCGCGTCACCAACGACTTCATGAATGCGGTTGCGAACGACGAGGAGTGGCAGCTCCGCTACCGCACCAGTGGTAAGGTCGCCAAGACCGTCAAGGCATCGCACCTGTGGAACGAGATCACGCTCGCCGCATGGTCGAGCGCCGATCCGGGCATGCAGTTCGATACGACCATTAACGAGTGGCATACCTGCCCCGCAGACGGCCGCATCAACGCCAGCAACCCATGCTCCGAGTACATGTTCCTCGACGACACGGCCTGTAACCTCGCGTCGATCAACCTCGCGCACTTCCTCAACGAGGAGACCGGCGAGTTCGACATCGAAGGCTACAAGCATGCGGCGCGCATCTGGACGATCACGCTCGAGATCTCGGTGCTCATGGCGCAATTCCCGTCGCGCGAGATCGCGCAGCGTTCGTTCGATTACCGCACGCTCGGCCTCGGTTACGCGAACCTCGGTACCATCCTCATGGTGCTCGGCATTCCGTACGATTCGCCGAAGGCGCTTGCCATTAGCGGCGCACTGACCGCCATCCTCTGCGGCGAGAGCTATGCAGCGTCGGCCGAAATGGCGCGCGACCTCGGCGCATTCCCGCGCTATGAGGCCAACAAGGAGTCGATGCTCCGCGTCATCCGCAACCACAAACTTGCTGCCTACGATGCAGCCGCCGACCGCTACGAGGGCCTGACCATCAAGCCGATGGGCATCAGCGCCGAAGAAGCGCCGGAAGATCTCCTTACTGCCGCACGCGAGTGCTGGGACCGCGCCTACGAGCTCGGCGAAGCACACGGCTTCCGCAACGCACAGGTCACCGTCATCGCGCCGACCGGCACGATCGGCCTCGTGATGGATTGCGACACCACCGGCATCGAGCCCGACTTCGCCATCGTGAAGTTCAAGAAGCTCGCCGGCGGCGGATATTTCAAGATCGTCAATCAGTCGGTCCGCAAGGCGCTCGTGCGCTTGGGCTATACCGACAAGCAGATCGAAGAGATCGAGAAGTTCTGCAAAGGCCACGGCACGCTCGTCGGCTGCCCGGCGGTCAATCGCTCGACGCTCAAGCTCAAAGGCTTCTCCGACGAGAAGATCGACGAGATCGAGAAGCAGTGCGACAACGTCTTCGATCTCCGTTTTGCGTTCAACAAGTGGACGCTCGGCGAAGACTACTGCAAGAAGCTCGGCTTCACGCTCGAGCAGATGGACGATCCGAACTTCGATATGCTCGCATCGCTCGGCTATTCGAAGGAAGAGATCTCGAAGGCCAACGATTACGTCTGCGGCACGATGACCATCGAAGGCGCGCCGTTCCTCGCCGACGAACACCTGCCGATCTTCGATTGCGCCAACAAGTGCGGCAAGTACGGCAAGCGCTTCATCCCCTACAATGCGCACATCCGCATGATGGCGGCCGCACAGCCGTTCATCTCGGGTGCGATCTCGAAGACGATCAATATGCCGAACGAGGCGACCGTCGAGGATATCTCGAATGCGTACACCGACTCGTGGAAGCTCATGATCAAGGCGAACGCGCTCTATCGCGACGGCTCCAAGCTGTCGCAGCCGCTCAACTCGATCAACGAAGAAGGCGACCTCGCTGAGCAGGTCCTCTTCAGCGATCCCGAGGACGAGATCAAAGAGACCGTTGGCGCTGCCGAGCTGCACCAGCTCATCAACGTGCAGGCCGAAGAGACCGGCACATGGCAGCCGCGCCGCCTGAAGCTGCCGCAGCGCCGCCGCGGATGGCTCCGCGAAGCCGTCGTCGGCGGACACAAAGTGTACCTGCGTACCGGCGAATACGACGACGGTGCGCTCGGTGAGATCTTTATCGATATGTACAAAGAGGGCGCAAGCTTCAAGGGACTCTTGAACTGCTTCGCCGTCTTGGCTTCGAAGGCGCTCCAGTACGGCGTGCCGCTCGAAGAGTTAGTGGATACCTTTACGTTCACCCGTTTCGAGCCCGCCGGATCGGTCCAGGGACACGAAGCGATCAAGAACGCAACATCGATCCTCGATTACGTTTTCCGTGCGCTCGGCTACGAATACCTCAATCGTACCGATTTCGTCCACGTCAAAGCGGTCGACGAGCACAAGCACGACCACCATCACCACGCAAGCGTTGCGGCGGGGCCTGCGACTGCGCCGGTATCGGCCGTCAGCACGCAGCGCACCGAAGCGCCGAGCGAGGATGAGGTCGTCGAGCGGCTCAAGAACCAGCAGAAGTCCGAACCCGAACCGGCCATGGCCGCCGCGACCAGCGCCGCCACCGCCGCCGAAACCCGCAAACAACAGTACCGCGAAGCCAAAACCAAAGGCTACACCGGCGAGCAATGCCCCGCCTGCGGATCGATGAGAGTCAAGCGCAACGGCGCCTGCACCCTCTGCGAAGACTGCGGCACGACCAGCGGGTGTTCGTGAGGAAACGGATAAAGAGTTTACATTAGGTTTTGAGATAATGCGTGAGAGTGCTCACGCGTTATCCCGTCGCCATGAAATACGATCTTGAGATAAAACCACGAGCGCTCAAGGACCTTACCCGCCTTCCGGTGGAAGATAGGATACGCATGCTCGCGCGGATCGAACAGCTCACGAACGGACTGGACGGCGATATTAAGAAGCTAAAATCGCACGAACCTCAGTATCGCGTTCGTTCCGGAAACTACAGGGCGCTGTTCAATATCGAAGGAAACAAGATCGTTGTGTACAGGGTTAAGGATCGGAAGGAGTCGTACAACTAACATGTTATATCACACTGAGTACTTCGAGAAGAACGGCCAGAATTTCGTCGTTCTGCCCGCCGAAGAATTTCGGAAGATGCAAGAACTTCTCGAAGATGCAGAAGACGTCCTCGATCTTGAGACAGCGATTTCCGAGGAGCAACACATCCCCGGCCTGACGCTTGAGGAAGTAAAACGGACGCTCAATATCCCATAAGGCCGTCGTGGAGACAGCCAGTCGTGCTCTGGCCGCCTCCAGCGCCTGCACTCTCTGCGAATACTTCGGCACAACCAGCGGGTGTAGCTAGGGAGGGTGAAGCCCTTGTTGACAGTCGGGCTGATATTCGCCAGAATCGATGAGTGAGGGTCTCCTGACTCGGGAAGCCACGAGGAAGCTTGGATAGTCAGGTTAGCTGTAGACACGCATTCGTAAGTTGGAGCTGTCACGTATTGGAGGAGGGGTTAGAGGTGGTAGTCCTTGGACAGAATGTTGATGATGTCATTGTTATTTTCGCCTTGAGGCAGCTGGAGGATCGCGTGCTGTTGCAACCAGCGGAAGCTCGCATCAAGAAGCTAAGACAACAATTCTCAAACGTTATTGTACTTGATGGTACGCACGATGGGATTGCAATCCAACTTGAGAAACTTGCGGCTTTAGGCATAGAACACCCAGTTATTATTGAAATAATTTCTCACGGTAGTCTGTCTGGGACAGAGGCTTGTTCTGACGTTGATCGCGTCGCATGGACTAAAATTGCATCGTTCATACGACAGCTTCCAGCAGAGAAGGTGGTGCTAGTGAACGCCATGTCGACCTGCATGTCATTCGCCCTCGTTGACTTGCTTTGTAACTCCGTTCAGGCGGTGTTTGCAAACAATCTCGCCGCCAGTGCGGCAGCTTTCTCTCAATCTGACATACTCTATTCGAAGGGGTTTAAATTGATGCAGCATGGACTTGATGTCGCGCATATGTTAGATCAGTATACTTGGTGCAAGGGAGGTCAAAGGGAGAATGTGATAGACTGGCAAAAGAGATATGAGTTGCTGACAGACGAGCATCAGGATGCTGCGTATTGGAATGAATGGGACCCGGTACTTCGAAAAGCAGCCGGAATCGAGAAATCAGACGCCACATAAGCAAAGTTAAGTACAACTTATTATGGACGAGAAGGATTTAGCACAGATTGCTGGACCGGCAGATCGTTCATTTCGAAAACTACTTGAGACGATAGTTTCAGGCTTCGGCCTGAAAACCGGCTCGCGGCAGATCAAGAAACAAGGCGAAACCGCATTGAGCCTAGCCAAGCAGTTAGACTCGCTTGTGCAGTCATCCCCAAACCTCGACGGGGTCTCCCTAGAATTGCGGGATGGCAATATTCAGATGATGGCAACCGCCTCGCAGAGAGCGCTCTCATTTGACCAGCGCTCAGATGTAGCCCTGCGACTAAATGCTGAAAGAAAACAACAAAACCGAGAGAGCATAATCGCAGATGCAGCCTTTGAGTTGACGGCGGGTGACTCTCAGGTTCCGTTATCCGAGGATCCTGTTGACCCAGATTGGACAGTTCGCTTCTTTAACATCGCAGAGGATGTTTCTGACGATGACATGCAACTGATTTGGGGTAGAATTCTAGCAGGTGAGGTTTGCCAACCGGGTAGTTACAGTTTGCGCACGCTTGATCTCTTAAAGAATATTTCCCAAAAGGAAGCAACGCTCTTCGCAACGCTTTGCAAGTTCGTCTTTAATGGCCGATTCGTATACTACCAAGAGGGAATATTCCCAGAGTTCTGCGATATGAGCTTTGACGATATCCTTCTCCTCGAGGAGGCAGGATTGCTCCAGCACTCCCTGTTCTTTACTATGAACAAGAAAGATACAGAAAAAGGGAGACTCGAAATATGGTACAATAGCACCTTCGCATTCAACCTCAGCGCCGACAAAATACCCACACCTATGCCGTGCCTAAAACTAACCAAGGCGGGTATTGAACTGTCTACGCTCACCCAGGGACCAAGGAGCCGGAAATACGCCCGATTGCTGCGCGAGTTTTATCGACAGCAGGGGTTCACCATTATGGAATACACAGGTGGAGGCAATATCGTGGGGGGAGCTTTTAGACCGCCCGAGTGGGATGAAGATGATTTGTCAGATAGGAAGCCGAAAGAAGATTGGGGCAGACTTTAGAGTGTATCGACTCCATCCACACCTAGATCCGATAAATCCAGACTAAGCGAAATTCGTTTATCACCCTTCATGTAGACCACACTGCAACTCGCGTTTCCACAAACAACTTCTGGATACTCTTGATAGGGACGGTTGTCTCGAAGTTCATAAACCGGCTTCCAACCGTCTTGCATGAGAATGCGACGAGCGCGGGAGTACGGTACAGCGTACCACAACCCGAATGCAGCCAACTCGGCACCTACTGAAGCTGTATCAACGGGATTCTTGAAGACCGGGCCATCTGAACCACCATCGCAGAAATACTCGCTGCAGAGTCGCCCAGAAACCACTGTAGCGTCATCAAGTTTGAAGTGTTCGAGAATCTGCCGTTCCACCTCGTGTGGCAGGGTGCCTAGCGGGAAGTTGACATACGCTTTGCCCGTCGGGAGTGCATTGCCATCCAAAGTCGCGTTGTGTGAATCCTCGGCAGCGATGTAATGGACGCGGAAGAACTTGTTTAGAGGTGCACTGTAAATTACGAGGCCTCTCTCGTCAGGGCATCTATGTGGGTAGCACCCATCCCAGATCAGGTACTCTCCACCATCAAGAAACACTCGATAGACACTGTGTACGTCGAGGTAGTAAGGAATCAAGGTCTTGCTTAGAAGTTTCCCATTTGACTTGCTCCGCATCTGAAGTAGTCCGTTATCTTCCCTCGGCTTAAATGTAATCTTTCCGGTCACATTGGTTAGCTCGAAGATATCAGATGTCCCGTCAAGAGCCATAAAAGTATTTGAAAGTATCGGCGCAGGCAGATTAGGCTGGGTGGATGACTGTCTCGTTTTTGAGCTGTTGATTGAATCATCGCCTGTGGGGAGCCGACCATGGGATGCGGTGTCGGTATTCGGATGCGACGTCGTGTCGTATCCCATTCTTTTCAAGATTGACCCGAACACCAGTATTCCCAAGAACCACAGAAGCAGCTTTCTGTTTCGAGCTGCCTTTGCCTGTTTGCTGGCATCTCTTTTCGGCGGTGGTTGTGGTGGCGGTGGCTCGGTCCTGGTCTGACCAGCGTTTCGTGGCGGGTCCGTCGTCTGACGGCCGTGTGCATCACGGTTTGACTGGCGTTGGTGCGATTGCTGATTCGCGTACTCCTCGATGAAGGATTTCACAAATCCGTACGCCTCGTTTATCCGCTTCGTTCTTTCTTCGGCCTTCCTCCTTAGGTTTTCATTTCCTTGGAATCGATCAGGGTGCCAGACATTGATAAGCTCTCGGTATGCCTTTTGAGCATCGGCAAGCGAAGAGCCAAATGGTATTTCCAGCACATCAAAATACTTCTTGACTTCTGAGGGAGTCATCGATCATGCCGATTGCATAAGTCCACAATTGAACAATACCAACAGTTATTGGTTTCGTCGCTGGCCGACGACTGGCCTGTGAATCTGCTGAGCTTTCGAATTATTCTTTGGCCGTTTTCCCTGCCTCTGCTTTTTCCTTGAGCAACGCATCGCGCAGCAGCTTGCCGTAGTGTTTTTTGTCCTTTTCGTACTCGGCTTCGTAGCGGGCTAGGGCTTTGCGGAGCTTGGCGATCGGGGTGCGCATTTTGCTTGTTTCGGGGTCGAACGCATCCATCGGGGTTGGGTGCGGGTTGCCGTGGAAGCAGAGGTCCGGCTCGAGCAGCGCGGCCTGAATGAGCCGCTGGGTGTCGTGAATGTTCACCGTGTCGATCTTCAAATTGGTCACCATTTCATCATAGATCGCCTGCGCCTTTGTACGCTGGGCGTGTGCTTCGAACGTTACCAGAGCGAGCAGTGCGAGAGTCATCATATACGTTTTCATCGTCGCTTCCTTTCGTGGCTTGTGAGGGATACACTATCTAAACGGGGACAAGAACCGTGCCACAAATCCAAAGCACCTCTCCTGCCCGACAACCGCTCTGGGTTGAAACCTGAAGCGGCGAGTGTAGTACTATCAAAGGCAAGGCACCGACGGTTGTTGGCGTGTCTTGGTATTTGTAGTAACAATGATCGATTTCATGACTGTAGTCTTCAGATCTTTCGGAATTGTAGCATTGGTGTTGTCGCTTGGCGCGTGTCGCGGCGCGAAGTTCGAGAGCGGTTCGATGGAGCCGACGATCCACCAAGGCGATGTGGTCACGATCAACCATACCGCGTACTTGAACAGCGATCCGCAGCGCTGGGATGTCGCGGCATATGAGGACGAGGACACGCATGGCAATAGTTGGTGTCACCGGATCGTCGGTATGCCCGGGGAGACAATCGATCTGCGGGACGGCTTCGTCATTATCGATAGTGTGAAACTTGAGTATCCTGCAAAGATCGGGAAGGTGAGGTACTCCGCTCTGCCGGCCGGGACGCCGACAAAGATCCATTTGCCGTATCTTATTCCTAAGGACTGTTATTTTGTCCTGGGTGACAATACGTCCGACGCGATCGATAGCCGCTACCTCGGCGCGATCAAGCGTTCCGATATCCGAGGGAGGATCGAAGGGAAGTAGGCCGCCGTTATCTGGGGCTCAAATGCCGGATCGGCACCTAACAAACCAGATGTGAGTGTTGGTGACGAATTGGCAGGGGCTCCCGAGTCGCTCGCTTTGCTCGCGGGACGGACTAAAGTCCGTCCTACTGAGTCTGGACGGACTGAGAGTCCGTCCTACTGAGTCGCTTGCTTTGCTTGCGGGACGGACTAAAGTCCGTCCTACTGAGTCGCTCGCTTTGCTTGCGGACGGACTGAAGGAGTCCGTCCGCGTCTGATCGCGTTTCAATTCGGCTTCACGCTCAAACCGGAATCCTACTCACTTACTTGACGGTGTACGACTTGAGCTCGACGAGATCGAGCAGGTTATCCTCGCTGATCCTGTTTGATCGATAGTGTGCCGTCCGGACCAACCCAACCCCGGGTGCGAGGTAGTCATCTGTGACTTGGGCGGTATCAAGAGGGGCAGCGGAGAAGGTCGAAAGTATCACCGTGCGGAATTGAACGCACGTGAAGGTCCCTGCGGGAACGGTCACCTTCTTTGCGCTATCGACGATCTCGAGCGTGGTGACCTGACGAGATTGGTCGGAGTACGTTGTGTCGAGCACCTTTTGAGGGGTACCGACGAGCATAGGGTAGCGGTACCGAACGAGCGTGATCATTCCTGTGCGGCCGCTTGGCGTGTATGAGTACTGGAGGTCATTCCCGGAGAACGATTGATACGCAGAACCACTGCCGTACTTGTATGCGGTCTGTCCGTTGATCGTGACGGCGCTATCGATCGATGTGGTGTACGTCGATCGCTGACTGACCGCGCCCGTGTTCGCATCGTAGTTCGTTACCTGGTATGTCCAACTATTGCCAACGGCGAGCGGGAAGAGCGTTCGGATCGTTGTTGGTGTCGGTGCGGTCTCGGGTTGAGTCGAGCTGCTCGAGCACCCTTGTGTAATAACGAGAACAACAAGAACCAGAAGATATGTATGACGCATGATGGTTGAGATAGATGAATACGTGAATGCAGTATTCAAACGGTCGACACGCTCCGTTGTTGCATCGGGCACGGTTTGTTGCCCTCGGGTACATGAGTGCAGATGCTCGCGGACGGACTAAAGTCCGTCCTACTGGGTGAGGCGGAGCGTATGTCACTTTTCGGATGTTGCTGAGCGAATGAACACATTAGGACAAATATGAAGAGATATCTACTGACGATCGCGATCGGGGTTGTATTTGCTGTGGCGCTTGGGTCCTGCCGTGAGGCGAAGATTCAGAGTGGGTCGATGGAGCCGACGATCAAGGCTGGCGAAGCCGTTACCATCAACTACACTGCGTATGTAAGCGACGCGCCTGTTCGATGGGATGTGGTCGCCTTCATGAATGACCAGACGAAAGGAAAAGTGTGGTGTCACCGTGTTGTCGGTCTGCCCGGCGAGACCATCGATATTAAGGACAGCTTCATTTTCATCAACGGGGCGAAGATGACATATCCGCAGAAGATCGCGGGCATTCGCTATGCCGCGATGGTGCCGGGAGAGCCGGCGAAGCTGCAATTACCGTACACGATTCCGGCGAACACTTACTTCGTGCTCGGCGACAACACGAACGATGCCTACGACAGTCGCTATATCGGCCCCGTTAAGCGCGATGATATTAGGGGGCGGGTAGAAGGGAAGTAGAGGCGGTATGGCGGGACGGACTAAAGTCCGTCCTACTTAAGATGATCGGACGGACAAGAGTATCCGTCCTACTGGGTGAGTTTTTGTGCGAGGGCGATGAGGATGCCTTCGGGGCCTCGGAGGTAGCAGAGGCGATAGACGTGTTCGTACTGCACGATCTGGTCGAGGACTTCGCCGCCGTGTTTGCGCAAGCGCCCGACCATCGCGTCGATGTCGTCGACCTCGAACATGATGCGCCGTATGCCCAGCGTGTTCGACGGTGCGTTCTGCGGTTCGGACATGACGGCCTCGGGGCGAATGTATCGTTGGAGTTCGACGCTCGCGCCTCCGCCGGGTGTCCGCATCATTGCGATATCGCTGACGGCGCCCTCGAGCCCGATGCAATGATCGACCCACGGCCCTTCGACGCGCATCTCGCCTTCGAGCACGAGGCCAAGCTCTTGAAAGAAGGCGACCATCCGTGGCAAGTCTTCGACGACAATGCCGATGTTGTCCATTCGTACCATATTACTTTTGTCGAGGAGTATAGTGGAGCATGATCGAACCGATCGCGAATGTCTTGGTCGCGGTCAGCGTCAGATCGACCTTTTGGTCGAGGCCTTCGAGAAATTTCAGGCCGCCGCCAACAAATGTCGGATGGATCAGCAGCCGGTACTCGTCGATCAGGCCCAGCTTCGTAAACTCGGTGATCAAGCTTCTGCTGCCGACGAGGATGTTCTTGCCCTCCTGCGCTTTGAGTGCCAGGATTTCGTCCGCCAATAGTTCATTCCTGAGTTCGGAGTTCTTCCAGCGGACCGCATCAAGCGTCCGCGAATAGACGATCTTTCTCATGCCGTCGATGAGGACGGCAAAGTCATCCTGGGCCTTGTCGCCGCTCGGGTGTACTACTTGCTCGGGCCAGAAACCTTCCATGAGCTGGTAGGTGGTCCGTCCCCAGATCATGGTATCGGCCTGGCGGAGCAGATCGTTGTAATATTCGTGAATCTCGGCGTCGACCATCCCGGCGGTATGCTGGCAATAGCCGTCAAGCGTAATATTGAAGGCAGAGATTATTTTTCGCATGGGTGGTCGGTGTAATGGTGTTGGTATCGATATCAAATATACGTGCCGACACTGCTCGCTTCGCTCGCGGACGGGCTGAGAGTCCGTCCTGCTGATGTAGTGCACTTTTTGACATTGGGCAGGTGTTCCAAGAAAGGAGTAGAGTATTATGCTACCTTCAAACGTTGCACAGATGAATCCGTCAGAAAAGCTTCAGTTGGTCTGGGAGCTGTGGGATTCGCTTGCGAAGAATGAAAACGACATCCCGATCAGCGACGATGACCGGAGGGAGATCGAACATCGGCTTGCTCAGTATCGCGCAGGGAAACTCGAGACAATGAGTTGGGAAGAGGTCAAAGCGAGTATTCTTGAGCGGCGATGAGCAAGCGGTTGCGGCTCCTCTCTGTCGCACGAACGGATATTGCGAATGCCTTTGCATACTATGAGTCCGAGAGCAGAGGGCTCGGAGTTGTTTTCCTGCAAATTCTTGAGGGACTACTCGATCATGTCGTTGAATATCCCGAATTCTACCCGCAACGGATCGGGCAGACTCGACGAGCACTGGTACCTCGGTTTCCGTATGCCGTGTTCTACATCGTCGATGCGGAGGAGATCACAATCCTGGGCGTTCGGCATACAAAGCAAGATCCCGGCTCGATGCCAACTGCATGAACGGCTCGCTTCGCTCGCGGGCGGACTGAGAGTCCGTCCTACTGATCTGAAATCGGGTGGCGGCCTGTACCGTGTCTGTATATTGTTCCGACGATCGATGAGCACCATTCGGCGCGCTATCGCGGACAGACTGAGTGGGCTTGGGGTTCGGTCATTCATCCAATATACATTCTACTACTATGAATCCGGTTGTACATTTTGAAATGGGCGCCCACGATACGGCGCGGATGCAGAAGTTCTATCAGATGGCGTTCGGCTGGCAGACACAGCAGCTCGGCGAGGAGATGGGGAGCTACGTGCTCGTGACGACGACCGAGACCGACGAGAAGGGCATGGTCAAGACGCCAGGGACGATCAACGGCGGGTTCTACAAGAAGACCGATGATGTAACGTCGCATGCGCCGTCGGTTGTGATCGCGGTGACGAATCTCGACGAGATGATGGAGAAAGTGAAAGCCGCGGGCGGCAAAATCCTCCGCGATCCCGATGACATTCCGGGCGTCGGGAAGTGGGTGTCGTTCCAAGACACCGAAGGCAACCGCGTAAGCATGCTGCAGCCGTTGATGTAGTTATTGCTGAGAGCCGGAGGACGGATTTTTCGTCCGTCCTCGTTCGGGAAGCAGGATGCGCCGAGAGTGCTCGCTACGCTCGCGGACGGACTGAGAGTCCGTCCTACTGTATGGTGTACTTCGTACAATTTCTTGAGTGAGTTGTCACAGATCGTGGGAGAACTGTGTCATAGTAGTGGATTCATTCGTCCATCGCTCACGAAGTTGCTCAATAGACTACCATGAAACATCTTGCTTCACTGCTCCTGCTTGTATCGCTTGTTGCCGGAGCGTCGGCTCAGCCGTCCACTGACGTGCCGATTACGATCGATTTCCCCGATTTTATCTTCTATATCAATCACGTTCCGAGCGTACTGACGACGTTCACCTCTCAGGAGCCGTTCAAACTTACTTCTGTGCTCGGCAGCAGCGACACGAATGCCGTGTGGGACTTTACCGTCGCGAAGTTTACCCGTGACCCGGCGTCCCCTGAAACGGACTCGTTTATGGATATCACGGGTGCGCCGCTGTCTTCGGATACAGATCTCAAACAAGCGAACGAAGTCGTAAGAGGGACATCGGCCACTACCGTGCCACGCTACCAGTATCTTCGTTTCGCGAATTCGGATTCGTCGTCGAATCCGAACAGATTAGCATATAAACTGGGGATCGTGGACGACCATAACGGCGACGTTCGAAAAGTAATGATGTGGAATCCGCCGTTTGTCGAAGCACAATATCCGATGTCATTCCAATCGTCGTGGAGCACGACATCAACGATCACGGGGGATACGATCGAGCCTGGCGAGACACGCGTCATTACGTCGGTCTCGCGTGTCGATCAGTGGGGGACGATGATTCTGCCGAATCAATACAACCCGTCTGGAACACCGACCTCCCAGCGTGCGCTTCGAGTAAAAGAAGTAACCATCGAGACCGGCTCGTTCTCCGGCGGCATCTCCAAAAGCGATACGACGGTGTGGTATCGCTACTACACGCCGAGTCTGGTATCGGCTCTGATTAAGACGGATATTCGTAATATCATTCGGTACGCGAGGTTCACGGTCAACGTGATCCCGGCAAGTGGCGTCACGGAGTCGCAGATGGCGCAAGCATTTAACGTTGCAATCTCGCAGAACCCGGCGTCGAACGAGATAACGCATGTGTCGTTCACACTTGCGAACGGCGGTCCGGCGCGAGTTGAGTTGATGGATGCACTTGGTCGCAATGTAATCATGCTGCATAATGGTCCGGCAGCAGCGGGGCGGAATGTCGTTTCGGTCGATCCGCAGCGACTTTCAAATGGTACATATTTCGTGCGAGTGGAAGCAGAAGGAACGAGTGCAATGCAACGATTGGTCGTCGCACATTAATCGAAGATGAGTAGATAGGTGCTCGTAACATTAAATTTCGACGGGCACCTTGCAGCGAGTTTGCCGTGTGATTATCTTGATGGTACAGTTATAAGCACCACGCTCAATTCTACCATCATGATATCACGACTATGCGAGGAACAGCATTAGAGATTACCAACCGGTTCGAGACTGTCGGGTACGAAGCATTTGACGACGGATGGGAAACGATCGGCGAAGAGTTGCCGGTCGTGCAGACACAATTTCTGGTCGATCATGCACGGTCGATTCTCTTTAAGAACGATAGCCCGGATGTCGGGATGAATTATTCGATCAATGTGTACCGTGGCTGCGAGCACGGCTGCGCATATTGCCGGGCCCGACCGTACCATGAATATCTTGGCTTCAACGCCGGCATCGACTTCGAATCGAAGATCATGGTCAAGCACGACGCTCCGCAACTCTTGCGTGAGGCGTTCGATCATCCCAAGTGGATTCCGCAAAGCATCATGATGAGCGGGAATACCGATTGCTATCAGCCCGCCGAGCGGCAGTATAAACTGACACGGCAAGTGCTGGAAGTATTTCTCGAATATCGCCATCCCGTGAGCATCCTGACAAAGAATGCGCTCATCCTTCGCGATCTCGATCTGCTGACAGAATTGGCGTCGATGAATCTGGTGAGCACGCTGCTATCGATCACCTCGCTCGATCCCCTGTTGCGTCGCCAGCTCGAACCTCGGACGTCGACAGCAACGATGAAATTCAAGGCGATGGAGACACTGGCAAAGGCGAATATACCGGTTGGGGTTATGGTTGGCCCGATCATTCCGGGATTGAACGACAACGAAGTCCCGAACATCCTGAAGCGATCGGCCGATGCGGGGGCAACGTTCGTGGCGCATACTATCCTTCGGTTGCCGTATTCGGTGAAGCAAATCTTTGTGGACTGGCTGAATAAGAATGTCCCGCAGAAAGCAGACCGCGTAATCACCCGAGTCGAGATGATCCGCAACGGAAAGCTTAACGATTCGAACTGGGGAACACGCATGAGCGGGACGGGGGCGTATGCCGATTTCATGCACACACTGATCGGCACGCTCTCGAATAAATACGGCCTTGACAAGCCCCGGACTCCGCTGGCGACTAACCTCTTCAAGCGACCGGGCGAATTATTCTGAGATCGCTCGCTTCATTCGTGAGAAATTCTGAGATGAATTGGGGCTTTTGGTATGCTCGTACTCCGTCCGGCACGCTACCATAGATACGATGCGTTCCGATGAAATAATCGCATCGCACATCGTGTTGACACACTCATCAATCTATCGATCGGACAGATGAACAGAGTTGTGTTTGCAGTATGTGCGGTTTGTGTAGGACTATCTATTTTTCGTGGGGATGTCGTCGCGCAACCCTCGACGGATTCGCTGATCGAACATTCGCTTCGATATGTGGATTATCCGGGATATGTCCGACACGAGGGGCTGCCGGAGATGAAGCCTCGGCTCGGCCTTTATTTCAATAACGTACCGGCCGACACCATTCGCGCGATGACGCACGGTGCCGATACGGTTCGCGGCAGCCGCATTTGGCATGTCGCACCGCATTGGTCGGCGGATAATGCCGGGCTCATGATCGGCGATATTGTGCTTCGCGTCAACGGCCTGACGCTCGAAGATTCGGTGTATGGCGCCGACGATGTGCTCAACACCCGCATCAGCAAGATGCACACGGGCGATACGCTCGTCGTCGATTTCCTGCGCAAGAGCAAGCCGATGAGAGTTACCGTGCCCCTTACCGGAGGAAAACGGTCGCCTGCACGAGCATATACCGAATTTGCAGGTCTCGGCCCAGTGCGTACGGATTCATGGCTGCAGAATACGCTCAAAGAAAAACATCTGACGGCGTATGCGGATACAATCGCAAAGCAGATCGCCGGACTTGCAGATATGGATTATTGCGATCGTCCGTTCACCGCCCGTCCCGACCCATTCCGTTTGAATGCCGTGACATACCTCGATCATTTTCCCTTGCGTGTTGGTGCGTTATCGCGATTGATCGATCAGTCGGTCTGGGATAGCATTGCATCCGGGCAAGGCCTTGCCGGGGCTCTTGCCGCAGCCGCGTATCAACTTGGTGTTACGCCAGCGCCGTCACGATTTGACCGGCCGAAGACAGTCGATGCAATGAAACGCTATCTCGATCAGGTCGAGACACACGTCACAGCCGCTGTTATGCCGATCGGCCCCAAACTTGCGAATATCGTCGAAGGACTTGCGCAGTTACTCAATGTGGAGCATAACTGGGAAGACGAAGTCGATACGACGACAGACCCAGTGAAGCAATTACAGGTTCGGACTGCGACGGAAGACAAACTCGTCGAGTTACTCGGTGCGGCCGACAAAATGAATCTTTCCGAGATGACCGTCGCAGCTCAAATGTTCGCCGCGCTTGCCGACACGAATTGGATTACTGCTTTCGCATCGACCTTCGATCACACTGCTCCGATCGCGAAGAAGATAGCGGGCGTCGATGGCGACGTGCTGGCATATTGGGATACTCCATATGGCCGGTGTGTCATCGGAGGTCGCGGAGCGAACCGCTATTCTGGCAACTTCGCGTTCATCTTCGATATCGGCGGTGACGACGAGTACGATCTGCCTGCATGCCGCTACGGCAGTGCGCGGCTTGTTGTCGATGTTTCAGGAAACGACGTGTATCGTGGCAACGAAGCGGCAGGGTCGGGTGTCGGTTGTGTCGATGCGTTGATCGATCGTACCGGAGACGACACGTATCGCTCGGAAGATTGGTCGCAAGGAGCGGGATGTCTCGGCGTCGGTATCCTTGCAGATTTCGGTGGTGACGATATCTACACATCGCACTGGTGTTCGCAGGGTGCGGCGTTTCTCGGCATCGGCTTGCTCTACGATCATTCGGGAAGCGACCATTACACGTCGGATGTGTACTCGCAGGGCTTCGCCTATTCAAAAGGATTCGGGATGATCCTCGAGAACGGTGGTAACGATTCGTATCGTGCAGGGTGGAAATATCCCGATGACAGATGGCCGAATCGCGCGCATCTGGCGATGTCGCAAGGCTTCGGCTACGGGATGCGTCCGTGGAGCACCGGTGTCGGCACAAGCGGCGGGATCGGCCTCTTGAGCGACCGGCAGGGCGATGATGTGTACGATGCCGGTATTTTTAGTCAAGGCGGCAGCTATTGGTATGCGCTCGGCATCCTGCATGACCGACAGGGTGCGGATCGGTATTCTGCCGGACAGTACTCGCAAGGCAGCGGCATTCATCTTTCGTTCGCGGCCTTGCTCGACGATAGCGGCGACGATAGTTACGATGCGTACGCATGGCTTGAACAAGGCAACGCGCACGATTGGTCTGCCGGATGTCTCGAGGATTGGGACGGAAAGGATACATACCGATCAAGCGGCGCTTCGCAAGGTTGCGGCTTCTTCGTCTCGTTCGCGTATTTGCTCGATAGCCATGGCGACGATCGGTATTACATCAAACAATCGGATACGACGAATTCTCAGGGCGGCGGCAATTTCATTCCTCCCCGACACAGCGGTTCGCTCGGTATCCTGCTCGATCTCGGGAAGAGCGAAGATTGGTACAGCGATACACGAATCAAACCGGGTGAGGCAGTCGTGAAATCGCAGACGGGGATCACATTCGACGATGGAGAGCCCGAGAAGAAGTAGATGAGTGCTATTGTATTCCGCGAGATGTGGTTGGGCTTGCAGATCGAATGGGAGTTGGAAACATCCGAATCGCAAGCACTACAACCCACAGTAAGAACACGCCGATATTGATCCGCTCCCAGATGCCGATCGATGGTGTCGGTTCGTTCGTTGCGACCTTAGGCGCATCGAGCGCTGTCAGAATGCCGAAGACAAGCAGCGTGATGAATGTGGCGATCGAATACGCTCGAAATGTTTTGCCAAGTGCTGCAGCGGCAAAGACGAGCGCGAGAAGGTAGATTACTTCCGTGATACCGCCGAGTGTTAGATGCAGTGTGTCGGCGAACGTCCCGCCGCCGGCTGCTAGCGCCTCGCGAAGATGCATCGGCGCGAACGGCCAGATCAACCCAAGCGCACCATACGCGATGAGCAATCCGCCGGCAATGCGTAAGTGCCGGTTGTTCTCGGCCGAGCGCCAGATACCAACGGCGAACGCGATCATCATGATCGTATACGGAGTAGATAGCACCAGCCACAACGTGCGCGTCGGAGCATCGACGGCCGATAGCTCGCTGACAGTCTGCGAGGCGGAATCGTATGATGCCCATTGCATTGCAACGATGACGGTGATCGCAGCATACAGGAGCGATGAAATGACTCCGCAGATAAGAAATGCTTTTCTCAAGAATTCCTCGCGATCCGGCAGCAATCCGGCCGTAGCGAGCCCTCCGGCAATGACCGGCAAACCCCACATCGCATGAAGCCAGTGCAGCTCGAGGATGATCGCAATCTCGATCCAAAACCAAATGGCAAGTCCGCCCATTGAGGCAACGGCCCAAAACCAATCCATGCTACTGCGTCGCAGGACAGCGAAGAATGCTAACGTGTTCAATATGCCCAGACCGAAGAGGATGATACCCGGGATCAGAAAATCACGGAAGGTACCGTGCATCAATTCGACCGGCATATCCATTAAATGACCGTCGGGTGCGGCAACCAGAAAGCTGCCGCCGACGAGACATCCCGCCGCTTCATACCCAAGCGCGAGCAGCAGGACGACACGCTGCCAACGAGGTTGATCTACTGTTCGTGTTGTAGTCATTGGACACTCTCATTCCATCGAGAACGGCGGGTAGTCGTCGGTCACCAACAGAAATGCATACGCGGCGACACGCAGATGCCAGCGAAACACACCGACCACGAAATCGAACAGCCCGCGAGGATATCGTCCGGTAAAGAGAATAGAGAACCACGCAACAATCACACAGAAGGCAGCCGCCACCCAGAGGATCGAAAGCACGATATAGTGGGGGATCGCGAGAATCCACTTGACAAGTGGCATACCCGACGAGAGCTTCGATGCGTCGGGGTATTGAATCTCGATATGCACGGCCTGCTCTTCGTCTGTCGATGGATATTCGTCACGCAACAGACAGAGATATGCACTCACTCGAACGGAAAACCGGACGAGTGCGAGATTCCAGTCGAACCACCATCGCGGGTATTTCCGACGGAACAAGAGCATAAGCACGGTCGCTGCGAAGAGTACGCCGCCACCGCCCATGTAATATGTACTTCCTCCACCCGAGAGTAGGGCTAACACCATGGCGATAGGAATAACCGTAAACGGACGGAAGAACGAGGTGAGTTTGTCGAGCTGCCTGTCGGGATAGTCGATGACAAGTGTCACTGGATACGGGCCGTCGTCATGCATAGTGATCGCTCCCCTACATGTTCAGATGTTCAAGAAGATGGTACACGAGCATTGCGGGCCAGACGATCGCTTTCAACACTCCAAGCACACCATCGCCGAACGACGTTGCATGCTGGAGGTAGTAGATCAGCGCACCGATAAATGCTAAGCCGTATCCGCCGCCGGATGCGGCACCGCTTCTGACCTTTACATTGCCATTACCCATGGTATGACCCTTTCGTTGAGTGATTTGGATTGCAAAAATCATTCCACCCACGTTTGCGTGCAAATGGGGCAGAATAGTTGTAAAAACGATGAAAGACTTCTTTACTCGATGACAAGGTTCTTCCGAACCACGACTCCATCTGTATGGATGAGCACTGTGTACATCCCGGCGCTAAGACCGCCAAGCGGGAGCGAAACAGCAGTGTGATCGTCGATCGGCATCTGAGCCTCAAGGCGCCGGACGATCGCTCCTTTCGAATCGAGCAGCGTGATCACATCGATACGATGTGAACTCGCAGCGAGAATGCGAATTGTCGATGAAGCGGGATTCGGCTGAAGGAGAAACTCGGTGCTCAACGAAGGATTGACTGACACCGCATCCGCGCCGGTAACGAACGAGAACGAAGGCGACCACTCGGAGGTCGTGACTTCCATCTTCGAACGAACCTTCCAGTAGTAACGCGTCAGCGGTAACAATACGCCGACAATCGTGTCGCTATTTCTGCTGATATTGCGATGCAACACAACGGTATCGGTAAACGACGAATTCGTCGAGAGCAGCACGTCGAATGTATTGCCACACAGGTCGTTCGACCAGCGAAGGACAACCGGATCGTAGATATTCGTTGTGTTATCGGCCGGAGACACCAACGGCGGAGCTTGTGCGATACATTCATGACGAAACCGCCATAGATCGGACCATGGCCCGGTGCCGAGATCGTTCATCGCAGCGACACGCCAGTATGTCCATCCTACTTGAGCGGGGATAGTAATTGGGGCTCCTCTCACGATTGACGTCGTCGAATTCGCAAGCGTGGAATCTGTGTCTGTCTGAATATAATATGCTGAGACGGCAGGAGTGCTATGTGCTGGCTTCCAACGCAACACGAACGAGGTCACTGTATCGGACGTGTTGTTCGCAGGTGACAGTAATACGACTGCAGGTGGTGAGTACGCACCGTAGAATCGGCGTACCGACGACCACGGGCCTGTTTCGGAGTCGTTCGCTGCCGATACTCGCCAGTAGTAAGGCGAATCGTGCACAAGCTGCGAGAAGATCATCGTATCGGCGCTCACGAATGCATCGACCACCGGTGATGCAAACGTGCTTGTATAAGAAATCTGCACACGATACTCCGTCGCGCCGGTGATGGTGTCCCACCGCAGGTGTGCGCTGGTGGCGGAGTCCATGAAGCCGTCGGTCGGCCCTGTGAGTGTCACCGTTTGAAGTGTTGGTGTCGGCGGCAGCAGGGTGTACATCGGTCCTTCATGAATCAGCCCCTGCTTGTTCTTCGAAAGCATCTTATATCGCAAACCGTGAGGGAACGAGTTGAGCAGCGGCGCATAGAAGCGATCGGTATTCGCAATGCGATCGAGCGATAACGAGTTGATGAGAATACCGTTCGTATCGTAGTATGCGAAGTTGACGTCGGTGACGCTGTCGAATACATCCCACGGATCACGAAATGCGAGCGCGTAAATGTCGAGCTTCGGCATCGTAAGATCCAGTCGGCGAAGTGGCGTATGCATCACCGCCGGAGCAGTACCCCAGAGATAGTCGGCAAAGGCCGGCAGCCATTGGTAGTTGTGTTTCGCCGTAAGATAGATCGCCCCGTCCATAAAGGGAATGCTATCGGCAAGTACTCGCCATGCTTTGAACGGCGACGGCATCGTCGTGAAGAGCGAATCGGCCGTGCAGGTATAGAGCTGATGGAAGCCCATGTTCGAAAGAAACCGGAAGGAGCCCGCCGTGGCAAGGTTGTAGTAGTTTACCAGCGTCAGCGATTTCGGGATGAGCTTCCAGAGTCCTCGCAGCTTGCCGTTAAGGAGTTGGTAATAATCCTGACAGAATTGGAATGTATCGATCATGTCGGACCACATCATATTCCGCGGCGAACCGCCCACGGTACGGAACAGCGAATCGGCCGTCGTGATATTTGCGCCGAGCAACACGGCAGGGGTGGTGTTGCGCGATTTGTCGAGCGAATCCCAATTCATCACGCGCAGATCGCTATAATTGAGGAAGTATCGATCGGGATGGAAATACGCAGACGCGAGTGCTGCCTGCCTCTGAAGAATGTTCGCAAGCGTATCCTCCGACATCGCCGGTGTGGCAGAATAGTTACTGTTGTGCGCAGACGTATATGGCAGCGAGTAGTAAAACGAGATATCGAGCGTATCGCCTTCGTTGATATTCGATGACGCCGGTTTCAGATAGTTTGACAAATTCAAATCGGCTGTTTCTCGATATTCGATTCCCGTGTGATGATTGCGAATATGAATCGGTGTCCCCAGGCGATGCAACGGACGCGTATAGACCGGCGTATCAATCAGTGAAATGTCGTCGAACCAAATGGTCCCGCTCGTGCCGCCTCTGACGCCTACGGCAATGTCGAGCTGCGATGCGTTGGCGGAGTTGAACAGAACGACGATGCTGTCCCACGATGTGTTCGTTGTCGCAGGTCTGACGGATGAAAATGCAACCTGGGTTTGATGTGCGGTGCTGTCGGTACCGGTTGCCGAGACGACGACCTTGCCGGTACCAAACGCAGAAGTGCGGAAGTGAGCGAGAATGCGATACTGATGGAATGGGTTGCATCGCAACGTTTGATGGAATTCGCAATTACCGGCAGCATTGCTCGAATGAAATCTTGTGCACTTGGCACTGACTTTTCCGGAATGCACTATTTGCGTGTCGGCAAAGACGGTTGTTCCCCAGCCGGAATAGCCCGACCAGCGGGCAAAGCCCGATGTATCGACCGACTCGAATCCGCCATTGGCGACGGACGCGACGGAATCCTGAACGGGGAGCGCCGTCCCGTCATGCCGCATAACGAACAGGTTGCGATACGGAACCCCGGCTGCGAGGTCCGGGTCGATCCCGATGACTCCGCTGGTGTTCGACACATTCGCGACATACGGTACGCTTGCTATGTTGCGTTGTGCAAGGACGGCCCTCCACGCTCTGAGCGAATCAAGCGGCGGCCCCGCAAGCCCCGGTAACATCTCATAGAGCGAATCGATATCGACGAGCCCATTGAGCTTGTATGCGGCCATCGTATCTGCCATGATGCGCAGGAAGTTCATCATGAGCGGTACATTCAGGCCGATGCTCCGGCTGCTCCATCGCAGTGGAAAATCGGGCCGGTCCCAGATATGCGCGCCTATTACCAGTGCGGATCCGTTGCGGCGAACGAAGAGTTGGCGGAGCGTCGATACGCCGTTCCACGTCCCGTCGGGGTCAGAGCCGCAGAGCAGGATGCGCCGTGGGCCGATATCGATCACGTACCCCATCGAGTCCGGCAATGCTTCACGATCGATCTGCACACTCGGCAGATAGCGTGCCAACGCAGAGTTCGAGCGCAGTTCGCCGATGAAGATGCCGCTATCGCCGGAGTATGCTCGGGCAGAGACCGTCACTAACGTATCGCCGATCGCTTCGTTAATATATCGCTGCAATAGCCATATCGCTCGCGCCGTGACGACGCTGGGCGAATCGGGGATGATCAGCGGTGTCGCCGACGTAAGGATGCACGAATCCGGTTTGGGATACGCCGCCTTCGGACGCGGTCGCAACGACTGTAGATCGCCGCAGAATCCTTGCGATATGCCGAGCACCAACATGGTGCATACAACCAATACTGTGTGTTTCATCGCGATGAAGAATCATCGTAGCATAAGATCGGGACCACGGACGCCGGCTCGTTCGTAGCTTTGCTAACGATGGTACAAATATACAAATCATTGTGGGGAATGCAACATTCTCTGAGCGAATCGGTCGAAATGATCGCGGCTGCGGGGTATGACGGAGTCGAAGGGGCGGTCGAAGAGCTTGCGGACCGAAGCAGGTTCCGCACCATGCTTACTGACGCACGACTCGCTTTTATCCCGCTGATCTACACCGAGGGACACGATCCGGCAGAACATCTGAAGAATTTCTCGCGGCTGGTAGCGATGGCTGCCGAGTTCGTGCCGACGAAGATCGTCGCACATGCGGGGCGTGATCTCTGGAGCCTCGACGAGCAGCTACGATTCCTCGAAGCGGCATTGCGGGTCGAGGAGGCGATCGGTATCCCCATTGCACATGAAACGCATCGCCGCAGACCGCTCTATTCGCCAATGAATGCGCGGGCGATCCTCGAACGACTGCCGGAGTTGAAGCTCAACGCCGATCTGAGCCATTGGTGCTGTGTGACGGAGTCGATGCTTGATGATCATTCCGATACGATTGCATTCGCCGCTACGCGGACGATCCATATTCATTGCCGGGTCGGCTATGAGAACGGTCCGCAGGTAAGCGATCCGCGAGCGACAGAGTGGGGAGGGCATCTTGCGAAATTCGAATCGTGGTGGGCACAAATGATCCGCGAACAAGGCGACGAAAAAATCACCGTGACTCCCGAATTTGGCCCGCCGAGCTATATGCATACGGTGCCGGGTACGAATCAACCGGTAGCCGATCTGTGGGAGGTCTGCCTGTGGGCGGCACGGCGGTTTCGAACGATGGCAAGACTCTGACGTCCGGCACGAAGCGGGGTTCGTAGCTGCCGAAAGAGGACGGACTAAGAGTCCGTCCTACTGATGTTGTTCCGCGCAGAGCGGGATTTATTGATACTGTCGTATATTCGTATCGATCAACACCTGTACGATCATGAAGAACTGGATCAATGCCGTCATTTTCTCCGTCGCCATTATTGGTGCCGCGATCGTGCTTGCCGGAACGTGGCGTAAGACCCACGAAACGAAGGAAACCATCAAGGTAACCGGCCTGGCGGAGAAGGATTTTACCTCCGATCTCGTCATCTGGAGCGGCTCGTTCAGTCAGCATTCGATGACCGTCAAAGAAGCGTATTCGCGCTTGAAGCTCGATGCGGATAACATCAAACGGTATCTTGTCTCGAAAGGAGTTGCCGAAAAGGAGATTACCCTCAGTTCGGTCTACACGAACAAAGATTATAAATACCTCTACGATAACAACGGCCGCCAAACCAACCAGATCTTCGACGGCTACACGCTGACGCAGAGCGTGCAGATCGAATCGAAAGAAGTCGATAAGATCGAGACCGTCTCGCGCGAGGTGACTGAGCTGCTGAACATGGGCATCGAATTCCAGTCGCAGGAGCCGAGATATTACTACACGAAGCTTGCCACGCTGAAGCTCGAAATGCTTGCTGCAGCGTCGAAGGATGCGTATAACCGTGCTGAGCAGATCGCAAAGAACGCCGGCGGTGGTCTCGGAGGATTGCGCAATGCACAGATGGGGATATTCCAGATCACCGGTCAGAATTCCGACGAGGAATATTCATACGGAGGAACATACAATACGAGTTCGAAGAATAAGAAAGCGTCTATTACAGCGAAGCTCGAGTTTGCCATCGATTAATATCCCCATTATTCGACTTTTCAACAATTTGAAAGAAATTATACACTGGGATGAAACCTTTGGGGCCCAAATGTATTCTATGTAGTGCCCGAATGTATAGGTGGAAGTTCCACCGTTGAGTTTGCTCACTCCCCCGGATTCTCACCCGCAAGGGGATGATATAAGTATTTGAAAATGAGAGTGTTACGAAGTGCGCTGTTAATAACAGCGCTTGTGATGGCATCTATTAATATTCTATTGATGCGGACGATGCCTGCCGTAGCGCAGCCGGCTCGAACATTGCCTGATTCGCTGATCTACTATTGGCATCAGGTCTATTTCGCTGAAATGGCAAACGACCCCGATGCGATCATTGCAGGCTATGAGCGAGTACTTGAACTGAGTGCGACGCTCCCGCCGAGCTTGAAGCAGTGGTATCGGGGCACGGCGTTCTTTGGAATTGCAAAGGCGAATTCGCTTATCGGCGACAGGGCGGCGACAAAGGAGTTGCTCGACAGCGCACTGCACGAGCATTTCTGGAATTTCGACATGATCCGCAACGTCCCGACATTCTCGGTAGTCCTCGGGAAGTCGTTTGTCGATTCGCTCTGTACATCATGGCGCGAACGCGTTGTGGCGCAGGCAAGGACGTGGCCCGCCCAGGATCCGATCATCCTCAAACCGACGAAGATGATCCGCGGTAAGAAATATCCGTTAATCATCGCGCTACACGGTGGCGGTGGCAGTTACGAGGCGTTCAGTTACCGGCTTGGCGATCTGCCGGATAGTTTGAATGCAATTGTCGCGTTCCTTCCCGGGATTCTGCGGCTGAGCGAGACATCCAATGCCTGGGGGATGAACATGGAGCAATGTGTGCCCTATGTCGATCTTCTCGTTTCTCATATTCTCGCCGACCCTGCGATCGATTCGTCGGATGTTACCATGATGGGGTATTCCCAAGGGTCGCAGGTCAGCTATGCCTACGCTCTTGCGCACCCCGAGCGTGTGCGTCGCGTGGTTGCCTTCGCCGGGTTTGCCAATAGTATTCTTCCTTCCGAGCATCTCGAAACGCAGTTACAGTCGATGGCGAAGCATAAGGTGCGGATCGTTGCGATCAGTGGCGACAGAGATTATTCCGAATTTATCAATACCACCAAGGCCTTTCGCGAAAAGGCAAAAAAAGCTGGGGTACGATTTTCGTACACGATCGAGCCGGGTCTTCCGCATGGCATCCCCGAGCATGCAACCACATATATCGGTAACTTGTGGCGTAAAGAGCACTATTAGTGCTGCCTGCAAGACGGATTCGCGTAATTCGCAGATGTGTGCCGACCGGAGATAGTGCAGAAATCCCGAACCGGGCGAAAGCCGTTTCAATGTTGTAACTTTGCACTATGACGCACCGTAACTCTCGGTGTTCAACTATTCCCTACAGTTCATGCGGATCTTAGTGATCGAAGACGAAAAGAAGGTGGCTCGCTTCCTCGAGCAAGGCCTTCGCGAGGAGAAGTACGATGTCGACGTTGCGTTCGACGGGGCCGATGGGCTCGACCGGGCGCTTGCTGAGACCTACGACCTGATCATCACCGACCTGATGATGCCGAAGAAATCCGGCATCGAGGTGATTCAAGGGGTGCGTGCCGCCGGCCGTGCGACCCCGATCCTTTGCTTAACGGCCAAGACCGAGGTCGGCGCGAAAGTCGAAGGCCTCGACGCCGGTGCCGACGATTACCTGACGAAGCCCTTCCTCTTTGAAGAACTTGCCGCCCGTGTGCGCTCGCTCTTGCGCCGCTCGGACATGGAGAAGAAGACGCAGCTTGCGACACACGACCTCGTCCTCGACACCGTCCTCCACACCGCAAAACGGCTGAAGCCCGGCTCGACCACCGAGGAGATGCAGATCCCTCTGACGGTGAAAGAATACGAATTACTCGAGTTCTTGCTTCGCAATAAAGGGAAGATGATCTCACGATCGGTTATCACGCAGCATGTGTGGGGATACTCGTTCACGATGGGCTCGAATGTCATCGATGTCTACATCAAACGTTTGCGAGAAAAACTTGACGGCGGACGCGCCGAAGCCGAACGCCTGATCATGAGCGAACGAGGTGTCGGCTACGGCATTCGGGAGTGATGCCGCTGCAAACTCGGCATGTGCGGGTGACGTCCGGGGTGCGCAAGCCCTGGTCCGCGGCAAGAGATCTGTGTGCAATGCTTCTCGTGCTCTGTGTTGTATCCTCCGTTCGTGCACAGACTGATTCAGCACGCCACACTTCCGATCCCAACGCCTTTCGTTTGTTTCTTGCCCCGACATCCGTCACACTTCCGGAAAATCACGGGACGATCCAGCTCGCCGAGATCGTCGTTCCGACCGTCAACTACGGCATTATCGACGAACTGATCGTGCGTGGCGGCATTACGCCGTTTGCGGTGTCGTCGCATGTGCTCTATTACGGTCTGGCGGGGTTGCAAGTGTTCGATTACGACGGGTTCAGCGGTGTCGGCGGCGTAGCTTTCACGAACGCGACGGGCAATGAACGCTCCTGGGAATCGGCACTCTATGGGTTCGGCGTCGTCGGCTACACAGCCAAGGACTTCGGAATCTATGGCGGGCTCGGTGGCGGGTATTCCGGGAAGCGCGAATCGAGTACGGCTATTTTTATGCTCGGAGGCGAGTATGCGATCAGTGCGCATAACAAACTCATCACCGAGAACTGGTTTATCAGCGAGACCAGGACGAATGCCTATTCGATCGGCATTCGGGCGTATGGCACCGTGCTTTCGTTCGATCTCGGGGTAATGGGCATCAGCGCCTCTCATTCGCTGAAGATCACGAACGTCGTCCCCTGGGTGGCGTTGTCGTATCACTTCGATCTGTCGGAGGAATAGCGCGGCATGTCTGTACTGTGCGCTCATTGCTTTTGTATGTAACTTTGAATATCGAAGCTGTCATCACAGACGTATTCGAGCGGCTGTTGACTCCCAGCTCTTCTTGCTAATGTTACGAGTTCGACTGGTACTCTGGTATGCACTCTTGGTGGTTCTGACCGTTGCGGCGGTCGGGGCCGTTCAGTATGCGCTCTTATCACGGTCGCTGACGACAGAACTCGACGCATCGCTGCTTGACGATGCGAAAGCAACGCTCTCGAAGATCCAAAACCGATCGGCTGCGCAGATCACGCGCATGCATGTACATACGCAAACGAACCAGAACCACGAGTCGCTGAAAGAACTGGTGGACGACGCGCTCGCGCATGCGCCGGATTCGCTCAGCGGCGACGAACTGACCGACCGCGTGCTTGCCTCGCTCATGGACGAAATTCTTCTGGAGCTTTCTGCCAAAGATAGCAACGCATCCGATCCGCTGGATCTGATCGTCGAACAGATGCTCACGAGCCGGCGAAACAATCTGGTGGAGGTCTTCACGCGCGTGCCGGATTCTTCGGGGCAGACACATGTGGTCTTTCGGACCAAGAATCTCGCTGCCATCGGCGGTTCGCTGCAAAAGATATTTTCGGCACCACTTGGTAAACGCACGGATTCGATTCTTGTCCTCGGTAGCCAGGCACTCGATAGCGATGTCGTGCGCGGTGCGTATGCATCGACCGCACAGTTCGGGGTGATCGTCGCATACTCGACGGCCGACATCAACGACAGTATTTCAAAACTGCTCACGACGTATCTGTATCTGCTGCCGCTGGCGTTGTTGGTTGCGTCGATCGGCGGTTTCTTCCTGTCGCGCCGGGCGCTCAAACCGATCGAAGAGATCGCAGAGACCGCGCAGGAAATCAGCGCAAAAAATCTCTCGCGGCGGATTGCCATGCCTGCACGACAGGACCGAGAGATGAATCTGCTGGTCGCGACGCTGAACTCGATGTTCGGGCGGCTCGAACGATCATTCGAGCAGATCGAACAGTTTTCATCCGATGCGTCGCACGAACTCAAGACACCGCTTGCCATTTTACGTGGCGAGATCGAACAATCGCAGCGACGCCTCACACAGCGTAGCTCGCTCGACCGTGTCGATGCCGAGCGGATGCTCGTTAGCATGAGCGAAGAGGTCGAGCGTATGCAGCGAATCGTCGAAGGGCTGTTGCTGCTGGCAAAAGCCGACGACCGCAGGCTCGCATTCGAAGCGGAGCGCTTCGATATCGCTGCGTTTCTCCACTCGATCGCCGAAGATGCCGAGATTCTTGCGGCTGATCGCGAGCTGACCTTTGAGAGCGAAATTCCGAACGACGTGTGTCTGGTCGTTGCCGACCGAACCCGTCTGTATCAGGTGATGATGAACCTCTTCGACAACGCGCTCAAATACACGCCGCGCGGCGGGAAGGTCTCGATCTTCCTGACGAACACTGGCGGTAGCGTGCAATTCGGCGTCGCGGACACCGGAAAGGGGATCGCACCCGAGGATCTCGAGAAGATATTTCTGCGCTTCTTTCGAACCGAAGAAGCACGTTCGCATCAGGGAGCTGAGTATGTTGCCCGTTCGCTTGGTCTTGGTCTTGCGCTCGTAAAGTCGATCGTCGAAGCGATGGGCGGCAGCATTGCCGTCGAAAGCACGCTGGGGCAGGGTTCGAAGTTTACTGTCACGCTTCCGCTTGCAGCATGAGTCGCCGGGTGATTCGCGGCGGCCTGCTCCTGCTATTTATCGCAGTATCATTCCGCGGCGCCCATGCCGGTCCGGTGTTT
Organism: Bacteroidota bacterium; assembly: GCA_018266755.1. Lineage (NCBI taxonomy): Bacteria > Pseudomonadati > Bacteroidota > Bacteroidota bacterium. The sequence continues at coordinate 411,083 of JAFDZW010000001.1, forward strand.
CCGACTCGCTCGTTTATTTTCGCTCCGTCGTTTCGCTCGGCGGACGATACGACAACGGGTGCACGATTTCTGCGTCAGCAGGGGATATGGGGAAACCTGGCACACGGTTTCCATTCGGCGAACGACCGCTTCGGTTGGAGCATTTCGTTTGGTGGTGTGATCGAGTTCGTCGAATGGGAGCGCTCGCAGATCTATCTCGTCGGCGATGCGGAAGTGTTGGCAGATACGCATAACGACATCTCGTTTAATCCGCGCGCGATCTTCTGGACCGAAGGCTTCATGTTTGCCACGAAGCTTGGCGAAGCTACGGAGTTGCAGCTGGGATACATTCATCGCTGTCATCACGATATCGATAATCTCGGTACGAACGACGAAAGCAACCACGAGGAGCGTACTCTTATTTATGGTTCGGCAGTGGCGAAAGCAGTGTGGCGCCGTGTCGGATTGCTTTCGGCGGACAATCTGCTCAACACGTCTGCGTCCGTGCAATGGGATCAGTATGTGATCCGTCAGGACGACAGGATACCGCCAGTCGGAACAACGGCGACGGATGTGAACACGCTCGATGCATCGTTGACACTTGGCATACACAGCGCGCTCGTTGGCGTCGGTGACGTCGTGCCATACATCCGTGCCCAGACATGTGCAGCCTTCTACCATGCAATGAGCTTGAGCACCGTCGATGCCCGTGCGGAGATCGGTATCGAGCTCAGCGGCGCTGGGTCGCGGATGGATGTGTTTGTCGGCTACGAACATCTTACCGACGACTTCAACAGTGTGCAGCGAGTACGATCGGGGTATGCATACCTCGGTTTTCGGTTCATAGGCAGGAATGTGGGGCTATAATGCGCAGCGCTAATATGTTGAAACAAAAGGGATTGCAGATTCGCAGTCAGCAACGAATCTATGAATAATTATTAACAGCGTTCGGGGACTCATACACGACACCATTGCTGTTAAGAATTTTGAATAACGATGAAGATGAAACGCATACTTACGAATATCGCATTGCTCGCTGCAATGACGGTTGGGACGGCGACCGCCCAACAGCAACAGGGGGGCACGCCGGCTCCGAAACCTGCACCCGCGCCGGCTCCGGCCGGTGGGCAAACCGCCAAGCCCGAATCGCGCGAGAACACTGACGATAAGCGCGATGCACTGAGTAAGAAATTGCAGGAACGCCGTCAGGAGCTGAAGCAAGAGCGCAGCGAGCGCCCGAAGGCGAAAGACAGCGGGGATCGCAAACACATCAAGTTCTGAAGAATATCACTCGAAGAGATATTCGGCAGCCATTGTGGCTGCCGTTTTTTTTTTGTAGCTATGCTACCGGTCCGCAATGAGAGATGCCTTGAGATTGATCCGTTCGGCTTCCGCTTTTTGACCGATCGATTCGAGCGACGTTCGCAGTAAGGTTGCGATCTCTTCGTCGTCCGGCATGGCATCGAAGTATTTGCGCATGAGATTGATGGCGCTGTAGCGGTCGCCTTCGGCGACAAGTCGCTTCGCGATATCGAGCGTCAGTGTTCGCATTCGCGCATCGAAGTCGTCGCGAATGGCTTCGAAGAGATTGTCGTACAGCGTCGGAAACGGTACCTTGCCGAGTGCGATATCGAGTGCGCGCGATAGATCGGGAAGCGCTTTGACGAGCGAGCCCCTGCGCAGCGCCCGCGATGCGTTGGTGAGCAAGTTGTTCGCTTCGAGAAGATCGATACGGATGCGAGCGAGATTGAGCGACGGCGTTTCACCCGTCGTGACGATCGCATCGGGTCCGAGATCGTCACGCAACGCCGCGACCGCCATATTGACACTCTTGCGCGCAAGTTCGGCGTCGTCTTTTTCACCGGCGGCGATGAGGCGAAATTCGCGTACCGAGAGCGGTTGTTCCAACATCTGATTGGCCGTCATCACCCCAAGTACCGAACGAAGTCGTGCGCCACGAACACGAACCGAAGAGCCGTCGGCCTTCGTAATCTCGATCGTCGCGCCGAGCATCGACAGCCTCACCATGCCGTCCGTTGCGGTCGCTGTCACCGAGGGTTGCAATCCCATTTTTGCAATGCGCGATTTCCAGGCGCGTTCGTCCTTCGGCATCAGATACGCGCCGTATCGACGCAGGATAAACCGCAAGCATCCGACGACATCATCGGCTGCAAACCAATCGAGAATCTTTCCGATCGTATCCCGGATCTCGTGGGCAAGCTCCGAATCGCGTCCGAAATATTTTGTGAGTTCGATGACGAGCAGAGCGCAGAGAATATCGCGCTGCTGGATGACTTCGTGCGAGAGCACGACACGTGCTTCGTCGAGCAGCGCATCGGTCGTCGAAGCGTCGTCGCGCGAAGCGGCACGGGCCGCATCGTAGAACGAGCGCATACGCTCGGGCTGTGTGCAACTCGCCAGATGCGCATCGGGCGATTCGCCGTCGAAGAGCGAGGCAAGCAAATAATACTCCGACTGGTAGGTCGGCCCTTCGACCCCGAACTCGTCGATGATCTGCTTCACGAAGCCGGAAGCACCGAGATAGACGCCGACGGGAATGAAGAATCGCGTCACGGCTTGGCGCCCATACTCGTGAAGGTCCGCCGGGGTTTCGGCAAACAACTCGCGGATCGTATGCAACACTTCGTCAAGCGGCCGACCGTACCAGGCCTCGATCGAGAGCACATCAAGACTCCGCAGAAACACCGTGTATGAAAGCCCTTCGCGGCGAAATTGGGGGATGTATTTGTGCAGTTCGGCAAGTGCATCGCGCATGCGCCCGATCGCCGAGAGCATTTCGGTCTTGCGGATCGGGAACATGATGTTATCGTACACATTGCTTTCTTCGATGCGTCGTGCGAGCGCGAGGCGTTCGGCGAGTTCTTCGCTCGTATCGAAGATGACCAGAAAATGCGGATAGATATATCCCTGCACGATATCGCGCAGACGCTGCGTCGCACGATCGCTCGTAACGATTGTGCGCGCTGCTTCTTCGACATCGCGCATGATGTCGTGCGAAAGGTTCTGCGCCGCTGCCTTCGCTTCGTAACTCAAATACACCGTATAGGTATGACTGACGGCAAGATCGGGAAACCGTTCGAGCAACGCGTTGACATCGGCGCGCAATGCTCTGCGTTCGTCATCCGATTCCATGAGACGATCGATCTGCCAATGACGGAACACATAGGCCGCCATTCGCTGGTCCGCAAGCTCGAAGGTTTGCGGGTCGTCGGTGATCGCATAGAGTTCGGCGAGTGTCTTGCCATACTCTTCGGAAAAGAGTTGGCGGCGCAGGAGCATCAGATGCGTTTTGAGAAACTGTATTTCGATGCGTTCGGCCTCGGCGCTCTCCCACTTCGTCCGGTGGCGATCGAAAAATTGTTTTGCCGCCGACCAGAGCTGCAGTGCAAGCTCCCAGTCCGAGCCGCCGTCGAGCGTGCGGGCAGCTTCGTCAGCGCGTTGGATGACGGCGCGCATTGTTTCGGCGTCGCTTTCCTGTGTGATGTCTGCGAGTGCGAGGAACGGGGCGATACCGTAGAGCGGGATGCCGGATGCGATTGCCTTGAGCAGATCCGCCCCGGGGGCCGGACTTCTGCCGAGGAAATATCGGTGTACGAGCGAATGACTGAACGCATGGAGCGGGTGCACACTTGGCGAACCGTTGACCGGAACGTGCGCCGAAGAACTTGTGACGAGCATTCCCTGAAACGTCAATCGGTCGAGCATCGTCTTCGCATCCGGTAGCAATGCTTCGGCCGCTTCGACCGCAAAGAGTTCGCCGAGCACGGCGAGACGTTCGCAGGCAATACTTTCTTCATCAGGGACGTTCGCGGCCATGCCTTCGGAAAGCGACCGAACGTTCTGTTCGAGCTGTCGGACGAACGCCTCGGTCCCGACGGCGATGTGCCACTGACCGGTGCCATCGGCCTTGGCCAGCGAGCCGGATTTGAGTGCACCGCGCAATGCGGAGCGAAGCGCAAGCGAGTTGCCGAGCGTTGCGCGTTCGAGCAGTGCGACGGCATCGCTATGGATCGCACCACCGAAGAGTTCGGCGCAGACGGTCGTAAATGCAGTATGATCGAGGCCTTCGAGATGAATCTCGTCGGTCAGATACCGTTCGAGCACCCCGCGCACCTGCATGAGCGACGGACGTGCGGCAGCGACGAACGAGATTGTTTCGTCGGCGACCGATTCAAAGAATGCGGCGCATTCGCGAGCGCCTTCGCTCGAAAGCAGATGGATGTCTTCAAGGAAAATAATCGTCGGCCGCAAGCTCGCAACACGTCGCATCCCTTCGACAAGCGAGTCGCGTGTGTTCTCGGGTTGTTTTTTCAGTAACTCACGCCCGGCGGTCGAATGCCAGAGCGAACGTGCTAACAGCGGCGTGATATTCGTTGCCGATTCGGGATAGAGTTTCGCATGTATGACCGCTCCGCCTGCAGAGATAATGCGGGGAATCGTCTCTTCGATCAACCTGCTTTTTCCGATGCCGGCTTCACCGACCAGAAGCAGCGCGCGCAGACCCTGCGCATCGATCGTTTGCCGCCAGAATTCGAGCAGACGCGACGACTCGGTCGTCCGTCCGACGAACGGCAGAATGCCATGATTGAGGAAATCGGCTAACTGTTTGACGGATGCGCTGCTCATGAAACGGGTACGCTCTGTTCGATGCGCCGGCAATATACGAGCCGACGGAAACGATAACAACAGTTTGACGCGGTTCTATTCGGCTGTCGCGGCGATCTTGATCGAGATACGCGCCGCTTCGGCAAACTGGCCGGCGCCCTCGAGACACCGGCGCAGCAGGGCGGACACCTCGGCATCTTCCGGGATCGCATCGAAATAGTGCTTCAGGATGCTTGCCGCACCGTTGAGATCGTCGTATTGAACGAGACGATTCGCCAGATCGAGCGTGACCTTGCGCAACCGGGCGTCAAGGTCGTCGCGCAGCGCCTCGAACAACGAATCATAGAGTGTCGGGAAGGCGACCTTGCCGAGCACGATCGAATACGATTGCGAAAGTTCTTGCATCGCCCTCGCAAGTGAGCCGCGCCGCACCGAGCGTTGTGCATCGTCGATGAGATCGCTCGCTTCGAGCACATCGATGCGAACGCGTTCGAGGTCGAACGACGGTGTTTCTCCTTTGGTCGTGATCGCATCGGCACCGAGATCGTCGCGTAATGCGGCAACGGCCATGTTCACACTTTTACGCGCAAGGTCGGCATCGTCTTTTTCTCCGGCTGCGAGGAGACGAAATTCTTTCGGAGCCAGTGGTTCGGAGAGCATCAGGTTCGCCGTCATGACGCCAAGCACCGAACGAAGCCGTGCACCGCGAATGCGAATCGTGATTCCGCCACGCTCGACACAGATCGCATCGAGCATCGACACAACCACTTTGTCGTTGGCCTGCGTGACGACGGGCTCGGCCGTTCGCTCGCGTTCGAGCTTTGCAATGCGTGACTTCCAGGATTTCGCTTCGTTCACACCGAGCAGATCGCCGTAGCGCGAAAGCACACCCATCAGATACCCCCGGCTCGACGTTGCCAGAAGCCATTCGAGTACCGCACCGAGGCTCGTTGCAAGTTCTGTACGAAGCACTGACTTCACCTCGGTGTTTCGCACGACTTCGAACACAATCAATCGGTCGATGACATCCGCACATGTTACGATCTCGGGCGAGAGTGCCTCGCGCGCTGCAGCGGTGATCGTATCGTCGTCAGCTCCCGCCATCGCTGCCGCAAAGAACGGCTGCATCGAACTCATGCGCCGGCATTCGGCGAACACGGTGGCAGATGCTTCGCCCTGAAGTAATCGGTGCAGTGCGATCGACTCGGCGATTTCGGGAATATTCTCCGCCGGATATGTCGTGATCAGGCGTTGTGTCAGGTCTGCACGACAGGTCGGGACGAGCACTGGCAACAGATTTTTTACGGTCGTATACCGTCCGCGATCGAGAGAGTCCGGCGGCAGTGCAGCGAAGAGCGACGCAAGCTCATCAAGCGCATTCTCGGCGTCGCGGCCCATCGCGATCTCGATGCCGAGCCGTGCGATCTTGAGCTGGAAGATCGTGAAGAACATCCCCTGACGTTCGAAGCGAGGGATGATTGCATCGAGGACGGTGATCGCATCGTCGTAGCGCCCGATCGCTGTCAAGAGGCGCATCTTGCGAAGCGGGAAGTTGACGCGGTCGTACGAACCTTCGTGCTCGATGCGCTCCATGAGTTCGAGACGCGACGCGAGTTCTTCTTTTGAGTGTATGCTTGCGAGCATGTGCGGCAGAATCGTGCCGACGACCGTGCTGCGGGCGTAGTCGTCGCAATCGGGATCGGCGAGGATTGCTTGCGCGATGGTTTCGATCGTGCGCAGCGATGCGATGTCGTGCCAGTTCGCGGCGCGACGCGCCTCATAACTGAGATACACGACATACGGATAGCTCAGCCGCAACGACGGAAACGATTCGAGCACATCGGCGGCCTTCGCCTGCAATTCTCTGTAGATACGTTGCGAACGTGGCAAACGGTCGATGTACCAATATTCGTACACGCAGGCGATGAGTCTGAATTCTGCGATCTCCGACGTGGCCGCATTCTCGGTCAGTTCGTATAGGTGTGCGAGTGCCTCGCGGTATTCGTCGCTAAGCAGTTGCCGGCGGAATAGGTTCAGGCGGTTTCGCATGACGAGGCGGTCGATCTCGTCTGCTTCGGCTCGTGTAAATCGATCGCTCGATGCGCGAAAGAGCATCCGTGCGGCACTGCCCTGCGCAATCGCGAGCTCCCAGTTCGACCCGCCGTCGAGTTCGCCGGCGATCTCATCGGCCTTGAGGATCACGCTGCGAACAACCGAAGCATCGGCATGCACCGGCGGCGGCATCGACGCAAGCTTCAGGAACGGTGCGATGCTGTAGAACGGTACATCGTTCGAAAGCAGCGCTGCAAGCTCCGACGGATCCATGTTCGCTTGCTCGTAGAAGTACTTATGCAACAGCGTATGGCTGAACGCATAGAGTTGCAGACGGCTCGGTTCGCCTGCGAGCGGTGCGATCGCCGATACCGTCGGTACGAGAATCCCTTTGAAACTGAGGCGCTCGAGCAGCCCCGTCGCATCGGTGAGAAACGAGGTGGCCGCTTCGTGCGAGAACAATTCGCCGAGGATCGCCAGTCGGTTGCACGCTGCTTGCTCGTCCTCTTGCAAATGTGCGGCGAGTCCTTCGGAAAGCGAACGAACGTTATGCTCGAGATGCCGAACGAACGCTTCCGGGGGGACCGTCATCTGCCAACGGTCGATCTCGGTGCGTCGTGCAAGGTATCCCGATTTCAGCGCGCCGCGAAGCGCGGAGCGCAGTGCAAGCGAATTACCCAGTGTGGCTTTTTCGATCAGTCGAACGGTCTCGGCATCGATCGTGCCGTCGAAGAGTTCGTCGCAAACCGAGCGGAACGCATGATGATCCAGCCCTTCGAGGCGGACTTCATGGGTCAGAAATCGTTCGACCACGCTGCGAGCCTGCTGCAACGACGGACGCGAAACGATACAAAACGAAATCATTTCGTCGGCAAGCGACTCGAGAATCGCTGCAAACTCGCGTATGCCGTCGGCCGAGAGAAGATGAATGTCCTCGATGAATACGATCGTCGGGCGAAGTCCTGCAATATGTCGCAGACCGTCGGCAAGCGATTCGCGCGTTTCCCGGAGTTCCTTTTTCAGCAGTTCGCGGCCGATACCGGAATGGGAGATCGAACGCGCCAGCAGCGGCGTAATCGTTGTCGAGGAATCGGGGTAGAGTTTTGTGTGAATTACCGCACCGCCGGCGGCACTGATCTTCGGGACAAGTTCTTCGACCAGTCTGCTTTTGCCGATTCCGGCTTCGCCGACAACGAGCAGGATCCGCAGCGACTCGGCATCGATCGTCTGTTTCCAGAAATCATAGACCTGACGCATCTCCGTGTCGCGGCCGACAAACGGCAGCACACCGTGATTGAGAAAATCGGCAAGATGTCGAGCAGAATGAAGTGCCATGAGCGTCGAGGCGAACGTCAGAGCTTAACCATTTCCCGTGCGATTGATTCCATCGACGAGGGACTGTACCGGCTCCGTTCGAACGATCACGCAGACGTCATTCTGAGCGAAGCGAAGAATCCCTTAATGAAACCCTGTAAGGCTCCGCCGCAGGGATTCTTCGCGGAGTTTACACTGAGCAAAGCGAATGTGCTCAGAATGACGGTATGAATAACGCTAACACGGAGATGACCGCCCGCTGATGCGACAACCCCTCGTCCTGCGCTAGCAGAACGAGGGGTCGCGAGAAAAACGGCGTTCGTGTGATGTGCTTGAGGTTACTCCGTCACGATCGCTTTATGCATGACATCGCCGGACGGCGTGTGCAATACGACGAAGTACGACCCGGACGGAAGTTCGAGCGCTTTCGCGTCGAACGAGAACGAAGTCTGCTCGCCTTCGCCAAGCGAACGGGGCTCGGAGCTATAGCGGCTATGGCCCTGTAGATCGACGATCTCCATACGCACCACACCCGCAATGCGCGCCGTGACGCTGACCAGTGCCGTCGTCTTGAACGGATTCGGGACGAGCGTCATCTGGAAGTTGTGCTCGGCTTCGGGGCGTACCGAACCGTTATCGGGCCGCTTCGTGCCAACTCCACTGAGCGTTGCGGTCAGGATCGAATCCGGTCCGGGCGTTTCGGTGAGGCTGTCGCGATAGACGATCGTCAGTGTTGCGTTGTAATTCTTTTCAGCGGTCGGTTTGAACGAGACATTCAAATTCAGCGTACCCAAACCGTTGACGGTCACCGGGAAGCTCGGAGCGCCGACGAGCGAGAATGCAGAGGCATCCGCACCCCCGATCGTTGCCGAGTGAACGATGATCTTTCCGGATTTGATATCCGTCACGGTCACGCCTTTTTGGGCAGTCGTCGAATCGCTATAGACATTCCCGAAGTCGAGGGTCGAGCTCGAAAGCGACCCGACGCCACGAACGTATGGTGGCGGCGGTGCTGCGACCGGAACGTGGCCCATGAAAATCGGCTGGCGTTCGATTTCGTTCGTGTTATTGACGACGAGATAGCTCTTGTTCGATGTGCCATCGTAGAGATAGATCGCCGAGGCAGCCGGTGTGACCGATTGGTCCGATGCGCAGGTAATGAACACAACGGAGTCGCCAGTCGGTGAGAACATGATATCTCCGCCCGAGCCGTATGGGCCACCCGACGACGACGAGATCGTCTCGTTCGAATCTTCGATATCCACCGAGTTGCGGGTGAAGCCGCTGAGAATCAAAAGATTCTTATCGGGTACGGCAGAGCCCGGGATCGAGAAGCTGTTCGGGTCCGGGATGAGCTGCGTGATACCGTTCGAAATCGGGAATTGGAAGAAATTCATGTTTCGCGTCTTGCGTGCGAAGAGTCCGAGCTCGGCTTTGTCCGGTGTTTCGGGCAAGCTGCGAAGTGTAAAGCCGAAGATGGAATCGATGTTCCAATAGACGTCGGAGCTGAAGCCTGTCACGAGATTTGTGATGTTGCTCGTTTGCATCGTGACGTTTCCGCCCGAGGCGCCTGGCGTCCAGCGCACGATAACCATACGGATTGCATCGGTTTGCTGCACATTCTCGCTCAATGCGGCGAGCATGGTCTTGCCGCTGGCGTTCGTAATGAGATTCGTCATCTTGAAGCCGGCGATCGGCGCGTCGGATCCTCGGAGCGTCGCGGTATCGGTAATGCCGCTGCCGTCGAAATTGCCGTGGAAGAACTGTACGCTGTCGCCGACCGACGTTCTGCGCCAGGTGCCATACCATTCTTTGCCGTCGGGCGAGAGCACGCCGAGCGGCAACGGCTTCTGCGGCGTCAGTGTGTTGGAGTAATATACTCTGAGCACATTGAAGATGTGGTTGTTGTCCTTCGTGCCGAAGCGGATCGGGCGATTGGCAGTAGTGCCATCGGTTGCGGTGATATAACATCCCTTGAGCGAGTACGGACTATCGAGGCGTGCAAAGCATTCGAAGCTGTCCATCGCACTGAACTGCGCGTTATAGAATGTCAGCCGGCAGGCGATCAACAGCGACTTTCCATCGGCGCTCGATGCGAGCGCAGCGATATGGCTGGGATGAAAATACCCATTGACGCCCACTGTGCCGACCGTACGGATGAGCGTATCGACCGACGACGAGCCAAGCTTCTTTGCGTAAATAGCGGTGCGGTCGGCATGTTCGTACGCAATGCGCGCCGTATCGGGGATTGTTTGTGCCGTTGCGAGCGAATGCATCGCGCTGAGGAAAAGCACGAGCATGGCCACATGGCGGAGATGATGACGGTTCATACGATTATGGTTTGATGAAAATTAGGATACTATACAACACGTACACGGCTACAAAGATACAGCCGAATCGAGCAGAACTGCCGAAGGGGCTTCGTCTGCGGCAGATGATCGGGAGCGAAGCTGGGGCCGAAGTGTGTTCACAACCGATCACTGCACTTATTATTAAATATGCGACGACTCTCGTTCCTTGTCATCCTGCTTTGCCTTACGCCAGTCATGCTTCACGCCCAAACGTTCGAGTGGGCGAAGACGGGGCATGCATCAATCAATGCCTCCGGCGAATGCCTCGTTGCCGAACCCGACGGTTCGTTGTTGCTCGGCGGGACATTCTTCAATAATATCGATCTCGACTCGGAGCAGCTATTCTCCTCGGGGCGCGATATCTTTCTTGCTCGCATGAATACGCAAGGCAAACGCATCTGGGCGAAGCGGTACGGCGGGAGCGCCGACGACTTTCTCTTCGACCTGAAGTCGGACAAATCCGGGGACATCTATATCACAGGAGCCTATGCGTATCGCATGACGATGGGCACTTCGATGCTCGAATCGAACGGTCAGCAGGATGCATTCGTCGCGAAGCTTGCGCCGAACGGCGATCCGCTGTGGGTACGGTCGTCCGGCGGATATAATAGCGATTTTGGCGTGGCCGTCGCCGTGGATGCCAAAGGCAATGTGTATAACGCTGGATATTTCCACGACACGATGAGCTTCGGTGCGATCAAGATCACAGGGTGGAATGCAGGATTGATGACCATGTACCTGGCGAAATACGATAAGGACGGGAAGTGTTTGTGGGCGAAGCCGCTCGGTTCGTCGAGTTATCAAAGCCAATTCGAAGGAGTCTCGCTTGCAATCGACGCATCGGGAAATGTCGTCGTTGCCGGAAATTTTCATGGGGATGCACATCTCGATACGGCAGCGATTACTGCAAAAGGCGTCGCCGATCTATTCGTTGCTAAGTTTACGCCGTCGGGTTCGCTGCTCTGGAAACAAACGGCCGGGGGGCCGACCGGGGCGGTGAATGCGCGCTCTGTTGCGCTCGGCAAGGGCGGACGCATACTCATCTGCGGATACATCACCAACAACGCGCAGTTCGACAAGACTACCATCATTCAATCACCGCTCGGATTCTCCGATGTGTTTCTCGCAAGTTACTCGTCCAAAGGACAGTTCGAGTGGGTCAAACAAGGGACGGGCCACGGCCCGAAAGTCGGCGTGAGCGTGGCGACTGACGAAGAAGGCAATAGCTACATCACCGGCGACTTCAAGGACACGCTGGATTTCGGCGGCGTGCAACTTTCCGGCGAAGGAAAACAAATCTTCTACGCGGCATCGTACTCGCCGACAGGAACGCTGCGATGGGCACGCGAAGCGGGCCGAGGCGGCTTCGTGTTTGCAAAGGCAATTACCGTCGACAAGCAGGGGAGCGTGTATGTTACCGGGACGTACAACGATACAATCGGATTCGGCAAGCATGTTGTCATTGGTGCGATTGCGGCACAAGATATGTTTCTGACAAAGATCGCCCCGCATAGTCTTTGGAGCATGCACCGGATCTCCGAAGCTCCGGCACAAACAGAGGAAATCACTGCATGTACAGTTGATAAGCGCAGCCACTCGCTGAACGTCACCTTCAGCGTCAACGGCTCGCACTACGCCAAGCTCGGCCTCTTCGATATGCTCGGCGAGACCGTCGAGACATATACCGAAGAACAGCTTTCGAGCGGGACGTATGAAGTCAAGATTGATCTTGCGAACGTCGAGGCCGGTGCCTACTATTTGCGTCTGCGCCTCGACAACGATAAGTCGACAAAACGGATCGAATACTAATACTCCCGAGAAGCCACGACAGTACTATGCGACGAACGATCCTCCACGCCGCCTTCAGCGATGCGGTTCGACAGCGAACGGCATCTCTGTGTGTTGCATTGCTCATCCTCTTCGGGAGTGCTTCGCTTGTTCACGCGCAGATACCGTTTCTCGGAATATTGGGCGCAGGGCATCCGGAGCTCCGGTGGTATCAAATCGAAACGGCGCATTTCGTCATCGTCTATCATAACGGTCTCGATTCTATCGCCGAGCGTGCTGCGCCGATTGCAGAAGAAGCGTATCGGGTTGTGACGACGAACCTGCACACGCCGCTTTCGAAGAAAGTGACGATCTATTTTTCGGATAACGACGAAGTAAAGAATGCCTTTGCATTCAACGACGATCACATCTTTATTTGGATGCGCGGTATCCTCGACGATCTGCCGTATGGCATCCGGTCCAGCGGGAATGCGAAGTGGCTTCGAACGGTCATTACACACGAATTCACGCATATCGCGGTGGCGCACGCGACGAAGGACTGGACGTCGTTTGTTTTCCCGGGTACGAATGTTCCCCGTTGGTTCAACGAAGGATTAGCGCGAACGATGGAGCCGGACGGCTACACGCCCGATCTCGACCAACTCATGCGAGTCGCGACCGTGTACGACGAACTCGACCTCGGTGGAAGCGACAATTACTTCGCCGGTACGATGGCGTATGAAGCAGGGCACTCGTTCATTCGCTATCTGCTCGCACAGTTCGGTCCGACGGTCATCCAGAAACTGCTTGACTTCCGTGATGGCGCTGGGGCATTCGATTTCGAAAAAGCATTTCGTGACGCGACAAAAAAACCATTGCGTGATGTGTACGACGAATGGCACAAGACGATGACCGTGTACTATGCGTCGGGGTACGGAGCACGTTCGGAGACGAATGAGTTCGGGCGCAAGCTGCCCTGCGAGGTCCCGGTGGTGCTCGCCGCGCGGATCGCACCTCACGACAATCGCATTGCGCTCATCGGTCGGCGCACCGCGCACAGCGGAGCGAGATTATATCTGATGCAACACGATACCGTCGGTACGGTCGAGCTGCTGAGCGACGAACCGGGGATCGAACCGTATCTGTCGTGGGATTCCGACGGTCGGTCGGTCGTGGTATCGAAGCTGCGTATCGGAACGAACGGCGATCTGCTTCACGATCTCTATCGTGTCGAAATTGCAAACGGCAGCATGACCCGGCTGACTGACGACGGACGATTCGAGGAGCCGGATGTCGCGCCGAACGGCGATGTCGTTGCAGTCCATACGACGAAAGGACATTCCGACTTAGTAATTATTCATCCTGACGGATCGCAGACAATGCTTACGCACTATGACGATCCGAACGTGCAGGTCTATACACCACGCTATTCGCCCGATGGGAAGCAGGTCGCGTATTCGCTCTTCTATCGGAACGGCTCGCGCAGTATTTCATTTGTCAGCGTCGCAGGCGCAGGAAAAGCGAACGCGTCTCTCCGCGATGTGAGTTGCCGTCAGCCGGTGTGGTATGGTGAGGGCGGGATGGCATACACGAAGGTCAACAGCAATGGATTCAGTGTGTGGATGAGCCCGCCGGGCGGTGATCTGATCCACGGCACTTACCCAACTGCGGCAGGCGGGGTGATGGCATGGGATTATTCACCCTGGAAGGATTCTCTACTGGTCACATCGTTCGACCGCCGATCGAGCATTCCACTCTATTGGATATCGAACCGTGGTACCACCGGCGTGCGCGATACACTGGCACTGATGCCGAAGTACACCGCCTGGCACGATACACATTTTCCGTTGCTGCCACGACCGGAAGATTCGCTGCCACAGATTACGGCACTGTCGCCGTCGTCGTATAATTCACTTCTGCATATTCAGCCGCTGGTGTTTCTGCCGGTGCTGCAAAGCGATAAAGGCTCGGATGCACGGCCCGGACTTCGGTACGGCCTTACATCGATTCTGACCGACCCGATGCAGAAACATCAGTTTGTGCTCTTCGCGGACTACGGAGACCATAGTCATCGCTTCGGCGGGTACGCACAGTACACGAACGCGCAGCTCGATTTTCCGGTCCTGGTCACACTCTCGGACCTGTTCGGGTATGACAGGGTCATTGCTGGATTGCCGCTGTATCAGCATACGCAAGAGATCGGTCTCGCAACGCAATACACGTTTCATGCGCCGAATGCACTCGATGTTGCCCACGTCGTGAGCCTCGAGGGGGCACTGCGCCGAATGGAGCCACGCAATAACGGCCGTATCTTCGATTCGCTCTCGGATGTCAATCATCGACCGATCGACATTCGATATATGCAGTCGAATATCCGCTACCGATTTCTCTCGCCATCGACCACGATATCCGCCTCGCTCGAGTTAGGAAGTCCGACCGACGACCAGACCCAACGCTTCGAACGCGTCGATCTTTCTGTGGCGCATCACTTTTCGTTCAACGAGGACCGCACCGTGTATCTCGGACTTCGCGGACTTGCGACCGCACAATTCGGCATGCAAATTCCGCAGGACTATGTCGGCTTCACGACCGACGAAGTCTTCGAGCAAGGATTCAATCCGAATTCGCTGCGGCCTCCGACACGTCTCAGAGGTATACGCCGAGCGTACTACGGCGACCGCCTGGTGCTCGGCTCGGCGGAAATCGTTTTTCCGGATCGCATCTTTTCGTCGTTGACTCCGCTCATCGGGGTGCTGAAACCTGCGTTCGTCGGATTTTTCGATATGGGCAGCGTCTGGTACAACGCAACACCCACAAACTTTCTGCCTGTCGTAACGACCTCCCTTGCGCAGACCCAATGGCTCAAGAGCTATGGCGTCGAACTACGCGTCGGCTCCGAAGGAGCGTTGACGGCTGCGTTCGGATTGGGGTATGAAGTGAAGATGCATCCGGCGCCGGATTGGTATTTTCGGTTGAATACCGGGTTGTGATCGAGCTGCATTGGTGAACCGAGAGATTTGGGTGTCCGAAAGGGGACGGACTAAGAGTCCGTCCTACCTCCAAATGAATTTTCACCACTTTCTCCCACAAATGTCGTATATTCGCAGGAGCCAGTTTGCAGGTGATGCGTAAATCAAAGTTAAAACAAAAACTAAAGAAGATACTCAAGTCCCCGAAGCTGCTGCTGATCGCTGCGGTCATTATGACCATCTCCGCAACTCTGTTATTTGCAAACAAAGGCATCTGGCGTCATATCGCGTTGCGCGCCGAAGTCGCAAGCCGCCAATCCGAAATTTCCGCGCTGAACCTCGAAGAACGGCAGCTCACATCGCGCGTCGATCTGCTCTCGAAAGAAGAGCCGACGATGATCGAACGCATCGCCCGCGAGCGCTACCACCTCAAGCGCGTCGGCGAAACGATCTACCGCGAAGAGAAGAAGTGAATTGCATTCACCCTCAGGGTGTTTGAAGTGTCCGAATTCACAACGCGATCCAATCAACCCCCTGCGAATGGACCAATCCGTCGAACAATCCGCCCTATCCCAGAATCTCGCCATCGGTGTTGATATCGGTGGCACATCCATCAAATTTGCCGTTGTCGATCTCGACAAAGGAAAGACCGTTAAGGACACCTCGTGCCCGACGCCGAATGCGACAGCCGACGAAATTGCCGCGTTGGTTGCACGCTACGTGAACGTACTCGTGCACTCCTATCCCGATATTTCCGCCGTGGGGATGGGCGTCCCCGGTGCGATGAACCCGGAGCGCACGATGGTGCACTATCCGCCGAACTTCACGCACTGGACCACCGAGCCGTTCGCCGAGATGGTTGCCTCGAAACTGGTGACGATCGACAAAGTGATGATGGATAACGATGCGAAATGTGCGGCACTTGCCGAGATGCATTTCGGCTCGGCGAAGAACGAGAAATTCTTTTTACACGCAACGCTCGGCACGGGCGTCGGCGGGGCGATCGTCAGTGACGGCGAAATTTATCGCGGCGCGTTTGGCGGCGCGGGCGAGTTCGGGCACGTGATCGTCGATTGCAACGGCCCTGTGTCGCTCTCCGGTATCCGCGGCGTGCTCGAAGGATATATCGGCCAGCGTTACCTCTCCGAGCGGACGATCGAAAAACTTGCGAAGTATAAGAAGGAAACGCCGCTGCGTCAGTTTGTGTCGAGCGGCCATCTCGAGCCGAAGCAGATCGCCGAGGCTGCCGCTGCAGGCGATGCATTCTCGACAGAGGTGCTTGCCGAAGCGGGGAAATACCTCGGTGTTGCGATGGCGACAGTCGCATCGCTGCTCGATATTCGTCTCTTTATCGTTAGTGGCGGCGTCGCGCAGGCAGGAGACATCCTTCTCGAACCGGCGCGAGAAGCGCTGCGTGCAAACGTACTCGAGCAGCAGCGCTCGTCCGTCGAGATTCGAGCATCGAAGCTCGGCACGAAAGCCGGCGTGATCGGTGCGGCGCTTTTAACAGTGTAAATCAGTATCATCCGCGTTCATCCGCGTCCCATGGGCCCGATTGGCCACGGAAAAACACGGATGCTACGGATGAAACACAGATAGCAGAGCATACCTATGACGTTTCATCAAAAGATCAGATCGGCTCAATTCACGAATAAATCGCTTCTCTGTGTCGGTCTCGACACCGACCCACGGAAGATCCCACATATTTTGCACAACGATGCCGACCCCGTCGCGTCGTTCAACAAAGCGATCATCGATGCGACGAAAGACATCGTTTGTGCCTACAAGCCGAACCTTGCATACTATGAAGCGCTCGGCCCCAAAGGACTCGACAGCATTCTGGCAACGCTCGAAGCGATCCCGCACAACATCGTCAGTATAGCCGACGTCAAGCGCGGCGATATCGGTTCGACGAGCGATCAGTATGCGACGGCGTATCAACTGACCATGCCGTTCGATTGCGTGACGCTCAGTCCGTATATGGGCCGTGATAGCGTCGAGCCGTTTCTGCGCGACGAACATCGCGGTGCGTTCTTTCTCGGGCTCACATCGAACCCCGGAGCGAAAGACTTCCAGTATCTCGAACTTGCCGGCGGCAAGAAGCTCTACGAACACGTAGCCGATACCGTAGCCGAATGGAACGATGAGTTCGGCAACTGCGGGCTCGTTGTCGGCGCGACGAAGCCGTCGGAGCTTGCCGATCTTCGTGCTCGAGCTCCGAGGCTGCCGTTTCTTGTGCCAGGCGTCGGCGCACAAGGCGGATCGCTTCCCGAAGTGCTCGAAGCAAACGCCGGAGGGATCGCGCTTATCAACGCCAGCCGCTCAATCTGCTACGCATCGAACGGCCCCGACTTCGCCGAAGCCGCCCGCGAAGCAGCCCTCGAGATGGTTGGCGAGATGCGACGCCTCGCCGACTAACCCGTAGGGGCGAGGCAAGCCTCGCCCGCGTTTGAACTCTTCGCAACAGCGTCATTCTGAGCGAAGCGAAGAATCCCTGCGGCGGAGCCTCACTGCGTTTCATCAAGGGATTCTTCGCTTCGCTCAGAATGACGATGATGGACGGATAGGCCATCACTGAGCTACCATATACGGTAGTATCCTCCGTATATTTGCCTCTACACAGCTCGCCCAGATGCGCTCATCCGAATTTCGCGTGTTTCTTTCTTCTACGTTTCGGGATCTTCAGCCCGAACGCGAACAGCTCGTCAAAAAAGTATTTCCGCGCATTCGTGCTGTGTGCCGCGAGCGCGGCGTCGAGTTCACTGAGATCGATCTGCGCTGGGGGATCACCGCCGAAGAATCGCGCTCCGGCAAAGCGGTTCGTATTTGTCTCGACGAAATCGGTAAGTGCGCGCCGTATTTCATCGGCATCCTCGGCTCGCGCTACGGTTGGGCCCCTGGGCTTGACGAGTTACAGAAGGATGGCGAATGCCTCGAACGCTATCCGTGGCTCGAAGAACTTGGCCGCGAGCACAAGAGCATCACCGAGATGGAGATCACGCACGGAGCACTGCATCGCGATACGACAGACTCCGCCTTCTTTTACGAACAGGTCTCGCGTCTCGACGACATCCCCGACTACGAACGTGAGAAATTCGACTCACTGAAGCATCGCATCCGCGAGCGTGGCTTTGCCTGCCGCATGTTCGCGTCGCCGGAAGAACTCGGCGAGCACGTCTATCGCGATCTCCTTGCGCTCCTCGACCGCGATTATCCGATCGAACAAGAGCTCACGCCCGTCGAGCTCGAGCGTGCCCCGCATCTTGCGTACTCCGTCAATCGCCGCCGCAGCTACGTCGCGAACCCGGAGTACTTACGCCGATTCGAAGCACATGTCGATTCCGACGACATCCCGCTCATCCTGTGGGGGCGCTCGGGTCTCGGTAAGAGCGCGCTCGTCGCGTATCTGACACACGAGTATAAGAAGCAGCATCCCGACGCATTTGTTATCTCCCACTTCATCGGCGCAGCCGCGGCGGGCAGCGATCCCGAAGACGTCATGCGGCAGGTGATGATGGAGATCAAAGAGCGGTACGCGCTCGATGACGAGATCCCGCAAGACGACCAAAAGATCCGCGAGGAATTCCCGGCATGGCTGGCGAAAGTGCAGAACGAGAAGCTGATATTGGCAATCGACGCACTCAACCAGCTTACTGGCGTCGCCGAAGAACTGCACTGGCTGCCGGAGTTCATCCCATCTCACGTTCGTCTCGTCGTCTCGACAACGCCGGGACATACGCTCGAACAGCTTCGCAAGCATCAGTGGCAGGAGTTGGAGTTGCAGCCGCTCGACGTGCCGACGCGCGAGCGCATAGCGAACGAGTATCTGCTGCAATATAACAAGAAGCTCACGCCGGAGCAGCTTGCGTTCATCGCGAACGATCCGAAGTGCGAGAGCCCGCTCTTCCTTCGCACGCTCATTGAAGAGCTGCGCGTCTTCGGTCGGCATACGACGCTCGACGAGCATATTGCAAGTTATCTTGCCTCACGAGACGAGCGAGAACTCTTCGCGCATATCCTCGCTCGCATGGAAGACGATTTCGGCGAGGCGACCGTGCGCTCGGTGATGCAGACGATCTACGCTTCGCGCTATGGCTTGTCGCAAACGGAGCTGTACGGCATCACGAAACTCTCGCAGCTTGCACTGAGCGAATTCCTGATCGCGCTCGAGTACCACCTCATGCAGCGCTCGGGTCTCTACACGTTCTTCCATAACTACCTGCGCGAAGCAGTCGAGGCGCGCTACCTCTCTACGGAGGAAGACCTGCGCTCCGCCCACCGCACCATCGCCGAGTACTGGACCACCCAACCCTACACCACCCGCCGCCGCGACGAAGAACCCTGGCAGTGGCAGCAGGTAGGGGATATGACCCGACTTCGAGATTGTCTGCTTGCACCCGGCATGGTGGCAATGCTCGATACCGATCACGAACGCTACGAAGCGTTCGGGTTCTGGCGGACGCTCGGAGGTGTTGAGATCGAACCAGGGTATGGCCGGACGCTGCTCAATTCGGGGCTGTCGGCGAAGCGAATGGTGGAGGCATTCTTGAACACGATAGACCTCCTCGTCCTTGCAGATGAACACCACAAAGCGGAGGCACTATTCAATGCGGGACGTCACGAATTCGAGTCGCTCGGCATCGTCGAGGAACAGCGCCTCTGGCTTCGCGAACGTGAGATACTCATCCTCAATCACCTCGGCAGAACGGACGAAGTCATAGCGCGTACCGAAGCAATGCTCGCAGACGAGAAGGCAATGTCGGTTCACCCAACGTTGAGGATCGAACTACTTGATAATCTTTCACATGCATATTCACGGGTGGATAATTTTGCCGAAGCTGAACGAATAATTCGTATCTCTATTGATGAAAGCAAAGAGATCTACGGCAACTACAGCCCAAAATTGTTTCCGAGACTTAATAGTCTTGCAAGCAACCTAACATTCCAGGGACAATTTGAAGAGGCTGAGAAATACTTGTCAGAATTAGTTCATGGTACCATAGAACAAACAGGATACGAACACCCTAGTGTTGCGTATCAACTGATGCAACTTGCCAGTTGTAGGACACTTGCAGGAAGACTAGATGGAGTTATTGAGGATCTTGAAATTGCTGAATCTATCTTTATCAAGACGTTAGGAAAAGAACACTTTTACACATGCAATTGTGGGTTGCGCTTAGCGGAAGCAAAACGTTTGTTGAATGATTTCGTGGGTGCTTGCTCGATTCTGACCGATATTATGGAAATAATGGAGCGGAAGTATCCAAGACACCTTGAGACCGCAGTCTGGGGCATTGCGTTAGGTTTCAATTACTACCTCATGGGCGATTATGCTTCAGCTATCCCATACTATGAGAAATTCTTGCCACGATTAGTGGAATTACTTGGTGTCGATAACCCAGAAGTCGTCAGAAGAAGGGATCGGCTTGCAGAAATGAAAGAGAAATTATCTCAGGTGTCGCCAAAAATACGGTAGCTATTTTCAACAGAGCACGTTCAAAAAGCCCCTCCTTTTCAGAAGGGGCCAGAATCGTCTAATGATCCCATCGCAATCCTCAGCCTCCGGAGCAGGTGATCATGGTGGTAATGCCGTCAGTCGACCAATATACGATGATTACTCTGCTGTCTGGCAAGGTAACATTGGTATTGGTACCGTACGGAATACTCGTGCCATTTATTTGCACGCCGGTGATCGTATACGGTTCTGAATACGGGGTGCTGCTCGGTCCGATCGGAGCAACTATATTGTCGTAATTTGAGCCCATCACGATCATGATCGGAATTGACTCGGAAACAGAGTTATTCACGTTCAAAGAAACCGATTGCAGCCTGTTCTTTCCTTTGCCTGAGCCATTGTCTTGATTCGAAGGCGGTGTCACCACCTTGATCGTTCTCACAGTGGTATCGTCCTTTGGTGCAGAGGTTTGGGAGCAGGAAGCGAAGAAGAATGATGCGCATATCATTTGTATGCACATAACTCTACAGTATTTATTGTGTGTGTTCATGTTGGTTATGCGTCTGTTGTAAGTTGCTTAGCATCTTATCGAAAAGGTCAGTGTCGGGCAACCGTGTTGAATATGTACCGAGAGTCTGCTGCACTCTTGGAATGTTCATTTGAACCGGCGACCAACAAATGCTAAACCTCATACGAAACAAGTTGCTAAGGATGAATTACAACTCAAATATACGTACTATTTACTCATGACCCGCACTTTTATCACGTCATTGTCACATTATCCAATTTAGCGCGTCATTCACTCAGGGTTCGTGTTGGCATTGGTAAACATGACCGGAGACCAGTGGTTGCCGTGGCAGACGGAATCGAACACGGAGTCGAACACAACGTAGGAATGGAGAACCCTCCCCGCGAACACCGGGTACACTGTCCGATGTACTTGATACACATCGCTTGTATCGAGTCCGTACACCTTCAGCGTGTCGATCATCGTTTGGTAAATCGCGATCGCCTTGTTGGTATCTACGTATGCGCCGGCAAGCTCAGTAGTGTCCTTGAATCCGAGCCTGAGATCGCCTCCGCGAACAAACTCCTTCAATACGTCGATCGAGCGTTCATATACGGTACGCTGATCAGCAGGAGGAGTCGGTGTCGATTCGTTCCGAATACCTACCACGATGCTGCCGGCCAGAACAACACTGCAACAGTAGAGGGCGATTTTGTCGTATGTACGGTTCATTCGTGCCTCTATCGTAGTCCCACAATGTACACTGCTCCCTTCGAATTCATTATCGCACCGTTGCTCCAGGGCGAATAAGACCGGGAAGTGTAGTTGAAATTATTGTATGCGATCTGCGCATGTTGCCCCGCCTTGCCGAATGTGCTTTGCGGCCACGTATCGTTGATCGAAACCCATCGGCTTGTGCCAAGGTGCTCGGTGGTCGCGTATCCGTCGGCTACCATAAAGTGGGAGCCCGCGTGTGCGCTATCGAACTGATCTACCGGCCCCGCATTCCATTGGAAGATTACGGGCTGATTTCGATCGATGGCCGCCAGGATCGTATCCCACGGACAAGAACTGGGCGAGCGTAGTGCGTACTTGGGCAGAACATTCATGCTTGCCAAATACGGAACAAAGAAAGGATACCCTTGCATATTATACTGATCTGGTACCGAATCTCCATGGCACATGATGCTCGCGGTGTCGGCCAGCATTGAATCGCGGTAGGTCGGCGGAGCGAAGAGAGTCGTGTAATAGAGGATGTAGTTCTCACGGGCAAGCGAGCATTGATTCCACGAGCTATCGCGAAAATACCGCATGACCATCTCGGTGCACCCCGCCCAACAAAGCTCATCACTATGCTGAGAAATGATCGGGACGCAAAGCTGAAGTTGGTGTATCGGGGGCCGCTTTGGCTGCGGCATCCCTGAAAATGCGGTCAATGCAACGAGCACGACCCAGATAGCCTTCATTCGCATCATAACGTTCGCACACAAGAACTTAGGGAAGGGCGGATGTTCACATCACGTCCTTCCCATGCAATAATCTATTTCTTGCATCAGTGCCCACCGCCTCCTGCACAGGAGATTGTAGTCGTGATCGAGTCTGTACCGGCTCCGCCAGTAGGGGCAGTAGTAAATGTGACCTGGGAGTATGCGTTATTCCAGGCACATGTGATTCCCATGTAGTTATACTGAGCGGTGAGGGAATACGTACCCGGGGGTAGGTTATTCACTGAAGTCACTACAATGTTGTTGATCGAGAACACCCAACCGACCGGAGCACAGGTAAACCACGTTGATGATCCGTTATTCCCTACCAACAGGGTGGTCCCGGAGACTTGGAATGTGACGGCCCCGGAGCCATCTGCGGAATTATAGGAGCCGACCGTCACAGTGATCGATTCGGAACCACACATGAAGGTCAGTATGCCTTGGCCCGGAGGGAATATGCAGGCTGTTGCCGGCGCGCCGTTAAACGTTGCGCTGTACGTCCAGTTTCCTGGTCCGACATACGAGTACTGGTTCTGACCGTTTGCCGACCAAACGCCCTTGCCGCTGTTATTTACCGCTCCACCTGTGGTACCTGTCGGAGTAATGGTTAATACCCAGCCTGGGGCGGGGATCGTACAGGTGCCTTGCGCTTTTGTACTGGTAATCGTTACACCAGTCGTCCCCGAGAGAATAACCGCCATCATAGTAGTCCCAATCGTAACCGTGACTGTCTGGCTCGTCGTTGGGTCAGTGAAAGTGATCTGTCGACTACTGGGGTTGTACGAGCAAGTCGCAGGCGTGTTGTTATTCCCGGCGGCGTTCAACATGGCTGTAAGCGTCCATGTTCCGACCCCGCTGAGCGATAGCGTGGGGGACAAATTATTCGACCATTGTCCCAGCGTCCCGGTCGCTTGCGAGGTTCCGGCAACGGTAAAGACCCAACCACTCGGAGGTTGAATGGTTGCTGATGGCGGGGGGGTGCCTGGTGGCACGGTGATGTTCAGTGCGCCCTGCGGCGTTGGATCAAATACGAATCCTGATGGCGGTGCTGGCATGGAGAGTCAGTGAATAAAGATGATGCCTTGCGTGCGGACAGCCAACTCTGTGGCGCGGTCTGCTTGGTCCGCCAGCAAGATGAAAAGGATAGAGCGAAACCGCAGGACAAAGATACTACGAAAGCCTTCCATCTCCAAATATTCGGCTCGCGCCAACCGTATATGGTGATCGGGAATCCCTCCGAATTCCCCGAGGTTCCTCCACCATCACCAGAACCACTTGATGGGCACCACCCTCAACATTCGCCTCTGGACCGACACCGACGATGTTTCGGCGCTGACCGAGATGCTGCATCGCGCATACAAGCCGCTGGCCGATATGGGGTTGCGCTTCCTTGCCACGCACCAGAATGATACGATCACACGTGAGCGTGTGAGCGCGGGGAAGACGTTCTTGGGCGAAGTCGATGGGGTTGTGATCGCGACCGTCACGCTCGTCGCACCGGAAGATGCGGGTGGATGTCCATGGTATGACAGGCCGGAGGTCGCGAGCTTCGGTCAGCTCGCCGTCGAGCCGCATTTGCAAAAGCAGGGGATTGCAGCGAAGCTCCTCGATCTCGTCGAAGCAGAAGCAACAGCGATGGGCGCTGCCGAGATCGCACTCGATACAAGCGAGGAAGCACATCACCTTATCAACTACTACGCAAAGCGGGGATATCGGTTCATCGAATACACCCAGTGGCCCGATGTCAATTACCGCAGCGTGATCATGAGCAAAACATTGTGAGCCGTTCTGTCAGAGAGTCTATTCTACAATTGATGTGGCGCGAGCCGAAGCGGTACCTCATCGCATCTCCTCGCCTCGCAGACGGCACGCGCATCGACATACTCCATCCCGGCGACTTCAACGATCATCGCGGCGGCCCCGATTTTCTTGGCGCGCGCATCGCAATCGACGGTATCGTCATCAGCGGCGACATCGAACTCCACCGTAACACGAGCGATTGGGATAAACACGGGCATACATCCGACCCGAACTACGCAGCAGTCATCCTGCACGTCGTACTCGATGCCGACGAAGAGATCCATCCGCATCTGCCGACACTCCTGCTCCGGGAGAATCTCCGATTCGACGAACGCTCGTTCTGGCAGCGACTCTTCGAAGCGCGATACGCGCGTGCGCCGGAATTGCCGTGTTATCCGCATAACCTCGCCGTACCGATGAAGCGCAAGCGTGCGCTCATCGCACAAATGGCGACGCTCCGGCTCGACGAACTGGTGTCGCGATATGAGTGTGGTTCGCATGAGGCGCTGCTCGATGCGGTATACGCTCATGTGATGGACGCGCTCGGATACAGCGAGAATCGTGCGCCGATGAAAGAACTTGCACGCCTCTTGCCACGTGCGTTCTTACAAACCGTTCGTGAGCGTGAGAATGCGGCGTCGCTGCGCAGCATCTTCGAAGCGTTGTATTTCGGTGTGGCGGGATTGCTCGATGCGCCATCGGAAGCGTATTCGAGCGAGACAAACGAATATCTGCTCGATCTCGGCGCGAAGTGGCAAAGCCTTCAGGTGGATTACGATATCCCTGCAACGCTTGCCCGAAACGACTGGGCATTCTTCCGCATCCGCCCGACAAACACGCCCTATCGCCGCGTTGCGCTTGCAGCTTCGCTGGCAGCGCGGTATTTCTCCCGATCCGATTTCTCGCTTGCAGAGGAGTTGCGCTTCGATGACGAAACGAACTGGTGGCTCACACACACAAGCTATACGAGCGTTCTCGACGAAGCACAGTCGCTTCTTGGCGACGAACGCCTTCGCGCGATCGAGATCAATGTGTTGCTCCCGGCACGCATCGCTGCACTTCGTCTGCGCGGAACGGACGCTGCATCCGTGACGAACGAGAAGATATTGCGCCGCGAATGGGAAGAGGCACCGTCGCGTTCGAGCGCAACGTACATGCAAACGATCGAACAAGAACTACTCGAAGGCGAACGACTCCGCACGACAGCAGGCGAACAAGGTGCGTTGCATCTGTATCGTACGTATTGCTCATGCGGCAGATGCGCCGAGTGTCCGGTCGGGAAGCAGTTGATCGAGGCGGGATGGCAGGCGCCGCTCGCATAGGAACCGATGCATTCGGTGCCCCGTTGCTCCGCGTTGAAACACATCCATCATCCCGAACCGTATGAATATCCGCTCCTCGTTCTTCGTCGTCGCGTTGGCCAGCGTATTGATTGCATCATGTGCGAAGCAAGAGAACAAACCCGCTGAAGACACGCTGAAGGTCACCGGCGATCCGCGCGACCCGATCATACAAGCGGTCAAGGCGCTCAATGCGCAGGATACAGCGGCGTATGCGAAGACGCTGAACCAAACCCAACTCAAGTTCTTTCGCGAGAATGCTGCGGCGATCACACGCGGAATCGGTTTGCTCAAGGGCGAGACGTTGACCCCGAACATCATCTCCAGCCGGTTAGATAGCACCGCAAAGAATGTAGGCTTCGTGAAATTCTCAATCACGGCAGACGGGCCGGTGAAGGTGACCGGCGACACCATCGAACAGCAAGTATTTTTCGAGGACGGAGCCTGGAGGCAGCAATGGATCTTCGCCGCCCTTCGGCCGGTGATGCAAGCTGTCCAGCCAAAGCAAAAGAACTAAGCAATACAACAACCCAGGAAATGAAAAAGCCGCCCTTGGGCGGCTTTGCTGTTTTGAGCGGGAGACGGGATTCGAACCCGCGACATCAACCTTGGCAAGGTTGCACTCTACCAACTGAGTTACTCCCGCATTCATTGGAGCGCGTTATTAACACCTATGAGCGTCCGGAAGGTTTCCAGCGAAATGATGGAAAATCGGATTTTTGGATGTTGCGTCTTCTATGTTGAATTCGGTTGGTTGCAGCGGCTTGGGGCAGCAGTTTACACAGACGTCATTCTGAGCAACGCGAAGAATCCCTTTGACGGAGCCTCAGAGGGTTTCATCGAGGGATTCTTCGCGTTGCTCAGAATGACATTAATGGATGCAGTCACTATTGGGCAGCTTGTGGTCCGTGGTTGGGCCTCCTGCGTTTCATCGAGGGATTCTTCGCTTCGCTCAGAATGACGGTAGGGAAAAAGTAAATACCAAGCTACAACCGGCCGGTTCGTGGCTTAACCTATTCTCGGTTCTTACTGTTATCTCACTTCTGGAAATTAGTACCATTGTGCCGGCGCCGCAGACCACGACCCACAATCCGCAACCTGACCTCGAGCGCGACCTGCGCCGCGAACGATTCGCGATGCGGTCGCTGCTGGAATTTGCACGTACGCTCACGCCGGATCTCGGTCCTGTCGGGATCCTCAAGAGCATCCAGCGTACGATCATGGGAAAGGCGCTTATCACCGACGGGTTCGCATATCTGAGCGACGGCGCAGATGTCGGTGAACGCCGCTACCGGCTCGTCTCGCATTCCGGTTTGCGCTCGTTCCCATTCCCCGAGACGATCACCTTCGAAGATTTGGAAACGTGGCTATTCTCGCCGCCCGAAGGCGTGCGCACGACGCTGCCGGTATTCGATTCGGAGCAGAACGATATTCTCGCATTTCTGGGATTCGGAAAGCCGCTCGTCGGGACGACCGACCTCGGCGAGGAAGGAAATTATCTCGAATCGCTTTCGCTGTTGGCGGGGATGGCGATCACGAATGCGCGGCTTTTCGAAGCCGAACGCGAACGCGAACGCCTCGAAGCGGAACTTCGCCTTGCGCGCGAGATTCAACAATCGTTGCTTCCGGCACAGCTTCCGCATCTCGACGGACTTGCATTCGAAGCGTTCAATAAACAGAGCGAACTCGTCGGCGGCGATTACTATGATGTCATTCCGCTCAGCGAGGATCGTGCGCTACTAGTGATTGCCGATGTGGTGGGCAAGGGCGCAAGCGCCGCGATCCTGATGTCGAATGTGCAGGCCTCGCTGCATGCGCTGGTGCCGCAGTTGCGCGGCGGACAAACGACGCTCGAAGAACTTGCGGCCACACTCAATACCCTCATCTACGAGAGCACTACAGCCGAGCGGTTCGTTACGGCGATTCTTGCAATCGTCGATACTTCGGCCAACGAGCTGCAGACGATTGTGTGCGGACACCCGAGGCCGATCATTTCTCGCGATGGGATCACCGAAGAAGTGCCGACCGGCGGTCTGCCGCTCGGTGTGTTGCCCCGAGCGGAGTATAGCTCGCATTGTTCCCGGTTCGCGAAGGGTGCACTGGTGTTCCTCTATACCGACGGGCTTTCGGAGGCTGTGCACCGCACGAATAACAGCCTGCTTGGTGCGCAGGGGGTGGCTCGGCTGGTCTCCGAGCTCGCTAACCAACCGGACGTCGACCTCGCGCACTATCTTGCTGCACCCAAGACCTACGAGATCCGCGACGACCTGACGGTGCTGATGTGTATAAGGAATTAGCAAAGGGAGTCCTTTTGGGGCGGCGGTGTGTTCGTTATCAAAAGGGAATAGAGTATGGCATCAATATTGGTGAACGCACACGGTAGCGCACAGGTGAAGCTGGTTCGTAGCGTACTAAAGAAGATGGGTATCGAATCGACGGTCCTCTCTGCGAGCGACGCTGAGGACATCGCACTTGGACTGCTGATGTCAAAGGTCGACCGGACTAAGAAGGTGAGCCGCAGTGCAGTTATGAAGAAGCTTGCCTCGAAAGAATGAAGGTTGAATTCCTTCAGCAGTTCTTGAAGGACATCGATCGTTTGCAGGATCCGGTCGTCCGCGCGGAGTTGGTGAATCTGATAGAGCGGCTAGAGTCTGCCCCTTCTCTTCGCGAGATTCCGCAGGTCAAGAAGCTCAAAGGATTCAAGACGGCCTATCGAATTCGCCTGAAACAGTACAGGGTTGGGTTCTACTACGACAATGGTGTGATAGAACTCGTGCGGTGTCTCGATCGCCGCGACATCTACAGACGATTTCCATAAGGCCACCTCTCCGCCTCCAACATTCCAATTACCGTGTCACCCTGCGGTTTCATCCGTATTTTTGCGGTTTCAATATATAGAAGAGTTTGAAACGTACACCGTTCTACGAAAAGCATGTCGCCCTCGGCGCCAAGATGGTCGAATTCGGCGGCTTTGAAATGCCAGTGCAGTATCCGAAAGGGATTATTGCCGAGCACAAGATTGTCCGCGAAGGCGGCGTCGGCGTGTTCGACGTCTCGCACATGGGCGAGTTCTTCGTCTCAGGCCCCGATGCGCTGGCATTCCTCCAATATATAACGGTCAACGACGTGAGCACGCTCGCACCGGGAAAAGCGCAGTATAGTGCGCTGCCGTTGCCAAGCGGTGGAATCATCGACGATTTGATCGTCTATATGATCGAGCCGAATAAGTATATGTGCGTCGTCAATGCATCCACGACCGAAAAGGATTGGGCACACTTTAGCGAGCAGTCGAAACGCTTCGATGTTACCCTGGTGAATATGTCCGACGAGACCGCATTACTGGCGATCCAGGGTGCGAAGTCGATCGAGACGATGCAGAAGCTGACGGATGTCAAGCTGCTCGATATTCCATATTATAATTATGCCGTCGGCAAGATCGCAGGTGTGGATGCGATTATCTCCCGTACCGGATACACCGGCGAGCTCGGGATCGAGATTTATATTCCCGCAGAGCATGGCGTGGCAAACAAGGTGTGGGATGCGATCTTCGATGCGGGCAAAGAATTTGGGATCGAACCCATCGGTCTGGGCGCACGCGATACGTTGCGGTTGGAACAGGGCTACTGCTTGTACGGCAACGATATCGACGAGACGACTACGCCGCTCGAAGCCGGACTCGGCTGGATCACCAAGCTCAACAAAGCAACCCCGTGCCTGGCAGCCGATGCGCTCAAGGCTCAGAAAGAAGCGGGAGTAAAGCGGAAGCTCGTTGGGTTCGTTATTGACGAGAAAGGCGCGATCGGCCGTCACGGACATCCGATTGTCAACGAAGCCGGTGAGAAGATCGGCGAAGTGACGAGCGGCAACTTGTCGCCGATGAACGGTAAAGCGATCGGCCTCGGCTACGTACCGACGGAATGTTCGAAGGAAGGTACCGAGATTACGATCGAAGTACGCGCCGGCAAACGGGCGAAGGCGCTCCTCACGAAGCCGCCGTTCGTCCAACCGCACACGAAAGGCTAAACCACCTGCCATTCCTCCCTTGGGTCGGAATGACACCGTAAGACAGACACCGTGAGTTTATCACTCGATCACGTCAGCATGCGTTTCGGCGGCCTCACGGCGGTCGGAGATCTCAATGCCATTGTCGAACCGATGGGCCTTGTGGGGCTGATCGGTCCGAACGGTGCGGGAAAGACGACCGTCTTTAATGTGATCACCGGTGTGTACCAGCCCACCGAAGGAGAGGTTCGCTTTTTCGATCGTTCGCTCAAGGGTCTCAAGCCAAGCGAGATCACGCGCGTGGGCATTTCGCGCACATTCCAGAATATCCGTCTCTTCCGCGGGATGTCGGTCTTCGACAATATTCGCGTCTCGTTTGCGCCGCGGGCGGTCAATCGCACGTTCGGTTCGCTTGCGCGCCTCGGCGGCTTCTATTCCGAAGAGAAAGAAATCGCGAAGAAGATCGACGAGTTACTCGAATTTTTCAATCTGCGGCATGTGCGCGACGAACAGGCGACGAGCCTGCCGTATGGCGATCAGCGCCGTGTCGAGATCATCCGTGCACTTGCTACCCAGCCGAAGCTGCTGTTGCTCGACGAACCTGCCGCCGGGATGAACCCGACCGAGAAGCATAATTTAATGAAGCTCATCCGTCAGCTTCGCGACGAATTCAAGATCGCGATTCTCTTGATCGAACACGATATGAGCCTCGTCATGGGCGTGTGCGAAAAGATCATGGTGCTCGATTACGGCGTAAAGATCGCCGAAGGCACGCCGAAAGAGATCAGCGCCAACGAGCGTGTCATCGAAGCGTATCTCGGTGAGGTGGCGCATGCTTGAGATCAACGACCTCCATGTATCCTACGGCCAGATCGCCGCGCTCAAAGGCGTGACGGTGTCGGTCGGCGCGGGCGAGATCGTCACGCTCATCGGCGCGAACGGCGCGGGCAAGACGACACTGCTACGCACGATCAGCGGTTTGCTCAAGCCCAAAAGCGGAAGCATCGCCATCGAAGGAAAAGAAATTACAAAAGTGCCGGCGCATGAAATCGTCGGCATGGGGATCGCGCAGTCGCCGGAAGGCCGCATGATCTTTGCGAATCTGACCGTGCTCGAAAATCTGAAGATGGGCGCGTATCTACGCAATGACCACGACGCCATTGCCAAAGACATGGAGTATGTCTTCAGCATTTTTCCTCGCTTGAAAGAACGCGAGGCCCAACTTGGCGGCACCCTTTCCGGAGGCGAACAGCAAATGCTTGCCATCGGCCGCGCACTGATGTCGAAGCCGCGAGTCCTCTTGCTCGACGAGCCGTCGCTCGGCATCGCACCGAAACTCGTGCGAACGATCTTCGAGAAGATCGTCGAGATCAATAAGAATTTGAATATGACCGTTCTGCTCGTCGAGCAGAATGCGCACATGGCGCTTGGTATTGCACGCCGAGGCTACGTACTGGAGACCGGGAAGATCGTCCTCGAAGGTCCGGCGGACGAACTCAGCGAAAACGAAGAGGTAAAGAAAGCTTATCTTGGATCGGCATAATCGGTTCGCCGATAGATTCGCACGAGTCCGACCGAATCGACCAGCGTAAACGGCGTCCCTGCCGCCTCGGCTTCTTGAACGAGTACTTCCGCAAATGTCGTCCAGTCGGCAAGATAGGCAATCCCGCTGCTATCGATGTAGCGACCGCGAGCCCCGTGCTTCATAGCGAGTAACACATCTGCATTTACTTTCCCATCGAGGTTCACAACGTTGTCGGAAACGAATGATGCGATACCCGATTGCTGCATCCCGACGGATGCAGCGGGATGCTTCCGGGCCCAGAGCCCCATGCGATAGAGGTCGCCCTCGCCCGTCGCAGTCATAATATGAGCGTATCGCACGACAGTAACGGAGAATCCCGAAAGCAACAAGACGACGAAAGCCGAGCGAGCTGCGAGCGACCATTGTGCGAACGTACGTACGAATGTGGGCGCCGACATCGCGACAAGCAGCAACCATGCGATGCGCAACGGTTGTATGTATCGAGGAATGAAATACGACGCGTGGAAAAATAGTATGTAATAGATCAGAATGCACACGCCGCCGACCAGGAGCGGATAGAGCACTTGAATATCGTTATTCGATCGTATCGAACGACCGAGCCCGAGCGTGCGAGCGATCCAGAATACGGATGCGGGCACAATAATGCAACCCACGGCCAGCACGAGTGCCGGTGTAGTTGGGTAGGGCATTGTGAAGAACGTACTCAAGACGTCGGACAACGCGACGGCGGCATGCGCGAGATTCTCGACGAGCGACGCGCCGCCGATCGATTCCGCTTGCCCGCTTGTCGGCATCAGGCTCCCGAAGATGGTGAGGTTATAGATCCACCACGGGCTGCTGACGAGAACGGCAACGACCGGCGGAATAAGGATGTGTGAGACGGGTTTGCGATCGAAGTATTCAAACACGATGAAGCATGCGACAAACACGCATGCATCGATTCGTGCAAGCACCAGCAGCCCGAGTGCAATGCCGAAGAGGATGTGTTGTGTCGTGCGTTCGTGCCTACCACTTCTGAAGTTTGCACGACGCATGGCATAGAGCAGCATCACGGCAAGCAGCATCGTCGAGTAGAGCCCGGTCTCGAGCCCGTTCATCGTTTGTGCGAGAATAGGATACGTGAGTGCCCAGAGGGCGGCGGCGGCAATCGGTGCGATCGACGCGTTCGCCGAGAGCCTCCGCACCAGCGTATACACGAGGTACACCGAAAGCGTATCGATGAGTGCATCGAGGATGAGTGTCAGTCGCAAGCCAAGCCATTTGTCCTGGCTGGCAATCGCATAGCACGGTGCGCGCAGCGCCACGACGAGCGGTTGGATGCCGTTGGTCGGCATGCGGCCGTCGATCGAGAGGCCATGCCCGTGCGCAAGATGGTACGAGACGTTCTGGTCGTAGAACGAATCGTCGTCGAAGAGGCGGCTTGCAAGGCTTGCATCGGAGCGCAGCGAAAGACCGGCTCGCATCACGAAGGTGAAAGCCAACAGCAGAAACAATATGGTACGAGAGTGGCGCATGTGCATTTGGTGGTTCAAATATACATGGCCTGCGACGATAAATTTGTATTAACTCCGTGGTGGCGCGGAACTCTGGCCGTGTTTGAAGTGTCTCATACCCTGCACGTAGAAACGCCTGTTAGGTGAGGCTACTGAATGAAAAAAAGCTGCTGCCCGGAAATGTCGAGAGACGCCAATGGGTAGAACAGGTTTTGCCGGATTAAGGCTTAACATAACGCAGCTTTCCGAGTGGATCGGAATACGTTGTTCAGTGCTAAAACTCTACAAGGGGGCATCTGCTTGATGTGCGTCGGGCCGTGGGGTTCGGCGAGCGTCAGCACTCATAGCCCCAACCGGGGCTTTTTTCGTTTTAGGACCCGAAAGATGAAATTCACGATCATCGCCGTGCATATTCTCTGTATTCCGCTGCTGACTCGGGCTCAGCCGGCGGGCGATGCTTCACCGTGGAGTTTTCACTTCCAACAAACAGTGATCGGGCAGTATCACTTTGATTTCCGATCGCCATACTCCGGTACCAATAGTTTAGCCTCGCATGAGGATGCGGCCTATTCGGTGACATCGACGATGTTCGTCGGCTGCCGCATTACCGACGGCACACAGGTGTTTTTCGATCCTGAACTTGCCGCCGGAGGCGGACTCAGCGGTGCAACCGGTGTCGCCGGTGCACTCAACGGTGAGACGTATCGCATCGGCGATCCGAAGCCGTCGCTCGCAATTGCGAGGTTGTATGTGCAACAGGATATTGCGCTCAGCGACGAGCGCACCCGAACCGAGGACGCGGCGAACGCGGTTGCCGGCACGCAGCCTCTGCGGCGCATCACGATCACTGCAGGAAAGTACGGGATCACCGACCGATTCGATGCAAATAGCGTTTCGCATGATCCGAGGACGCAATTTCTGAACTGGTCGCTCATGAGTGCGGGCGCATGGGATTATCCGGCCGATACCAAAGGCTATACGATCGGCGCGACCGTGGAATATATTGCGCCAGAGATATCCCTGCGTGCTGCAGCAAGTATGGTGCCGTACGAAGCGAACCAGGCCGTCTTCGATAGGAATGTTGCCCATGCGCATTCCGGGACGATCGAAGTCGAAGTGCCACATCGGTTGTTCGAACGGCAAGGCGTCGTTCGCCTTCTTGTGTTCCATACGACGGCGAGAATGGGCGATTACGCCGAGGCGCTTCGTCAACACGGCACACCCGATATCACAACGACCAGAACATACGGCCGTGCAAAGTACGGTTTCGATCTGAATCTGGAACAGCCGCTATCGGCAGTGCTTTCCGGCTTTGTCCGAGCAAGCTGGAACGACGGCTCGACGGAAACCTGGATGTTCACCGAGATCGATCGGTCGCTTTCGATCGGTACTGCGCTCGACGGCGCATTCCGAAGCGCGGGGCTGGATGGAGCACGTGCGGCCGTTGTCGTCAACGGCATTTCCAATCTGCACCGCGACTATCTTGCCGCAGGCGGCAATGGATTCATTCTCGGAGATGGGGCTCTTGGTTACGGGCCAGAAGCGATTGCCGAAGTACAGTACGCAACGAGGATCGCAGAATTTTTTACGTTATCGGCCGATGCACAATACGTGCTGAACCCGGGGTTCAATCGCGATCGTGGCCCGGTGGGCGTCGTTGCCCTGCGTGGACATGTGGAGATGTGACCATTGAATGTAATAGAATACTCTAAGACTGCTGTGACATGAGTCTCGTTAAGTCCATCATCGAATTTCCGCGTCGCATGCGCATTGCCGACATTATTGTCGTCGCTGCGCTTGGCGGGATCGTGTATTGGCTGACGGCGATCTCGCAGGAGTGGAGCGGCTCGGCGCATTCGGTGGTGAAGATCCATACCGAGTTCGGCTATCTGCCGCTCTATACCGTGTACTCGCTTACCCGCGGGCTCGTGGCGTATTTGATCTCGCTCGTGTTCACGATCGCATACGGCTATGTGATGGCCCACTCGCGTGCGGCGGAGCGCGTGATGCTGCCGCTGCTCGATATTTTGCAGAGCATTCCGGTCCTGAGTTTCCTGCCGGCGTTCTCGATCGCGCTGATCGGGTTGTTTCCGAATACGAACATCGGCCTCGAGCTTGTCGCAGTAATGGCGATTTTTACCGGGCAGGTGTGGAACATGACGTACGCATTCTACCGCTCGCTCAAAGGCATCCCGAGCGATATGCGCGACGCCGCCGAAAGTTTTTACCTGAGCCGTCGTGAGATCTTGACAAAGCTCGAACTTCCGGCCAGCGCCATCCCGCTGATCTGGAATTCGATGATGTCGTTTGCCGGCGGATGGTTCTTCCTAACAGTGTGCGAAGCGTTTACACTCGGCGACCGCGATTTCCGGTTGCCGGGCGTCGGCAGCTACATGTCGGTCGCGATCGAAAAAGGCGACACCGGCGCAATGATCGGCGCGGTCATCGCGATGGGCATCATGATCATCTTCCTCGATCGGGTGCTGTGGCATCCACTGGTGATCTGGAGTCGCAAATTCCGGATGGAAGATACGGCCGAGGAATTCGAAGAGCGTTCGCTCGTCCTGGATATCATTCGCGGATCGAGCCTCGTCGAGTGGTTCTGGAAGAAGCTGAGCGTGAAGAAGGACGCCGAGCGGCAGCGGAGCGCACCTGCCGAACTCGAGACGATCAAACATTCGACGCAGAAGCTCATCTCGACCTTCACCGTGCGCGAGCCGAAAGTGCGCAAAGCATTCACGCTAATGTTTTCTGCGGCGTTCTTCGCGCTGATCGTCTACGGCGCAGTGGCGGCGGTCATGTCCTTTGCGACAACGCTCACGACCGGCGAGTGGGCCGATATCGGGCTCGGCACTGCAGCGACGTTCGGGCGTACGCTTGCGGCGGTGCTCTTTGCCTCGCTCTGGACGGTTCCGGTCGGGGCGATCATCGGCATGAATCAGAAACTGGCGCGTCGGTTGCAACCGGTGATCCAGTTTATGGCTTCGTTTCCTGCGCCGATGATCTTTCCGTTGATCCTGATCGCACTGGCGCGATTCCATATCTCGATCGAGATCGGTGCGGTGTTGATGATGATTATCGGCACGCAGTGGTATTTACTCTTTAACGTGATCGCCGGCGCCAGTGCGATCCCGAACGATCTGCAGGAGCTCTCGGATAGTTACGCACTGCCGCGATTGCTCCGCTGGACCAAAGTGATCCTGCCGGCACTCTTTCCGTCGATCATCACAGGCATGATTACGGCAGCAGGCGGTGCGTGGAACACGAGCATCGTTGCCGAAAATTATTTCGTACCCGGCAAAGAGCGCATGACAGCGACCGGCATCGGAGCACTGATCAGTATTGCCAGCGAGAAGGGTAATACACCGCTGCTGATTGCAAGCACGATTGCATTGAGCACGGTCGTCGTGCTCATCAATAAATTTTTCTGGCGCCGACTCTTTGCGTTGGCGCAGGAACGGTACACCCTCAATAAGTAGGCGATGCCGGTTGAACAGGCTATGCAACGTCATTCTGAGCACATTCGCTGTGCTCAGTGTAAACTCCGCGAAGAATCCCTTCAGGATTGTACGAAGATTCGTGGCACACCGAAAGGGATTCTTCGCTTTGCTCAGAATCACGATGTGGTACAAATAGTGTTATGCAGCGCCACGACAAGATTGTCGGAGCGTGAACCGGCAATGCGACGATCGAATGTTGTAACTCAATAGGAGTAGAGTGCTATGAGCGTATCACCAATGACAGCCCAGACGCCGGTGGCAATACCGGGCAAAGAGTTGATCGAGTTGCGCGATGTGTCGATGACCTTCGTACAGCCCGGCGGCAAATCGTTGCCGGTGCTCGAGCATATCAGCGTCAGCGTCTCGGAGAACGAATTCCTGTGTTTGCTCGGCCCGTCGGGTTCGGGCAAATCGACGATCCTTCGCATTCTTACCGGCTTGCTCAAACCGACGATCGGCTCGGTGTCGGTCAACGGCTCGCCGATGGTTGGGTTTAACCCGCTCACGTCGATGGTCTTCCAGTCGTTCGCACTCTTGCCGTGGCTGACCGTCGAAGAGAATGTTGCCCTTGGTCTCGAAGCGCTCAAGATGCCGCGCGATGTCGTCAAAGAGAAGGTTCGGCGCGCGATCGATATGGTCGGTTTGGAAGGATTCGAAGAAGCGTACCCGAAGGAATTGTCGGGCGGGATGAAACAGCGCGTCGGTATTGCACGCGGACTGGTCGTAGAGCCGGCCGTGCTCTGTATGGACGAGCCGTTCAGCGCGCTCGATGCACTCACGGCCGAGAACCTGCGCGACGAAGTGCTGCATCTGTTTCATTCGCACGATACGACGCTCAAGTCGGTCGTGATGGTCACGCACCTGATCGAAGAGGCCGTACAGATGGCGAGCCGTATCATTGTGCTCGACACGCATCCGGGCCGCATCAAGGCGGAGTTTACAAATGCGTTGCCGTATCCGCGCAATCCGCGTTCGCGCGAATTTCAAGAACTCAGCGACCGGATTTACGCACTCATCACGAACACCGTCCTTCCGTTCGTCGAAGAACCGAAGACCCAGCAGCGCATCGAGATCATTCCGACCGTCAATATCGGCGAGCTAACCGGTCTGTTGCATATTCTTTCGGAGTATCAAACGATCGATATTGGCGATCTCTCGGAGAATGTCGGCCATCCGTTCCACGAAACACTGCAGATCGTCAAGGCCGCAGAACTACTGGAGTTCGCGCAAACGCCGGGACAGAACGTCATCATTACGCCGCTTGGCCGCACGTTCGTCGAATCGGAAATCAACGATCAGAAGAAACTCTTCAACACACAGATCAGAAAGCTGCGCACATTCGGCATCCTGCTCGAAACACTCTCGAAGAATAGCGGTGAGGTCCCGAAAGAAGTGCTGCTCGAGGATTACACGACGCGCATGCCGTATGAGGATTCGGAGGCCGTGCTCGATACGATCATCGACTGGGGCCGCTACGCCGAGCTGATCGGCTACAGCCCGAAGGACGATGTCGTGTATCTCGATACAGGAGAAGAGCGGAGTTAAGTGCTCGGGAGTGAGTGCTCCCGAACTCAAGGGCCCTGCACCTTCCGGCACCCATGCGCGAACCTATCGTTGTATCGAGTGGAGAATCGATACGGTCCGGCTTTCGACGGTCGGTCTCCCCAGATCGTCGATCATCGTAAGCACAAGCACATAGGTACCGTCGGGCAGGTCGTTCAGAACGATCGTACGAGTATGTTCACCGCTCGCTTCGGTTATTGTGGGCTCGGTACGATATACCTCCCGACCGAGCAGATCGCGAACCGTAATCCGCACAGCCATGTCCCGTGGCAGTACATATCGGAGCGCCGTCTGCCGGTCGAAAGGAATAATCGCTTCGGGGAAACGTGCCGCGATTGGCGCCTGCGTGCGCAGAACTATCGTTGGGAGGTCCGAACGAACGAGCCATATTGTTCTGCTTTGTGCGGCGTGCGTGCCGGAGTAAGCTTCGCAGCTCGAACCAACACGCAGGTGCCTTCGCGCGGGTGTTCATAATGAGACTGACCGTACCATCATCTTTGCTGGCCACGGCCGTCTCAGGGTCGAACGATCCAGGAAATTTTTCCGCTACCGAACCCTAAACCACTAACGGCAGCGGCCCCAAACTCCGGATGCTCTTCACCACCCCTATGACACAAGCAAGGGATCGTTTGTGACACAACGGGGTCGGATAATGAGAACCCAACCCCGTCGCATCACATGTTTATGGAGCCAGATCGGGTGTTTACCGTGCCGAAGCATGCACGACGGAGATCGTCCGGGCCTCGGTATGTACAATTCCGCTCGTTTGTCGTGCCGAAACCGTCAATACATAGCTGCCGTCGCTCAGGGGTGGCAGCGTAAGGGTTCTACGCTGCTCGCCAGCCGGCACGGATTCGTCGGTATGCGCGAACACGACACGGCCGAGCATATCTCGCACCGAAAACTGGACAGAGGCTCGGGCCGCAAGCGTGTATCGCACAGTCAACTCGCCGTCGCACGGGTTGGGGAACGGTGCGTCGAGCGAAAAGACAGTCGGAGCGGAGGCATCGGGTACGGATGTCGGTGAAACGATCGTGATCTCTTGGTACACGGTATCGTTCGAGCGGTTACCGTCGAACCCGTCGTGGGCGATCACGGCCAACCGGTAACAGCCGGGGGCGAGCGTTCGAGTAGAGTATACCACCTGCGAACTTGGGAAATTCATCGTATCCGACATGACCAAGGGGTTCAGCTCTGTGACTACTGTGTCAACCCTGAACGCCAGCGAGCCGCTACTGCACGAACGCATTTCCGCACGGACGGCATACTGCTGCGATACTTCGATGCCATGGTGACTGAAGACGCCCATTATATGAAGATCCGATCTGTAGGGAATAGAGTCGGAAGGGAAATTAAGCATCAACGTGTCGGCAGAGACGTCATACGAATACCGACCGCTCAGGGTACGTCGTACGGTGTCGTTGAACGGGAGTTCGTCGTCGGCAGCCGAGACAATCGCTTGAAGTATATAGGTCCCCGGTACGGTAATAGTGAGGTCTTTGAATGGAAGCGTGACGGTCGTCCCCGCATTCCAGAGCGCGACAGTAGTCGAATCCCGATATACTTCCGCCGAGTCGTTCAAGCGGACGGTGAGATGTACGATGACCGCCGTTTCGTTGAGCATGCCGAGGCTCGTGAACAGTGCATGAACCGGTGCAGCAACACCGACACGCAGCCTGCCCAGCAGGTCGCCGCAGTTGATCGAATCGGCGCGCAGATCGTGAGCGCGATTGATTCTGAACGACGTCCATGCCGAATCGTTGTTCGGATTGTCGTCGTGGAAGTTGCCTGCAACGCACATGGAATACTGCCCAGTATCAAGACCGGCGATCATGTGGGCCAGCGAGTACGGAAACGTATAGTACACCGCTGCACTATCGAAATACGACGCATCGACCGAGTATGAGCTGCTGCGAACGATCGCTCCGTTATGATAGACAATTGCAGTTAGTTGTACCGGCGCTGATGGTTTGACGCCGGTAACAATGCCGCAGACGATCTGCGGACGGACGTCCGCTCCATGCGGAATGATCGAACCTGCAGATGGCACCAGTATGGTCGAGACGCTTTCGTCCTGGTAGGCGCGGGTCAGGAATTGAACACGCGAGGTGTCGTTCCAGCGGTTTGTATCGAGCGGAGCGACAGAGTATGCAATAAATGTATAGATCATCCCCAGAACGGTTGGCTGATACGTGCGGAACGTCACATCAGCCGACGTCTGCGCCGAGATAAGCGGCACGATGACCGTATCTCGGTAGACGATCGTGCCGGATTGGTCACGAACCATACCGACAACCGCTACGGGAGATTCGTCATTCGGACCGTAGTTGTAGATACTCACCCGAGGTTGTATCGACTTCGAAAGCAAGACCCGTTGCAACGTACCAGGTTCATAGATGCGGGTGAGGGCGACATCGTTGCCACGATCGGGGGCCGCCACATCGCGGATCGAGAACTCCGCGCTCGCCGAGTCGTTCGAGCGATCGCCATCGTCGCTTTGGCGGGCGATAAACACGATGCGGTAGCAGCCGGGCTTGAGATTCTGAACATTGTACGACCCTTGAGAAGAGGGAAAACGGAATACCCGGGCGCCGGAATCGGAATACAGAGCATCGGCAATCGTATCGGCTCTGAACACGACAGTACCGTCGCTGCATTGATGAATCTCGACACGAATCGGCATATCGTACATGTCTTCGACACCGACTGTTTGAAACGTACATGCGGGCTGAAAGCTAACCCTTCGGTCCAAGACGGTATCCGGGGGAGGA
Organism: Bacteroidota bacterium; assembly: GCA_018266755.1. Taxonomy (NCBI): domain Bacteria; kingdom Pseudomonadati; phylum Bacteroidota; species Bacteroidota bacterium. The sequence continues at coordinate 451,606 of JAFDZW010000001.1, forward strand.
AAGACAACATTCGTGGCTTTCGAGTCGCTGAGGTATTTCGAGGAGACCGTCGTCGTGAGCGTATCGTTCGTTCGGTTCTGGTCGGACGCGAGCGACGTGTACGCAACAAATCGGAAACTGACCTGCGCTTGTTGTGGGACGAAATCGTGAAATGAGGTATCGCGCGTCGTGCCAGGAAGCCAATTCCGTATCGTGACGGAGTCGGTGTAGATGCGTTGCGACGAGCCGTTATAGATCCGAAGAAAGAGCGTCACGGAGTCTTCGGTGCTGCTTCCGAGATTCATAAGACTTAGTCTCACCGGCGTTGCGTACCCGACCGGGGTGCGGCTGTTCGGACTCGGCACCAGAAACTCCGTGGGCGAAACGTCGTGCGTCAATGTAAGTGTACGACTCGACACCTGAGAGAATGTGGGTAACGCCCACACGCTCAGCATTGCACACAGGAGAACACATACTACGTTCATGCCTTAAAGACACGAAGTAGCGCTGTTCTGTGACAATACTATATTCAAGATACTTTGGGAGCCTGTCAATTAAACCCACGGCGTGTACTAGTCGTATTGCTGATCACGAAGAGCGAAGTCAGAACCGGAACGTCCGTCACCGCTCCCGCAGCATGCGAAATTCGACGGCGGAGAAGGCGGCGATGATAAAGAAGAGGACGTATGCAACGGCGCAGGCATAGCCCATGCCGTCTGCCTTCTCGAAGGCGTTTTGATAGACCGAATACACGAGCGTCGACGTGCGGCCGAGCGGGCCGCCGCGCGTGAGTACATAAATTTCTGTAAATACCTGAAAGCTCTTGATCGTATTGAGCACGAGCGCGAAGAGCACTGTACCGTTGATCGACGGGAGCGTGATGCGCCAAAACTGCTGTGCGGCGCTTGCTCCTTCGAGGTCGGCGACCTCATAGAGATCCTTCGGAATATTCTGGATCGCCGCGACGAAAAGCACGGCGTAGTAGCCGACCGACACCCAAATATCCATCGCCATTACCGCGGGCATCGCCGTGGAGGGTTCGAGCAGCCACCCTTTTTCGCTGGCCGGAAGGCCGCAGAGTTTCAGCAAGGTATTGATATACCCGCCGGCGGTGTAGAGATTCGAAAAGATAAGTGCGATAACCACGAGCGACGTTACGCTCGGCAGGAACAATGTAGATTGAAAGAAATACTGCAGGCGCTTGACACGAACAAGCATTGCGGCTGCCACGAGTGCGAGGATCATCGTGATCGGGATCGTCCCGACAACAAAGATGATCGTGTTCCAAAGCGACTGTTTGAATGCGTCGTCTCGGAAGAGATGTTTGTAATTATCCAGACCGATCCAGATCGTATCGGTGGTCAGCGTCTTGTACTTGGTGAACGAAAGGTAGAGCGCATAGACGAGCGGATAGGCCCAAAAGAGGGCGAGCGTCAGCAGCCACGGTGAGAGCAGCAACAGGGCGGTGCGTTTGGTCTGCGCAGTAGCGATCATTGCGGCTCAAAGATACGAACGGACGGCAGGATAGAAATACAACGGGCGGCCACGACGGGCCGCCCGAACCACAGATGCGATATAGAACGGTCAATGACCTGTTACGACAATCTGCTTTGACGTAACGAACGGCCTGCCGTCCGAACCAATGCCGAATGCGCGCACGATGTATGCACCGCTTGCGAGCTGCGGGCCTGTGGCATCGCCTGCGCCGAGCTGCCAGCTTGAGCTGTTTTCGTGTGAAGCGATCAGCACGCCGAGCTCGGAGTAGATCTGCAGTGTTGCGCTTGCAGCGCCGACGACCGAAAGGCGAGCGTTGCCCGACGATGGGTTTGGCGTCACGCTAAGGATTGGCGCAACAGCCGGTGTCGTCACGACACTCGCCGTCGACGTACGCGTACCATGCAGAACAAACTGCTGTGCAACGGCGGCGTGATCGGTGGTGATTACGAGCGAGTCGCTATACTGTCCGTTCGAGCCTGCATCGAAGCTCAGATCGACGGTGAGCGATTTGCCTGCATCCACCGTGATCGGCAGATCGGAGGATTTCGGCGAAGCGACAGAGAAGTGTGTGCCGTCTTTCACCGATACGCCAAGCACCTTGACGGATGTGCTCAGATTGTTGGTGAAGACGAAACTCTGCGTGGTCGTGGATTCCTTGGTCACGATGTTCAGTGTCTCAGTTTGAGCAGGGAAGAGCTGAATACGTGCGCTGGAATCTGTTTGGCAATATCCATCGACTTCCATCGTCGCTTCGTTGCAGCTACTATCGACTGAACTCGAGAGAAAGAGAGCAAAACGTGACCCGTAATTCCCGATCTGCGTCGGAGTGAAGAGTAAGTCGAGCTGCTTCGTTTCGTCCGCCGCGAGAGTGAAGGGGAATGTGGTGGCGATCGTGAACACGATTTCCGCGCCGTTGGAATAGAGGTCGCGAGCCGAGTCAACCGAGAGTGTAACCCCGCTGTGGTTTGTGATCCGCACGCTCCGTTCAATCCATCCGCCGCCAATGACGGTCCCCATATTGATAGTGTCATGTTCTGAACCGACCCAGACGCACCCGCCGAGGTAGGCATAGATTGGGCAGTCGGTCGTCAGCGAGTTGACGCCAGCACTCTTATATACGGCATGTATCGATGCAGAGACGCTTCGATTGAATGCATTCGGTGCTGTATAGCAGACCGTAATCGTCTTCGAAGAATTCTTCGGGATTTCGATCGGAAGTGATACCGACTGATCGAGCGCAAAGGCCGAGGCATCGGGACCTTGGAATGACAGATCGGTGATCGTCAGTGCCGAGCCGTTCCGGTTCGACAGCCGAACCGTTTGGCACGTCTTCGAGCCTTGTTCTGTATATCCGAAATACGGGGAGGAGATGGAAAGCGTCCCGGCAGTGGCGGCCGTATCGTGTACGAAGATATTCAGTGTTACCGGAGCTCCATCACCCGGCGTGTTCGGTATGAAAATATAGGAAATACTATCGTCATACGGATAATTGTCGGGATGATAGGTGACTGTAAACAAACTGCCGTCCGGGCTTTGCGAGACCGGATCGATACTAAGCGAGCGAGCCGACGCCGTAAAGTGGATGCTGTCGGAAATGTTCGTGCTCGATACGGCTGCGACGATCTTCGAGGTCCAAATATTTCGGATGCGGACGTTGAATTCTTTGGCATCCGTATGATTGACACTGGTACGAATATTGTACACGCTGTCATTCTCGATCGTAAGCACAGGGCGAGTGTGCTCTACGACCGAATCGGTGGTTTCGATCGTGATCGTATCGCTTTCGCCGTTCGCCCTGTTGGTGAGCGTCAGGAACATCGACGTCGGCTTGTTGCTGATCGTTGCGTAGTACACGCTGATCCAAGCCTGCGCAGTTTGAGTGGAGTCGGGGATCAGCACCACCGACCCGGAAAGCGGTCCGCTACGCAAATTGGCCGAGTCGATTGCCGTGAGCTGAACGAATTTATTCCGATACGCGACGAATGTCGAGAGCACCAACGGCGATTGCGTCGTCGTAATGCTGATGTATCCGTAGCGATTGGACTGGTCCAGCGTGACCCGATGGGTCGAGACCGTGAACGAGCGTGCAGACGTGTTTGCAGCGAATCCTGTAATACACAAAACCATCAGGAGGATACAGGAGGCCAGCCTGAAGGAGCGAGTTATGTAATGAAGTACCATAGTTGTTACTGATTGATGATGATCGATGTCTCTTAAACACCGATCATCGACCTCAGTTACAGCTCGGGAACAGATACTTCGGAATGCATACGATCGCGTCAGAACAACGTCGGAGCGAACTGGCGCAGGTGGACGTACGTCGAGCATAGCGGCAAACCGACGACATTATAGTAATCGCCCTCGATCCGACTGACAAAGACTGCGCCGTGGTCGTCCTGAATGCCGTAGGACCCTGCTTTATCCATCGGAGAACCGCCCGCAACATACGCCGCGATCTCGTCATCGCCAAGAGTGCGGAAGGTGACCTGTGTTTTTTCGACGAAGCGGACGCTCTCGCCCGTTACCGAATGCAGCAATGCAATGCCGGTGTACACTGTATGGGTCGCGCCGGAGAGGGTGCGCAGCATCGCGCGTGCATCTGCTTCGTCGGTCGGTTTGCCGAGAATGACGTCGTTGATAACGACGATCGTATCGGCGCCGAGTACGATCCCGGGGCTATCGTTCGGATGCAGCAATCCACGCGTGGCGGATGCTTTCTGGAATGCGAGGTCGAACGCAAAATCGTGGGGCGCTCGCGAACCGACGAGTGTCTCGTCGATATCGGCCGGTTTGATGATCACGCGCTTCACCCCGAGCAACGACACGAGCGACGCGCGACGCGGGGAAGCAGATGCGAGATATAGGATGGATGGGTTCATGGAATTGTCAAATACGCAACGGGTGAAGACGTGTGCGATGCACCGGACGTCCTTCGAATGGTTGAGTCGCATGTCATTCTGAACGGAGTGAAGAATCTCTTCGGGTGCACACGGACTACTGTGCTATACCTCAAGGGATTCTTCACTTCGTTCAGAATGACGTCCAACCCAATAAAAAACCCCTCGCAACGCAAGGGGTTCTCTGCAAAGTTACGATAGTGAGTTGTTCAACGGAACATCTCTTTGATCATACCCCACGTACGCTTGACACCGGCGGTCGGGCGGGTGACAGTAATCGTCTGCGAATAACTGACAGCGTTCGTATAAACAATTTTCAGGCGGTACTTGTACAGATCGGACAGCGGGGTAATGTGGTTGCCGTTGTTCGAGGCTCCCTGCTGCGGCATGTAATTGAAATTCACGTCGCGGTAGTGATAGCTCGAATTGCTGCCGGTCGCGGTGACGGTTGCAATCTCGGTGTAATTATCGCTCTTGATATCCGAGCGCTCGATACTGAAGCTCTTGACGCCGGCTTCGTTGCCGGTCTGCCAGTCGAGCGTGATCGCGTCGGCATCGGCATGCCCCTTGAGGTAGCTCAGGAGCTCTGCAAAGCCGAATGCGACCTGCGAGGCCGCAACAAGGGCGATCAGAACGAAAATAACCTTCTTCATCGATGTACCTAATGCGTAATTCACGAGGAAAATTCCTCTAATTACAGAACCCTGCGCTATCAGGAAAGTTGCTGGAGAGACTAATTGATGACTATCGTTGATGCAACTGTTTGCCCATCTACTCTCCAGAGCCGAACCGTGTAGACTCCGGGCGCCAGGTGCTTCCAATGCAGGACGGATTCGGAGTCGCCGTTCGCCTCAAGACTCGTTGCAACTCGTTCTCCTGTAATACTATATAACTCCGCACGCGATATGCGAGCACCTCGGATACGTACGAACTCGTTCGCCGGTTGAGGGTAGAATTCTAAATCTGCAGCGGGCTTTGATGCGACGATACCGCCATTATCGACTGCCAGATGGAATGTCGATTGAGCGATCGTCTCGCCTTTATGGTGCCACTCGATCGTCCATGTACCCGTATCGACAGGATGATCGAATGTCGATTGGAACAGTGCAAGATCGGTGACCGCGAATCCGTGGCTATGGTAGCCAAAATGGAAATCCGACTCAGCATGAACGGTAGACCGGTGAAAAACGGAGCCGTGGGGATCGATCCAAATATCCGTCAATGAATCGTTGGTGAAGCGGTTCTTGTATTGCAACCAGCCCCAGACCGTATCATTAGCAGACTGACTGATGCCGATATTGGTCCTGTTGGCAGGCCGTTCCATGAGCGAATCGCTGCCGATGAGTGCTCCGGTCGTAATGCCGAAGTCGATGACACCGAAACTCGTATCGTAGACGGGGATCGGCGAGATCATCGGCGGGATCGACACGAGGTCGCAGTTGTCACCCATCGGATCGATGTATCGGCCGGTCGAGTCCTCGAACCGGAAGTAGAGCTTCGCGTAGTATGCGCCGCCCGAGGAGCCGACCATCGCGAGCGTTTGTCCGGTATTCACCGAGTCGCCGAAGGCGACCTGGATCGATCCGTGACGCAAGTACGCATAGTACGAAAACAGGTTCGGACCGTGTTGAATACGAACAAAATTTCCGTGATCGGTTGAGACCGACGAGCGCGTCCGATCGTCCGATGTGCTTCGGATCGCCACGACGCGGCCGGGCCCCGCTGCTGTTACCGGCATGCCTTGATCCATCAACTTCAAGTTCTTCAGCACATAAATCAGTCCGTGCCAATTGTCGTAGCAGTATTGGTTGCATGCAAAATTCCGGACCGAACCACTCGCCGTGTCGTGATCGAAGTAGCTCCAGACATACCAGTCCTGGTTCTGCTGGCCGCTCATCGGCGACGAGAATTGCGCGAACGCCGACAGGGGGAAGGCCAGCAATACGAAGAGAATGATGCGTTTCATACTATGGTGGTTAGAGTACGCGCAAATATACGGGGCCGACGGGCGGTCCCGTATGTAATACAGTTAGAGGCCCATGAGTGTTGGGTTCTGTGCGTCAGACCGTCTCGAACATCGCCCCAATGCCCTGGCCGACGCCGATACACATGGTGGCGATCCCACGTTTGAGTTTGCGGCGCCGCAGTTCGTACAAGAGCGTACCAACCAAGCGTCCACCGCTGGCACCCAACGGGTGACCGATGGCGATGGCTCCGCCGTTGACGTTTACCTTCGAGGGATCGAGTTTCAGGTCGCGGATAACTGCAAGGCTCTGGGAAGCAAATGCCTCGTTGAGCTCGAAGAGATCGATGTCCTTGACATTGAGACCCGTGCGCTTTAAGATTTTCTGGACGGCATAGACCGGTCCGACACCCATGCAGCGCGGTGAGAGTCCTTCGACGCCCGAAGCGACGTAACGGCCGAGCGGTGTGATGCCAAGTGCTTTCACCACAGCCTCGCTTGCGACGACAACAGCGCTGGCGCCGTCGTTGAGGCTGCTCGAATTTCCGGCTGTCACGCTGCCGCCTTTGCGAAATGCTGCGCCGAGCTTCGCTAATTTCTCAGGCGTCGTATCGCGTCGCGGTTGCTCGTCTTTCGAAATGACAATGGGATCGCCCTTCTTTACGGGGATGGTGACAGCAACGATCTCGTCGTCGAACCTGCCTGCGTCTTGCGCTGCGATCGCACGTTGGTGCGATTCGTAGGCGAACGAATCCTGATCTTCTCTGGAGACGTGCCATTGCTCGGCAACGTTCTCGCCGGTCTCGCCCATTGCTTCGAGCGGGAACATCGTCTCGAGCTTCGGATTCGGATAGCGCCAGCCGAGCGCGGTGTCGTAGGCGGTGAGATTGCCAAATAATGCGGCGCCGCTGACATTCTTCGGCAGCGAATATGGTGCGCGGGTCATCGATTCGACGCCACCGGCAACGATGATATCCGCTTCGCCCGCGATGATCGCACGCGACGCTTGAATTACGGCATCGAGGGACGAGCCGCACAACCGATTGATTGTTGTAGCGGGTACGCGCTCGGGCAGCCCTGCCAGCAGTGCACCCATGCGCGAGACGTTTCGGTTGTCTTCACCCGCTTGGTTCGCGCAGCCCATCATGACGTCGTCGATTTGCATGGGATCGACACCCGCACGGGCAACGGCTTCTTTGATCACGAGTCCGGCCATGTCGTCGGGACGTACATCTTTCAGAGCGCCGCCGTATTTCCCGAACGGAGTGCGGCAGGCGGAGATTATATAGGCGTTGTTCATACGATTATTCGCTGAGCGCTTTTTTTGCAACGATGCTCCAATCCTTCGAGCCGAGGCCTTCGGCGATGAGGGCATCCATCTCTCTGCCGAGGGCAGGCATGACCATCAGATCGTTGTGCGCTCGCGCGGCTTCTTCGACCATCAGGCGTGCGTCTTTGCGGGCCATGAGCAATTCCCAAGTCGGCGCATCGTAGTTGCCCATACGCAAGCGTTTGATGCGCGCGGCAGATGGCGTGGTGCCGATCTGTTCGAGGAAGCCGATCACATCCTCCATCGGCAGACCGAGCGACTTGCCGAGCGTGATGCTGTCGATCAGCGCAGCCGAGATCGAAAGGAAATTATGATTGCCAAGGAGCTTATACGCCGCTGCATCGCCGACGTTCTCGCCCATGTTCTGCAACTCACCGGTCATCTGTTTGAGCGCAGCTTCGACCTTCGCGATGACCGCTTGATCGCCTGAGACGAGCATCGAACCCGAACTCTCGAGTGCGTTCTGCGGCCCCATGAACACAGGAGCATGGACGTAGTCGATGTCTTGTGACTTCAGTCGGGCCGTGCGTTCGATCGCGCCGCTCACCGTTGTCGTCGTGTGATCGACGATGATTATGTCCTTTGCAATAGCACTGACGATCTGCGCGAGGATGCCTTCGACCGCCGCATCGTCCGAGACGCAGATATGCACGCGCGTCGCGCCCTTCACCGCATCGGCAGCGTTCTCGAACGCCTTCGCCCCGACCTCTTCAAGTACCTTCGCACGGGCGGCGGTGCGATTCCATACGTTCACGTCTTCGCCGCGTTTGCGCATGGCCCGAACCCAGTTCGAACCCAGCATACCCATTCCAAGAAAAGCGATCATACGTTTCTACTCCTTACTTGTGAATCTCTCGTAATGCTTGTCCCACTCGAAAAATATTTCCATCGGGATCAACGACGACGAATTCGCGCACGCCCCACTCGCGATCGGCGATCTTGCCATTCGGATGAATGGCGCCCGTCGGTTCGATCTTCGCATAGAGCGCGTCGATGTCCTTGACAGCTATATAACACGATGTGACCGAAGGTAGCTTCGGGTCGTCGCATTTGTAGTAATGCACTTCGAACGGGCCATCTGCGATGATCACATAGTCGCCGGAGTCGGTGCAGTTCGTTCCGAAGACTCTGTTGCAGAACGCGACCGACCGCTCGGTATCGAGCGAGGGGAGGATCGGGATCACCTTCGGGTGGTGGTTGGCGAGCATAGTCAGTAAATGATTCTAAAGAAACTTCTTTCCGCTTTCGGCCATCAGTCGCAGCATCGGCGCGATCTTGTAGCGGTCGTGGCCGTACTCGACCTGCAACGCTTCGAGAATGGCGACGACGACATACGCGCCGATCTCGTCACACCAGGCGAGCGGGCCCTTCGGGTAGTTCGTCCCGAGCTTCATCGACGTGTCGATATCCGCTGCCGTTGCGACGCCTTCCATCACGGCATAGGCCGCTTCGTTGATGATCATTGCGATCGTGCGTGGGAAGATCCCCGCAACCGAGTCGCCGATCTTCTCTGGCGTCTTCCCGAAGAGCGATTCTACAAGTGCGGCATCGGATTCGACCGCCTCCTGCTGCAATGGGATCGAATACTCGATGGCCGTCTGCGCTGCAAGCTGGGATGGTATGATGGGGATGCCGATAATTCGTTTAAAGCCGAGCACATTTCGTGCGATGGCCGTCGCGGGAGCCGTCAGGGTGTTCGTGATGAGCACGGCGTCCTTCGACACGAACGACTGGATGTTGGAGTACTTCTCGTTCAAGTCGAAAAACTCGCAGTCGATCACCACATCCGCGCCGCTCTGCACGAGCGTGATGTTCGCCTTCGCTGCGAAAAACTGTGTCAGCACAACGCCGTGCTGGGGTTCGGATAAGAGTGTGACGTTCATTCGTACATCAAAGTGTCATTCCGACCGAAGGGAGGAATCCGGGATCGCTCCGATCTTCAAGCCTTCAGCCGGTTCAAGATTGTCGTCGTCACAGATTCCTCGTTCGGGCTGAAGCCCTCCTCGGAATGACAACGGGCTTACTGTTCTATCCCCAAAATATTCTTCACCCGCAATGCCTTGCCTGCGACCTCGGCCGGCGTGTCGCCGACGATGTTCACGTGGCCCATCTTGCGGCCCTTGCGTGCTTCGGCTTTGCCGTAGAGATGCAGCTTCAATCGCGCATCGCGCAGAAGCAGGTCCCACTGCGGTGTGCCGTTCGCCCAGATATCTCCGAGCAAGTTCACCATGCCTGCATTCGGACGGTTCATCGTCGCTTCGCCGAGCGGCATAGCACACACGGCGCGAAGCTGTTGCTCGAACTGGTTCGTGACACAGGCGTCGATCGTCCAGTGTCCGCTGTTGTGTGGTCGCGGCGCGAGTTCGTTGATGAGCAGCTTCCCATCGTTCGTCACAAAGAACTCGACGCAGAGCACGCCGACACACTCAAGCGCTTCCATCACGCCCTTGGCGATATCCACCGCCTCTTTCGCAAGCTCGGCTGGGATCGGGGCCGGCGCGAGCGTTACATCGAGGATGTGATGACGATGCGTATTCCACACCGGCACGAACGGCACGAACGAACCATCGAGTCCGCGAGCGGCTACGACCGAGATCTCCTTTTCGAACGAGATAAACGCCTCGAGGATCGCCTCGTCGGTACCGAGTGACTTGAATGCTGTCGCGGCTTCTTCGGCGGTGTTCACTTTCGCTTGTCCTTTGCCGTCGTAGCCAAAGCCTGCGGTCTTGAGCACGCACGGCAGCCCGAGTTCTGCGATCGCCGCAGAGAGCTCCGCTTCGTTCGTGACACGACGAAACGGAGTGACGGGGAAACCGCCGTTCTTCAAGAAGGTCTTTTCGCGCAGACGGTGCTGCGTCGTATGCAGCACTTCCGGTCGCGGACGCATCGGCTTCACTTCTTCGATCGCCTTCGCGACTTCGAATGCAATGTTCTCGAACTCAAGCGTCACGACATCAACGCCCGAAGCAAAATCGCGCGCGGCTTCGGTGTCGGTGTACTCGGCCACATACTCCACATCGGCGATCTGTCCGGCAGGGGAGTCGGGCTCGGGTGAAAAGACGTGAACACGGTATCCCATACGCCGCGCTTCGAGCGCAAGCATCCGCCCGAGCTGCCCGGAGCCGAGAATACCGATGGTTGAACCTGGTAGGATGGGGGTCATGTAATATGTACTATGCCTGTCATTCTGAACGGAGGTCGCTTGCGACCGCAGTGAAGAATCCCTTTCGGTTTGTACGGATCATTCCGGCAGACACGCAGGGATTCTTCGCTTTGCTCAGAATGACAGCTACGATCTACACCAACTTCGCCCCTCGCACATCCGCCGTCTGCTTCTCGCGGTAGGTGCGGAGCTTCTCGCGCAGCGCTGGCCGCGAATTTGCAAGAATGGCAACGGCGAGCAAGCCGGCGTTCTTCGCGCCAGATTTCCCGATGGCGAGCGTGCCGACCGGAATGCCTCCCGGCATCTGCGCGATCGAGAGCAGCGAGTCCATTCCTTTGAGCGCGTGGCTCTCGACCGGCACACCGAGCACCGGAAGCAGCGTCATCGACGCCGTCATGCCCGGCAGATGCGCCGCACCGCCTGCACCGGCGATAATCACTTCGAGGCCGCGCTTCTCGGCGGTCTTTGCGTACTCGCTCATCCAATCGGGGGTGCGATGCGCACTGACGACTTCGCACTCGTGCTCGACGCCGAACTCCGTAAGGATGAGCGACGCTTCGCGCATCGTGTCCCAATCGCTTGTAGAGCCCATGATGATCCCGACGATTGGCATTTTGCTCGATTTCATGTCTTGAGGTGCGTCGAACATGGTTGTGCTGGTTACGATCGTTGTGCCGCCCCGACGTTCGCCATGGGTTAAAACCCATGGCCATGTGTCTTTCAGTCCTTCGGACGTAATACGCGTCCGCTTCAGCGGACTGAAAGAACCATAGACCCGCGTTTCAACGCGGGGCGGGCGTTTGGCCTATTCCCCCTGCCCAAGCGAGAAGCCGAGCTCCCCGTCGAACGTGCAGAGGTTTTCGGTTTTGATAAAATCGATGCCGGCCGCATTGATGTTGCCGAGCAGCGCGACAATATCGCCGTGCGTGATTGCCGTATCGTTCGGCGTGCGGAAACGGCAGCGCCAGTGATCGGAGATGAACGTCTCGGGCATGCCTTCGGGCCATACCTTCACGCCACGGTTTGCGATCATTTGGATCTGCAACCCTCCGACCCCCACCGCTTGCATTTTCGCGGCCATATCGTCCGGCGTGAGTCGCGAGTCGACAAACACATCGACGCCGATGAGTTCTTTCTTCACTGCACGTGGCGTGTACTTCCACGCGCTCTTCGGATGTGCAGACTTCGAAAACTTCACCACCTTGAACGTCTCGGGCAATTTACCCAGATGAGTAATCACCGCCTGCGCAAACTCCTGCGTGCCGACGAGATCGTGCGAGTGATTGTACGAATAAATATCTTTTGTATGGATCCCGTGTTCGATCGTCGCGAGCCAGGCGTTCGCGATGTTCTCCGCGACGTCGGGTTGCCCGACATGCACGAGCATTTGTATCGCACCTTGCAATAGTCCCGACGGATTCGCAACGTTCTGCCCGGCGATTGTAGGCGCCGATCCGTGGATGGCTTCGAACATGGCGAAGTCCTCGCCGATGTTCGCCGAGCCTGCGATGCCGACCGAACCGGCGACCTGCGCCGCAATATCCGAGATCACGTCGCCATAGAGATTCAGCGTCACGACGACATCGAACATCTCCGGCTTCTCGGCGATGAATGCCGCGCCGATGTCGAGGATGTAATGATCGTGTTCGATCTCGGGATACTCCGGCGCGACTTCGTTGAAGATCGTATGAAACAGACCGTCGGTCAGCTTCATGATGTTGTCCTTCGTCACGCACGTCACCTTCTTGCGGCCATGTGCGCGTGCATATTCGAAGGCGTAGCGGACGATCTTCTCGGTGCCCGGGCGCGAAATGAGTTTTATCGCTTGCGTGACCTCGGCGGTCTGTTGGTGCTCGATGCCGGCGTAGAGGTCTTCCTCGTTCTCGCGGACGATCACGATATCCATCTTCGGATGCTTCGTGTCGATATACGGGAAGTACGACACGCACGGACGGACGTTCGCGTAGAGGCCGAGCGTTTTGCGGACCGTCACGTTCAGGCTCTTGACGCCGCCGCCTTGCGGTGTGGTGATCGGCGCCTTCAAAAAGACGCGGTTGCCGCGGAGGATATCCCACGCCGAGTTGTCGATGCCGGTCGAAACGCCGCGCTTATAGACTTTCTCGCCGATCTCGATCACATCGTAGCGAAGCTTGGCCCCCGCAGCGTCGAGGATGGCAAGCGTGGCGGTCATGATCTCGGGTCCGATCCCGTCTCCGTACGCAATCGTAATTGGCGTCTTTTCAGGCATTAGCGCGATTCGTGAGCAAGAATGTGAGTATAGACGCCCTATAACAACAGGAGGGAGGGGATGAATCCGAAGGGGGAATGCTGCTCACACGCCCGCATACGGGATGGGCACACACCATACACCCCCTCCCGCATACGGGAGGGGGCTGGGGGAGGGGCATTATATTTGTAGTCAATAGATTTTGGCCAATGTTCGAACAAGCATTCAAAAACATCGACGACATCCTCCGGCAGGATCCGGGTTGCGCTACCGAACTCGATTACATTGAGCAAACCTCGTGGATTCTGTTCCTAAAGTATCTGGACGATCTCGAATATGTCCGCCAAGAAAAGGCAGAGGTTGATGGCAAGAAATATTCCCGCATCCTACAGGCGTCCTTCCGATGGGATACGTGGGCTGTACCGAAGACTTCATCAGGGAAGCCCGACCACAACAAGGCAATGTCCGGCGATGATCTGCTCGACTTCGTTAACACGCATCTCTTTCCCTATCTACGAAAGTTCAAGAGCGAGGACCCGAACACCATCGAATACAAGATCGGTGAGATCTTCCACGAGTTGAAGAACCGCCTCGTGAGCGGCTACCGGCTGCGCGAGATTCTGGATGTCGTCGATACGATGCATTTCCGGCTCTATGAAGAGAAGCACGAGCTCTCGCATTTGTACGAATCGAAGATTGCGAAGATGGGCAATGCCGGGCGAAACGGCGGCGAGTACTATACGCCTCGGCCGCTGATTCATGCTATCGTGCAAGTTGTGAATCCGAAGATCGGCGATACGATCTATGACGGAGCATGCGGCTCGGCGGGGTTCCTCGTCGAAGCGTATAACCATCTCGTCGGCGACGGCAAGAAGCTCTCGACGGCGGACCTCAAACGATTGCAAGAAAAAACGCTCTTCGGCAAGGAGATCAAGTCACTGGCGTATATCATCGGCATCATGAACATGATCCTGCACGGGATCGAAGCGCCGAATATCCGACACACGAATACCCTCGCCGAGAACATCAACGACATTCAGGAGAAAGACCGCTATACCGTCGTGCTCGCGAACCCGCCGTTCGGCGGAAGCATCGGCAAGGAGATTCAGGAGAACTTCCCGATCCGCACGGGCGAGACAGCGTTTCTCTTCCTGCAGCACTTCATCAAGATACTCAAGGCAGGCGGTAAGGGCGGCGTGGTTATTAAGAATACGTTCCTCTCGAATACCGATAACGCCTCGGTTGCGCTTCGCAAAGAACTGCTCTCGAAGTGCAACCTGCATACCATCCTCGACCTTCCTGGCGGGACGTTTCAGGGTGCGGGCGTGAAAACCGTCGTGCTCTTCTTCGAGAAGGGCGCACCGACGAAGAAGATCTGGTACTACCAACTCAACCCCGGCCGCAACCTCGGCAAGACGAACCCGCTCTCGGTCAGTGATCTCGAAGACTTCGTTAGGCTCTCGAAGAAGAAAACCGACTCGGAGAATTCCTGGACGATCGCCGTCAAAGATATTGACCAAGCCACTTTCGACCTCTCGGTAAAGAACCCGAACAAAGGGGGCGAAGAGACGCTGCGTGATGCGAAAGAAATTCTGAAAGAGATGCGGAAGCTTGATGTAGAATCCGAAAGACTATTTGAGAAAATCGCAGAGTTGATATAATCCCGATCGCACGCGATATGGTCAATAAACCAATCAAGACACAAACCGTCGGCAAGGACTTTGCCAAGACGAGTGGCGTCCTCCTCGACCAGACCGCTGATACCGCGCTTGTCTTCTTCCCACAGATCCATCCGGGAGGCGTTCGGGGTGACTTGATTCGATTCAAGAAGGTCCGAAACGAGGAGTGGGAGAGGATCCCTGAGGAGGATTTTAGGAAGATTCAGCTCTTTGAAGGGAGCCATGTCGAATTGGGGACAGATGCCATCAAGATTCTCTCGGAGGCCGTGGAAACAAGAAAAGCGATCATAACCAAAGGTATAGTCCCTGGCCGCCATGAATACTTAGTCGCTGAGAAAGAGGAAGTGATAGTTGTTAGCGATCAGAACAAGAAGAACGTTATTGAGCAATTGTTGACGCGTGGATATTCGGAGGAGTTTTGGCAACTCTTAAGCATTTCTGATCCTGGATTGGCAGATAACCTTTCAGCTGGACATTTGCTCAACAAGCGCAAGCAAGTAGTGGAGGAATTGAGGAATCGGTTGCGCAAGAAATACTCTGAAACCATGGGTGAGGACTCCTGGCAATACTGGATATATCAACATAACTGGCTATTTGGAGTCAACTACCAAAAGGCAATTTCAAAACAAAAGATAAGCATCCTGGGAATTATGCCTGACTTCCTGTTCCCGACTATGGACGATTTTGTGGATCTACTCGAAATAAAACTTCCTGAAGCAGAAGTGATAGAGGCGGACCCGAACCATCCTGGTTCGTGGAGGTGGTCGAGAGAAGCGAATTCCGCGATTGGTCAGGTGGTGACCTATCTGGGTGAAATTGAAAAGTCGCGCTACCAAATCCAAGAGGCAATTGCTAAGAAATATGACCGCACGGTATCCTTGCTTAAGCCACGTGGCTTCATCCTAATCGGGCAGAGTGCTGGTTGGGCGGTCGAGAAGTTGGAGGCGCTGCGGAAACTCAATCACTCTCTGCACGCCATTGAAGTCATCACCTACACTGAGTTGTTAAACAGAGGAGAGAGCTTCCTATCAACGCCCGCCATCAGAGCATGAGCAACTTCTGGAAATCAACAACACTTGGTACATTGTGCGAGATCAGCACTGGCAAATCCAATGCAAACGAAGCAGTGGATGATGCGCCCTATGCATTCTTTGACCGTTCAAAGACAATCAAGCGAAGTAACCGTTATCTCTTTGACTGCGAGGCGTTGATTATTCCCGGAGAAGGTGCCGAGTTCTTCCCTCGCTACTACAGCGGCAAGTTTGATCTGCATCAACGTGCTTACGCACTATTCAATTTTGACAGTAGCGTTGACATTCAATTCGTCTATTGGCACTTGATCCATTTTCATAAATACTTCGAACGAGTTGCGGTTGGAGCCACCGCAAAGTCTTTGCGGCTACGCCATTTCACTGACCTTCCCATTTCATTCCCACCCCTCCCCGAACAACACCGCATCGTGAAGATTCTCGATGAGGTCTTTGCCGCGGCGGCGAAGGCGAAGGAGAACGCGGAGAAGAATTTGCAGAATGCGCGGGAGTTGTTTCGGAGTCACCTTCACTCGGTGTTCGCTGTGCATGGCAATGGGTTACCGGAGAGGTCACTTGTGGACCTCTGCGAAACGAACCGGGTGATAACCTACGGTGTGATTAAGCTCGGGGAAGAGACACCAGGCGGAGTCCCGTGTCTACGGACCAGCAATGTCCGATGGCTGAACGTCGAAACGGAAGGAATGAAGAGGATCAAGCCCTCGCTCTCCAAGGAATACTCGAGAACGATTCTCAAAGGTGGGGAAGTCTTGGTCAACGTGCGAGGAACATTGGGTGGCGTCGCGGTCGCTACGTCTGATATGGCTGGGTGGAATGTCTCTAGGGAGGTGGCAATGGTGCCAGTGGATGCCACGCGCGTGAACCCAAGATTCCTGAGCTACTTCATTGGTTCTGGTGCAAGCCAGCAGTGGCTTGGCGGAGTCAAGAAAGGGGCTGCCTACATCGGCATCAATATTGAGGACCTGCGGCAGCTTCCGGTACGTAGGCCCCAATGAAAGAGCAGTTGAGGCTTGTTGAACATCTTGACTCAATAGATGCCGAGTCGAGGCGGCTTGCTCTTCTTTATGTGGGCAAGCTCCACACCCTCGAAGAGCTAAAGAAATCCATCCTGAAAAAGGCGTTCAGTGGAGAACTGTAGGGAGATCAAATGATCACAGAGCATGTGACAGGCGCGTCGGAATGGTGTGGAATTAAACCCCACTACCGTGCCGTTGTATTATTGTCGCGCAAAATAGGACAAAAGTCATGGCAACAACTGTTAAAAAAACAGCCAAAAAGAAGGGGGGCGCCTGGACGCACTCCGACACGAAGACCGCCGCCTGGTCTCGTGCAGATAAGAAAGCCGATTGGACCGTCAAAACTCAGACAGGAATAGCTGTTATGATGGAGGTAAAAGGACCCACAGCCGGAGATACGCTGAAGTGGGCCTCACACCTCAGCCCGATCTCAGTGATCAGGGTGTCCGAGCATGGCCTCCATGCGAAAGTTCTTAAATCCATCCAGAAGGAGACAGGATTTTCGAGCATTGATCTGGCAAGGTGCCTTCAGATCAACAACCGTACCCTCCAGCGGTATCAGCAGAAGAATGTCCTGATGAATTTCGAGGTATCCGAGCGCGCGCTGCTTGTGGCACAGATCGCGGAACATGGCCGAGAAGTGTTCGGGAGCATGGAACAGTTCAGATTGTGGCTCGAGATTCCCAGCACCGCATTGGGCGGCATTTCACCAGAGTCCATACTCAATAGCATCACTGGGATGCAACTGGTCAAAGCTGAACTAGGCCGGATTGAACACGGCGTGTACTGATGATCGTTTTTCGCATCACCAAACAGGAGAACAGCAGGGACCTTTCTGGCGAGGGAGCCAGACTCTACGGCGGTCGGTGGAACAGCCCTGGTCGTCCGATGCTCTATACTGCGACATCGCGCTCATTATCATTACTGGAAATGCTCGCTCATTCGACAATATTGCCGACGGGCATGGTGAGAGCGATGCTCGAGTTGCCTCCCCATACTCGGATCCATAAGCTCGAACTCGCCGATCTTCCCATCGGATGGGATGTCAAGCCACATTCGCTGGTCAGCCAGAAAATCGGAGATGACTTCCTGAGAGCCTTGAAATTCTTGGCACTGGAAGTCCCCTCCGTCATCGTGAGTGCGGAAAGTAATGTTCTTATTAACCCATTACACCCTGACGCTGGCAAAATCAAGATTCTGGGATTGGAAAACCTGTTTGTCGATCCGAGATTAAAATAGCTCATGAACGAATCGGAAACCAGAGCCGAGCTGATCGACCCCGCTCTGAAAGCAAGTGGCTGGGGCGAGGTTACGGATTCGCGTATCCACCGCGAATTTCCGATAACCGACGGTCGCATCGAGCCTGGCGGACTTCGCGGCAAAGCCGAGAAGGCCGACTACGTTCTGGTGTACCGAAATCAAAAGATCGGTATCGTCGAGGCGAAGGCAGCAGACAAGTCCCCGACCGAGGGAGTCGCACAAGCAAAAGGTTACGCACAGAAGCTTGAGATAGATTACACGTATTCCACCAACGGCAAAGAGATCTACGAGATCTCGATGAAGACGGGCAAGGAAGGATTCGTTGCACGTTTCCCGACGCCCGAAGAACTCTGGAAGCGGACGTTTGCCGATTGGAATGCGTGGAAAGAGAAGTTCTCGAACGTCCCGTTCGAGGACGGCGGCACCGGCAAGCGGCCGAGATATTATCAGGAGCTTGCTGTCAGCCATGCGACCAATGCCGTTGCCGAGGAGAAGAATCGAATTTTGCTCACACTTGCAACGGGCACAGGCAAGACGTTCATTGCCTTCCAGATCGCGTGGAAGTTATTCCAGAGCCGTTGGAATCTGCGCCGAGACGGCGAGCGGCAGCCGCGCATTCTGTTTCTTGCCGATCGGAATATTCTCGCAAGCCAGGCATTTAACGACTTCGCGGCATTCACCGAAGACGCGAAAGCCCGCATCAAGCCGGCGGAGATCAAGAAGAAAGGCGCTGTCCCGAAGAATGCGAGCGTGTTCTTTACGATCTTTCAGACGTTCATGAGCGGGCCGGAAAAGACGCCGTACTTCGGCGAGTACCCGCCCGATTTCTTCGATCTCATATTCATCGACGAGTGTCACCGCGGCGGCGCACAGGACGAAAGCCAGTGGCGTGGCATCCTCGATTATTTTTCACCTACGGTGCAGATCGGCCTCACGGCAACGCCGAAGCGAAAGGACAACGCCGATACCTACCGCTACTTCGGCGAACCAGTCTATACGTACTCGCTCAAGCAAGGCATCAACGATGGCTTCCTGACCCCGTTCAAGGTGAAGCGTATCCAGACGACGATGGACACGTACATCTATACCTCTGATGACGAGATCATCGAGGGTGAGGTCGAAGTACCGAGAGAATACGTGGAGAAGGACTTCAACCGAATCATCGAGATCAGGGAGCGCGAAGCAAGCCGCGTTAGGATCATGATGGAGGAGATCAACCAACATGAAAAGACGCTGGTCTTTTGCGCGACGCAGGACCATGCGCTCGTTATCCGCGACCTCGTCAATCAGATGAAGGATTCGAGCGATCCGGATTATTGTGTCCGAGTCACAGCGAATGACGGGTCGATCGGCGAGGCATTCTTGCGGAAGTTTCAGGACAACGAGAACGCCATTCCAACGGTACTCACGACTTCGCAGAAACTTTCGACGGGTGTCGATGCACGTAATGTCCGCAACATCGTTCTGCTTCGTCCGGTGAATTCGATGATCGAGTTCAAGCAGATCATCGGGCGCGGGACGCGATTGTTCGAGGGTAAGGAGTTCTTTACGATCTACGACTTCGTCGGGGCGTACAAGAACTTCTCTGACCCCGAATGGGACGGCGAGCCGTTGGACCCCGTAGAATCGGAGCCACGGAAGCCAAAAGAGCCGAAGGGCGAAGTTGAGCCCGGACCAATTGAAGAAGGGCCGGATGAGAAGCCGAAGAAGCTCAAGATCAAGCTACGCGACGGCAAAGAGCGCGAGATACAGCACATGATCTCGACGTCGTTCTGGAGCGCGGACGGGAAACCGATGTCGGTGCAGGAGTTTGTCGACGAGCTAACGGGTACGTTGCCGGAGTTCTTCAAGAGCGAGGAAGAACTTCGCAAGATTTGGTCCGATCCTGCAACACGCAAATCCTTTCTCGAAGGATTGGCCGAGAAAGGGTACAGCAAAGACAATCTCGAAACGTTGCAGCGCATTTTGGATGCCGAGTCATGCGATCTACTCGATGTGCTGAGTTATCTCTCTTTCTTTACGCCGAAGATCACGCGCAGCGAACGCGTTGCGAAGACGCACTCGAAGATCGTTGACGGTCACAAAGCGTCGGAAGCCGATTTCCTCCAATTTGTACTTGCGAAATACACGGAGAACGGCTTTGCTGAACTCGATTCGGAAAAATTATCTGTACTCCTCGATATGAAGTATCTGGCGATCGACAATGCGAAGAAAGAGCTTGGCGATGTCGGTCATATCCGGTCGTTGTTTTTGAATTTGCAGAAGGATTTGTATTCGCGGGCGGCTTGACTTGCCCTGTAAAAATGCGCGACTGTAAGTGCTTTACTTGCGCGATTCGAACCCAGATACTTTCCATATAATCCGCATCAATGCCGACAACTATGCAGGGTATTTCGGCGGCGTTTACCGTATAATGCCTGTTTTGCGGTAGTCAATCCGATCCGAGATTCGACTCAGTTCGCTGTAACCCCTTATGTCTGTAGCAAGTTGTGCAGATTCTGCTAATCCGTATTCGTCACTCTTTGGATACAGTTTATTCTGCACGGGTTGAACGACCGAACACCGGTGGCCTCCTTGTGTCATGTCATCACTCAAGGAGACCACCGGCATGATGTGCTACACTGCGTTCGGTATGGTTAGAGGACGTAGACGTTCACGTAAGACTGCCGTGACGGATCGACGTTCTCCATCGCTGCGGCGAGCATATCCGGCCCGTCGTCGTGTTCGTCGCTCTTCCCATAGCGGATCAACTGACGAACCAGCGTCTTCGTATCCTCCGACCCTGCCCCAGGCAAGAGGATACGCTTACGTGCCATATACGGCTGCAAGGAACGGATGCGTGAGTCCTTCGAGATATCGAAGCGGTCGAAGTGAAGCGGAAACGAGATACCCATCCGGGCTTCGTATTCCGAGAAGAACCGTTCAAATACGGTTTCCTTATCGACCGAGCCGTCGCATCGGATCTGATATGGTCTCCATCGTTCGTCGAACTCATGGACAGCACCGAGCATCTCGTCGATTCCCACTTGCCGGATGAACAGATCGAGGACGATCAGATAGATCCCTTCCCCGAATGCAACCCCGTTCGAGTCGCACCATCTGCCGAAGTCCGGCCGGTTCGTATCGTGGGTATAGCTGACCACCGCCGCCATTGCCGTGAAGTCGTTCGTCCCCGAGATGGCCGGGTCGATCTGGATGACGACCGACGTGTAGTCGAGCTCTTCCGGCAGCATCTGGTAGTGGTGAATATCCCGCTTGAGTTGGAATACCGTTCCGACCTCGACCGCTTTACAGAGATACTCTGCATCGTACCCGTCGTCGCCGATCTGTTCTCTGGTCGAATCGAGCAGTTCTATCGGAAAGCGAGACGGCCACGAGGAACGGCGAACCCCGTTCGAGTCCACGTACTCGGCAGGATAGCGACGTTTGACGATCTTCGTGAACTCGTCGTCAGAGAGTAACCGATCCATCATCGATCCGTGACAGATGATATTCCCAACCACGAGGAACTTCCATCCTTTCGGGACAAGAGCCGGTCGTGCGTCTCGTACGAGACGCCGAAGTTCCTTTTCCGTCCGTTTCTCGCTTTCGGCCGACGAGCGGTCTTGCAGGTCTTCGGAGATAATGACATCCGGGCGGTTATTCTCGTTGATGAATCCGCGCAGCGACATGTTCGTCCCGAAGGCGACGACCCGACAGAAGGTGCGCTTGGTTTCCTCGTCGCTACAGGAGAAGTCACCACGAGCGGCATCCGAAGATACCAGTGCTCCGAAATCGCTGCGCAGCCGCTGATTATGCTGGAGTTCGATCAGAACACGCTGGGTATAGAACTCGGCCTTTTCAAGGGTATCGAGCCGATAGACGATGAGGTGATGCATCCGGTAGCAGACCCACCGAATGATCTCGGCGAAGATCAGCGTGGATTTGGCACCGCCTCGTTGCGCCGTGATCGCCACTGGGATATCCGTTCGCTGGAGGTCCTGGACGAACTCGCCATGCCATTCGGCAGGATCGTCTCCGAAGTAATGCGGCAGATACGTCCGGTAGAAATAGAACGGGTCGGTTCTTCCGCGTTCGAGACGTTCCGTCTTTGCGGATTCATCGGTTCGGTCGAAGAGGGAGAGCATCCCGATCTCGGCCATGAGCGCGTGAGCGTCCCGGCGGAACTCGGCGTCGGTGATGTGTTTGGGTTTCGAGGTAATGGGAGAATATGTGTTCATGAATTGTATTATTGAGTTGTTGATAGGTGATACCAATCACTGTTCGGACAGCGACCGGTAAAATGGGGGCAAGGCAGTGTTGAGGACTCGGATCGCTTCGACGTTTCCGGTCTTACTGAGGAAGCGGACGAATTTCCTCATGGCGAGCATCATCGATCCCTTCTCGTCGTAGCTGCCGTCGAGCCGCAGGAGCGATTTCGTATAATGATCGAGCCGTTTGAGGGTGAGTTCGCTCACGCCATCTCCGTGATCGAGGTTCTCGTCGATACCGTCGAGCAGGCGAACGATGAGTTTTTTAATGCGCACGGCGATCTCGATCCCGGTCACAATCGTCTCTTCGCGGTCGGCTTCCCAATGGTTCTGTTTACACCACGAGCGGACGGTATCGGGATGAACGCCGAGTCGGGAGGCGATCTGGAGCGGGGTGAACCCGTCGTGCACGTAGAGTTCGCGCGCGAGGATGCGCTCGTCGCGTAAGGATCTGTTTGACATTGGTGAGGTACAACGGAATTATGCTGTTGAAAAAAGAACCCAGAGACTCATCCGGGAGGCGGATCGCTCTCAAGGTGAAGAATACGATTAGTATCTTCAACTAGAACGGTACACTGAACGTACCGGGCGATGCAAAGTTACAGCACGGAAATCGAATATCCAAGAACTTTCGGTATATATACGGATACATATATGTATTTGTCCACTAATGACCCGAACGTTGGGGTTGAGCACTCTCCCCGAGTATCCTTCTCGATAACAACGACAACCCCCGGCAGAGTATGCCGGGGGTCGTGCGCTTGTCCCGTGGTAGTACGAAAAAGGCCCGCAGAGATGCGGGCCTTTTTACACTGGTAGGTAGGTATCGAGTAACCATTCGAGTTGTTCGCTCCGGAGCTTCCGGCGGACCTTCGGCCATGAACCGTCGAAACAAACGTTCAACGTGCGAAGCGTGACCTTGACGATTCGTTCGACATCCTTCGTTTCCCTCGCTCCGAGGTACTTCCCCTTGAGGATACGGTCTGCAATCTTCAGATTCCTGATGGCTGAAGCGATCGAGCTATTCCAGAAGTTCTTCTTCATGGCTGGTCTTACTTGCTGTTGTGAAAGAGGGTTGTGAAGAGTTCGACCATCACCGAGTTGCGTAACTCGGTGAGTTCATGCTTCGCGGTATCGAGTGCGAGAACATCGAAGCTGTTGAGGCCGTAGGAGTCGAATCCGCATTGATAGAAAATGACCTTCACGGTCGAGCCGTCGGTAACGAGTGTTTTGATACGCTCGGTGAGGGTATCGGCCATCTTTTGGTTCGGTAGAACCGGGGTCGAAATTTGAATGGTCGTCGTCATGTTCGCGGTCTGTAAAGTCATTATTTTATGGCGTTAGCCTGTTCGTAACTTCTGACACACACAACAAGGTGGGATGCTGTCCGTTCGGGCGAAATGAGAGAAATATCCGGCCTATAAACTGCTGAAAATTATCATGTTGCCGGACTAATTACATAAAAATAGCAAGTATTAGCAAATACTTAGTACAATCAGGGAAGAAATGACGTATGTTCGTAGTAATGAATGACGGCACCAATTGCGCCGTGAGTAGAGGTCAGGGAGGAAATGGTCCATCAAAATAACCCCGTGGCAAATCGACTCCCTGATCCTCTACCTCGGGCCGAACAGCAATAAGTTAATGACTCGGAGGTGGAGAAATATCAGCAACCGTTCAGTTCTATAACTTAGCACGGCTCTAATTGGAGTGAGCAGTTCGTAGATGACAATCTCTTCTATATTCTCCGCTTATTTGAGAATTCGTGGAATTTGCATAATGACCCTGCTATCAGACAACTTTCTACTAAGGTCGTTGAAAATGGCATGTAACTTTTTCTTGGTTGGCGTGTCTTTTGAGATAATGGGAAGCGCGAACTCTCAACGAAATCGATATGGATGCAAGTTCAAAGATGAGAGTGGTACTTTGTGGATGGTAGGTTGGTTAATTAACACTATTTAGAACGGTGTCTGAGATGAGCATCTCCAAACGGGCCCTAAAAGTTTTGTGTCGAGCATTCATATTTATCATTTTGATAGCCCCTATTGTCCACGCCCAATCAATTCTCGACCCGAACTGCTGGCGACCAACGATCGGCAATGGGATCGATGAGTATATGGTCGGCATGAAGAAGATACCATACTTTGGTGCCCAAATCGCTGCCTTCCCAGCTCCGAAGGATGATACGGATCATTTATACTTCACAATGCCGGATGAATCTGCCGAACCGTACTATCCGAAGCTCTACCGATCTCCGAAGCCATTCGACCTTTCCAGACTCGAATTCTTGGGTCTGCTGCGAATAAAAAACTACGCTTCCAATCCCGCGTATGCCCTGAGATTCGGTCACTTTCATAATTCGACTTCTGTAGATATACTCCTTCAGGCCGATCTGCGAAATAACGGCCGTCCCTCGATCTATTGGGCCGACTCGAACGGCCGATACGACACGAACCGTGTGACATTTCTGTGGTCCTCGGTGCAGGGTAATGACCATCCTGAGGGGGGATACGGATTCTCGCTCGCATCTTGGTTGGTTGTCGGGCCTATGGCGAATGATACGGTGGACGATATACTCATGGAGCTAAACACCAATTGGACTCCTTACCAGGTTGATCTTGATAGTTCGCGATATGCGTTTGCTTTTTTTCATGGCGGTCAACACCTATACGAATCAGCATCGCCCGCGCTCTCGGACTCCGCTCTAATCTTCCCTAACTGGACGCCTCGCGATACGATAAAACGAGATCCGACGCGATACGCATTTAGCGGGGACTTCAATGGTGACGGCCGAACGGATATGGTGTATCTTGATCCCTACGGAAATTACTTTTTCTGCCCCTCGACCCAACCGTTTTCGCTTGCGCAGATTTACGAAGCATCCGTGTTCGACACTCTGATATCTGCGTCAGAGAGTGTGCACCTTTTACCACAACTTCCGCAATCATTCGAGTACCCAAGCATGCAGGCGCTCCCTCGCAAACCAGGTGATCGCTCTGTCGATCTCTTGCTCCCGGTACAAACCGACGGGTTCATGTTGAATTCGATCTGGATCTTCCGGGGCGGCCCGGACTTTGGTAAGAAACGATTGACTGTCGATACCGGTGCAACGGTCCCAAGTGAATTCCAGCAAGCCGAGTTCATCCTCCGTCACCCTGCTGTGATCAATCCAGCCTACAAGAACTATCAGTGGGGTGGCTTCATCAAAGAATGTGGTGACATCACCGGCACCGGTCGTCCGGTGATCAAGACGAACGGTGGTGGCGGAGCATTTTCGCCCGGCACAGACTATTACTACGTGCTTGGTGATGCCATCGACGACAAGGCGGACATTGCCATCGGTTACGAGATCGGCGCAACCGTTGAAGCGGTGGACGTGAATGCAGACAATGACAAGTACGCCGATGTACTATTCCATGCATATTCCACCTACAGCAACGGTAGCCTGACGCCGGACTCGAGCGGACTATTACTGTTGCATGGCTCTCCGAAGATCCCAATCCATCTGAATCAGAAGTATGCGGTGCCGGTCAGTCTACAAAGAGATGAGCAGTGTCGGGCATATCCAAATCCGGCAGGTCGTGGTACAACCCTCACGTTCCGCTCAAACGGCGAACAGATCCATATAAGTGTACGCGATCTGTTGGGACGACAAGTAATGTCGACAACAACAGAATCTGATATCGGTCAAACTACTTTTTATTTGCCACTGCAAGATTTGGAGTCAGGTACATATACCGTAGCGGTCTCTTCCAGTGGAAGTACATGCAATGTAAAACTGCTCGTGACGCATTAGAATTGTTTTTTTTGGTCACATTTCAACTATCCAAATCACTAATCAATTACTGCCATGAAATACTGTAGTTTTTTACTCATCCTTCTTGTCTCCGCGTTTCTGACTTTATCGGCACAAGGCCAGCCATGCACAGGAGTTACATATTCAACGAACTGCGACAAAAGCATTGAGAGTCCTATCGTTGCCGATACTGTCTTCCCCTATGGTCAGTTCGATGACTATTTCGTGGGTCCTCTAAACGATGGAGAGCCTGATTACTGTAGATTCCTACAAACATTTTCGGATTTGGGATTCAATTTCATTTATAACTATGAATCGGGAATGGGCGATGCACTGATCAAACAGTTCTTCGCGGCGAATCATGGTGATGGTTCGCCGGTCGCTCGCAAAGGTATTCTGAGTGCAGAGCCGATTTTATCCGAGAAATGGGTAGGCCATTACAACAATGGCGGCTCCATCGGACCAACTGAGTTCAAATACTTCCTCGCATCGAACTGGACCGGTGATGCGGCGTATGACACGAGATGGAATTGGGCTACAAGGCCAAGTACAAATTCTACACATCCGGACCAACTTGGCCAAGAAGTTTATTTCAAGAAATCAGTAGATGTCATAAGCCCAAGTGGTAATTTGCTTGAAGACTTACAAACTGATCCGTCGTCAGTTAATGGCTACGGGGATGTTGGAAATCCAAATGGTTACACAACTTCGCTACAGGTTGCTGGTGGGACCAATACTGCAACCACCAATGTGGTAATCTGCGACTTTGTATTTAGACTCTACGAACCAGATTACCCTTCAATGTCTACAGACGATCAACCTGCATATCGCGTAGATTATGTCGCAACCTTTGCAGACGGACATTCGAGCACCGTTGCTCAAAGTAATATTACTCCTGAGTATTATTGGCAGTACGTAAATCAGAAGAATCTACCACCTTCAACAGCCTCGTCATTTGTATGGGGTGCCAATAGTTACCCTCGGAGCGCTGCGGATTTCATCAATACTGAGCAGAACTGTATTCGATACTTCCCATTGTGGAATAATGTAGACAGAGGGGCGTATGATCCTACGCAATGGAAAAAGTATGCGCTTGTACGGGCCGTAATCGATCTGGGCCAAGGACAGGGATTTAAAAACGATGCACTTAATCAATTGGCATCCCCTGACAACTTCCATCATATTGTTCATATTGAGTGCAAAGTAGTCCCGATCTCCCCTAATGGCATCTTCATCCGAGGTTTGCGTTTCCGTTCACAGATGGGCGATGATCTTCTTCGTGGAAAACTCTCATCCCAACTGCGGTCTGATTTTCAGACCATCCAACGCAGCTTTCAGGGATATACTTCGCCGGCAGATCACTCTAATATGAATAGAGATGCGAGTTCCGACACGTGGTCCCGATTGCCGGGAATCCAAGGGTGCAATGAGTGTACGTTACAGACTTGGCCCGCATTAGCATATATTGACCAACAGTTCAAGAAGTTTAGCCGGGGGAAGAGGATATACCCATTCATCGTCGACAACTTTGTGTTCTCTCAATTTGACAAATGGCGAGCAGTGTATGAGGATGTGACTGGTGAACTCCCACCTTCACTCATTCCCGAATGTGACCGCACGAATGGGACTGCTCCACTTGCAGCCAATGGGACAACCAATGGGTCGCCAAGATTCGAAACGCAAGGATACCCGAAGGACTTGATCCCCAAGAATATTTCCGATGTTTCTGATTTCACTCTTTTTGGGTTCCCCATTCAGGGGTACGACGTTTATACAAAGCGATGGATTCCGCATTTGGACAACTGTCTAATGATGTCTGGGGAGGGTGAGAACGCATTCGCCGACCCAGGACACGGCAGACGGGTTGGTACTTGGATTGGCGGTATATGGGAGATATTTAGCTTCAAGAAGTGGCATACTCCAGTAAAGGACTATGGTACCGTCAATGCTACCACTGGACAAGTAGCATCGAGTTCGCTGAGAGGCAAACTCATGGACTTGATCGTCAATGGTAATACATGTTGGACTGATCTCCTCACGAAGAATTCGTTCTCACTGAATGATCTGATGAATGACGACCAATGGAAGTCTCCGTCGGCACCCGTTACTGTGACGATCCCGGAATCAACTGCGCCCGGAGGTGAATTCACGACGGCAAACCAGTTTGTTCCTCGGGGTTCTTTTGCTGTAACAAATGAATTCAGACAAGTTACCGGTACTGAAATTCGGGCAATGGGTTGGGGAACACTGGCAGAAGGTGCAAAAGGTATTGTATGGAATACCTTCTTGGCCCAAAATGGCGAGGAGATCGGAGTTCTAGGTGGTGGAGCTGCTCACCACTATGATTGGTGGTTCGATAACCTCGGTTGTGATGACATTGCACACCAGTTTGGTGGACCAAATATCTATGCCAGAAATTTGTTCTGGTTGGGTTCGCAACCAACCGACGGGAAAGGAACAATCCCCGAAGCAATGTATGAACGCTGGGCTATCCAGAAAAAGAATAACGGCCAGTTAGTACAGGGCCCCGTCTATATTGAACGGGACGCCACAACCCATAAGTTTCCAAGTCTCAATAACACGTTACTTGCTGCAACTGTACATGATATTGATGGTAATACAGGCTCACAATCGAAAACGCTCGAGGATTGGATGAGTTTTCTATTCGATTATCAAGCCGATCCGATTACTAAGGGAAGTCATACAGATTGTTATTCTAATTATAAATTGACAGCGGATGGAGTTGTGGCTGCGTATGTAACGACCCACGATAATCTGTTTCCGAGCAATAAGATCGATGACGGATCTGCCGGAAGCTGGGAAATCGTACTTGCTGCGTCACCGGATGAGCCTCGATGGAAAGCAACTTTTACATCAATAGCTTCATGTGGGTCAAACGACGATATTTATTGGCCTAAGTCGAGATATTCTCATGACTTCATGGCGCTCCCAAAGACATATCTAGGTGCAAGCGACAAGTACGACGGAGTCAAGCGGTTCTCTGACGACATCAGGCCAGTCATGAAATACTTCAAGGGCTTTGAACGTATCAATACGGTCTTGCTTAACAATATGCTGGATGATGACGTGCTCTCGATGCAACAGGGGTTCCCAATCGACCACGACAATGTAGTAAGTCGTAAGGTAAATAATCATAAGGACAATAATCCAACTACTTACACGTACACATTTCCCCATACACTTCAACAAGACGGGATTGCCGGGAAACCGGCCACGGACTCGTATGATAAGAATGCACTCGCGAATCCTGAAATGGGCTATGCAATTGGAGCATTCCGATCTTCCGATCGCAAGGATGCGAGCGAGATCGTCGATTCGACGAAGTATATTGTTGTAGCAAATAAACGCTCGTGGCCCGTATACTATGAAGGTACTGGCACAAGTAAGACAGTGCAGGATTTTCGACCGCTATCAAAAGTCGATGTCACTACGGGCACTTCGATAACCCCACTCCCTGAGGACCAACTTCTGGGTCCTGTGGATACTCGACTTTTCTCGTTCCGGCTCAATCCGACGGCACTCTCAAGCGGCGATCTGACAAATGGGTTTGACTTCAATTATTACAATGTCGCTGACCTTCGAACTGGTCGAAATAAGTTGATCAAATTCGGGGAGCGTTATCTGGGGGTTGTTACAAGCCCGTTCATAGATACATTTGCGGTACTTCTGGACCCGGGTGAGGGAACGCTCATGCGAATTTCTCCGGCGTATGGATACGTACTTGGGAAAGCAAGTGAATTTGGGATGGCATATAACAACGGTCATCGTGTAGCTGAAATCGTTCAGGCTAATGAAGATCATACCCCACCACGTCGTATTGTTGTATGGGAGAATAAGGGAAAGATCCTATATAAACTGACGAATCAGCCCATCGAAACTGGTGAAGAGAACTTTTTCCGTGATGACGATCAACATCCTTCCTCTCAAGTAACCTTCGACTTGAACCACATTGACGGGAATGCAAATCCCACAATGGACGAGGGACACAACCCGTCCGTTGCAACGCGAGGAGATCACATTGCCGTCACTTGGAGTACGTACTACTATAATACTTCGCTTCAGTTGTTCCAAGAAGATGTGTATGCCGTTGAAGGTCAGAAAGGAACGGACTGGGATCATATTAACTGGAGTATCATTAAGAAAATTAACACGACACCCCTTCTGTACCAGGCCGGGCACATACCTGCTCCTTCTATTACGGCAACATCCGACGGCTGGCTGTGCGCATATTCAAACCCAAATCAGGGAATAGTAGCAAAAGTCGTCCGATTCAGTGTAACCCCGAATATTCTGACATTCACCAATGGTACGAATCCTCCGTCGGTAATCTTTGCTGAGGATCAACCTCGGCGATTACTCTCTGTATTCCCATCGGTTGCTTCAATTGACGAGTCCGATCTCATCCCGTCATCTCCGGAGAGATTGCATCTTGTGTGGGAAGAACAGTTGAACGACGGGACCAGCCAGATATACTACCGTAGCCTACTCTATACAGCCGGTATCTCGGGACATATTGATTTGGATAACACGGCTGGAAACTCATCCATCGAACGGGTTAGCAAACTCGCACCATCGTGCGTTCATCACCATCCCAATGTAGCAGTGTCGAAGGACTGCAAGACATTGGATGGTCATCAACGCGAACCCATCGTGACTTGGGAAATGACAAAGCATGAATGTAATGCAGCTACTCAACAATATGTAGATAACGTCTACGTAATGCTCAGAGAACGACTTCAAGGCGGAGGATGGACGTCATTTACATCATTCTACCCTAAAGCAGGGAACTTGCCATTGCCGCTCGTACACTCAACGACAACTCGGACGGGCGCAGCATTTTGCGATATCGATATCAATAGTCCGAATGCCCCACTTGGCAACGGTTTTCACAGCCTCGTATTTCAAGATACATTTGTTGAGCGGATCCACATCATGCGGGATAAATATGATCATGTGAAAGGTGTTGGTCAAAATGAGGGGTGGCTCCATACTCGCCTCTTGGATCATGGAAGATATCCTAACGTAGTGATGCCATACCAACGGACCACTGAGGAACAAGCCACCACATTTACATATCGTGGTATTGATGCTGATCCCGATAATCTCTATGCTGTCGATATTACCGCTCGTAAAAGTGGCATTGAACAAGCCGAGAAGACCAGCACAGTTCAATCCTTTAATGTTCTACAAAAGAATGCGAAATGCGAGGACGGATTAATCTATACAATCGGCGATGGAGGGGCAGGATGCGATTGGTGTACGTTCATTCCGCCTGATACCACTGACTACCCCAGTGACCCTCCGTACGGACACAAAGGAATCGCTACTGTCGGTTGGGCGATGTATGACATTGTACACTCGAATCAACATGTTTATGACAGTTACGACAGCACTGTCGTCCGTTGGCCGACTACGGAGGATTCGGTGCGAACGAATTATTTCCATGTCGATTCAACGACTCGTCTCTTTATGGATCGCACACTTGTCACAACAGATTCTACTGCGCTCGACTCATTGTTTGACTCCCCCGACACGTCTCGGTATGTTGACATTGAGCTGGTGTTGAAGGATTCGGCTACGCACGCAATGGTCCAGAGTATTGAGAGAGTTCATATTACTCCCTTGAATACAACAGCAATTGCAACCAATTCTTCAGCACCGTGCAATGGCATGGTCGTAAATATGTTGCCTCCGCCACCGCCTCCGATTCCACCGCCGGGACCCGGTAGGCATATCAATATGCAATTGCTAACGCCACCTTCCGGTGCCGGTTACCTGACCTTGATTATCAAGAAGGACTCCGTAACTTCGGCCGCACTTGTGCAACGGCAAGGGGTCGGTACGCACTTTGATGCTTCCGGCTACATTCCTCAACTTCCTGACTCCTCAACGTCGTTCAAAAGGATTGAGCCAAAGGGTAGTAATACAGTCTCTCGTACGGATAGTATAGTAATCAGTGTTAATCCGAATCCTTTCCATAGGAAGACAACCGTACATATTCAAGTGCCCAAAAACGTGCCGATGCAGGTCACACTCTATGATGCGTTAGGTCGTATGGTGCGGACATATTTTGAAGGAGTGACAGAACGATCAGCCTACGATATCGATGTGTTGGGTGAAAGTATGGCTACCGGACGGTACTATTTGAGAGTGCAAACAACGAATTATGTCAAGACCGGCGTACTACTATTAAATAAATGATCTCAGTAGTCATAACCCGATTGTTTAGTCGTACGATCTACCAATAACAGACCAAATTCGGTAAACAAGAAAAACAATCATTACAGAACAGCCCGGAATGGTTTCTTCCATTCTGGGCTGTTCTAATATTATCCATCATGTACAAGTTGTCATGAGCAATTGGAACGCCAATATCAGACTTTGGAGGTACAGTATACTTACTCTCCATTCAAGGTACATTTACATAGTCAGTTTCAATACTCATTGAAGTTGGCATCTTAGGTTCTATTGCAAGTAAGAGTTCTGTCGTTACCTGCTTGATTTCCTTGGCCGATCGCTTCTTCGATACAAACGCACTCACTTCATCGGGCCACTCCTCGGTCATGGTCCCAAGGTTCTGCTGACCTCTCGTGCGTTCCTCGATCTCCCGGTTGAGCCTGATCCGCAATGCCATCCCTTCGAGATAGTCGTCTTCGAACTCCTTCGGTGACTCTGTCTGGGTCTGTCCTCGCTTGCGTACCGGTACCGGCTCCAGTAACACCCGCTTCCCACCGATCATTGTATAGTGGTTTCCGCCCACTGTAACGATCTCGATCCTCGTCCCGAGGTTGATCTCGACCGGTACCTTGCAGTACACCCCGTCGCTGACGCGTACCTGCCGCCGGTTCACCTTCCGCCAGACCGAGCTGCTGAACAGTAACTCCGCCTCCTTCGGGGGATACGTCGCCCCTGTGAGTGCAGGATGAAAGATCTCCCATCGTTTCTCATCCTTGCGCTCCGGATGGCGGGACGTATTGACTTGTATGAGCCACCGCTGTAATAACCGGTTGATCTCCCTGAGTGTGAAGATCGTCCCTCGCTTGTAGGAGAGGAATAGCTCCGTCTCGAAATCCTCTTTAATGTAACGGATCATTCGTTCGACCTTCCCACGAGCCTGTTTATTCGATCCCGGCTGCCGATTCCCCTCGGTATCGCGGATCGTACTCCCAAGGACATGACCGATCCCGAGTTTGCGTATCCCTCCCCGAAACGAGGCATTGCGAAAGGCAGAGCCTCGGTCGGTATAGAGCGTTCGTGGCTGTCCCTGGAGTAAGGGAATCGGGACGATCTCACCTGTATCGGTATCCACCCGTGTTTTCTCTTTCGTGGTCTGGAGGAGGAAATGCCGTGCTAACGACGCACTTTCCCCCTTGACTAGGTAATAGCGGGCATAGGCGACTCTCGACGAGTCGTCTATCGAGACGGCGATCCAGACCCGCTCCTGTCTGGCATTGGCTCCTTTTGCCGTTGCGGTCCGTAGAAACGATACCCCGTCTTTCCTGATATGCTCCAGATAGACACTTCTGGTAAAATCCATCTGTATCATCGCCAGCGGCTCCGTCCGTTCGAAGCGGGTAAAGTAGGACTGTGATTTGTTTTTGAGCCGTTGACGACGGATCGAGGCTGATATCTGGTGGTAGGTGATCTCCTCGGGAAGTTGTTTCTGGTCCTTGAGGGCCCGGATCGCTACCGAGGTGGATGCCATCCGTGTATTGGAGGCATGTTCGATCTGATAGTCCCAGACGAGCTTTCCTAACGTATTGAAATAGTCGATCCGGGTCTGTTCCTTCCCACTCAACGAACGGGGACGGACTTTCAGGTTCAGTACCCGCATGAGGGCTCCGTAGGTATAGCCGGAAGTCTTACAACCCCGCTTGATGACTCGTTTGCGCTCTGGGACGGTTGCTGCTCCCAGATAGGCGGTTCGGATACTTTCCAGTAAGATGGGATCAATGGTTCGGCGTGGCATAGGTACGTGTTCTTCTGGAGGTGGTTCGTTCGTGCTGCCATTGGGTATAGACCTCACTCGTGATCTGTTCGAGTCCGAGTCGTCTGGTGAAGCGTTGGAGCTCCTTCACGGTGGTGACGATCTGGGTCGAGGATGGAAGCTGTTCGAGCGCACGGATGACTGAGGGGTCGAAGACTCCGCTCGACCCCGGGGCGGCGGACTCGATAATCGCAGTTACTTCACCCGTTGTCAGTGGGCTCGTCACCTCCAGTACGATGGAGGTGGTCTGGAGGGAGGCGACCGGTGTACCCCGTTCGGTGATACAGAGGATCGAGGGGATACCGAGCGGCTGACGGTCGATCGTATGCTCGGAGAGGATCGAAAGGATCTTGTATGCCTTGATTCTCAGTATCTCCGTATGCTCGAACAAAAAGACCGGGATGACCCGGTCGTGATGGAGTTCTTTGAGGAGTTTCCCGAAGTAGAACTGTACATGTTGCAGGAATGAGACCGGAGGCCATCCGAACTCCTGGAGGACCTGCCGCATGACGTTCTCGGGGGTCATCTTATCGCTGACCGGAAAGGTGATGTTCGGCAGGATATGGAGGGTATGATCTTCGCTGTGGGTTGGTTGTACGATATTCTTCCCTCGTTCGACCCTGATCAATGCATCGAGGAGTGAACGGATGGCGGCGGAGCGGCCTCGGAGTTCGATGTTCTGGCGGTTCTTCAGGGCTGTTCGGATCTCCGAGGAGAGTAACGGGTAGCCCGGTGGTTGTAGTGGCTTCATCATAGCAGGTTGTGTAGTGAAAACGGCGATCCAGTGTCCGAATCGCCCAAATATGGGCACACACAAGCGCTTTTGAGACCTTTGGTTCGGGAGAAATAGTACCTATGCACCAAAGGGGAATTTGGGGTAGTTCCGCAGAACAATCGCTATTGAACAAAACGGTCGGTATGGTTGGTATGGATGTACTCCGGGCCATACCAGATTTTCGTAACGAGCCACTGTTCATAGAATAAGAGCCATAGCCCGATCCATGGAATGATATAATCCCGATAGAAGAATGGGGTCGAAGGGTGTATCGCTCGGGGTTGGTAGACACAGAGTGACCCGTCTGCTTTATACACGTGTTTAGACTTCTTGTGAATTGCAGGAGAGAGCACCACAATGCGCGGTGGCACTCCCTCCCGAATCTCGACTTTGATCTTATACACCGGCGAATGTAGAGATGGCTGTATTTCCCCTTTAAGGATGTATCTGCCATTCCTGCGTTGCATAGTAAACCCTTGATACTCCCGCACCACGAGCAGAAGATCGAGGTACAAATTATTTTTTGGTGTCGGAATCGCCATATTGTAATACATGTGGGATAGCTCGTCCTGTACCGCCAATAGCGATCACACCGGCGGACGAAATTGTTAGTGCCTTCCGACTTGCTGCTTCTGCAAATTCTTTGGCCTTCTCACCTAGCCCATGTTTCTTTTTCGGGAATGTATCGATGAACAGGTCGTCACCATTCCAAATATCGATCGTCTCCTGCTCGCCACGACACAACAGTGCGCGCTCCGCAGTCGTGAGTGCATTGTTCAGACGGGACTTGAACTCCCGATAATCAGACATAGACCATGACCGTGAAATGACTTCGCGCTCATATAATTCTTCATCGAT
Source organism: Bacteroidota bacterium (assembly GCA_018266755.1). Lineage (NCBI taxonomy): Bacteria > Pseudomonadati > Bacteroidota > Bacteroidota bacterium. The sequence continues at coordinate 487,353 of JAFDZW010000001.1, forward strand.
AGAAGGGTTCGATAGCTCCGGCACGTTGTCATGTTCATCAAGGAATGCACAGATCTTACGGAGCGTATCGACAAATGCCTCGTTGAGCGAATCGGAAAAAGCCGGGATATGCATCCCAACGAGCGTTAAAAGAATAATGGACTTCGGAGACCCTTCATCGCCGTAGCGCAAGTTTCGCCACCATTTGAAGAGACGGACAACGCCATAGAAATACCCGCCGGAATACTTCTGACGCTCGCGGCAATACTCGATCAACCCCTTCGGATGTGACAGGTGCCAGTCGTTCGCGACTTCAATCGGATCGCTGTTCTCTGACAATCGATTGGCCGGTGTGATATCGAGATGAAACTCGTCGGCATAATCGAGTCGTACGCAGTGCTTTTTCTGGATGATTTTGTCCTTGTACGTACCATGTGTTGACAAAACCGCTGCGATAGATGCAATCACATCCTCGCCGGCATCCTTCATCGATTCCAAATCCAGAACGATAACAACGTCGACGTCGAATGACCCATCGTTTTGTGGTTTAACCGCAGTATCGGATGCATAGGAACCTTGAAGGAATGTATATGGATTGAGAGCCGAAATCGCTTCCTGGCCTTCAAGCCAGTCCCGCACCGAATTGTGTGCCGACATGATCTTCTGTACTCGCGTATCGTTGAGCGAGATGTTGTCTTTGAATTCTTCGAATGAGTCCTTTAGTACCATGTGTATTATCTCCTTACCGATTTGGCGTTATGAAAAAACGTCTCTGTGTGTCGGTTGCGGTTTTCCGATATGCTGCCTCTGCATACTCAAGATACCGACCGATGTGCTTCGTTTGGTCGAGTTTGAAGTCTGTCGGGAGCACGGGATCAACGCGGAAGTATTGCGTTGGGCCGAGGAGATATTGTGCCGTAAAATCATACCCCTGCGACTGCGCAAGAAATGTCAGGTCGATTAATCGTGTCCGCCACCCCGCGATACCGGAGAAGAGATTTCCAATGCGGCGTTCGTTAAATTTTGTGTTGCCGGTTCCTACGGACAATACCTCAATCTCTTCGATACCATACCCCATACGAATCGCCTCGGATATTCCAATCAGCGACGGGTTGTTCGCCCACAGACCACCATCGACATGCCGTCCGACACCAGGAATGCGGTGGGTTGGGAAATACGTCGGAGCTGCCGACGTCGACATCGCAACGTCATACATACTTCTCAAGTAGTCCCGTTTATAGGGGCTCGCTTCGTCATATACGTGGTCTCTGGTGTGTCGGGTCTTAAAGACAGTCGTTTGCCCGTCTGTAATATTGATCGACGGGATACACAGTCGGACCAATGAATCTCCGAGAATTCGTTGCTTGAAGACACCACGCAAAGCCTGTGAAAGTGGCGCGCTTGAGTGTTTCGAGAATAAAAGTGGAAATTGACTGATGCGAAAACGTCCGCCCGGACGAAAAATTTTCGGCCCTGCGTCACAGTACATCTTCACCACCTCGGCCATAGGAATTCCCGCGCCTATTGCCAATGCAATAATCCCTCCGGTAGAAGTACCGCAGACAAGGTCGAAATACGTATGGATCGCCGTCCCGAGCTCATCTTCGACAAGTTGCAGGAATTTGGCCGGGATGAGGCCGCGTATGCCGCCGCCATCAATGGTCAGTATTTTCATATCCAGTTTTTCCTTTATTTTCCCGTGGGTAGGTGCCCAAGATTCACTGAGATAATATACGCAAAATTGCAACGCAAAGTAATTTGTACGTGTATGTACTCGTGATCACCTCAAGTGTCTATGGTTGTAACGACCGATTTTTTACAGGTCACTTGTAAAATAATGCAGTTCGACGCCATCTATGTATAGATTTAGATCGGAGGAATATGGATTCTGTACCACCGGGCATTGATTGGAGTAGTCTGTATCATGAACTGCTTGCGGCAGCTCATGTGATGATACGAATGAAAGCATGGGCTCGAGGACATAATACAGACGCACTTCTCATGGGACAACAAGCCGATGATTTCGTCCAAGAAGCGATCACGAACTATCTGGAAAATCAGGATAAATTCGATCCGACAAAAGGTAGTTTGAAAAACTATCTGATAAAATGTGTACTCCGGACGGTTGTTACCGGGAATGCCCGAAGAAAGGAAAATGTGACTAGTGAAGTTGCATCGTATGCCGTCTCCGATGGAATGGATGGCGAAGAGGTCCTTCGTAAAGAGGTCGAACCGTTTGTAAATGCGTATTTTGATGAAGAAATCGATTTTTCGACCATCCAAAACTATGTTAAGAAACAAGTTAACGGCGACGAAAACCTCGTGAATATTTTTCTGGGTCTGTGCGAAGGACTTCCACCTCGTGATATTCAGGCGATGTTCGAGTTATCCGAACAATCATACCACAACGACCATCGTCGGTTGCAAACCGTACTCAGACATACTGTTACCGAGTTCAAACTTACATCACCAGTTTCAACACGCAAATGAACGCACGTCAGGATAGATCTGAATTTATCAATCTGATCGTCGCACAGATTGAACACGTTACGTCCGATAAGGCTCATGCGGATGAGTATCTTCGTGAGGCCGGTCTTGACCCGGATGCAATGGCTGCCGAGGGAATAAAACAGATACGGAAACGGATGCTCCTTGCTTCTAAGGCCCGAACTCTCGGTGCAATGGATGCAGTAGAACATGCAAAACAACGTGCCATCGAATATGTCGATCGGCTGTTGCAGACAGTAGATTTCTCCTTTGATACTTTTCTACAGAACGAACGACCGCGCATGAGCTTTCGAGGTATAGAATCGCTTGATCCGTCTCAAATGCGTGATATAATGATACAGCACTTTACCCTTAAGTTTTCCGATTCGTCAGACGCTGATGACCTCTCAAGTCCCTCTCAATCTAACACTCGCTGAAGTTCGTGCTCGAACAGTCCTCGAAGAATGTGGACTAGATTGTCCTACAGAACTGCCGTTGGAGGATATAGTGCTCGGAAGAGGCGCGTTCTTTCAGGAGGAGACACTTCAAGGCAAAGATGGACAAATCATTACGGTTGGCGACCGATCGGTTATCACCGTACGGCCGGACCTTACACCCGTCGGGAGAAGACGATTTACGATAGCGCACGAACTAGGTCACTATGAACTTCACCGGAATCTCCTGCCCGTGTTCTCGGATTCGGCAGACTCGCTCTTACAGTGGTATCAGGGAAATACCCATGAAAGAGAGGCTAATTGCTTCGCCGCAGAGTTTTTAATGCCGTCAGAACTATTCAGAGCTGAAGCACAACGGGCCTGTGGTACCGACCGTCGTAAGATACGCGAGGAAGGAATTGATCTTCCTGTCGTGATCGATGCCCTGACAGCGACCTTCCGGGTAAGCCAATCAGCGGCCATGTTACGGTATGTAACCCACGGAAATCATCCGGTGATGGCTGTCTACTGCAAGGACAATCAAATCGCGTGGTTCAAAAAGTCCGACGACTTCCCATACTATCTTCGTGGGGTTTGGATAACACCTCCCCATGAAACGATTGCATCTGAGGCGTTCTTAACAGGATCTGCTCCACCGAAGGATCGTCGAAAGCAGGTTGTCCCCAAAAGTGCATGGTTCTTCTCCAATGGCTGGGATAATGACAATGAATTTTTTGAGTACTGTGTGTATGCCAACAAATATGGTTACACGCTGAGTTTGATCTGGGAACGATAGCATCGAATAGCATACTGAACGATAGGCAGTGTATGGACAAATCTTATCCGAAATATCTCGAAGCGAGACGAATTCTCGGAATAATAACAAGTGGGTTGGTGACTGAGATCGATGCGATAACGATTTCCTCTAAGTCTCCAATGGTATATGCGAGTTGTATGGAGGTAACCAAATATAGGCTCGTAGAACTCACCGAGGACGCACTCGACCGCTGGGAGCACGGGAAATACCTCTCTTGCTGCATCCTCGGCAGATCAATCTTCGAGACAGTCTTAAACCTTGAATGGATCAATTATCAAATACAGGACTTCCTCGATGGGAAGCTGTCGCCGGAAGAGATCCACAAAAAGCTAATGCTTGCCACGCATGCCAGCCGGATGGAGGATTCGCCGTTGACGTCGGTCAATATCATGTCGATCATTCAGATGATCGATAAGCGAATGTCGAACGTTGCTGGACACGGAATAACCACGAATGCGCGTGTCTACGGATGGTTTTCTGGGTTCGCACATCCAAATGCCGATGGTGCTTTTCTGCTCTATGCAAAGATCAACAAGAATTCCCTTACAATCGACCTTTCCGGGACAATGCATCCGATACCACCGACAGTAGCTATTGATTTCATCCGATTAAGTCTATCGCTGTTCGAATTAGCATATTCGAATTATGCATTATTATTTCCAGCCTTTGTCCAAAAAAGTGATGAGCTATACGATCACGATGAGGGGTAGAACTGCACGACAGCCACTACAACCTTGCACCCAGTTACATGCAAACCACTCTGTCATATATCGTCTGACAGCCAAGTAGTAAGCGTGTCAGAATATTACAGGTCGGCGGGTGAAAAAAGGATAGTTCACACTACTCATCCTCAATAAAAAAACTGAAAACATTACAGTGCACAGAACATTATCGCGGCCAGTTGCCTCGAGAATCTCGATCCGAACAGTGGGTTCGGGAAGGTGGGACTGTACATGATATAGGTTACCCCTCGCGCAGAATACGCTCGATCTCGGTCGGGGTCTTGCGGTAAGCTCCTTCGACAAAGAAATAGTGTGGTTTCACCTTGAGCGCTTTGGCTATATCGAAGAGCTTCTCGACCGTAACACGGGTTTCTTCACGCTCGATCTCTCCGATATAATTACCGGACGATCCGCACTCCTCGCCAAGGCGCGCTTGCGTCCAGCGTTTCTTACTCCGGAATCCCCGGATATTATCTCCTACGATTGAAGCGATCCTCATCGGGCACTTTTTACCCGTAGACGAGGATTATATTACCCGTCATGACGTGTATTCTCACGCTATGGCTGGCAACATCCGCTCGAATCCCGAGCGCGTCGACGGGCACATTTTAACCCGTCCTCTGTTATCAACGGAACTACAGGGCATCGATTTGTACCCTGACAACATTGAATCTCCCCCCGCCGCTTATCACAGTTGAGGGGTTTATTAATTACGGGATTGGACTCCCTTTACATTATCGATGAAAGAACAACCTATGAAACTACGAACGAGCATTTTGTTCTTTGCCGCGTGTCTGTGTTTGAGCAGCCGTGCATTCGGCCAATCGGGGCCGGACCAACAACAGACGACTCCGGCCGCACCTCAAGGCGATAGCACGAGCGGGTGGAAGATCGTCTATACCTACCCATACCTTCCGGCAGGATATACTCTCGGTGGCCTTCAGTTTCCATCGAAAGATACCGGATATGTCTTCGGCTGGAACGGGGCGAACGCCGTTCTTCTCAGAAGCACGGACCAAGGGTTGACGTGGGATAGTCTACCCACGCCATTACCCGGCGACATCGTGTTTGTTAGTTCGCTCGTAGGCTATGCTTGCGCTCACGACCCAAACGACAAGACCGTTTGGAAAACGATAGACGGCGGCATGAGTTGGCAATCGTTCAATCGCGCTTCAGTTGCTTCCGGCCCAATGACATTCGCATGTGTCGATACAGGAGTAGTGTTTGGGTTTGCGAAGAATGTCCGTACGTCTGACGGCGGCAAGACATGGAATGAGGTGAATGCAGCTATCGGGCTTGCACCGAATGCAGGATGCTTCGGGGATAAGCTAACTGGGTATGCCGTCGGAGCAATGACACCGTACCCCGAGCATTTCGACTGGCCGGATGCGGGGTACTGTGAAAAGTCAACCGATGGAGGGCTCACATGGAAACAAGTGTATACAGGTATTTCCCACGAAATTTGGTGTTGCAAGGCAATCGGCACAGATCTAATTTTCGTGGGAGGGAATGCTTTTGTTGCTCGATCCACAGATGGCGGAGCAAACTGGGGGGATCTCAACCAATCGATCGGCCTAGCAGAAGCCATATCCTTCTCCAGTATTCAACACGGGATTGTAGTTGGAACTGATGGCAACAGCCATGGGATGATTCTTATGACCAATGACACCGGGCGGACATGGCAACCGTCTTACCTACCGAACGCTCCTGCACTATTTGGTATAGCATGTCTAAATGACAGTGTTGCTCTCATTTGTGGAGATGGTATTATCTACCGAACGACCACAGGTGGGCTCCCTTCTGGCGTTCAACAACCGCCGACGATCGATCTGGGTGTGCAGGTCTATCCAAATCCCACCCCCGGAGCCTCTACGATCCAGTACACACTGCCATCGGCGACATCGGTGTCATTCCGATTCACCGATGCGCGAGGGGTCATCGTCTCCATTACCGCTCCACAACTACAGGATGCCGGGATGCACACACAGATGTTCGACGGTTCACAACTTCCTAACGGCGTCTACTACTTTACCCTGTCCACCACACAGGGTATAGCCACTGGTTCGATCACGGTCCAACGATAAGGAGAACCTACACATGAAAACGATCAATCGCGCACTGCGCCTAACGGGAGTATTGTTTATTCTGATATCGCGTATCTTCGTTTCGGAATCGTTGGCACAGATCGTCGTTCCGAAAGGATGGGAGGGTAAGCACAATATTCGATTTATGATGTTCATGGGAGGTAGCGAACAATGGCAGTCCTCCGATACCGCACAGTTACACAAGCAACTCGATTCACTCGGAGTCAACTGGGACGGTGAATGGGGTACTTTCGTCGCAAACCCGGGGTTCAGTAATAGCATTGCAGGCTCGACAACTGCCGGTGTGAGCACGATAGCCCCAGCACCATGGGATGTTGCCCGATTCAAGCAACTCCCGTATTATGCACTTCCGTATCGCATCCCCGACCGATTCTTCACCGGTTTGATGTGGAAATATAACGACGCAAACGGGATCAACCCCGATGCGAGATCATTCAATAACACCTACGACTCGAACGACGTCTCGCCCTATAGTCTATACCCGGCGAAGCATGCCTATGTTATTGACACGTTTCATACCGTCCGTTATGGCGGAGTGGACCAACGCGTCAACTACGGGGACGAAGGAAGAGTGATCCTTGGCATGTCCGATATCCGTGATGCCCATAGTCAGTTCATCGAGTCGAGCAATCGATATTTTTACCCGATACCCGGCGGATACCGTCGCGTACTCCGACCATACGAGATCCCCGACACGAACACGTTCTTTGACTATGCTCGCGGGTTCTCAGTCACAGCAGTATTTAATGTTGCGAACAGCATCGACACGGCGATTGCAAATGGACGACCGACGGACAGCCTTCCATTGGTGCGGTTGCAAGTATTGTTCAAGCCAGGGGCTACCTCTTTCCCGTTGTTTGGGGGGCAGTCAGTATTGCCGATGGTGCCGTACAAGACGTTTGCACAACAAACTAATGCAGGCTGGTGGGTTTTGGTCGACACGATGATCACGAAAAGTATTTACAACTCTCTTGACGATGACTGGCGGGTCCAGGATACACTTGCAAATGGTGCACAGGCCCGTTCGTGGACGTTCAAGCAGTTACATCTTCTGATCAAGAAACTGCCGACGGCACTCCAGTCACTTGCCGATAATGCACAGTTAAACAACGATGATAACTTCCAAAAATTCGGCAATGGAGGAACGGATGCTCTCACATCCTATATCCACCCGGATACGTTAGTGGACCTGAAGAACGATTCAACAACTCGGGCACCAATCCTCGAGATTCGACTCCTTTCGACTTACCGTGATACGGTCCGAGTCCGCTCGCTTGCGTTCGAGGATACGACGGCTGACAAGTTCTACTACCGGAAGATGATCGGGGATACGTCGCATTCGCGCGAGCCGAACGGCGCTATAGGTGGATTCGACGATGTGCTCGATTCCACATTGAAGCAGATCGCAGCAGCGGTTTCGCCCCGTCTTTGGGAGTGCTTCGTTTTCGACCTATGGGCCCCATTCCACCCTTACTCACAACCGGCGTTCGCCCTCATCGATTTTCTCGGCTCGAAGTACCACCTCTATAGTCACATCCACGAGCAGGATATGGGGAATTACATCCTTCATTACCGGCGTGAGAGGCTCAGTTATGATGGGAAAGTACCGTCGATGTATGAAAACATCGCCACCCCATGGTACAACATCGGCGTCTGTCCGGGCGATTATGTCTACTACGGACATACCAACACGATCGCACCCGCGTTAGCGTGGCCGAATACCGCCGATACGACGATGGGTGTTCTCTATACCCGCCGCACGAGCAGCGACCCATATAAATCGTACCGGGCGTTCGATACCCTGAATAACGGGTTGGACTTCCTCAACTCTACTCTCAGGCAGTCGACTCTTATCGCTCATTCCCATCCGAAAGGAAAGCAATTCTCGGTCGAGTTTGGTATCCCCGCATGGGGAGAACAGCATATCGCCGACGGGCACGTGAAAACACCGGCACTCTATTGGGACTCGGTGGCCCATCAGTGGGTCTTCTTACCGAAGAATGTGGAGTGGCACCAACAGATCATGTTCCCCGAGGCCATCTCCGGCTTCACGTATGGAGCTCTTGCGAACGGAATCACTGCGTTCAACGATGCACAGGGGTTCGACAATGCTGGGATGCGAGGAAATGCACCGGGATTGTTGTGCCCCGAGAGCTGGCCGTCGAGTCTTGGCGGTAAGTCAACGTTTCGGTGGTCGCACGATTTTAATTTCGGACATGCGCGAGGTAGTAACAACAGCGACAGTGCGCATGTCGTGTTCATCAACGACACCAACGATGTCAACGGTGGATTCCCTGCGTATTACCTCGGATACTCGAACACATTCCGGACGGTTGCCCGCATCTTCAGCAGGATCAATTCGGCCTACGATACCCTCGCACGGATGACATGGCTCGGAGCGTATACGAATTTCAAAACCGCTCCTGGCCATAGCACCTACTCGACGGCCGACAGCAGCACCGAGGCGAACGCCTTCCTAAAAGTGCTCACAACATCGTCGGTCAAACTCTGGCAACGAGGACGAGGTAAAATATTCATCGACTCGGCCGCCATCGACTCGGCGAACCGTACCTTCGTCGAGGTCGGGCTCTTCTTCGACTCCGTCACGACTGTCCGAAAGAACTATGCCGCCATCGTCGTCAATACGCGCGTCTACCCCTCGATCCGCGACGATGACGACAGCCTGTTCTTTAACAAGGGGTTCGAGGCCAGTAACAAACAAAGCCAACGGGCTCGCTCGATCTACGGCGATATCGACGTTCGGAAAGTCACCCTGAAGATCGATACGACCATGATGCCGGTCTCGATGCGGAGCCGGTACTATGTTGTGCACGATCTCTGGCGTAAGGATACGAACTGGCTTGTCATGCCGGACTCGGCATTCTCGGTGTATATCAAACCGGGCGATGCGAAGTTTCTCTACTTCGAGCCGGGAATCTCCATCCGTGCCTCAACGGGCGCTGCCACGTCTGGAACCGACTTCGCCTACAATAACGGTCGCCGTGTGGCCGAGCGGATGAAGGGGACGCGTACAATCGAAACGTACACTCGCGGCGGCAAACTCTACGTTAGTAACGCCTCTCGGGGACTGGCGAGTGCGTCGATTCAGATCGAGTCCGACGGTGATAATATCGCCACCGGTGGCGAGACACTCCTCGACAACGGGCCGAACTGCGCCCGCCCCTCTGTCTGTGTGGCTCGTAACGACACGGCGGTCGCACTGGTGTACTGGAAAGACAATCAACTCTTTGCTGCATACCAGAGCCATCCCGACAGCGCATGGATAACGAGTTTCGCAGACTTCACCTATAATGCCATCGATACCTCGTCGGGACTGTGGGAAGTGACTCCGGTACTGACTCCGGCATCGAATAGCCTCTGGATGGTAGCGGCTGGCTTTAACGGGGACTCTGCGGCCGGGAAACTCCCCGGTATCGTTGGAGCCCGATTCAAACTCGATACCGTAGGAGGCGTAACGCAGGTCGTCTGGCTCAACGATCCGTTTACCTATCTCTTTCAGGACGGCGTGAAGGACACGACGGACTTCCTCAAATCGGAGTACCCGACCGTCGCGTCACGCCCGATTGACGACAGTTTGTGGCCGATTCGTCTCGCATGGCAGAAGGCCGGGAATATCCTCTACCGCCGGATCAAGTGGAGTATCGACTCGATTCCTCCGGTACTCGATGGGTGGACGATCATTTCCAAGGGGCTGCCGAGCTACTGCACGAATCAGCACCCGAGTATCGCCACTATCGGGTATGAAAACAATACACCGACAGCATGGAAGAATGGGATGCCTACTCCGGTGCCGTCGAACATATCAATCAACGACTACGTCACGTGGGAGTCGCAGATTAATAACACGCCCAGATACTCCTCGAATGGGAAGGCGTTTCCAGTACTTAAAACACGAACGCAGCCGATCAACACCACGAAGGGTTCATGGGCGCGGAGTTTCCTGGTGTTCAAACCCGATACCACTTCGACCGGCAATCGCTATCCGATCGTCACGGCCGAGAACCGGGCATTCGCTGCGAGCGATCTCATGGTTATCGGGCATCCGAGAGGCGTAATGATCACTCCCTTTCTTAACCACGATTATGTCCGGGTGATGTGGCAGAACCCCTCGTCGCACCGTTTGGACCTCGCATCGTGGCTCTGGGGATGGACACGCGGCGGACTTAAGGAGCGGGGACTCGCCCCGTCGCTTGCGCTATCGACCGATAGTATTTCTCACCGAACGCATACATCGAGCGTCCCGCGTTCGATCGTGTTTGTTGGCGAGCAATCGTCCGGCTCCGATAAACAGCTTCGCATCACCAACGGATGGGTGCCATACATCGAAGTGACTGCCCCGATGGTATCTCGGTTGCAATTCTCGATTGACAGTACGGGGGCATCCTCGTGTGCGTCGATCAAAAGCAGCATCGTCGGTGTCGTGCCGGCCGTGACGGTACAGAAGTCCGGCGGTCCGGCCCTCGCTCGTTCGTGGGCGCAGATCGACCTGACCGATCCGACGATCCTCGACGAGAGCTGGCCGACCACCGCCCCGAATCCTATCGAGGTCTATTCCGATACGTTCTCCGTTCAGAGCGGCGACAGCATCCTCGTGCCAAGACGCTACGACCTCAACGACGTAACGGTGATTCGGAACTCGCTCGCGAGTGGAACGGATACGCTCTCGCTCGATCTGGTTCTGCGGAGCTTCCGCGATTCGTCGGTCATCGGGACGGTGGAACATGCATGGATCACCAAGACGGCGATCAACTTCCCCGGCTACGGACTCGATACGAGCTCGACGCGGTATCAGTACACCGGCTCGGCCGACAGTGCATTTATTACACTCGAGGTCAAACGGTCGCAGACCGATAGTCTCGTACACGCCTACATCGAGTACGAAGATAACGACTCGCTGCCGTTGACATCGTACAAGCGTCCGTCGAGTCCGCCGTCGGTCGCTCCGGCTGAACCGCTCGGTGTCTCCATCGTCCCGAATCCGCTTTCGCTTACTGCTGCAGTAAACATTACACTCCCGGTCGAAGCGGTGACGACGGTCGAACTCTACGATATCGGTGGGAAGCGGATGCAGGTGCTCTACTCCGACGTTGCAAACGGCGAGTTGCGCCTGACGCTTGACGGACGCGAGCTACCGAGCGGGACGTATTTACTGCGAGTACAAAGCGGCAATGCAGTTGTCACACGGAAGGTTGAACTGATGAAATAAGCCGTTCGGCATCCGACAAAGGAGGAGGCCGGGACGGAGTTGATGCGTCCCGGCCTTTGCATTTATACCAGTTGTAAAGCGTATATTTATACTTAGATTTGGTGCGATGCGAACTCGTTTTGTCAAAATAATGAAATCGTTCAACTACAAATGAAGCAAACACCCACCGATACAGGCTCTGCAATTTATGCGCTTTTGTGGTTCTTGGCATTGGTCTACGTTGGCTGGAAGTTTCTCTATTACGTTGCCGTCGGAAAGAAGAGAGGAGAAACGATCTTTGGAACAAAAGATAGAAAATCGGACACGTTGATAAAGCAGTCTGTCCAAAGCTCAAGTACAGCCAAAGGAAGCAATCAGATAAGCAGCCCTCCAAATCCCATAAGCGTGCCCACTGAATCAATATTGTCGGATACTGTAAACTCAGTGTCGGCTATTTCGATTTCAACCACCGTGGTCCGATCCAGCAATAGAATTACTTACGATGTACCTCACCCTGTCCTAAACTCGGAAGCCATGTTGGTTGAAGATAAGGAGGGTACTCAGGAAGAAGTAAATAACAACAACAAATCATCTATGTCACGAGAGTTGGAACAGCCGGGCTCTGAGTCTAATCGGTTGTATACAGATGGCTATACTTCAAGTGTTATGGGGAAACCAAAAGCATCTGAGGAGATTCTTCCTGAAGGGATACAAACCGACAAGGAAACGATAAATCAAGACTTTATCTCTCCGATCATTCTACATCCGAGCGATGAGATACCTACAGAATATGAATCGGCCCGGTCGGCGGAAGAAGAGCATTTGGGATATGAGAATTTAATAGAGCCACACAGAATTGAGAACCCAAAGGATTTGACAGAACCCGTCAACTTGAATCTGGATGTTTTGTCACCACATCCTGCTACAGAGAGTAATGCGTCGGTCTCTGGAGACGTTCCTCCGACAGTGTTGAAACAAAATGATACTTCAGATCAACCATATTCCATTCGAGCACCATACAATGGTGAGGAGGTCAACAGCTCGTTACGAGTCTCCTCGGCAACTGATACGGGTGTGAAGTGGATGGGCAAAAAAACAAAATTTACTATTGGCGAATTTACTATTCATGATGGGATGGTATACTTCGGTAAATTGTATACCTCTCTTTCATACAACGAGCGTGAGCCAAGTCTTATTGATCCGACTCTTCCGATTGGCAATTATCGTGGCGATCAAACTTCTTATTCCTCTCACTATTTTTCTTCGTACGATCATCTCTCGCCATTTCAACGGAAAGTCTACCTCAATTGGCTGGCGGAAGGTCGTCCCCTGAAGAAGTCATTTGATGTCTCCTATGTAAAATTGTTTGTTAATGGGTTAGAAAGAAGAGTGCTCAATGACTTAAGAGGAGAGGAATATGCTCTTGAAGAAGCAGCCCATATCTACACCGAGCTGAAACGTCTCTATAAATCATACGAAGAGGTCTGGCCTATCAACGATACGTTACGAAAACTTATAGAAGTAACAAACCTTATTTATGAGATCGAGCCATTTCAATTGCCATCCCAAAAAAGTTATGTTGATTACCAACTGCCTCTTGCGTTAAGGTTGCAGCTTGGCTGGCAAGTAAGAAATCGTACTCCTATCCCTTCTAACCTTGCATTGCTATGGGTAGCATATAACCCAAATTATTATACAAGGACCCCGTTCGAAAGGTGTAGAGCTGAATTCGAGGTGCTGTTTTCTGAACGGTATTCAGCAAGGTTCGGAGAAGGAATAAAAATACCCAAATCGCGTCTGAAAGGGCTCTCTGTCCAATACAATTGTGTCAATTCTTCACTACGAGGAGTAAGAAAAGTCAATGTAACTGGAACCCCTGATGTAAGCGAAGAGAAGGAAAAATATGGGCTAATCAAAACACTGTTTGATGAGTGTACAGACGCGCTAAACCCCTATAGTCGCTATCTCGGAAGGTTGAAGGATCAGTCGGCATCAATACTCGGGTATGCTCTATTACCCGACGAATTATTTGCGGCAATTACTAACAAGACTGTCAAAGATGTGGTAGCATGGTGTAGGACGCAAAGTCATAATGCGGAAGGTGGGGTCATACTGAAAGACGACTTACTCAGGCAAATGAAGCTATCTTCACGCCGGAAGTTTTCGCCGAAGGATCTCACTGGGATCACCGAACTCTTAAGGAAGGCTGGCATAGGGATTGAACCGGACTATCGATTCAATCCATACAAAATCGAGCGTCTGAAGCACTTCGTATTATTTTCTCTTGAGTCATCTGCGGAAAATACAGCTTCCGAACCATACAAGATTGCTATGCTTTTCCTACAATTAGCAGTCGGCGTAAGCAGTAGTAATCGATCACTTCATACGGGCGAAAGGCAACATTTACTTGAGTGGGTAGCTTCGTTACATGATCTTTCCAAGACAGAAAAGGAGCGATTGCGACACTACACTGAATGGCTCTCCATTGAGCTGCCAGATATTTCGCAATTGAAGAAGCGGCTTCAGAGTCTTAGTGCGGAACAAACCGATTCCATGATGTGGATTTTGATTGAAGCGGCTACCGTAGATGGGGCAATCGAACCCGCTGAAATCAAAATGCTCCAAAAGGTCTACACATGGGTGAATAAGGACCCGGAAAACATCTACTCAGATATTACCAAGCTTCAGAGTGACGAGATAGCTCTTGATCGTCATGGATTAACCTCAGCCAAACCAACACTGTCTGGCACTACTGGGACAACCATGCTCCCCGGAACGGAGAAGGAGCTGAAGCTCGACAGGAATAAAATACAGAGAAAAATAGACGAAACGAAACAGGTTAAGAGTTTGCTCATGGACGTATTTGATGACGTTGATGAAATAGAAGCAGTGCCAGTAACAACAAAAAAACACAGTTCACGAAAAGTAATACCGGGCCTTGACCAAAAGCATAGTCAACTGGTATATACACTACCAGAAGTAGACAAGATTAGTCGAGAAGAATTTGAGGAATTATGTGAGAATGAAGGCTTGTTTGCGGATGGAGCAATGGAACTCATAAATGATGCTTCCTTCATCATTGCTGAACAGCCACTAATAGATGATGACGGTGATCTGATTCTTATCAATCAAACTTTATTACAACAATTACGCCAGTCATGATCCTACTCAAGAATATCAAATCGAAAGAACGCGACGCTATACTACAGTCGCTCAAAGCTGGGGTAGTCCCGCGTCTTGGAATCCAGTATATCCAAGTTGGACGCATTAACGAAATTCAGGCATTGTTGGCAGATATTAACAGGATTACCGACAATGGGTCTGGAATCCGTTTTATTATCGGTCAATACGGAAGTGGGAAAACTTTTTTTCTTCAACTTGTACGTAATATAGCACTTGAAAAAGGACTTGTCACGATCCATGCCGACTTAAACCCTCAGCGTCGCCTCAATGCGTCCGGCGGCGAAGCTCGAAGTCTTTATACGGAATTGATGCGGAACATATCAACTCGCACAAAACCAGATGGTGCGGCAATGCAAAGTATTGTTGAGAAGTTTATCAATACTGCCATGGTGGAAAGTAGTGCGAGTGGAGCAAGTATCGATTCCATAATCAATGCTCGGCTGGCGGCACTTATGGAAATGGTTGGGGGGTATGATTTTGCATCAGTGATCAGTAGCTATTGGAAAGGACACGATACTGGAAACGATCAATTAAAAACGGATGCCATTCGCTGGCTCAGAGCGGAATTCACGACAAAAACAGACGCGCGAAAAGCACTCGGTGTACGAGTGATCGTAGATGACGACAACGTTTATGATATGCTGAAGCTCATGTCTGTTTTTGTACGTCTTGCCGGTTACTCGGGTTTGATGGTTGGTTTAGACGAAATGGTAAACCTGTTCAAAATTGGCAATAGCAAATCGAGAGTCGCTAATTATGAACAGATCCTACGTTATTTGAACGATAGTTTGCAAGGTCTTTCTTCCGGCCTACTCTTTCTCATGTGTGGTACACCTGAATTCTTGATGGACCCAAGAAAAGGCCTGTATTCGTATGAGGCACTCCAGTCACGGCTTGCGGAAAATTCTTTCGCGAAGACTGCCGGAGTAATTGATTACAGCGCGCCGGTCATTCGGCTTGCCAATCTCAGCCAGGAAGACATGTATGTATTGCTGAGGAATATCCTAGGGGTATTTTATACAGCTCCTGACATGCGAAGCACTTTCCCAGAGGAAGCGATCAAGACCTTCATGGAACATTGTTCGAAACGAATCGGTGAAGCATACTTTAGAACCCCGCGTAACACAGTTAAAGCCTTCGTCGACATGCTATTCGTATTGGAACAGAACCCTCAATTGAAAGTTGAAGACCTCATAGGCCAAGTAGCGATAGATAAAGATGACGGGTCAAAACTTGACTTCGGCGATGGCGAATTAGTTGCCTCCGATGAAGACGACGAATTAATGACGCTGAAGATTTGATGATTGTTTTGTATGCAAGTATCATCAAGTTTTGAGCTTCTGAATGAGAAAGTCAAACAGTTACTATGGCGACTTGAGTGGGGTAGCCTTCGAGATATTCAAGAGAAGGCCATTGAACCGATTCTTGTACAGCACACTGATGTCGTTATCTCTGCACCAACGGCTGCGGGTAAGACGGAAGCAGCATTCTTACCGATACTATCGTCGCTAAGTTCCAACCCTCGCCCAGGACTCGGCTGCCTTTATATCAGTCCCCTAAAAGCACTGATAAATGATCAATTTGACCGTCTTGAACTGTTCTGCAACCAATTGGGGGTAACAATTCAGAAATGGCATGGTGACGTTAACCAATCCCGAAAGAACGAAGTATTAAATCATGCTATTAATATC
This sequence comes from Bacteroidota bacterium, assembly GCA_018266755.1. NCBI lineage: Bacteria > Pseudomonadati > Bacteroidota > Bacteroidota bacterium. Next base: position 503,977 of record JAFDZW010000001.1, read on the forward strand.
CTACTTATCACCCCAGAATCGTTGGAGGCTCTATTCGTTCATAGAGGTCATAGTATTCCGACACTGTTCGAATCGTTAAGTTATATTGTTGTTGATGAGTTGCACTCATTTATTGGCTCGGAACGAGGCAAACAATTGCAATCGCTGCTTCGAAGAATCGAGGTGTCGACTAAACGGACGATCCCAAGGATTGCATTGAGTGCAACACTCGGAGACTTAGAATTCGCAACACAGTATCTGCGACCCGAGAGAAATCGCAGCGCCACGATCATTGAGTCACAGTCGGGTGGGCAAGAGATTAAGTTGCAGATTCGTGGATTCGAAATTAAGGAAAAGGCGCCCGAGAACTTATTTGTTGATACCGCCAGTAATGAAGACGACGACAGCCTAGAATCGGCCTATGGTGATAAAATTGAAATAGCTCAACATCTTCTGAAATCACTGCGTGGCTCAAATAATCTCATTTTTGCAAATAGTAGGTCTAATACAGAACAGTACGCAGATCTACTCCGAGAACTTTCGGAGAGACAACATGTGCCAAATGAATTCTACCCTCATCACGGGTCTCTTTCGAGGGATTTGCGAGAAGACGTAGAACAACGTCTTAAAGCGCAAGCGCTACCTACGACGGCGGTATGCACGTCGACATTGGAACTTGGGATTGATATAGGCTCAGTTAAAAGCATCGCACAAATTGGCACGCCCCCTTCTGTTTCTTCAATGCGACAGAGACTTGGAAGATCTGGTAGACGTGGCGAACCGGCCGTAATGAGAATATACATCCAAGAAAAGGAAGTCACCCAGCACTCCTCTCCATTAGATTGTTTACGTCCTCAATTGGTTCAGTCGATCGCACTTGTGAATCTGCTAATCAAAGGATGGTATGAAAAACCAAAAGATGCGAGGCTCCATCTTTCGACTCTCATCCAACAGATTCTCTCATTGCTATCTCAGTATGGCTCCTTAACAGCTCAGGAATTATGGAGGGTCCTGAGTCTAAATGCACCGTTTCAGAGCATCAACCAACCTGTATTTTCCGAGCTATTACGCTGCTTAGGATCTGCTGATATCATTTCTCAATCGTCGGACGGTAGTATTGTTCTTGGGATAAAAGGAGAACGTATCGTAAGCCATTATAGCTTCTACTCAGCGTTTACAACACCGCAAGAATACCAAGTCTATAACTCTGGAAAACTCCTAGGTACTATTCCGGTTTCAACTACCCTCTCGGAAGGACTTTGCATAGTATTTAGCGGACGTCGCTGGAAGGTACTATCAATTGATGTTGACAGGAGGATTATTGATGTACAGCATGCGCGAGGTGGGAAGCCACCTGTATTTTCAGGTGAAGGCAGTTCCATCTCAAAAGAGGTTCGAAACGAAATGTTCGCTATATATCAATCAGCCGACGTGCCTGCGTTTCTTGATCGGAAAGCTACGGTGTTGCTTGCAGAGGCGCGGAGTTTTTTTCAAAGGTATGGTCTTGGCGGGAACAACATGTTGCAGCAGCGAGAGGATGTACTTCTCTTCCTATGGGATTCAGATGTTGTCGCAAACACAATATTGCTTCAGTTGAAACGATTAGGGTTCGAAGTCTTTAATGAAGGGCTTGCGTTATACATTTCCAAAACAAACTCCCAGATTGTTAATAATGCCTTACAGAGAATTGTGGTCACTGGATTTGAGCAACCGACCATTCTCGCGAGTAGCGTTGTGAATAAGGTGATTGAAAAGTACGATTCTTTATTAAATGAGGATCTGTTGAATCAAGAATATGCGGCAAGATTTATTGATATTGAGGAGTCAAGAAATTTGTTGCTCAAGACTTGACCTTGTTTGGAATTGTTTCCTGACGTTAAGCATGAGAGAGCGCAAATATCAATGCTTTGTGATCCTACCATATATGCATCAAGCATTTATGTAATAGAAGGAGCAACCATGACAACTCGCGCGTATTGACAAATACGACAGCATGAATCGCGCAAAATCAAGCACTTAGTCGCCCACTTTTACACCCCTCCCCCCAACCCCCACCCGTCGGCGGGCGGGGGAGTTCGATTGGTAGGTGCCTCTTTTGTTAAATCTCAAAAATAAGGAGTTGGCCTATTGCCAAATATGCCAACATTTCGTATATTTGTGGTGCTATGATTCGACAAGATCTGCAGCAGCTCCGCACGTGTACTAAGTCCGCCTCGGCGGACTTTTTCGTTTATGGGGGTTGTGTGCGTGTGCACAATTATATGCTTGAATTATATGCAGATAAAGTGTAAAGTAACCGAAATTGGGCCGTGGAGAACCGCTGGGACATATACCCCAAGCCCCGCGTTCGCGGGGCTTGGTCATCATTCACTGACCCATATCGTACCGAAGTGGCACGATTGGGGAGAGTCGTCTTCGTGTATTGCGATCAGACAAACAACATGTGCGTGCCGAGGCCGGCACCTTCTTTGTAGAAATCGCCGACGGTCAGTACGCCATCGAGGTCGTCGTACATGTCCTCGGGTTTGTAGTGGAACATGTCCATCGCGAGGCGGCAGGCCCAGAGTTTGACGCCCGAGGCTTTAAGGATGTCGAGGAATTCGTGCACCGGCGGGATGTCGAGCTTGTCCATTTCCTTCATCATCATGCTTGTGGCGAGGGCTTCCATGCCGGGCAGTCCGCCGAGCATCGTCGGCATGTGCATCGCCGGGTTGCCGACGGTGGCGACGTGGAGATGTTCGAGTTTCTTCTTGTGGATGGCCTCGAGGCCGAAGAACGTGAAGAAGATCTCGGCGTCAATGCCTTCCATGCGTGCGCCGTTGGCGAGCACGAATGCGGCATAGACGTTCTCGATGGATGCTTTCGAGAGGATGATCATCATCTTCTTGATCTCCCCGTGAAATTCCGCCGAAGCGGTTACCTGAGTTTGTTCGAGTATTTGGCTGAGGGTATCTGGCATGGTCGTGTCCTTTCACATAAAAATCGTTTCAATTACCAGTCATTCTGAGGAAGGCTGCAGGCCGACGAAGAATCCCTTCGGGTGCGGGGGGAAGTTCGTGGTGATCCTCAAGGGATTCTTCGCTTCGCTCAGAATGACGCTGTTATTACAGGCAGCTTGCCGGTTTCGGGATGCCTGCGATCTTCGTCGAGATCTTCAGTGGGCCGCCGGGGAAGAGGGCGTAGAACTCTTTGATGTCCACAACGCCGCTCTTCCCGATGGCACGGATGCTTAAGGGATGACCTTGCTTGAATTCGGTTTGGAGGTAGTTCAACACTTCCCAGTGACGCGGAGTGAGCGCAATGCCCGATTCCTTCGCGATCTCTTCGGCGATCTCTTTGCTCCACTGCGTGAAGTTCGCGAGATAGCCTTCTTCATTGACGGTAACGTTCGAATGTCCGATGAGCTTTTCCATAGTAGTCAGTGATTGATGTGGTTAGAAATTCTTTCCGGCTTCCTGCATTGTCGCCGAGACGAACGGGATGTGTGTCCCTTTGAGTAGCATGTTCCAGTACACCCACTTGAAGGCCATCTTGCCCATGTGGTTCATGCGGCTTTCCTTCATCAGGCGAAGCGGTCCGACGCCCGGGAAGGGGAAGGTGCCTTCGACCGGTTCGTGAGTGTAATTGAAGTCGATCAGCAGCGCCTTGCCTTCACCGGTCTCGATGAAGCAGTTGGCGTGTCCGTCGAACTCTTCCTTCAGGGGTTCGCCTCGCGTGTAGCGGAGGATGTTCTCGGTCAGGATCTCGGCCTCGAAGTGAGCGACCGATCCTGCTTTCGACGCCGGCACGTTCGACGCGTCGCCAATGACGAAGATGTTCTCGTGGGCAAGCGATTGCAGTGTCGCGCGATTGGTCGGCACGAAGTTGAGATCGTCACCGAGCCCCGAGCGGGCCATGACTTCGTCGCCTTTGTTCGTCGGGATCGTGACCAGCAGATCGTACTCGACTTCTTTCCCGCCGTAATCGTAGAGCTTCTTTTGGTCCTGATCGATGTGTTCGACCGCGAAGTCGGTGACGATGTCGATGCCTTTCTCGTGGAGCAGATGTGTCAGCGATTCGGTGCACCGTGGCTTCGTGAACGCCCCGGAGAGCGGCGTGACGAACGTGATGCTTACGTCGTCGCGCATGTGTTTATGCTTGAAGAACGAATCTGCCAGAAACGAGAATTCGAGCGGCGCGACGGGACACTTGATCGGCATCTCGGTAATGTGCATCACGAGCTTGCCGCCTTTCCAGTCGCGGAGTTTGTCGCGCAGGGCGAGCGCGCCCTCGAAGGTATAGAAGTCGTAGATGGACTTGTGCCACTCGGGCCCCAGCATGCCCGGCGTCTCTTCCGGTGCGATCTTGCAGCCGGTGGCGACGATCAATACGTCGTATGGGTATGCCGACCCGTCTGTCATGCGGACGAGATTGCTCGTTGCATCGACCCGATCGATCTTCCCCGAAATGCGATTGACTCCGTCGGGGATGAATTCGTCGATGGTCTTGATGATCTCATCCGGCTGATAGATATCGAACGGTAGAAAGAGGAAGCCGGGCTGGTAGTAATGAATCTCTCGTTCGTCAATGATGTCGATGGCCCATTCGTCCTTCCACAACTCCCGGCGGAGGTGGTTCGCCATCATTGTTCCTGCAGTACCTGCACCGAGAATGAGCAAGCGTTTCATTGGTTGTCTCTCCTAATCATCAGTGAATGTTCTCCTACGCACGAGAGATGATATTCCAATAATGATGCCAATGCGATTGCGAAGCGTCAGAGGCAATTTTATCGTGAGATCGCAACTCGAAGTCAAAAGAATTTACGCGGGTGCGGACAGGTTACGAACGGTTATAACATGAATGAAATATGGCCGTTGGGAAAGTAAAACATTGTGAATCCTTGAGGCTGGGAGGCGCATCAAATCGCGTTTGGTTCGTTTGTTATTTCGTAGCGAGACGGAATAACAATGTTTCAGTTTTCAACACACAATGGTCGTTTCCACAACGGCCGCCCCCGGATGGATCCGGGGTCTACTGTCTTTCAGTCCGCTGAAGCAGACGCTCTGAGTTACGTCCGAAGGACTGAAGGAAATTAGCCACGGGTTTTAACCCATGGCGGTCTTTCTTCGGGTATGTGCGGATGCTCGTGGCGATCCTCAAGGGATTCTTCGCTTTGCTCAGAATGACGCGTTGGTGGGTGGTTGCGAATTCTGAATACCAATCCACTCCGAACGGTGTTGCGTACCTTCCGACACGAATGCCGACGACCGAACTCTTCGCCCTCATAGCTGCCGCGATCTCGATGATCGTGTGGCAAGTGTTCGCCCTGCGTGCAGCGTATCATGGAACGTCGATCAGGCAGTTGCGCGACGTGAGCATTCCACAGCCGGCTACCTATCCGAAGTTATCGGTCATCGTCACGGCGCGTAACGAAGAGCGAATGATGGAGCACGACCTTCAGTCTCTTGTCTCGCTGAGCTATCCGGATATCGAGTTCATCGTCGTCAACGACCGCTCGAGCGACCGCACCGGCGAAATCATCGACCGCTTCGCGAAGCAGGACGAACGCATCAAGCCGATCCATATCAGCGAGCTTCCCGATGGCTGGCTCGGCAAGGTGAATGCACTGAACGTTGCGACTGCTCAAGCGACCGGCGACTTCTTCCTCTTCACCGATGCCGATATCCGCTTCGAACACGACGTGCTCGAACGAGCCGTCGCGCTGTGCGAGGCCGAGCAGCTCGATCATCTTTCGATGCTTCCCGCCGACCGCTCGCAAGGCGATCGCCTTCTGCTGCCGCTCTTTGTACTCGCGTTCGGTGCGTTGTTTCTCGTCCGTACGAAAGCGCGACATATCGGAAAGAAGGGAAGCATGGCATTTACCGGGGTAGGCGCGTTTAATCTTGTTCGTCGCTCTGCATTCGAACGCACGCCTGGGTTCGAGTGGCTGAAGATGGAGGTCATCGACGACGGCGGACTCGGACAAATGCTCAAAGCGCATGGCGCACACTCCGCACTCCTCGGCGCCGACGGCTTGCTGTCGTTCGAATGGTACGGCGATCTGAAGGAAGCAATCAAAGGACTTGAGAAGAACGCATTCGCCGGGTTTGCAAATTACTCGTATTTCAAAGGTATCGGCATGGTCCTTGCGATGTGGGCCATTGTACTATTACCGCCGGTCGTTGCGATTGCACTCGGCAGTCCGATGCTGTTGTCAGTCTATGTGTTCTGCTATTTCGTATTGCCGTGGCTGGTCGCCGCATCGATGAAGAAGACACTGCAGACACGGCCGCTCTTTGTTGCGCTGATGCCCGTCGGATACTTCTTCGTCTCGCTTGCGGTTGCAAACTCCGTCTGGCGTGTGTGGCGCGACGGGGGGATCAGGTGGCGCGATACGTTTTATCCCCTCGCTGCCCTACGCTCGGGGAAGCGTGTGAGATTGTAGGTGTCCCAACGCCCGCCCCGCGTTAAAACGCGGGGCTATGTATTTTTCAGTCCGCTGCAGCGGACGTTCTGCGTTACGTCGGAAGGACTGAAAGAGTTTAGCCATGGGTGTTAATCCGTGGGCGTTGTCTTTGTCCCAACGCCCGCCCCGCGTTGAAACGCGGGGCTATGTATCTTTCAGTCCGCTGAAGCGGACGTTCTGCGTTACGTCCGAAGGACTGAAAGAAATTAGCCATGGGTTTTAACCCATGGCGACGTTCCGTTCGGAATGACAATGTATTGACCGCGTACACACACACACAACCTTCGCCCATGGGCGGGGGCCGATCATCGCGTTACTACTTCGTGAACCACGCTTCCACTGTGCTGACATACGTATTGAACCCCAACTTCTGCGGGACTTCGCTGTGATCCGCTCCCTCGATCTTGATGAATTGTTTCGGGTCGTTCGCATGAGCGAATAACACCTGTCCGTTCTTTTCGAGGTCGATGAACTTGTCCGCCGTGCCGTGCAGGACGAGAAACGGCGCATGGATCTGGCTCACTTTCCCGACATTGTCATACACGCCGTCCATCACATAACTGTGCGGGACGTCGAGTATCGTACCGCTCTGCACAAGTTGATCGGCCGATGCGAATGCATCTTCGGTGATGATCGCATGCGGCTGCATCGTGTGTGCTGCAAGTTCGATCGCAACAGCGCCGCCGAGCGAGAAGCCGTAGAAACAGTAGTGCTTCACGGCGGAGTCGTGGGCAAGCACAAACGACAGTGCCGTGCGACCGTCGCCGTAGATATGCTCTTCGGTCGGCGTGCCCTCGCTCATGCCGTATCCTTGATAGTCGAAGACAAAGACGTTGCAACCGGTCTTGTAGAGTAGTTCGACTCGGTCCCAATAGTATTGCAGATGCTCTTTGTTTCCGTGACAGTAGAGGATCGTCGTTTCGGGATGCTTCCCGTTCGAGCGAACGTAATATCCGTAGATCTTCGCGCCGTCTTCGGAGGTCAGCACGACCGGCTCGCGAGCAGAAGCCGGGATGACGGAATCTGCGAGTGTGTATTCAGAGAGCGTCGAATTATCGAAGAGCGAACTGTCGAGCCGCATGCACGATGCGAAGCCGAGTGCGAGAAGGAGTGTAAGATATTTCATAAGCCGAACTCCATTCCGATGAAGATCGCAATGTCGCCGTGTCCGCCCACCGAGCCTGCGCCTTCGAAAATGCCGTGCGCGGTATTCACGTTCGCTGCCATCCATTTCGATTGCAGCGTCATCGCAAATGCGTCGGAGAATGTGTATCGTGCGCCGAGGTACGGAGAGATGATGTACGAAGGCGATGCGATCTGAACCGTGTTATCGAACCCAATGAACCCGAGTACATGCGAGCCGAATTCTTGCGAGGCGTTGATGCCGATTGTCGGGAAACATCGGACGTTCCGCAAGAATCGAAAGTCTGTCAGCAGACCGACTTGAAACGTAGCGGTTATCTCCGGCAGATCCGATTGCCGATGCAGCCGGTAGATACCTGCGATATCTATAACGCCGTCGCCAAGTGCAGCCGGGATGAGATGGGCGCTGCCGCCCAACGTGAAGTCATCGGTCGCGCCATGAAAGAAGCCGACCGAGAGATACGGGAGCGGAATATTCGAGTTGCCAAGTTCGATCGTCGGGCCGCCGACGGAGGCAGTGATGCGGCTCTCGCCCGGGGCGAGTGTCCGCACCGGCATCGTTGCCGAACAGCCGGCAAGCAGTATGACGGATAATAATAGGAAAGGGGAGAATCGCATTGTCGGTTCGGGCGAAGGAGGTGTGAAGTCCTTCGGTGTGAGTGGGACAAGGAATTGCGGATAATGGTTCGGAAATGCTCGAGTTGGTGTTCGGTCCCAATGACCGCCCCGCGTTAAAACGCGGGGCTAATTTCATTCAGTCCGCTGAAGCGGACGCGATGCGTAACGTCCGAAGGACTGAAAGAAATTAGCCATGGGTTTTAACCCATGGCGACGTTCCGTTCGGAATAACATTGAACCCTTGTCATTCCGACCGTAGGGAGGAATCTGTGGAGGCAGTCGCTTCCGGTTATTCGAACGGTTGAAGAGTCCCTCTGACCGCCCCGCGTTAAAACGCGGGGCTATGTATCTTTCAGTCCGCTGAAGCGGACGTTCTGCGTTACGTCCGAAGGACTGAAAGAAATTAGCCATGGGTTTTAACCCATGGCGACGTTTCGTTCGGAATAACGGCCCCGGATGTACGCTTAACGCACCAACCTCCACAACCACACCACCAACGACTCAAGCAGCCAGCCAATGAGGCCGAGCCCGACGAGCACAGCGAGGATGATCCAAGACCGACGCAGCAGATATCCCGGCTCGTGCGTCATCCGTTCAACCTCCCGGATGAGGAATTGCTCCGCCGCATCGAAGACCTTGTATGCGCGCGGCAACCGTTTGGCAGTCCATTGCTTCAGCCATTCGAGCAACCGGTGTGCCCAGTGGTATTCGCGAGAGAGAAAGAGTAGCCCGACCACGAAGAACAGAAATCCCTGCAACACCGGCAACACCGACCCCGCAATGCCGAGCAGGATGAACGACCATCCGACGGTGAGATTAATGATCCGGTTGTTGGTCATGCCAGCTTATGCTGCCTTCGCGATCTCTTGCTCTTTGTATTGCAATTCGTAGAGCGTACGATAGATGCCGTTCATAGAGAGCAGCTCGTTGTGCGTGCCCATCTCGCGGATCTCGCCTTTGTGCATGACGATGATCTTATCGGCTTTCTGGATGGTCGACAATCTGTGTGCGATAACGATCGACGTGCGGCCTTCGAGCAGTTTGTCGATGGCGCGCTGGATGAGTATCTCCGATTCGGTATCGATGCTCGACGTCGCTTCGTCGAGTATGAGAATGCGCGGATCGTAGGCCAACGCGCGTGAAAACGAGAGCAACTGCTTCTCGCCGACGGAAAGGATCGCGCCGCGCTCCTTCACATGTGTCTGGTAGCCGCGCGGCAACCGCTGAATGAACGGATCTGCGCCCGTTGTCATCGCGGCTTTCACGGCTTGCTCTTCGCTGATGTTCGGGTTGCCGAGAGTGATGTTCGTGAGCACATCGGAAGAAAACAAGAATACATCCTGCAGCACGATGGCAATATTGCGACGAAGTTCGTGCGGGTCGAGCGTGCGAATATCCTTGCCGTCGATGAGGATCTCGCCTTGCTGGAATTCGTAGAAGCGGGTGATAAGGTTCGTGATGCTCGATTTTCCCGCGCCGGTCGCGCCGACGAATGCGACGGTCTCGCCGGGCTTGACATGAAACGAGATGTTGCGCAGAATATACTCGTCGCTGTTATAGGCGAACGATACGTTCTTGAACTCGATCTCGCCCCGTGCCTGGCCAAGCGGCGCTGCAACAGCAGGCGAGGCGACGACGGTGTCGTCGTCGAGCAGCTTGAAGACACGCTCGCTCGAGGCCATCGCCGATTGCAGCACGTTGTACTTATCCGCCAGGTCGCGCAACGGGCGGAAGAACATTTCGGTGTACTGAAAGAACGCGATCATTGTAGGAATTAAGTAGGCGGCCTTCACCGATGGAACGATATTCAGGACCTGTGTGCCGCCGTACCAAATGATTAGAGCGAATGACACTGCAGAAAGCAGTTCGATGCCAGGGAAAAATACTGCGTAGTAAAAGATTGAACGAATGTTCGCATCCGCATGGTCACGATTGATCTTATCGAAGTCGGTAATCGTGCGGCGCTCGCGGCCGAATAGCTGCACGGTGATGATCCCACCGACATGTTCATTCAGAAATGAGTTCATCTTCGCTACTAGCAACCGAACGTCACGGTAGCTCTCGCGCGCTTTCTTGCGGAAGATGGACGTTGCAACAAGCAAGAAGGGAAAGACACCTAATGCCATCAGTGCAAGCTGCCAGTTCGTCTTGAACATAAATATCCATATCCAGAGAATGACAAAGACATCAGCGAAGATCATCACGATCCCTGAACTGAATAGTTCGTTCAATACCTCAACATCGCTGGTGAGCCTTGTAACAAGTCGACCAACTGGATTCTTATCATAGAACCGTAATGAAAGCTCCTGGAGCTTAGCGAAAAGCTCTCGACGAACAGCGTAGATCGTTTGTTGCCCGATCCATTGCGTTAGTATGGTTTGTATGTATTGGACGAACGCTTGTGCAACCACCGTAGCAGTCAGGAGAAGTACCGTGGTCGTAATGCCATCGAGATTCTTATCTGACAGACAGTTCATCAAGCCGACACGCAACAAGTCTACACGGAATGGACCAAGCGCAGAGACGGCGATCGTCACGAAGATCGCCGCCGAGACCTGCCACCAATACGGCCGCAAATACCGCAGCAGCCGCTTCATCAATTTCGCGTCGTAGGCCTTTCCTAATAATTCTTCTTCCTGAGCCATAGATTGTAGCAACAGCAACGGGTGGAAAATCCCGCCCGGTGCAGCTACGTGAATTCAACGGATGCGAGTAACATATTCGAGATACCTAAGTTGATACCCACATGAAACGGATTCTCGTTACGCTCGTTTGCGTACTTTGGGTGTGCCTGGGAAGCAATCCGGCACCTGCACAGCAGTACTTCCAGCACTGGTTCAGAGTCGGCAGCCAGTCCGAAACGGTTCGGTCGTTCCGCTCGTACGATAGTACGTATGTCGTTCTCGGGAATCAGCTTGTCGGTTCCGGAACATCCACGTATCGAGCTGCCGTCACGAAGTTCAATCCCTTCGGAGGTATTGTCTGGAGTATCGCCTTCCCCGATTCGCCTGCATTCACCGCCACATCGATCACAGAATTCGTAGGGTCGAAGTATGCCATAACCGGTACACGACAGCGATCGAAATTGTTGACCGATGTGGTTATTATCTGCATCGATCAGAATGGCAACATGCTCTGGGCTCGTGACCTTGGGCCGCTTGGCCCTTCAGCTCCGGGTGTCGCGCCGACGTATCAAGGTGGAGTCGTCGCGTCGTACGAATCGGCATCGAATCCGAACGAGTACGGCACACGACCGATGATGGTAGCGCTCGATGGCAACGGCAATCTCGAGTGGGCACGCCACACCCACGATTCGCTCATAAATGTTTCGCAAACGTTTGGCACGATCGCTGCGAATATCGACGAAGGCGTTGTCGGGGTTGGCGGAGACGATCCGTTGGCACCGACGTTTCCGTCACCATTCGTCTACTGGACGATGCCGTCGCAAGGGACGCTCGGAGCCGATCGGATATTCCTCCATGACTCCATCGCCGTCGAACCGACGAATATCTACTTGAGTCGGAGTGGAAATTGGATCGTCGCGGGTCAGGCAAACACTCGCTCCGGTCGCTCGCTGCCGTTCGTCGCAGAGTTATTACGCGACCAGATCGGCTGGTTCAGATTGATCGATGTCCAGTCGGGATGGGCAAGAGCGATCTCGGAGTCTTCGGATCTGGTGTTGACGATCGGGATCAACATGCGAAACGATCTTCGTGCGAGATTCTTAACGCTTACGCCGGACGGACACTTATTCAATGCTCGGTCCGTCGCGTTCAGCAATGCAGCGTGTATCGTATCGGATATCTCGTCGTGGGGAAGCGACCCGGTGATTATCACCGGCACCATCGGATACGATTCGGCAGGGAAGGCGAGCTTAGCTCAGTATGTACTGGCCGTGACCGATTCGTTGACCGGTTGCAATCTATCGACCGATTCCATCGGGGTGATCGAGATTCCGAAATCCGAGTTTCGGGTTATCTTGGGCAGGATCGATACGCCGAAGGTCCCGATCACGTCGTTGGATACGCTGCGGATTGTTCGTACCACCCCCACCACCGGTTCGCTTTGTGAGAATGACGTCCCAACACGCTCCATGACGAACGAACCATTTAATGAAGTAGTGATTTCCCCGAACCCGGCTGTGCCCGGTGGAACGATCTCGTTTGTAGGCGGCGATGCCAGGGCTGTCGAAATGCATCTGTTCGACATTACCGGGAAACGGCGCTTGACCGTCATGCTCGATCTTAGCAATTCGTTTGCTTCGACAACGGTACCCCTCGATCTTTGTCCGGGCATGTACCAATTTGTCCTCTGTGATCGTCTGGGTGGAATCGTCGGTCACGGGAAGTTCGTGGTCGGCAGGTAACCGTGCGTCGGGGCGCGCTCCTTCGCAGCCGCTACGCTTGACGATTCGCTCCGCCTTCGGCGCGATCGTGCGGACATACTCCGCTATTGGGAATGCCGATGGAAGCGCGATCCCACTTGCCGTCTCCGACCTCGCTGCAGGGTACTATATTCTCGAAGTGTTCGACGCATCGGGGACTACACTGCGTTGGCGGGGCACTTTTGTGTTGGAGTGAACGGAGTTCGCGCAGTTGCGATTCGTCCGACGCATGGAGGGCAGTGGACTAGATGTAACAAGTGTTACTTGACATGTTTTAAGAACATGTCATTCTGAGCACATTCGCTGTGCTCATTGTACACTCCGCGAAGAATCCCTTGACGAAACCCTGTGAGGCTCCGCTAAAGGGATTCTTCGCTTTGCTCAGAATGACAGGAGGAATGAGGATTGGGCTTGAGTCCTTACTACATCGCTGTTACAATATCTTATATTGCAACAACGAGATTGCAGAGGATATATTAATTGTAGGAATGCACAGAACGATGCTCCGCTCGAACATAGTAATGCAGAAGTGACTATTGCAACAAGGATCATCGTGGTCTTCTTCGTATGCGGGCTGACGTGGTCGCCGATGTATGCGCAGCACCGCTATGCGAGGCAGCTTCAACTCAGCGGACGGAATATCAACTACGCTTCTGCACTCGCAACCTCGAATGGTTCGTATATCACCGGGTCGATACAGAATTACACCACAAGTGCGTACTCCTGGTTTCTCGCCCGTCTTGACCGCGACGGACAGGTATTGTGGGCGAAAGAGTTGAAAGCACCGGGACAGCGTTCGCTCAGTATCCAATCGATGTTCGCCGACACCGCAAGCGGCGGCGTCGAGTGCATGGTACAACTCTACGAGCAACGACCTGACGGCAGATGGTGGGTCGAAGACGTCACGATCGACTCGAACGGACACATGCGTGGGAATCACGCCTACCTCCTGAATTTCAGCATGCGTGCAGCCCGCACGCCGGACGGCGGGATGGTGCTGGCGGGCCTGCGAGACGGCTCCGGGGCTGGCGAGCAATACGCAGTAGTGATGAAACTGTCGCCCAATTGGATCCCGCAGTGGGAACGAACGATTGTGCGTGCGCCGACCGATGATGCTACGCAAACGCAATTCGACGGTGTCGTCGTCGAACCAAGCGGCGCATGTATCTGCTATGGGACTGGTGTGCTCGGAGATCAAGCGCTCGGCTACAGCGGCCTGGCCTTGAAGTTCGGGCCGGACGGCACGTTACTTGGCTCATGGGTCAATACGAACACCAATGGCGACATCGTTCTCGATTGCGGAACGCTGCTCGCGAACGGGTCGGTCGCACTTGGCGGCCAGACTATGGGTACAACAGGCGACGCCGCGGTTTATGTACTTGACTCCAATCTGCATACCACATGGGCGCGCAGGGTTGACTTGTTTGGCGAAGATTGGTTGACCGGTATCTATGCATCGGCACATGGTGATATCCTGGCATATTCCGAAACGGATTTCGACATTTCGTTCGGTTCTGTCGATGCGGCCATCGTCGAAGTTACCCGCTTCGATCGTGTCGGTAATATCGTGCACATCAGAAGCCTCAGTAAAGGAAGTGACATCCTGACGTCTCATCTTGATGCGACGCAACAGGGCGACGGATTGCTGGCGCTGTGTCACCTGAAGCCCACCGGGACGATTGTCTCGCCGACGCTCGTGACATATCTTGACCGCCACGATAGTTCGTGTATGACTGGGGGAGCGTCGTATGCCTTCGATTCGATCACAGGGTTCGGTACGTACACTCCGCTGCTCGATACGACCATCGATGTCAGCATCGACTCCATCCAGATGTTCTCGCTTGTCGATGTTGCGTATTCGGATTCGCTCCTCTGTGACGGTGGTGAGGAGCTGCCCGATCCTCCGGTGAGTGTGAATATCCCGAGTGGGTACAGCCTCTATCCCAATCCGTGTCAGAGAGCCGAGCAACCGTTGATGCTTCGGCTTCCGGATAGCGCTGCGGCAGGAAAATATGTTGCATCTATTCGCACGGCGTTCGGCGCTATCGTACGCCAGGTCACGCTTTCTGTTCAGACCGGCTCGACGCCGGTTCGTATCCCGACTGCCGGCCTTACCGCCGGTGCATACCAACTGGAGCTCTTCGATCCGACGCAAACGACGCTCTATTGGCGCGGCGGGTTCGTGTTGGAGTGAGCACGATTGTAACTTAACGACCGGAATCATATAGAAACGACAACGCCCCCGCAGTGCGAGGGCGTTGTCGTTTTCAGGGAAAATGAAACTCGGGTTATTTCATTTCGATCTTCTCGTAATTGAACGAGACGGTGAACGTATCGCCAGCCTCGGCTCCGCTTGGGCTTGCGACGCGAAGCTGCGGGCTCGACGCACCCCACTCTTTTACGATGGTGATCGGCTTGTGCTGGCGTTTGCCGCTTGCTTGTCCGGTGGCGACGTCGCGTGGTGCCGTTGCCATCTTTCCGCTCGCCTGGCCGCTGGCGGCGTCGCGAGGCGAAACGATACTCCAGCTCATGGTCAGTTTGTATTTGCCGGAGGTCAGCGGCTTGCCGTTGGCGTCGACGATGGTCACGGTCCATTCGCCCGGTGCAAGGCCGTCCGCGCTGCAGGCGCCGTTCGAGCAATCGACGGTCTTGGTGGATTGTCGCGGGCCTTTCATCATGATGTGAATGTTCTCGGCTGCGAACGATGCTGTCGTGCTTGCGGCGACGACGAGCGCGAGGAATACAGGAATGATGCGTTTCATACTGGTCTCCTTTGTTGGAACGATGAATGTGTATGTGTGTAACTTCAATACCGTCTTAACGGTTTGCGCCCCGCCGTTCGTGACAACGCGAGCGTGAATAGTTGTTCACGCCCCGGCGAGGGATGAAAAAAGAGAATTGGGGCGCATATTTTCACGAAATATGTCGTATGTTTGTATCACTCTCCAGACCTGACAGTTCACCGATCCATTACGAGCATGAAAACACTACTCGCAATTGGGCTTTGCTGTGCAGGCATGGTTTCTATCGGATCCGCACAGTCCGGCCTTCGCATTCTCGGGGCGCAACAATTCCAGGTTGACGACAACAATCCCGCTCACGTCAAGACATACCTCAGCAGCCTCAACGGGTCGCTCGGTATCGATCAGACGGGCTCGGTCACTCCGGGTGTATTCCCGAGTGCGTGTGCATTGCTCGATCTGGCAAGTACGACACAGGGCTTCCTGCCTCCGCGCATGACCTCGGCGCAGGAGTTGGCAATCTGTGGCGGCACACCGCCTGCCGGACTCGTCGTCTATAATACAACTACCAATACACTCGATGTCTATAACGGCACGATGTGGGGCGCATCGGGATGGGCACTGACGGGCAACACGCTCAGCGGTGGTTCGCCGTCGACACCTGCGCAATACTTCGGCTCGAACAATGCGTACGATGTCGTGATGAAGACGAACGGGACCGAACGAATGCGCATCGGATCGAGCGGATCGGTGTATGTCGGCAACCTCACCGGCTTCGGCCTGTTGAACATCGGCCGGACCATGACATCCACCATCGGGGCTGCAACGACTGATGCAGAAACGTCGCTCTCGCCGTCGGCTCCGAGCTCCGCTCAGTTCGATGGGATCCTCGGGAACATGCAGATCAACACTCCGAATGCACTGAGCGGCCAGGAGATCGGGATGTTCTCGACGGTACAATCGGCGACCGGGTCGACCGGCACACTCTCGACGATATTCGGCGCTGTTGGGAACGTCGGAAATTACTCGGGCGCGACGATCAATCGTGCTGACGCGGTGTATGCCCAGATCCAATCGCAGGGGACGGGCGGCATCATGACCGACGGCGCCAACTACCGCACGGGTTCGTTCATTGCGGGAACACAGTCGATTACGAACTTGCGCGGTCTCTACGTCACGAATCCTGCGGTACTAGGTACTGTGACCAACAGTTACGGCATCGACATCGACCAACTGACCTCGGCAACGAACAATACGGCCTTTCGCTACAATCATGCGACGCAGCCGGTGACCATTAGCGGTGCTGGCGATGTCCAGATCGGCGGCACGGGCTCGATCTTTTCACCGGTGCCGGGTCTGATGGTCAATCGAAATATCACATCGGTTGTCGGCGGCGCAAAGGTTGCGGGAGAAGTTCAGCTTGTGGCGAATCCGTCGGCTGCGAACTTCAATCAATACATCGGTCTTTACGCCCATGCCGATGCAGCCAACAGCAGCGCGATCAACGGCTCGCTCTATGGCTTATGGGGTGGTGCGGAGCTGAACACTACGGCGACTGCGCCGATCGGGTCGGCGCGCGGCGTGATTGCAGAGCTGTTCTATCAGACGTCGCAACCGCTGACCGACGGTGCGGGCATCAATGCAACGGTGGATGTCGAAGGGACCGGGACGGCGTCGAATCTCTCGGCAGTGCGCGCTACGTTCCAGAACAATGCGGCATCGACAATCACGGACCTGAAGTTGCTCAACGTGCTCGATCTCTTCTCGAATGCCGGGACGATCACGAACACATACGGACTCTACATCGGCGATCTGACGATCGGGACGCAGACGAACACGCCGTATTCGATCTTTGCTGTCGATGCCGGAACGCGCAGCTTCGTCGATGGTAAGTTCGGCTTCGGTTCATACTTCGGAGGTGGCCCCGCACCGGCAAGCGATCCGCAAACCACCGTCGATATTTCGGGCTCGATCGCCATTCGGTATCAGAACCTATCGTATTCATGGGGCGGCGGCGCAGTCTCGCTCAATACGAACGTGCAGGAAGGGTTTGTAGATGTCAACCCGACGGCTGCCGGTACGGTGATCAGTTTCCAGAATCCCGCCAACGGCAAAGTTTTGGTAATCCACAAGGTCGCAGGCTCAGCACAATTGACGATCTCCAATGAAGACGCCGCGGAAGCCACGCCGGCGAATCGCATTCATTGTATGAGCGGAGCAAACGTCGTCATCAACGGCGAAGCGCTCATCACGTTCATCTATCAAGGCAGTTCAGGCCTGAATCGTTGGCTCATTCAAAGTATCAGTCAGAATTAACTACGAACAGAAAGGAGTGTATAGAACATGAACAAGATCACACTATTTACGGCATCCGTTGTCGCCATCACCCTCGCATCGAATGTCCATGCACAACAAACGAACGACCGCCTCCTTAATCCCGTCGTCACGTCCACCTCGGTCGCCACAACGCCTGCGGCCATCCCTGCTCGTGTTGCCACGCCGGTGAAGGACGCACACATAGCGCCCACACCGAATACGGCGCCCCGAGCAGTCACAGTACAAGCCAAGCCACAGCATGTGCCTGCTGTGGCCGAGCCACTGCTCGTCCCGAACGCACAGGCTCGTAACACCGAGCAGAAAAAGCAGCAGTAGTTCTGCGCAGTTTTAGTAGTACGAATGCAAGCCCAGCTATCTCAGCCGAGAGATAGCTGGGCTTAGTATTGAATTCGAACCGACTCGGTTCAGGCGAGTAGCGGCATTGTTTGAACGCTTAACACAGACGTCATTCTGAGCGAAGCGAAGAATCCCTTCGGCGGAGCCTTACTGCGTTTCATTAAGGGATTCTTCGCTTCGCTCAGAATGACGTACCTATGGGATTCTTCGCTCAGAACAACGTACCTATGGGATTCTTCGCGGAGTTTACACTGAGCGCAGCGAATGTGTTCGGAATGACGTACTTCATAGAGTCAAACTGAGCTTCAAGCGCCTCCGAAGGGTGTAACAAACCATACGTTGCGTTGTTAATGACAATGCCGGACCACGTTTTGCCCCCGGCAATTATAGTATTGCTTATTTTTGTGCAATCCCACATTAGGGGCTGTATTCCTATTTTTTTGATCAACGAGTAACCATGAAAAAAATCGCTTCCCTGACTCTCGTTCTGTTTCTGGGCGCAAGCGCGTCGTACGGCCAGTCCGGCCTCCGCGTATTCGGCGCACAGCAATTTCAGCTCGACGACAATATTGCCGGTAATCCGAAAGGATATCTCAGTCTCAATAACGGATCGATCGGTATCGACGGCAGTGGTGTCGTGAACGGGACATTCCCGAACGCGAGCGCGCTGCTGACGCTGCTTGCCGGCTCGAAGACCACGAACCTTCGTGTCGATGGCGGCTCGACGTGGGGCATCGACGTCGTCAATACGAACAACTCTGTTCGTACGTCCGGCCGCAGTATGCTTGGCGACGGTTCGGGAGCGGATGACGCGACGTTTAATATTGGCACCGGAAACATTATCATCAATACACTTCCGGCGCCGGCGCTTCCGGCTCCGCTGTCGAACGTCGTGTATATGAACGGGTCGAACCAGATGAACATGACCCCGGGCGGCGTGAATATCGTCACCGGTTCCGGCACGACCAATACGCTTCCGCTCTGGACGCCGAACGGGTTTCAGCTCGGCAACAGCTATATCAAGCAATCGACGAATGTTGCAGGCGGTACGCTGACCTCGAGCGAGCGCACGGTCATCAACTCGACGGTCAATGGCGTCAATACGCTGACCGTGAACAACGCCGATAATACATCGACGGGCCTGAAGATCAATGCCAACGGCGGCATCGGTATCAACGTCGATCCGGCGAGCACGGGTATTCAGATCGATGCGACGACACTCGGTATTGACCTCGGTACGGGTGCGACGAAACCGGCAACGGGTATGAATATCCAGGCGAAGGGTACCGGCGAGTCGATCACTGTGAACGGTCTGACGAGCGGTAATGTGGGTTCGCAGGTGAATGTCAGTGGCGCCAACGGCACAGGGAATGTCGGGTTCCGTGCGACATTGTCGTCGGGCGGCGGCTCCGGTTCGTGGAATCGGGGTATCGAGTTGAACATCAGCGGTAACGGCGCAACGGGTATCTCTGCGGGCATTCAAAATACCGGCACCGTCAATCCGACGTTCGGCGGTTCGTTCAGCGTCACTGGCGGCGGCTTCTCGAACACGACTGGTCTCTCGGCCGATGTGAACGGCGTCAACTTCGGAACAGCCCGCGGTTTGTGGATCTTCACGAATTCGGCTGCAGGCTCGACCAACATCGGTGCAGAGTTGAATGTCAGCGGCGCAGGCTCGACGGGCCTGTTAGTCAGTGGCACGCCGACCAATGCGATTTCGGTTGCAACCGGTAACGTCGTGCTCGGTTCGACGGTGAACACCATCGCTTCCGGCGGTACCATCCCCGACGGTCAGGCAATCGTCGATGTCAACGACAACGGTGTCGGTGCATCGGTCGCGACCGTAACACTGCCGACCTCCCCGACGAACGGACAGGTTGTCTACGTGACCACCGAGGATCCGGACGGCGTAAAGATCACCGTCGGACTCGCCAGCGTAACGATCTCCAACGCCGAAGTCGGCCGCTTCATGTACATCAACGGAGCATGGCGCCTTGAGCACTAATGCGATTTGATCAACCAAGCAATGCCGCTGTGCGCATCGTTGTATGCGCACGGCGGCATTCGCTCGTTGTGTTTCGAGTTGTTGCCTTCTACCACACCTTATAAGGATTCACTGTGAAACGAGTCGTACTTGTCATACTTGCAGTCTTGTGTATCATCGGCGTACACAATACTCGCGCACAGGACGAACGCAACCGTCCGCAAGTTGCAGAACCCGGACTTGTCGAAGTCAAGATCGACGCTTCGGTCCGTAACGCCGTAGCTGCGGCAAAGGCAACGCGCACGCGTGCCGAACAAAAGTTAGCGACGTCGGCGCTCGAAGTACTCGCCCAGTACAAGGCCAACGGCAACAGCTTTCAGAAGGCGAAGCCGGAGCAGATGCCGCAGTCGCCGCTCGGGATCGTGCCGGTGACGATGGTAAAAGTCGATCGCAGCGACCGCGTGTATGTATACATCCGCATCGCCAAGGGGCACCGCATCGCGGAAGTGTTGCCGCTCGTGCGCAAGAACAAAGGCACGGCCGATTATTCCAACGACAAATTTCATCTGATCCAGGCATGGATCCCTGCATCGAAACTCACGAGCATCGCCGCAAGCGCTGCGGTCGGGTCGATCGAACTGGTCGTGCCGCCACTGCATAACACCGGCCCGGTCAATAGCGAAGGCGATTCGCGTCTGCATGCCGATGTTGCGCGTTCGGTCATGACCGCCTCCGGTGCCGGAATCAAAGTCGGCGTCATGAGCGACGACTGCGGCTCGACGGAGAACCTCGTTGCACCGCGAATTGCAAACGGCGAGCTCGGCGCAACGACAACCGTGCTCGACGACAGCAAGGGCGGAACACGCACCCATGAAGGGCTTGCGATGATGGAGATTGTGCAGGATGTCGCGCCAAGTGCGCAGATATACTTCGCAACTGCGTCCACCGGCGAAGGCAATTTCGCTAAGAACATTCAGAATCTTGCCAACGCAGGATGCCGCGTCATTACCGACGACGTCATCTATTTCGACGAGCCGGTCTTCGAAGACGGCATCGTCGCGCAGGCTGTCGATGCTGTGGCAACCGTGAATAACGTCGTTTATACCAGCTCGTCGACGAACGTCGGCAATTCGAGCTACTTCGGGACCTATAATCCGTTGGCGAACCAGCCGGTCGGTAACTCGGGCAACAAGAACGTCCACAATTTTTCGGGTGGGACGTATATCAATACATTCACGTGGCCGTCGGGTCGCACGCTGTTCTTCACACTGCACTGGGACGATCAGTACGGCGCCAGCGACAACGACTACGATCTCTATCTTGTCGATCCGGCAAACACCACGACATTCCTCTCGTCGACCACCACGCAGAACGGCTCGCAGAATCCGTTCGAGTCGTTTTCGGCAACGAATAGCGGTGCGACGGCGAACTACGCGCTCGTCATCGTTCGCAACGGCGTCTCGGGTACCGACCCGAATGGAAACGCACGGTTGAAGCTGACGATCTTCCAGGGGATTCCGATGACATACGGTTCGGCGGCATCGAGCACCTGGGGACATGCGTGCGCGGTGAACGCACTCGGTTGCGGCGCGATCGGCGCCGATCGTACCAGCGCCATCGGCGGCGAGAATAATTATAACACGCTCGAAGCATTCTCCGCGCAGGGACCGGTGTATATGGTGCAGTTCGGCGCGGGGCTTGTCGGCGGGAATCGTCCGCTGCTCTCGACGCGTACGAAACCGGATGTATCGTCGTTCGACGGCGTCACGACGAGTGTGCCGGGATTTGCGCCATTCTATGGCACGTCGGCATCGGCGCCGCATGTCGCGGGTGTGGCGGCGTTGCTCCTCGGGATGTTCCCGTCGATGTCGCATTCGAGCGCACGCGCCGCGATCCGAAACGGCTGTGTCGATTATGGCGCGGCAGGAATGGATAATGCCTTCGGCGCAGGACGCACCGATGCATTCAGAACCATCGCGTTAGAAAATGCATCGTCGAATCCGTCAACGTATCTCGCGGCGTTCTCGACGCCAAGCGCTGCAATTCCCGACAATAACAGTGGCGGCGTAACGAGCACGGTGACGATCTCGCCGAGTTGCACGAACATTACGCCCGATTCGGTTTTTGTGCTCGTTACGGTTGACGGCCATCCCAAGATCGGCGATCTCGTCTATTCGCTCAACGGTCCCGATAATCAAACCGTCACGTTAATGAATCGGCCCACGAGCGGCGGCGGGACGGCGACAGGGAAGAATCCGAACGTCGTCTTCGGCGATGTTGCCAGCAGCTCGATCCAAACGACGAACGCATCGGGTGCAGAGCAGGTCGGTTTCTATATCCCGGCGAACGTCCTTTCTTCGACATCCGGTTTTCGAGGACATACACTCAGCGGTACATGGACACTGACCGTGAGCGATAATGCCGCCGGAAATACCGGCGCGCTCAAAGATTGGGGATTATACCTGAAGGAAGGACAACCGCTGCCGCCGAATATGACGCTTGCGTGGAGTCCGCTCTTTCTATTCCCGAACGATCATACGCTTCGCAACATCACGGTGACGAACTCGGCGAGCGGCGGATGTTCGCCAACGCTCACGCTGCAATCGATCGTGAGCAACGAAGCCGACGCGAGTGCCGACCCCGGCGATGTTGCCGGCGATATTCAGGGCGCGACGCTCGGCACGAACGATCTGGCCTTTCAGCTTCGATCCGAGGCGCTCTCGACAGGGAACGGGAGATATTACACCGTGACATACCGCATCAGCGATGTCGGCGGTTATCAGCGCGATACAATGTTTGCAATTCCCGCATTCTCGACGCCGGGCCGCATCGATCCGTCGGCAACAGTCGCGGCATCGGTCGGATCGGTGACGATGGATGTCGCCCCGAGCCCGAATCCGCTGACGACATCGAGCACGATCTCGTACACGATCACGGGGCCGTCGAGTGCGCCGGTGCTCTTGACGATCGTCAATAATCGCGGCAAGTGGGTGCGCAATCTCGACTACGGCACCCGCTCACCCGGCACGTATGCGTTGACATTCGATGGCAATGGGGCCGACGGTTCGCCGCTGCCGAACGGGGTCTATGCCTACCAACTCACGGCCGGCGCTCCGTACAACTCACTCAATAGCGGCATCGTGATCGTCAACAAACCGTAAGCAATCTTCCGTAGCGATACGGAACGTCGTTCAAACAAAACGCCCTTCGCTACTTTGAAAGCGAAGGGCGTTGTAGTTTTCAGACGGTTCTTGCCGCAGCAATTTATCGCTCGACGATGAACGAGACGGTCGCTTCCTCGGGGTCGTCATCATAGAGAAACTTCGCACGAGCGAAATATAGACCCGGCGAAAGCTGCCGCACCGGTAGATCGACCGTCCGGCCGGATACCGATCGCGATTCCATCACCCGACGGGCCATCGCATCGTAGATCTCGATCGACGTGAAAGAGCGACGTTCCAGCAATTGAAGATGCAGGACGTTCGAACATGGGTTCGGATATGTTTTGAGCAGGATATGCAAATAGTCGTCATGGACGGACTCTACCCCGCGTAACTGATCTGCCTCGTCATAGCGAAATACGTACGTCTGTGGGTTGTTGCCCGGTGAGAGGACTGCGGCGATCCAGCCATGACGCGGACCCGAGAACGTTACGATCCGTCCGTCGAGATATTCGGTCTCGATGCGAAGCGTCGTCGAGTCTTCGTCCCACGTGTTGCCGTTGTCGAGTGTTCTGGCGATTACATGATGCGACTCACCCCCTTGGACCAGGTACGGACGTTTCGCGGTAATCCAGACCAGGCTATCGGCAACGGCCTCGAAACCCAACCTCGTCGTGCCATACGCATGTTGGGGCGCCCACGATGCACCATAGTCGGTCGAGTAGAGCCAATTGATGCCATACTGCGCGTCGGCCCATACCGAGGATCGCTGCTCGCTTAACGATTTCCCTTCACCATCGTGTCCGCTGAAGTAATACACATGCGGTGTGTTCGGAATGCATGTGAGTGTTCCATGAAATCGTTCGTTAATGGTTTCCCCGTCGATCGGTGTTGTATAGCGTCTCCATGTTGCGCCGAAATCCGATGACAGGAGGGTTGTGAAACCGAGCGGTGCGTCTATTGTAGAATCATCGTCTAATTCGTCGATGGCGGCTGTCCAATGAAACTGGTCGCTCACATCGAAGGAAAGGCATTGTGGTCCTCTTGTGGAAGTGCGCCGCGAAGGTAACGGCCAGATCGCGGAATCGAATACTGGGTTTGGCGGC
The DNA here is from genome assembly GCA_018266755.1 of Bacteroidota bacterium. Taxonomy (NCBI): domain Bacteria; kingdom Pseudomonadati; phylum Bacteroidota; species Bacteroidota bacterium. Next base: position 528,211 of record JAFDZW010000001.1, read on the forward strand.
AGCGCTGCAAAGGTGGTCGCTGCATCGGTTGACCAGTAGAGCCGACCCGACCTACGGTCATACGCGAGCACGTTCCTCTCGCGGAAGACATGAAGCGGTATCAGATCGACGTTCGAATTCATTCGTGTCCACGTCTTTCCGCTGTCTTCGCTGTGGACGATCCCGTTGTGTTGTATGCCGTCATCGCGAAGTTGTGTACTGATAAGATAGCGTGTACCAAGCGTCGGCAGAAAGATCGCAGGTGTGGGGAAGGGGAAATATATTAAATCCTCATTCGCTGGTGATAGTAGCGTATCGTTGACTCGTTGCCATGACCTACCACCATCTGAGGTTACAAAGTACACGTTGTGTGCTGTTATCAATCCTACTGGCTGCACGACCCCAAGATATCCGTGCAGGCTGTCCGCAAACTCCATTGCGAACGGGATCACAGAATCGGCAGGGATTCTGATATGTTGCCAGGTCGGCATTTGCGCACGCAGTAGTCTCGGAGACCACAGCAGTATGATCGCTAAGCTTGCGGCCAGTCGGATGCAGCGAAATTTCAGCATACTAACAATAATGTTAACCAGTTGCTGCTAATATACGACCTTCCTACGGAATCTGTTCAGCCGTGCATGGTCGGCTCGGAGGGCAGTGCTTGCACGATCGTTGCCTCGACCGCTTGTAGGTGATGCAGGCGCTGTTCGACGGCGGCCTCGGGGAAATACTGCCGTGCGAGTTTGAGAAAGAGATTGCGGTGTCGTGCTTCGCTTGCAAGCAGCGATGCGTAGAAGCTGCGCAGGTCTTCATCGTCGGCATGTTCGCTCAGCAGCCGGAAGCGTTCGCACGAGCGCGCTTCGATGAGTGAACAGACGATGAGCCGGTCGAGGAAACGGTCGGGTTCTTGTTTGCGGATGTGTGCGCTTAGTAGTTGGGCGTAGGGGTCGCCGGGGTCGCGTTCGAGTTCGAGTCCTCGCTCAGCAAGTTTGCGCGTCGCCATTTTGAAATGCGACATTTCCTCGATGGCAAGGTCGGCCATGGCGTCCACCAACGCGGTGCGCGAAGGGTACCGGTTCAGGAGTGAGATCGCCATCGTCGCGGCTTTTTTCTCGCAGTGGGCGTGATCGGCAAGCAGTGCCGACGCATTGGTGCGTACCCGCTCGATCCAGGCGGCGTTGGTTTCACAATGTAATCCGAGCATGGTACGAGAACACGACGGATGCGGTTGAAGCTCCGTATCGATTGGAAGGGTGCAAGCAAACGTCATTCTGAGCACATTCGCTGAGCTCAGTGTAAACTCCGCGAAGAATCCCTTGATGAAACCCTGTGAGGCTCCGCCGAAGGGATTCTTCGCTTCGCTCAGAATGACGTTATATTAAAAATGGCAGCAATCACCATGCTATAAAGTCTACATTGTGCCACTGACGATCGGGTAGGAATAGATTGGCCCCCACAAAATAAATGAATATTTATGCGTTCGGAATGCAGAATCGGGAATTTTTGTCATTTGAATGTACTTTTCTCTACTCAGTGAGGCATGCCATGGATACACTGTGAGGGCGAATTGTCTCATTCCGGGTACATTTTTTCGGTTTTGTGTATTTTTTCTTGTAACTTCGGGTAGGGTGGGTAGTTTTACCTTGTGTCGGTAATTCCACCATAATAGGAATTTCAATACATCATTTCTTTTCGGTAACACATGACGAACATGATGAAACGTACAGGGATATCGTTGCTTGTCGCGCTTCTGCTTCTGGTTGGTCTCGGCAGTCGTGGCAACGCACAGTCGCTTGGCGGCGGTTTGAACGCAGACGGTCGAGACTTCTATATCGGCCTGCTGTATCCCTCGTTCAACGCGCAGTCCATTAACTTCTTCGGTCGTAACGTCCAAGGCTTCTTCGGCGTGTACGCACTGATCTCGAGCTATGATGACAACACCATCACCGTCGGCTACTTCGACGATAATGGCAACGAGATCAACAAGCAAACCTACAACGTGGCGAAGCGCCGCGCGGTACAGGTCCCGCTCGACATTGCGCACATGCGCATGACCGAGCCGGGCGAAGTCGCCGAATACAAGGCCTGCCACATCACGGCGAAGAAGTCGATCAACGTACAGTTTTTCAGCACGGGTTCGTGCTCGGGAGGTAGCTACCTTGCCATCCCGACGAACGTACTCGGCAAGACGTATGTCGTCCAGAGTTACCGTGATAACGAAGGCGGTGTCGGCGGCGCACTCTCGAACGAAGACGCGTCCGGTTATTTCATGGTCATCGCACCGTTCAGCGGTACGACCGTTACCATCACCCCGAGTTCGACCACAAAGAAGAAACATGCCGGTGTAAACTGCGGAAGCGGTGCAACGGGTGTTCCGGCGCCGTTCACCATTGGTCTCAATCAGGGCCAGTGTTACATGGTCAAAGGCGCTGCCGACGGATCGGGATGCGATATCTCGAACTCGACGGTTATTGCGGATAAGCCGGTGGCAGTCATCGCCGGCCACGAAAATGCATTTACCGACGGCTCAGACCCGCAGCCAGGCGGTGCTCGCACGCTCGAAGCGCGCGACTATATGGTCGAGCAGATGCTTCCGGTTGAGTATTGGGATACGATGGGCTATATCTCAATCCCGTTCGTCGATTCGCAGGCTCCGTTCAATGCCGGCGAAGGCGACGAATACCAGGTCTTTACCGGTGTAATGAAAGAGTTGGGTGGTGTCGGTGGTTCGAACATTAATATGAACGGCACACTTCGTACATACAATGGTATCGGCGAGTATCAGGTGCCTCCGCCGCAGTTACTCAACTGGACGTCGCCGGTCGATTTCTATTCGACCAATGGCACAAAGATCGGCGTAGCGATGTACGATCAACGTATGCAGGGCGGCGGCGCCCCGTATCCGGCCCCGAGCCAGATGACGATCATTCCGAAGTCGCGCTGGAAAACATCGTTCCTCTGGTACGTCCCGAACAACACGTTCGAAATTTTGCAGGGCTACTATATCAATCTTATTTGTAATCGCAGCGATTACGATAATCGCAAGATCCTCATCGCGGTCAACGGCGGTAAGCCGGCGCCGCTTCCGAACGGACTGGCAGTCAAAAAGAAATACGCTGTCATCCCGGATTATCCCGAGTTGGTGGGGTATTCATTGTCACTCGGACCCGGTGCATATTATGCAACCGCCGATACTGGGAATACACATCCGTTCATGATCTATAACTATGGCTTTCGTGCTATCGACCCCGATCGTGACCTTGGCGACTTCTGCGGTGATGACCACTTCTTTGCGTATGCATTGCCGGTCGGCTTTGCTGCGAAAGGTGATTCCGGTCAGTTAGAGATCACCGTCGATACGCTCTGCGCCAAGTGGCATATCTGTATTCACGATCATCGCACGAAGAATCCCGGTATTAAATCGCTGCAGATTCTCGACGATGCGTCGGGCGACTTTGTCCGTCCGGGCCGTGTGTATCATAATGTTCAGTTCGACGAGTCGGTGGACCCGGACCAGACGCGTGAAATCGATCTGACCGGTACCGATACGCTCTATTGCGCAGACGTTCTCGTATCGAATCCGCTCGACACTGCATACGGACCGATCTATATCCTTGACAATCAAGGTAACGATTACCTTGTCGAGTTGCGCTACAAGGCGCCGAGTTTGAAGCTCGTCGTGAAGCCGAATTATCCGAACCAGAAGGACAGCGTTATCTATCCTGCGACGGTTCCGGGTGCGACCGATTGCGCGACGATCTACTACTATAACGGTGGAAAGAAGGGCGACAATACGCTCGAGATCGACAAAGCCGAGCTCAAGCGCAACGACGGCAACTTCACTATTTCGAGTATTACTCCTGCATTGCCGGTCACACTGGCTCCGGGAGATACGCTTGCCGTTACGGTGTGCTTCTCGCCGCAGGACAAGAACGTGAAGATCGATTCGCTGCCGCTGCATCTGGATTCGCTCATCATCACCACACCGTGCTTCAAGGCTCCGATGACCTTGGTCGGGCCGGTGGGTGTGCCGCTGATCTGGGCGTCGAATAAGAACTTCGGTTCGGTCGTCGTCGGCACTACCAAGTGCGATACCGTGACGGTTCGCAACGTCGGTAATGTGCCGTTCACGCTGACGGATTCGATCATCGATGCAACGCTGCTCGGCAACCACGACTTCACATGGGATGGGTCGTCGAAGTATAATAAGAACCGTCTGCCAGTGATCTTGCAGCCGGGTCAGGGAATCCCGATCAGCTTCTGCTTTACGCCGAGCGTGAAGGGCTTCGATTCGACGAATGCTCACTGGATCACCGATGTGCAGGGTAAGTATAAGGATTCGTTGAAATCATATAGCGGACTCTACGGTAACGGTATCCGTCCGGGCGTCGTATGGGATCGCATCGTACAATACGATACGACGATCTGCGACTCTGCACTGACGATCCGGGTCAACCTGATCAATACCGCTACGGCTCCGACACACGTTCAGAAGGTATTCTTCGACGGAGCGGATGCGCCGCAGTATGCAGTCGTGGATAACAAATTCCACTACTCCCCGCTTGAAGGCTTCACGATGAATGTGGGCGACACATTGTGGGTCGACTACAAGTTCACGCCGGACCTTTCGAAGGGATTTGCCCCGCGCCACTCACACTTGGTTGCAACGTTCGATGCGCCGGGTGGAATTACAGACTCGACCGTGATCGATATGACGGGTATCGTAGAGTATCCGGCATTGCTCATCGATCCGCCGTGCGTCGATCTCAAGACAAATATCGTTGTCGGTGTACCGACCCCAACGAACTTCCTCTTGACCGACACCGGAACGGCGCCGTACATCTTCTCGGCTGTCGATTTCTCTGCGCCGATCGTCTCGATCGTCGATGTCACGACGGGTGTTGCATTGCAGCCGGGTGACACGATCATGCCGGGGCAGCAGGTTGCAGTGACGGTGACGATCACGCGCAAGACCTACGGCGATACGACCGTGTATATGAACTTTGCGAGCAACAAATCGTGCGGTAATACACCGCAGCTCTGCATCGGGTCCAACCCGAGCCAGACGTCGCTATTGCTGACGGGTTGGCCGGCACCGGACACGTACATCAATTGCCGCGATCATAAGAGCACCATCCTCGCTCGTAATCTGAGCACGGTAGGTTGGACGCTGAAGTCCCTCACGCTCGAACCGGCAGGGACAACGACCGGCCTGAACCAGTTCGATCTGATCGATTCGAACAATAACTATCAGAAGCAGATCGTGTTCAATAAGTTTGTTCCCGGAAGCGGCACGAACCAGAACACGGTGACGGTCGGCGTCGTGTTCCATCCGGATCTCCAGGGCTCGGATAGCGTCCGCGTGATGGCAATTTGGGATAGCGCCGGCGTCACGAAGGACACCGTCTTCTCGGTACTCAGCGGTACGGGTATTGCCGAAGTGACGGCTGTCTCGGCGGCGAACCCAGACCCGAATGCACCGATCCCGGGCTGGTACGTCTACACGACGGGCGAGACCTCGAGCATTCCGCTGCACTTCGAAACGAAGGCATTGCCGGCAAGCGCGAGCGCCAAGCGTGTCACGTTCGATGTGACCTGGAAACAGGATGTATTCGATGCTCCTGCGACCGGTGCATTCGTACCGAATCGGCCGACCTATGACGGAACGTACACGCTGAATGCGGCAACACCGAGCCAGGCAACGGGCGCATCGATCGATGTATCGATCAGCAACGGTGTGATCACGTCGCTCGATGAAGTCGGACGGTTGAATCTCGCTGTGCCGGTGAACAAGGATACGACAACGCAGATCCTGATTTCGAACGTCAAGTTCTACGACGACCTCGGAAACATCATCTGCTACATCGCAGCCGACACGATTCCGGGTAACTTCGTCTCGAAAGACGTGTGCGGTAACCTGGAGTTGCGCGACTTCCTGCGCAGCGACGGCAAACAGGTCTCGACGCGTATCATCAGCCTGACGCCGAATCCGGTCACCGAGAATTCGACGCCGGTACTCAACTACGAGGTTCGCGAAGCCGGCGTGCCGGTGAAGGTTGAGGTCTTCAACATGCTGGGCGAGGTCGTCCGGACCGTTCGTGAGAGCGCTCCGCAGACGGTCGGTACCCATGCGTTGCAGATCAATACGACGGGTCTCGAAAGCGGAACCTACAACGTCCGAATTTCGACGCCGACGTCAACTCAAAACGCGCAGTTCGTGTTACATAAGTAACAGTTCGTGCGACCGCGGTCAGGACGCCGCGCGAGTTTGACAGAATCAGGAGCGGGTAATCCGCCGGGGCAATGAGCTCCGACGGATTACCCGTTTCATGTTATTAGAAGTTATATTTCATAAGACAGAGGAGAAGATGACGATGAAACAGCTAATTCTTTCCTGTGCAGCACTCCTGTGCCTCCTGAGCCTTGGCGTCAGTCCGACGTCTGTGCAAGCCCAGAACAGCATGATCTGGCATCAAACGAACGGCCCGCAGGGCGGGGCGATCCGCGATGTGGCAGTCGATTCGACGAGTGGGCTCTGGGTGGCCACGGGGCGCGCGGGTGCATATTATAGCGGCGACCATGGCGAGACCTGGGAGGCCGTCAATGCCGGCCTGCCGAAGATCGGTCTGATTACGATCGCTGCGGCGAAGGATCACTACATCTATGCGGCAAGCATCAACAATCAGGACCTCTTCCGCCTGAATGCGTCGCTGCCGAGAAGCCAGTGGCGTTGGGAAGCGGTCTTCCCCGATTCAACACAAGGACCGTATAACTATGTCGTGACACTTGCCAATAGCAACGTCTTTACGAATGTCGGCGGTCATGGCGTCATGCGCTCGACCGATCACGGCACCACGTGGGTACAGTTCATCGATACGCTCAAGACCACGAACTGCATCGCCTTTGCGCACGGCAAAAATCTCTTTGCGGTGATTACCGGTAACCCCAGCGGCCCGACATTGCCGCATCCGATTTGGTCGACGACCGGATCGGGGCAGAATAAGCCGTGGGTCAAACGGGCGGACTTCCCGGATTTCTATCCGTCACAGATCGTCATTGCGCATAACGGAAATCTCGTCGCTACGACGCTGATGAAGCATCAGGTCTTCACCAAGGATACCACGATCCATGGCGGACGCATCTGGACTTCGACCGACACCGGAATGACCTGGACGAAGACGTACGAACGGCCCGACAATTCGGAAGACGGCAAGGACGACATCGACGATATCGGACTTGTCGACCAGACCGGCACGATCTATGCGAATGCGCATGGTATCACGATCCGCTCGACCGATAACGGCATGACCTGGACGACGCTCGACTCTGAAAAACGCGGTGACGAACGCTTCAAGATCGCATCGAACCCAGACGAGACGCATACGTACCAGATCTGCGAACCCGATGGCGTGTTCCGCTCTGACGATCACGGTGCGACGTTCGTGGGGAAATACTCAGGGATCAAGGTCGAATTCCTCTACGGAATGGACATCAACTCGCGTCAGGATCTCTTCGCCCTTTACGAATTCGGGCTGTCGCGTTCGACCGATCACGGCAATACATGGGGCGAGGCTGTGGAGTTCGGCGAAACATATTTCCCGACGTTCATTATCTCCCGCAATCCTTCAACCCGAGACCATATTTACATCGGCTGTGAGTATGGGTTCTTCCGTTCGACGGATTTCGGCGAGACGATTCTGCCAATTCAAAGCTCGGGCGGAGATACGATCTTCCGACAGCTTGGCATGACCTCGTCCGGAAAACTCTTTACCTACTTCACATCGAGCAACGGTTCGCGTGTGATGTATTCGACAAACGAAGGCGACAGTTGGACGCCGATCACCAATCTGCCCGATCCGACCGACGACATCCGAGGGTTGGCCGTGACGAGCGATACGATCGCACTTGCCGGCACCGGCCCTTCGTTCTATCTCTCGGTCAATGGCGGCGGCAAATGGACGACCTCGACGACAACAGCCCCGTTTAATCAGCCGTCGAAGATGCTCTTCCATCCGGATGGCTCGCTCTTAGCCCTTGTTCCGGGAAATGGGTCGAAGTCGGGATGTTGGCGCTCGACCGACGCCGGGGCGAACTGGACGCATATTTTCCCCTTTGTCGATGCACCCACAGAACAATTCCGGAATGATTACTACTCGCTCAACGTAGACGATCTGGGACAGATCTTCATCGGTTCCGACAGCGGTGTTTGGCGTACGTCGTTGCCACCGTATACCGTCTGGAAGAACGTCAGCACAGGCTTGACATGGCCCGATTGGGATCGGCCGCTGTTCGTCAATGTGTCGGATGTCGTCCAGGATCCCGTCTCGCGCAAATACTACGCAGCGACGCGCGGGTTGTCGGTGTACGAAAGTGTACCGAACATGGACGATGTACCGACAACACCGGTAACGGCAACCGGCAGCCGGGTCGTGAACTATCCGAATCCGTTTGCTCACTCGACCTACATTGCGTTCAACCTCGACGAGCCGTCGCAGGTCACTCTCGATGTGTACGATGCAATCGGACGACATATCGGCCAGACCGTGACCTCGTCGTTCGATGCAGGCCAGCACCAGCTTCCGTTCGACGGAAGTGCATTGCCGAACGGCAATTATCTGGTGAGCTTGCGCATCAACGGCGCCATCCGTTCGACATGGATGACGATCGCTCGGTAATCGATCATCTCCGATCTCTCTTCAAAGGGCAGCCAATAGGCTGCCCTTTTTGTTTGTCCGATATCGAATTGGTTGGAAGTCCAATAAGAAGTGTAGAGGTGTATTCTAAGCACGTCATTCTTTGCAACGCGAAGAATCCCTCGATGAAACCCTGTGGGGCTCCGCCGAAGGGATTCTTCGCGTTGCTCAGAATGACGACTTCTTACACCGTTTCAAACTGAGCCACGAACGTCAAGGGACGACGGGAGCAAAAGAGCATAACATATTGTTGTATATGTTGTAAAATTGGAACTATGGGCACCTATCCGGCGGTGCCGATCAACAATCAATCACCCCGCGCAGTGTTCGAGACGCAAGTGCTGTACTACATGTGCTCACAACAGTGGTATAGTATTCCGTCATCACCGTGCACTCGCCATATCGCACACAGAACCCATGTTTGAAACAGAGATTATTACCCCCGAAGAGCTCGGCCGTTTGGCGGCCGAAGTGCCCGAACCGAAGACCGTCGGCGAATGCGACGGCGTGACGTTCAAGACCGAAGAAATCACACTCTATCGTTCTCCGAGCACCGCGGCATCGCGCCGAACAGCGGCCCGTGTTGGGGGCATGCTTGCTCGAACGGCGCCGGTGATGATGCTCGACCGGCTTGGCTCGAAGAATGAAATGCTTCGTGCATATCACGAAGCAAAAGAAACGGATCCGGAATGCGCACTCTTTGAGCTTCGGCATTTTCATGGCAAAGAGGTCACGGACGAACTCGACGAGATCAAGCAAGCGCTTGCTGGGGGCACATTCGGTACGATTATTCTATCCGATTTGGAGCGGGCAACCGACACCGAGCGGCATAAACAACTGCTCGTCTCTCGGCTGATCGACTGGGCCAAGAGTTTCGGCTTGGCGGTGATCGTCTTCTCCCGAGACGGCTCGAACAAATCGGAGGCAGGCCGCTATGGCCGCGGTGCGATGGGCAGGCTCGTCGGCAGTACCGACCGCATCCTCGTGGCCGTCGATCCCGTTCGCCAGGCACAAGAAGAAGCCGAGCGACGCAAGCCGGCCCCGAAGAGGGTTACCTACCGTGTCATACAGGATTTTTGGAATTGCAAGCAGCGTCTTGGAAAAAGTATCGGCCAGGTCACGGACCCGCGAGATTATGAAGTTATTCTTCAGGGATTGCGGGATAAAGAAGAGCTCGTTCGAGGCGGCTATTGGCTGATGAGAGGGGTAACCCGAAGCGCATTCGAGAAGATCAAAGAGGAATTTTACACCTCTAATGCACAGGAAATAAATGAGTTAGAAGAGTGCGTGTGTCGGCGTGGCCCTCTGAAAACCTACGAGGAAGAGCTCCGCGAAGAAATGGAAAATCCCTTCCTCGACGAGCCCGAACCGGACGAAGGACTGGCTGCGGCGGCATAAGAATGCAGGCGGATGAAGTATTTTTCACCGCCCGTGGTGAAACAACACCTGCGTACACGGGTCTAAGAAAGGAGGGTAGGTGCGGCAGGATATGCCAACCCCATCCCCATGGAAATAGACAGTTGCTGACCACCCGTTTTATTCGCGTTTACCCGCTCCCCAGAATATTATTCATGATGCAGAAGTATTTGTTGTCAGTTGTAATCGCAGTGATCTTCGGGTCGGTGTTGGCAGTGTCGCTTGACTCGTGTAAGCACGATGCGTTTCATCCGCTCTCGCCTGCGGACACAACCGGAAAGCACGACACCACGGGCAACGGTGCCAAGGATACGACCGGCACCGGCGGAAAAGATACTACCGGCACCGGTGGCGGGACGAATTGGGGCTTCGATACGTCGCTCTATGTTCCGAGCCATCCGTGCAGTTCGGACAGCGTCTATTTCACCAACGATATTTTACCGCTCATTGGCTCGAACTGTGCAATGAGCGGATGCCATGACGGTGGGCAAGGCGAAGGACGCTTCGCGTTGAATTCGTACCCGAGTATCAAAGCGTATGTCCGCACGTCGAGCCCTACGACGAGCAAGCTCTACACGGTGCTCAGCGCGCGAGGGGAAGATGCAATGCCGCGCAACGGCACTCCGTTTACTGCCGCGCAAAAAGCGCAGGTGCTGAAATGGATCCAGCAGGGCGCGAAGAATAATAGTTGCGACGGGAACTGCGACACGGTCGCAACCTATTCTCAAACGATCGTTCCGATCATGCAGAATGCATGCCTTGGTTGCCATGCCGCTCCGGCCACTAACGGAGGCGGATTTGTGCTCGAGACGTACAGCCAACTACAGGTGTACGTGAAGAACGGGAAACTCATGGGAGACCTGACGAAAGCACCCGGCTATAATGCCATGCCCCAACAGGGTGCGATCTCTCCGTGTGACCTCAATGCGTTCAAGATTTGGGCCATGCATGGTGCGCCGAATAATTGAGTCGTCATGTAGCATTTACAACTGATTTCGTGTCTATACAATAATGATGAAGCATTCTGTCATCCTGATGGTGCTCGCCCTGGTGTTTCTTGCGAGCTGCTACTACGACAACGAGGCCTCGCTGTATCCGCCATCGTCGAATTCGATCGATACGACGGGCGGCGGCGGATGCGATACGTCGAACGTTACCTATGCCGCAACGATCGCACCGCTCGTTTCGCAGCGATGCTTGCCCGCCTGTCATTCGGCAACGACCTTTGCCGCCAGCGGTGGCAATGTGAATCTCGATGGCTACAACAACATCAAGATCTATGCCGGCAATGGCCGCCTGCTCGGTGCGACCACGCACTCGCAAGGCTACGTCCCGATGCCGAACGACAATACGACGCTCACGTCGTGTCAGGTCGCATACTTCCGTGTGTGGATTCGCGCAGGGTTTGCCAATAACTAAGGAGCCGGTATGAAACGTATATGGAAGATCCTGATCGTCGTCGTCGTGCTTGGTGCCATCGGCGCAGGCTACGGCTACTACCAGTTCAGCCGTCCGAATAAAGATCTTGCAACGGCACGGCCCGATGTTACCGTCACCGCTTCCGATCTTGTGAATGCCTACAGCGCCGACGAGACTGCCGCCACAGCTAAGTACGCGGCGAGGGATAAGGTAATTCTCGTGCGCGGAGTACTGAAGTCGATCGAACGCGATTCGGCAGGCACGGCGAGCCTGGTGCTCGACGGCGGCATGCCGACGTCGGTTGTCTCGTGCCAGCTTGCGCAGGCGCACATCGGCGATGCGCAGTGGGTGCATGCCGGTGACAGCGTCTCGGTGATCGGGTCGTGCAGCGGGTTCGAGAATCTCATCGACGTCCGGGTCGTCATGACCCGATGTGCCGTCGAACGTCCGCATGCCGAGTAGGGGAAGATGAGAAATTGTTCATTTGTCGTGAGGATCAGCCTATCGAAGATCGATACTATGTGTTTCTAGTGTTTATCATGCCGTGACCACATTGGTCATAGCAATTTTACGAATGACTACTATGAACAGGATCCGGATCATCACGACCGCAGTGCTTGTCGTTTTGGCGTCGCAGGTGCTGGCGCAGGGCAAGTACTTTACAAAATCGGGCTACGTGCATTTTTATGCGTCGACTGCGGTCGAGAACATCGAAGCGAAAAACAACAAGGGTACATGCGTCCTCGATGCCAAGACCGGCGCCGTCGAGATGCAGATTCTGCTGAAGGCCTTCGAGTTCGAACGCGCACTGATGCAGGAGCACTTCAACGAGAACTACGTCGAGAGCGACAAATATCCGAAGTCTACCTTCAAAGGTTCGATCTCCAACATCGCATCGATCGACTTCTCGAAGGACGGGACGTATCCCGTCGAGATGAAGGGCACGCTCACCATTCACGGCGTAACGAAGAACATCACGCCGAAATCGAAGATCGTGATCAAAGGCGGCAAAGTAAACGCGCTCACCTCGTTTACGATCTTGCTTGCCGACTACAATATCGAGATTCCGTCGGTCGTGGCCGATAAGATCTCGAAGACCGTGAAGATCGACGCCAACATGTGGCTGGACCCGCTGAAATGAAAACACGAATCGCACTCTTCGCCGCGCTGCTCCTGCTTGCGGCCACGACGACGCGCACCTTCGCTCAGGAAAGCGGAGACTTGTTAGATCTTGTGAAGGACACGACACAAGAGACCGAGTACGTCAATAATGCGTTCAAGTCGACACGTGTGATCAACGGACAGTCGATCGAAATGCTCGGCGCCGGAACGCTCGACTTCCGTATTCTTCATCGCTTCGGGGCGATCAAGACCGGGGTGGACGGCTTGTGGGGGCTCGACCAATCGACGATGCGTTTCAGCTTCGATTGGGTGCCGATCACGGACCTGCAGGTCGGTGTCGGACGTTCGACGGCCAACCGCGAATACGATGCACTCGTGAAATACCGTCTGTTGCATCAATCCACTGGCGCCCGGAATATGCCGGTCTCGGTGGTGCTCGATGCGGGTGTAACGTGTTGGACAGGACCGTGGACCGATCCGACGCGGCCAAATTACTTTTCGTCGCGCCTGTCGTACTATCAGCAAGTGCTCGTCGGTTCGAAACTCAGCGAAGACCTTTCGCTGCAAATCTCGCCGACGCTCATCCATCGTAATCTTGTGCCGACGGCCGGCGATCCGAACGATATCTTCGCGCTTGGCTTCGGCGGACGCTTCAAGCTGACGAATCGTATCGCGTTCGTCGTGGATTATTACCACGCCTTCAACGGCATGGTGAAGGATCTCAACTACGATCCGCTATCGATCGGCTTCGATATCGAAACCGGCGGACACGTGTTCCAACTGCATATTACCAATACGAAGGGCATGAACGAACGAGCGTTCGTGACCGAAACGTATCAGAATTTCTTCAAAGGCGACATTCAGTTCGGCTTCAACATCAGCCGCGTGTTCCAGCTATAACGAACGATACGTCATTCCGAGCGCAGTGGGAAACCGCATTCCAACGCTCAGAATGACGACGCCGCTTGATTAGAGCGATTCGATCACTCGTTTGAGCTTTGCTTGCACTTCGGTTGCGATCGGCATGAGCGACTCGTTCTCCACCGCTTGCATCGAGGCAATAGGATCGATCGCCGAGACTTCGATGCCTCCGTCGTCGTGCTGCTGAACGATGACCGAGCAGGGGAGCATGGTGCCGATTTTATCTTCCGCACTAATCGCCTTGTGCGCGTAGTGCGGATTGCAGGCGCCGAGAATGCGGTAGTTGCGAAAATCGACATCCAGCTTCTTTTTCATCGTCGCCTTGACGTCGATATCTGTAAGAACGCCGAATCCCTCGGTTGCCAGCGCTTCGGTCACGCGGGTGATGGCTTCGTCGAATGAACACTGCAAGTTCTTGGTGAAATAGTAGGGCATAGTTCTCCGGTTGTTCGTTTCTCATTAGATGCGCCATCTGCGGAAACGATGCGGCCGGAGGAAGACTACCGTAAATTTGCCCTTCATTCTCAATTCGCATGGCCGACGTATTCATCTCGTATTCTTCCGCCGATCACGACGAGGCGCTCGCCTTGGCCGGACGGCTTCGTGCGGCCGGCTATACCGTTTGGATCGACGAATCCGCCATCGGCGCCGCGTCCAAATGGACAAAAGAGATCGTCCTTGGCATCGAGGAATGCAACGTGTTCATCCTCCTGATCAGCAAGCATTCGTTCGCGTCGCATAATGTGATCAAAGAATTGTCGCTTGCATCCGAGGCGAACAAGAGCATCGTTCCGGTGGACATCGAAGCGGTCGAGCTCACACACGATGTAAAGTACCAACTCGCGGGTATTCAGCGAGTCCCGTATTCCGATAGCGCCCGCATCATCGAAGCCGTCGGTCGCTTCCTGGTGCCGAAGGCACCAGTATCGAAGTGGAGCAAGCTGCGCAGCAGAATCCGCCTTGCGCCACGACTCAAGAAGAAGCTCGTGCGCACGGTCATCGTGCTTGCGTGCCTGATCGTCTTCGGAGAAGTATTCGATCTGCTGACGCCATCCGACCCGAAACATGCGGTGGCTGCGACGACGACGAAAAAGATGGTCGTCGTGCCGTTCCAGAGTTTGTCGTCGAACAAAGACGACGAGTTCTTTGCCGACGGGTTGACGACGGAGCTGATTGCCACGTTGTCGCACCAGTCGGATCTCGACGTCGTCGACCGGCAAACGACGATGCAGCTTAAAGGCCGCAAGGACGATGTGAAGGAGATCGCGTCCGATCTCGGCGTGCGCTATGTGGTCGATGGCACGGTGCGTAAGCAGGACAAAACCGTTCGCATCACCGCGGAGCTTGTCGATGTGCAAACCGGAAAGGTGACAAACCTGGAGAACCTCGACGGCAACACCGACGATCTGCTTGAATTGCAGACGCGGTTGGCAATGACTATCGCATTTCAGTTGCAAGGGACGATCGGAGAGGGTAGCTTCCTCGACTCGACGACGATGCGCAATGCAACCTCGAAGCTGGAGGCATACACCGCACTTGCCGAAGGACTCAAGCATTTTACGCGAGTCACAACCGACGAGCAGCTCCAGCGCGGCTTCGCGTCGATGCAGGCGGCGTCGAAGATCGACCCCAAGTACGTCTATCCGTACTTCCTGAGTGCCGGAGGGTATCTCGCGCGATTCTCGGGCTTCACGCACGATCCGCGCGACTTGCAGAAGGCGGACTCCTTTGCACGGGTCTGTGTGCGTACGGATCCCAACTTCTTCGAAGCGTATACGTTGCTCGTGCAGACGTCGCTGATCCGTTCGCAGTTCGACTCGGCAATCTATTTCGCTCAACGAATCGTCGCGCTGCAGCCAAAGCAAAGCACCGGGTATTCGTTGCTCGGCAGTACGTACTACAAACTCGGGAGGTTCGACCGCGCGGCGGAGAATCTCGAACAGGCGGTTCGCCTGAGCATCACCGATCTGCCCGACTGGAGCACGCTCATCGATTGTTACGGGGCGCTCGGCGACACCGCACATCGCAACCAGCGTATCCACGATTCTAAGCCGCTCTACGATCTTTTCCTGCAACGCTACCCAACTAACACGGCCGTGCGGCTGCAATACGCAGTAAACCTCGCTAACTTCGGCGACCGCGCGGGGACTCATGCGCAGATCGAACGCGTGCTCTCGGCAAGCAAGCTCGAGCCGACGGAGATCTACAACATTGCGTGCTGTTATGCGCTGCTCGGTGAAACGAACGAAGCGCTTGCGATGCTTCGTCGCTCACTCGACGCAGGGTATGACGAGGGCGGAGATATCGCAACGGATCCGGACTTCGCAAAGATCAAGCACCTCGCCGAGTTCAAAGAACTCGCCGCGAAATTCGCCGCATCGAAAACTTCCGCCAAACGCTAAGACCTCCGGCATTTCGGAGTGTAAGCAGATGTCATTCTGAGCAACGCGAAGAATCCCTCGATTCAACGCAGTGAGGCTCCGCCGCAGAGATTCTTCGCGTTGCTCAGAATGACGATTGGAATAGAGCCAAAACTGAGTCATTACCGCCGATTTGCGGCTGAATTACCTTGTCGGCATCGGTGTTATAGAAGCGTTGGGAATCTTGCTCTTTGTATTTTGCGGCAAGCGGAACAACCCGCATATTGGATCGGAAGCACGTTTGTCACGCCGCATTCTCTCTGGTATGTACTCACACAATACCTTGACACAACACTGTTCTTATGGGTTTTGAGGAATTACAAATAATCGAACCGATCCTGAAGGCGCTTCAGGAAGAAGGCTACAAACAACCGACGCCGATCCAGGCACAAGCCATCCCCATCGTACTGGAAGGCCACGATCTCCTGGGCATCGCCCAGACGGGCACCGGCAAGACCGCCGCATTCGCTATTCCGATATTGCAAAAGCTGCACGCCGTGCGGCCGCAGGGCAAAGAACGTCGCATCCGCGCACTCGTCGTTACGCCGACGCGCGAACTTGCGATCCAGATCGAAGAAAGCTTTCGGGCATACGGCCGGCACCTGCACCTTACGTGCACCGTCATCTTCGGCGGTGTCAACCAGAGTCGCCAGATCGCTGCGTTGCGCAAGGGCGTGGATGTTGTGATCGCCACGCCTGGTCGCTTGCTGGATCTCTTCCAGCAGGGGCACATCTCGCTCGACGACATCCACATGTTCGTCCTTGACGAGGCCGACCGCATGCTCGACATGGGCTTTCTGCCCGATGTGAAGAAGCTTGTTGCGCGCTTGCCGCAGAAACGGCAGTCGCTCTTCTTCTCGGCAACCATGCCGTACGTGATCTCGCAGCTTGCGCATCAGATTCTCGATCATCCGCAGCGTGTCGAAGTCACGCCGCCGTCGACCACGGTCGAGCGTATCGATCAGACGGTCTATTATATCGGGAAGCCGAAGAAGTCGCAGCTATTGATTCATCTTCTCGACGAGCTCAATATCGAATCGGCCCTCGTCTTCACGCGCACGAAGCACGGGGCCGATGTGGTGACCCGCATTCTCAATCGCGCGAACATCGCCGCCGAAGCGATTCATTCGAACAAGACGCAGAACGCCCGACAGAAGGCGCTGACGGCGTTCAAAGCCGGGCGCATGCGCGTACTCGTCGCAACCGACATTGCCGCACGCGGCATCGACATCGACGATCTCGAGTACGTCTTCAACTATGATATTCCCGATGTAGCGGAAACTTACGTGCACCGCATCGGCCGCACAGGTCGCGCAGGGGCGGCAGGAAAGGCGATTGCGTTTTGTTCGTCGGACGAGCGCGATAACCTTCGCGCGATCGAGCGGTTGACGGGCAAGAAGATCGAGACCGTACCCGATCATCCGTTTGCGTCGAGCGACGTCCCGGCGCACCGACCGGCAGTAGCAAAGACGCCGCCGAACGCCAGCGCCGATGTGGTCGCCGAACGCATGCGCGAACTGGCGAAGCACTCGCAGCAAGGCGGCGCCAAAGCGCCCACAGAACCTCGCGAACGCAAAGACCGCAGCGGCGGCGGCGAACAACGACAACGCGGCGGCAATGCGCGACGCGAGCGTCCGCCCGTTGAGCACGGTTCACGCCGTCGAGAGATGACACGCGAACGCGAAGAGCGCATCCGGGGCGAGCATACTCCGCACGAAGGAGCAAAACCGCAACGTCGCGACAACGAACAGAAGCAGCACGAGCCGAAGTCGAATCGCCAGAACGATCATCGTCCGAAAAAGCAGGGCGAGCACACCGCTCGTAAACCGGCCGAACACAAACCGGTTCGCCGCGAACATGCCCACGAGCATTCCCAGGAACACAAGCACCCGACACACTCGCATCCGCATCAGGAGTCGGGAAAAGCAAAAAAGAAACGCGGCGGTTGGCTCGGCGGGATCTTCCGTCGGAAGAAAAAATAAGACGCAGATCCCTTCGCGCACATGCCTGTTCTTTCGGTTAACAAAGTCAGCAAGGACTTTCGGTACAAGCCGCTCTTTAGCGACGTCACGTTCAGCATCGACTGGTCCGAACGACTCGGGCTCATCGGTACGAACGGCAGTGGCAAGAGTACGCTCATGCGAATCGTCTCCGGCGAAGTCATCCCCGATAGCGGCGAGGTCGTCGTTGCAGAGTCGAGCCACGTCGGATATCTGCCACAGAACCCGATCTTCGATCCCGAGCACACCGTGCTCGATGCGATCTTCTCGCGTAACTCCGAAGCGCTCTCGCTCATACACGATTACGAGCAGGCCTGCGAAGACCTGATTCATAGTCACGGCGATGCAGCAGTTACGCGCCGTGTCACAGAACTTGCCGCCAAGCTCGACGCTGCCGGAGCATGGGACGTCGAGACGAATGCGAAGGTCATCCTTTCGAAACTTGGGATTACCGATCTCACAGCCAAGATGGGGACGCTCAGCGGCGGTCAGCGCAAGCGCGTGGCCCTCGCTCATGCGCTCATCGTGCAACCCGATCTCTTGATGCTCGACGAGCCGACGAATCATCTCGATGCCGAGACGATCTCGTGGCTCGAACAATATCTGAAACGATACAGCGGCGCGCTCTTGCTCGTCACCCATGATCGTTACTTCCTCGATCGCGTCACCGATCACATCCTCGAAGTAGATCGCGGCACCACGCAGGTCTTCAACGGCAACTACCAGTATTACCTCGAACGCAAGGCAGAACAGGAAGAGCTGCGAAAGGTCGAAGGACAGAAACGCCGCTCGCTCGCAAAGCGCGAACTCGCGTGGCTCAAGCGCGGCGCCAAGGCCCGCACGACGAAGCAGAAGGCCCGCGTCGATCGCGCGACAGAGTTGATAAATACGCCGCAAGATCAGGAGAAGGAAGTGCTGGAGCTGAAGATCGCTCCGAGGAAGCTCGGTTCGAAGGTCGTTGATTTCGAAAAGGTGACCAAGTCGTTCGGCGATAAAGTTCTGCTCAAAGACTTCACATACTCGGTCACCAAAGGCGAACGCATCGGCATTATCGGTCCGAACGGTTCGGGGAAGACGACGCTGCTCGAGATGATCTCCGAGCGCATGAAGCCGACGAGCGGGAAGATCGAAGTCGGTTCGTCCGTCGTGATCGGATACTACGATCAGGAAAGCCGCGACCTCAATGAGAACTCGCGCGTGATCGACTACATCAAAGAGATCGGCGAAAACCTGCCGACCGCCGACGGCGGGACGATCTCCGCGAGCCAGATGCTCGAGCGATTTTTGTTCGCGCCGGAGATGCAGTACTCCGTCATCGGCAAGCTCTCGGGCGGCGAACGGCGCAGACTCTATCTGCTTCGCCTCTTGATGACAAATCCGAATGTGCTGCTCCTTGACGAGCCGACGAACGATCTCGACATCCCGACGCTCGTCGCGCTCGAAAGTTTTCTCGATGATTTCGAAGGGACGCTTGTCGTCGTGAGCCACGACCGGTATTTCCTCGATCGCACGATCGATCACATTTTCCGCTTCGAAGGCGAAGGTCGCATTCGCGAATATCCCGGCGATTACTCTGCCTTCCTCGAAATCCGCGACCGTGAAGAACGCGAAGCTGAAGAGCATGCTCGGTCACAATCGAAGAAACAAGCGGCTTCGGCCACGCAAGAGCCTGCAAAGAAAGCCAAGCTCTCCTTTAAAGAGCAAAAGGAATTCGAGCAGTTGGAAAAAGATATTCCAACAGCAGAGGCACGCAAAGCAGAACTCGAGTCGCAGCTATCGAATGCCGGTTCCGATTACGAACTGATCCAAACGGTCTCGAACGAACTCGGCGCACTCAGCACTGCACTCGACGCCAAGGTCGAACGGTGGATGGAGTTGGCGGAGTTTGCGAAGTAATCCGAAGTAGCGCCGACTTTAGTCGGCGCCTGCAAGTGACACTCCGGATCCGCCAACTGAAGTGTGCGCATATAGAATGCCTATCGTATGCGCCGACTGAAGTCGGCGCTACTTATTTTGCAGTACATTTGTGTCTTTCATGATCGATGTCATTCTGAGCGAAGCGAAGAATCCCTTTCGGTGAGACACGACCGTTCGGGCAGTTCCGAAGGGATTCTTCGCTTCTGCTCCTGTGGTCGCAGAAGAATGCTCAGAATGACGCATGTATCCGATGGAACCCCAGTCTCAATTATGCGTTAGCATTAACGATGAATAGCTTCAACACTACGACCACGACCACGACGCCCTCCGGCGCCCGGGTCTGCTCGTAGTTCTGCAAGCACAAAGTGTGATGCGAACGGCAGGCCAGAAGGCCTGCCGTTTTGCGTTTGGTAGCAACGTCACGTGCCAGTGCCATTGCGAGGAAGACGCGAAGCGTCGACGAAGCAATCTAAAAACTTGACCCGAGGTGCAAGCTCGAAGATTCCAGATTGCTTCGTTCGGGCTAAAGCCCTCCTCGCAATGACATTCGAGAAGAACGAGCCGGAAAACTGCCGGAGAGGAAAGTCCAAGTTTATTGTTTCACACAACCTATGAGTTCGAACATCAAAATTACATTCCCGGACGGTGCGGTGAAGGAATTCGCCGCTGGCACCACCGGCATGCAGATCGCCGAATCGATTTCACCGCGGCTGGCGCAGGTGGCGCTGGGCATTATCGCCAACGGCAAGCCGCTCGATCTTGCTACGCCTATCACGGAAGACGCCGCCGTGAACATCGTCAAGTGGGAATCCGACGAAGGGAAGTCCATCTTCTGGCATTCGAGCGCGCACTTGATGGCCGAGGCCGTCGAAGCGCTCTATCCGGGTACGCGGTTTGGTATCGGTCCGCCGATCGAGAACGGCTGGTACTACGATATGCAGCTTCCGGAAGGCGTGAAGTTGCAGCCGGACGATCTCGTGAAGATCGAAGAGAAGATGTACGAACTCTCCTCGCGTGACGTGCCCTACAAGCGCATCCCGATCGAATGGGACAAGGCCGTTGCATATTTCAAAGAGAAGAACGACTGGCTGAAACTCGAACTGCTCGATGGCCTCAAGGGAGTGCCCGTCACGTTCTACGAGCAAGGCAACTTCGTCGATCTATGTCGCGGTACCCACGTCCCGTCGACGGGGAAGATCAAATTCCCGAAGCTGCTGTCGATCGCAGGCGCATACTGGCGCGGCGACGAGAAGCGGCCGATGCTCACACGCGTGTATGGCATCAGCTTCCCGACGAAGAAAGAGCTTGAAGAGTATTTGAAGGCGCGCGAGGAAGCCGAGAAGCGCGACCACCGCAAGCTTGGCAAAGAGCTTGAGCTCTTTATGATCACGCCGAAGATCGGCGGCGGCCTGCCTGTGTGGCTGCCGAACGGCGCCGTCGTGCGCAATCAGCTGGAGACCTTCCTGCGCAAGGCCCAGCAGAAATCGGGTTACCTGCAAGTCGTCACGCCGCACATCGGCAACATCGAGTTGTATAAGACCAGCGGACACTACCCATATTATAAAGACAGTCAGTTCACGCCGATCGAAGTGGATGACGAACAGTATCTGCTCAAGCCGATGAACTGTCCGCATCACCATATGATCTATGCGTCGAAGCCGCGCAGTTATCGCGATCTACCGCTTCGCTTCGCCGAGTTCGGTACGGTGTATCGCTACGAGCAGTCGGGTGAACTCAACGGTCTTTCACGCGTGCGCTCGTTCACGCAGGACGACGCGCATATTTACATGATGCCCGAACAGTTGAAGGACGAACTGATGAGCGTCATCAAGCTCACGCAGTTCGTTTCGACGACGCTCGGCTTCAACGACTTCAATATCCGCCTGTCGTTCCGCGATCCCGCCAACACCACCAAGTACGGTGGAAGCGACGAGCAATGGATCCAGGCCGAAAAGGACGTAAAGGAAGCAGCCGATGCGATGGGTCTTGACTACAAGATTGGCATCGGCGAGGCCGCGTTCTACGGGCCGAAAATCGACTTCATGCTCAAGGATGCGCTCGGCCGTTCATGGCAGCTTGGCACGGTTCAAGTAGACTATGTCATGCCGGAGCGATTCAACCTCGAGTACATCGGCGCGGACAACCAGAAGCATCGCCCGGTGATCATCCACCGTGCACCGTTCGGTTCGTTCGAGCGGTTCATCAGCTTGCTCATCGAGCACTATGCCGGTAACTTCCCGGTCTGGCTTGCCCCAACGCAGGTTGCAGTGCTGCCGATCACCGATGCGCAGACCCCCTACGCCGAGGAGATCGCGAACATTCTTCGCGAAAAAGGAGTCCGGGTCGTGCTCGACGCCTCGAACGAGAAGGTGAACGCCCGAATCCGTGACCAGGAGGTCAAGAAGGTGCCGATCATGTTCGTGGTCGGTGGCAAAGAGGCCGAGGCACGTTCTGTGGCCCTCAGACGCCACGGAAAGGGGAATTTAGGAACGATTCCGCTTGAGGAAGCATTAACGCTTGTCACATCGGAATCCGCGATTCCGGAATGAGTTCAAGGATCGGGGCGGGAGTGATTCCGCCCCGTATCCGTCATACGAACAAGGACATATACACTAAACAAGAACGTATTTGACACTGGGTACTATTTGCTCGGTATGCTTAGACCATCACGACTCCAATAATGGCTAAGATACCGTTTACTCCGACACTAACACCGAAGCCGAATCCGCGGCAGAATCGCTTCAGCCGCGAAATGCCTGTCAAGAATTTCGGCGTTCGACTCAACGAGCAGATCCGCGTTCCGCAGATCCGCGTCGTCGACGAAAATGGCGCACTGGGAGTGATGACTCCGCAGGATGCGCTTCGTATTGCACGCGAGCGTGGCGTCGATCTCATCGAGATCGCCCCGACGGCAGATCCGCCGGTCTGCAAGCTCATGGATTTCGGTAAGTACCGATACGAGCAGCAGAAGCGTGATCGTGTCGCGAAAGCGTCGCAGCATAAGCAATTGATGAAAGAGCTGCGCTTTCATCCGGGTACCGATACGCACGACTTCGACTTCAAGCTGCGACATGCACGCGCCTGGATCGAAGAAGGCCACAAGGTCAAGGCGACGGTACAATTCCGCGGTCGACAGATCGCGTATAAAGAATTCGGTGAGAATCTTCTGAAGAAATTCACCGAAGCGCTGAGCGACATCGCGAAGGTCGATCAGGACGTCAGCCTCTCGGGCAAGCTCATGACCATGGTGTTCTCACCCGGCAAAGGCAAGAGCAAAGGCAAGGGCGGCGACGGCAGCGACAACGACGCGCCGCGCTCGAGCGAGCCGACCGAATTCGCGCTGAAGTTGAAAAAGGCGACGGCCGCACAAGCGCCGGCCCCAGCCCCTGCTGAAACGGATGCGGAAGCTCCGGCGTCAGAATAATATATGAAGTGTAAATAAATACTAGAAACGACAATGCCAAAGCAGAAGACTCACTCCGGCGCGAAGAAGCGCTTTACGGTAACCGCTTCCGGTAAGGTGAAGCGCGAGAAGCCGTTCCATAGCCACATCTTGACTTCGAAGACGCAGAAGCGCAAGCGCTCGCTCCGTCAGTCGGCGATCCTCAACGGCACCGACTCGAAGATGATCAAGAAACTGCTTGCCGAGTAACCGTTCGAACGTGTACGGCAAGGGAGGTCTGCGCCTTCCTTGCCGCCAAACGGTTTTTCCTCCCCGGTTGTTTTTTTAGGCCCCACACAGTCCTTCTCCATGTGTGCGGTGCGTCCTGACGCTATTTCCACGTCCCCATTCGTGTGTTGTATTTGTGTTGTTTGATGAACCATGAAACGATCACTCTACGTACTACTTGCTATTCTATTGCCCGTTGTAAGTATTGCTCAACGCGGTATCCGCAACGACGGTCGTGAATTTTATCTTGGGTTGCTGACTCCGGGAAATGTGACGCAAGTACCGAACGGGGCGAACCAGTTCAATGCGTTCGCCGAGGTCTATGCCGTGAGCGGCGCGACGGTGCGATTCTCTTATTTCGATGAACTGGGAAATGAAGAGATCCTGAAAGTGGTGAAGGTCGCTGCCCGCCAGAGCACTCAGGTGCAGCTTGATGTGCGCAAAATGCGCATGCGCGATACCGGCGAAGTGCCCGAATACAAAGCCTGCCATGTGGTTTCTGACGCTCCGATCTCACTGCAATTTTTGAGCGCCGGTCCGTCCGACGACGGCTCGTATCTCGCGCTGCCGATGCAATGCCTCGGCAAGAAGTATGTGGTCATGTCCTATCATGACAATGTCGGCGGCTTGGGCAGCTTGCTCAAACACCCCGACGATCCGGGAGCGAACACCGCGGGATATTTCCTGATCATCGCTACCGAAGATGGCACTTCGGTGCAATACGCACCCAACGTTACGACGGCAGCAGGAAAAGTCGGCGCCCATGGCTATCAGGCAGACGGCTCCGTTCGAGTGTATGGGACGGTGCTCAATCGCGGCGATTGTTATCTCGTCAAGTCGCCGGCATCGAGCGAGACCGACGACATCTCGGGCTCGCTCGTCGAGACAAGCCGTCCGGTCGTTGTGCTTGCCGGTCACGAGAATGCCTACACCGATGGCAGCGATGTCGGGACGGCATCGGTCGAGCAGCGTGACTTCATGATCGAGCAGATGATTCCGTCCGACTGTTTCGACACGATGGGATATATCACGATCCCGCTGATCGATTCGCCGCCTCCGACCTCCGGCGGTACGGGCGATGAATTCCACATTTTTGTTGCCAACGACAAGACTGCTGTGGCGACCATCAATAATGCATACGATATTAACGGCGCCTACTTCGCGAGTACCGTCCAAGGGATTCTCGGCATCTCGACACCGGCCGTGATCCATGCGAAAAACGGCGTGCCGTTCGGGGCAATGATGTACGATCAGCGTATGCAAACAACGACCCCGAACGCAGCAAACCCGGCACCGTCGATGACTTCGATCGTCGCAGAATCGGGATGGAAGTCGGAGTATGCGCTTGCATTTCCGAAGGATACGAATTCGACTGCCTACCAGCAATACTATTTGAATATCATCTGCTCGTCGTCCGATTGGAACCGGCAGTTGATCCAAAATATCTACAATGGCAAACCGTCGCAACCGGTCCAGAGCTCCGGTCTGCTTGTCAAGAAGACATGGGTCGTCCCCGGTGGCGAAGGATTGATGGGAGCGCAAATCTCGGTGCCCGTGAGTTCGAACTGTTACGTGTACAGCGTACCGTTCGGAGCCGATACCGTTCGCCCGAAGTTCATGGCCTACGTGACAGGGATGCGCAACACCTTCGGTACATACTCCGAGTTCTCGAACCCTGCGGGCATGGCATGCAACCGTATCGGCGCGCCGGACCCCGAACTCGCTCTGTCTGTCAAGCAGAACTGTGCAAACTGGAATATCTGCGCCGAAGTGAAGGGCGATTCGGCAAGCGCTGTTCGTTATGTCGAACTGCTGAACTACACCAATAATACGTTCTATCCCACGGCTCGGGTCGCGAAGAATATCGTGCTCGATCCGTCGCTCGATACGCTCGGCAAAGGCGATATCATTCGTTCGGATAATGCGAAGAAATTGTGCTTCGACGTCTTCACGCCGAACCCGGCGGATTCGTCGTATGGGACCATTGCAGTCTACGACAATTCGGGCTACGTGCAAACGGTAACACTGAACTCGAAGCCGATCATCAATGCCGCGATTGCACCCGGTATGACTCGAATCGCGTCCGATACATTCGCATTCCCGGTGTTTGCGGCAGACAGTGAAGGCTGCGGTTATATCGATATTTCGGCATTGTCGAAGAACGAAGCGATCCCGTTCGGTATCGATAGTATCTATGTCAAAGGCGATGCGGCGAGCATGCGCATCAATCCGCCGATGACGAACTTCCCGATCACCGTGCAAGCAGGCCAGTCGCTGCGCGTACCGATCTGCTTCCGGCCGGACGATACGAGCAACTACTCCGCGCAGATCGTCTTTGCAAAAGAGTGCGGCGGAACATTCCGCTTCGTGGTGCAAGGGAAGGGCGCAACTGGCTTGATCCAAGCGACCGACCTTGCGATCGGTGCGACGGATTCCAACGATGTTAACTGCGGGAAAGTCACGATCAGTAACACCGGGACGCGTCCGTACACGCTCACCGGTGCGGTCGTCAGCGATCCGATGTTCACCGTCGACCCTGCATTCCTTGCGACGCTCCCGAAAACGTTCGCACCCGGAGATCGTGTCGATGTACAAGTCTGCTTCAAGCCGACCGATCGCGAATTTCATACTGCAACGATCACGTGGCAGACGAACCTTTCGCCGAATGCACGCCTGGCTGCGGAGACCAAAAACATCTCGTTCCTCAGCGGTCAAGGGTACGATCCGAGCGTTTTGTGGTCACCGCGTTCCGTTGTTCTGCTCGGCGATACGAGCAAGCCCACCTTGCAACCGAAGATTCGTGTCTACCTGACGAATCGAGGCGCTCTCAAGCGTATACAAGTTCATAGCATTACCCTCACCGGGGAGAATGCATCGGAATTTCAGATCACGGATAACGAATATGGGCTCAGCCCGCTTTCGAACTTCTACATCAACGTGAAGGATAGTATGTGGGTCGAGGTACAGTTCACACCGAATCTGACGAAACCATATCCTGCGAAGTGGGCCGATCGCTCGGTATTCCTATCCGCATTATACGATATCGAGAATTCGGGCGTGAAGAACAACACCCTGCTCGATCCGCTCACCGGTCGTTTCCTGGAGCCGGATGCCGTGTGGCTGCGACCGGACGCGCCAGGGTCGCTCTATGCAGTCATGCAAGAAGGTCGCATCCTGATTCTCGCCGCGAACGATGCGCACCGTGCCTTCGAGTGCTCGCTCTACGATCTGCTCGGCCGCAAGGTTGCCGATTGGGGAAGCGTCACGCCGCCGGGCGACGGCAGCTACCTTGCGTTGCCGACGAATTCGATGCCGTCTGGCATGTACATCCTGCGTCTTGGCGCGGCAACAACCCGCGTGATCAAGCGCTGACGACTTATTGCTCTGCGGCCCAAGGTCCAGATGGACCTTGGGCCGCAGTGTGTTCAACGTGTGTCGTATGATTTTTCGGTCCGATTCCCTCGTAACTTGACGGGGGGCTGAGCGTTCTCCTTCTGAGAACGCTCAGCTATCTATGAAGCACAGTTCCTCTATATCCTATTCGATTATACGTCGGTTGATGCCCTCTGTGCGAGTATGGTTGTTGCTCGGATGTTCGTTGCTGGGCCTGCCCGTGGTACAAGCACAAGGTGTTTCGAATGAGGGGAGGGATTTTTATCTCGGGTTACTTAGTCCTTCATTTAATAAACAATCGGTCAACTACTTCGGTAAAAACTTGCAAGGGTTATATAAGGCGTATGCTGTTGTATCCACTTATTCCGACAATCAGATCACTCTGAACTACTTCGACGATAATGGCTACGAGGTGAATTTTTCAAGCTATTCAGTCGCAGGCGGACATAGTATCCGTATCCCGCTCGACATAGAGCGTATGCAGATGGCAGAACCTGGGGAGGTAGCGGAAATGAAAGCGTGCCACATTCGCGCTGTAAAGCCTGTGACCGTCCAGTTCTATTCGGCAGGTTCGAATTCCGGAGAGAGTTATCTCGCATTGCCGACCGCTACGTTAGGTAAGGTATACGTGGTTCAGAGCTACTTCGACAACGAGGGTGGCATCGGTGGTGTACTGAGCAATGAAAACGCCTCGGGCTGCTTCATGGTAATCGCAACATTCGATGCCACGACGGTTACGATTATTCCGAGCTCGACCACGATAAAGAAACATCAAGGGGTCAACTGTGGAGCAGGAAATACTGGCATCGAGGAGCCGTTCACCGTCCGGTTGAACCACGGTCAGGCGTATCTGGTGAAGGGGAAGGCCGATGGGTCGGGATGCGACATGTCGAATTCGCAGGTTATTGCAGATAAACCAGTCGTAGTAATTGCCGGTCATGAGAATGCGTTCACAATCGGAAGTGACCCGGCACTCGTCGGGTCGTCAGGACTTGAAGCTCGTAACTACATGGTTGAGCAGATGCTGCCTGTGAATATTTGGGATACGATGGGATACGTGTCCATCCCGTTCCTAGATTCACCGGGCGCGTCAGCAGGGAAGGGAGACGAGTTCGCATTTTACTCCGGCGTCATTCCCAGTTTAAATTTGCCGGGCCCGTCGGGCACGAAGATCAATGTTACGCCAAGCCATTATCTCGATGACGTAGCGCCGTATGCTGTGCCACCACCGGACATCATCGGTGATACCATGCCGATTGAAGCGCACGCAACGAATGGTGTGAAGATGGCGATGGTGCAATACGATCAACGAATGCAAGGCAGCGCACCGCCATTCCCGGCGCCAACACAGATGACGATCGTCCCGATGTCACGCTGGAAGCGAACCTACATCCTCAACGTCCCAAACGATTCCGTCGATCAGGGACACTCGCACTTTATCAATGTAATCTGCAACACATCGGATTATACATCAGGATACATCACGGTCTCGAAAGATGGTGCGCCGGCCGTAGCACTCAATGCATTTGGCACTGTGCGAGCGACGTGGCCGAAGATACCGAACTTCGATTCGCTCTCAGGATACTCGATCGCTGTAGATCCCGGCACGCTTCTCATCCGAGGTGCCACAGCATCGCCATACATGGTCTATAACTATGGCGACCCGACATACGACTTCGACAGCATGTCATTCAAGATCAAGCCGGCCGTTTTCGCAACGACCTATTCGAATCCTGCTGGATTCATGCTTGCCGGGAATGGACAGTCGATCGGCAGTAGCGTCGACACACTTTGTGCGAAGTGGCATCTGTGCGCACAGATTCCAACCGGAGAAAAGCGGGCAATTCAGAGTTTCCAAATCGTCGATGATGCGAAAGGAGATTTCCTTCCTCAACCCGGCCGGTCGTTCAACGTGCGGCTATATTCGTTGATTTTTCCAGATCAGATTGGGGAGATTGCGTTCGGTGCACGCAATCGCTCCGAGTGTGCCGATATAGTGGTGGAGAACCCATTCGACACAGCCGAGGCGACGGTTCAGGTCAATGACGATCAAGGCAATACGGAGATTGTGCATCTTCATTGGTCGCCCATGCCGGTCATGGTTTCGACAATCCCTCGGACGGTTCTTCAACATGATACGGTGCGATTCCCTGTCGTCTCTCTTCACGGAGATACTTGTGTAACGATTAATTACTCGGTACATGACGCCGACACATCGGTGCGCATCGAGGCATTATCTCTTACGCATGGCGACGCTGGTTTTCGAATTGCTTCCACCACGCCCGCACTTCCGGTCTCACTCTCGAATGGTGATTCGTTGGCTGTGACCGTGTGTTACTCGTCGGTCGATACAGTACATCGCGCAGATTCGCTCGTTGTTAGATTGTCATGCGCAAACCAATATATAGGGGTTTTCGCGCGCGGTGGAGTTGGGCGTTTCTCGGCAGGAGATCTGAGCATCGACAGTGTGCCGCTTTCGGCGATCGGTTGCGGCGAAGTCGAATTACGTAATCTTGGAGATTTCCCTATAAGCATCACTGATACAAGCATTGTCGGTGACGGAGCGATCACCTGGGATCCTGCGAACACCGTCCGTCTTCCGTTTACGATTCCACCTGGTGGCAGCGTTCCAGTCCGGTTTTGCTTCCATCCGGTCGTTGCCAAGAGCGATACTGTTATCGTGTACTGGACCGTTGCCGATGCAGATGGAGTAAGGTATGCGATCAAGTCCACTTCTTCGTTGCGTGGTTCAACACTTAATCCGGCATTGGTCTCATCTCAAGGTGAGTCCTTGCACCGGATGTATGCAACACAAACGAACGGTCTGTTAAGGGTGAAGATGACAGAAGATGTCGGTGCGGTGTCGTCAGCAATGCTCTACGATGTCCTCGGACGCTGTGTCGGTGTATGGGCTCGCGATGAAATCAGTATCGCAGGCAACGAGCTACGGGTGCATTTGCCGCCGCTTGCGGCTGGCTCGTATATCCTCCGAGTGGATGCAGGTAACAATCCAGCTACATTGACGATCATCATCTTCTAACACATCATGAAGATTCGAAATATCTGTGCTGCAGCGCTTGCGCTTGTCGCCGCCCGGATCGGTACAGTCGACGCCCAGGGCCTCAACTCCGACGGTCGTGATTTCTATGTGGGATTTCTTTCTCCGTCGGTGTTGAACCAGCATATCGACACGAACTTTACGCGCTACTTCGGTGCGTACGCTCTCGTGTCGAGCTATGCCGACAACGAGGTGTCGGTTTCGTATTTCGATAACAGCGGCAACGAGACTGCGGCGAAGACCTATACAGTAGGTAAGTTGCGGGCCGTTCAGATCCCGCTCGATACCAGGCAGATGCGCATGAGCGACCCCGGAGAAATACCGGAGTACCGTGCTTGCCATATCAGCGCGCGAGGGCCGGTGAACGTTACGTATTTCAGTGTCGGGCCGTGTTCCGGCGGGAGTTATCTCGCAAGTTCGACGGCTGCACTCGGCACGAAGTACGTCGTACAGAGCTACCACGATAATATCGGCGGGGTCGGAGGGCTTGTATCTCGTGAAAACTCCGCGGGCTACTTCATGGTCATTGGTGCATTTGACGGGACGACGGTCACCATCACGCCGAGCGCAACGACAGCCGGTGGACATACGGGCGTGAACTGTGGTGCCGGTGCGACGGGAGTGCCAGTGCCGTTCACGATCGGCCTCAACCGCGGACAGTGTTACATGGTCAAAAGTGCCGCAAGTGGTACGGGATGCAATATCTCGGGCTCGACCGTCGTATCCGACAAGCCGGTTGCCGTTCTCGCCGGACATGAGAATGCACTGACCGATGGGAGCGATCCGCAACTGGGTGGCGGACGTGCACTCGAAGCCCGAGACTATATGGTCGAACAGATGTTGCCGGTTGAATTCTGGGATACGTCGGGATATTTTTCCGTGCCATTCATCGATTCGCAGGAGCCAGCCAACGCAGGGCAAGGGGATGAGTACGAACCCTTCACCGGAATAATCCCTGGGCTTGGCGGCCCTGGTCCGAGTGCCTCGAATATATCTATGAATACGGGTACCAAGACGTACACAAACGTAGCCCCCTACAAGACGCCGCCGCAGTTGTTGAACTGGGCATCGCCGGTCGACTTCACCTCGACGAACGGCACGAAGATCGCGGTTGTGCAATACGACCAGCGAATGCAAGGCGCGGGTGCCCCGTATCCTGCACCAAGCCAGCTAACGGTCATCCCTCGATCTACGTGGAGATCAAGCTACGCATTCTTCATCCCGAATAATCAGTTCGAGATCCTGCAGGGGTATTATTTAAACCTTATCTGTTCTCGCTCAAGCTATGACAATCGGAAGATACTCGTGAGTGTGAACGGCGCGAAGCCCGCACCGCTTCCCAATGGGCTGGCGACAAAAAAGAAGTATGCTGTTATCCCTGACACACCGGAGCTTGTTGGGTATTCTCTTTCGCTCGGACCCGGGAGTTATTATCTGACCGATACATCGGGACAGCCGTTTCAACTGGTCAACTACGGCTTCCGAGCATTCGACCCCGACCGTGATCTTGGCGACTTCGACGGTGACGATTTCTTCTTCTCGTACGCATCTCCGGCCGGCTTCGTCGCGAAGGGTGACTCTGCGTCGGCAGGGAAGCTTGTGGTCACGGTCGATACACTCTGTGATCATTGGCATATCTGTGCAATAGACCGCAGAATCTACATGCCCGGTATCAAAGCATTTCAATTGGCCGACGATCCGAACGGCTACCTGACTCAGATGCCGATCGCGCGGCACAATCTTCGCTTCGATCCGACGGATGCCGGGGTGATCGCTCACTACCCGTACGAGCTGATTCGTAGTGGTTTCGATACGCAACTCTGCGCGGACATGTATCCGGAGTTTCCGGGCGATACGGCTTACGGTTCGGTGTTCATCGTCGATAACGCCGGACATTCATACCGTGTCGATTTGCGCAGTATGCCGAAGCACCTAACAATCACTGCGTCGCCGAATTATCTTAGTGGCCGCGATACGCTCTTCTTCCCGAGCACGCTTGCTGGTGGCGATACGTGTGCAACATTGTTCGTGATCAATAACGGGAACAAAGACGATTCGTCGATTATAGTAACAGCGGCCACACTCGACAATACGTCTCGGTTCGCTGTCGCAGGTCTTGCACCGACGCTGCCCATAATGCTTGCGCCTGGCGATTCGCTCAGGATTACAATCTGCTATACACCATCGGCTACCGACACTGCCAATGGGATGCTACACATTCAGACCCTGTGCGGCGAGACCGACGTGACGCTTCGCGGTACATCCGGCTATCCGGTGATTACCGCAACCGATCTGAACTTCGGAACGCTCGGTATCGGGAAGACGTCGTGCAAGCCGCTTACCGTGACGAATATCGGTGCAATACCATTTACACTCGTGAAGGGTATACTCAGCGATACCGTCCATTACTCCATCGATCCGCAAAGCCTCAGCCGATTGCCGATGGTACTGACGCCCGGTCGGATCGACACGATTACTGTCTGCTACCGTCCGAACGGTGCATCGGCCGATTCGGCTCGGATCGATTGGGTCACCGATCAGAAGAATCAGAGTACGTACGGACTGAAAACCTTCTCGATGCTTACTGGCTTCGGACAGAATCAGGATGTTCAATGGACGAGCGACTCGCTCACGATCGCTGCCGATACGACGATTAATCCCGTCGAAGGAATTGGGATCGCAACCCTCTGGAATGCACGCTCAACTACGGCGTTCATTCGCGATATTCACCTGAGTGGACCGGACGCAGCGGAATTCCAAATTGCGGAAAATCAACGCGGGATCGATCCTCCGCGAAACTTCAACCTGACTTCGGGCGAGATGATGTGGCAGAAAGTACGGTATTCGCCGGATCTGTCGCGGGCATGGGCAAACGTCGCTCGCCATGCGTTGCTCGTCGTCTCGTTCAACAACGAAGCCGGGACTCGGGTCGACTCGGATGTCGTAGCGCTTACCGGGACGTTCAAGGAGCAATCGTCGTCGGTGTCAGTTGGCGACGAACTGCATACGCCGCCCACCGTTCGGGTGGTAGGGAAATATCTCGTTGTGAGTATCGCACCCAAGGCGGACGACCCTGCTACATTCGAGCTGTTCGATCTTCTCGGCAGGAAGATCGCGATGTGGCCGCAGTACTTCCAACCCACAACCGAAGGCAACGTAGTGCTCCCGTTGCCTCAGCTCACGGGAGGGTTATATGCACTACGCATCTCGTGTCGTGCGGAGCAACATGTGTCCAAGATCATTCTTGCACCATAGAACAATGAAGTGTATACTGTGCGCGCTAATCGTCTGTGTCGTGTCGGTTTCGATCGGCCACACTCAGGGGCTCACGTCTGAAGGGAGAGACTTCTATCTGGGGTATGTCGAGCCGTCGTTCGTTCGACAGACGTTCGCGAATACTACGAATGCCTACTACGGCGTGTACGCGCTCGTGAGTAGCTACGATGATGCCCAAGTCACGGTTTCGTATTTCGATCAGAACGGAAGCGAGCATGTGAGCGGGACGTATCAGATCGCAAAACGACGCTCGGTGCAGATCCCGCTTGATCTGAGCAAGATGCGCATGAGCCTGCCGGGTGAGGTGGCGGAGTATAAAGCGTGCCATCTTTCGGCGAACCGACCGATAGCCGTGACGTATTTCAGCACCGGCGCGTGTGCCGGAGGCAGTTACCTGGCGGCAACGACTGCCGCGTTGGGGAAAACGTATGTCATACAAAGCTATCGTGACAACTCAGACGGGATCGGTGGCGTCATGACCCACGAACCGTCAGCCGGATACTTTATGGTCGTCGGCGCATTCGATGGGACTCATGTGCAGATCATTCCAAGCAGCACAACCGCCGGCGGCCATGCAGGTGTAAACTGTGGCAACGGAGCCAGCGGTACGCCGCGACCGTTCACGGTATCACTTTCGCGCTGTCAATGCTACCTTGTCCGAGGTGCTCTCGATGGGTCGGATTGCGATCTGTCGAACTCGGTTGTCATCGCGGATAAGCCGGTCGCCGTGCTTGCCGGGCACGAAAATGTATTCACCGATGGCTCCGACCCGAATCCGGGCGGAAAGCACCTGCTCGACGCTCGCGATTTTATGATCGAGGAGATGCTGCCGGTCGAGTACTGGGATACGATGGGCTATATCTCGATTCCCTTCATCGATTCACAAGCTCCGTTCAATGCCGGTGAAGGTGACGAGTATCGGTTCTTTACGGGTGTAATAAAAGAGTTGGGTAGTGGCGGACCTGGTGGTTCGAATGTCACCATAAACAATCATATCCGCGACTACAATGGTATAGGTGAATACCAGATCCCTCCGCCGCAGGTGATCAACTGGATGTCGCCAATCGATTGCTATTCGACAAACGGTACAAAGATAGGCGTGGCGATGTACGATCAGCGGATGCATGGTGGAGGCGCACCGTATCCGGCACCGAGCCAGTTGACGATCATTCCGAAATCGCGGTGGAAATCGTCGTACTTGTTCTATGTGCCGAACAACCCGTTCGAGGTGTTGCAAGGATATTATGTGAACCTGATCTGCAACAGGTCGGACTTTAGCAATCGAAAGCTGTTGTTGAGCATTAACGGGGGCAAACTTACGCCCTTGCCGGCTGGGTTAGCCACAAAGAAGATATATTCGGTGATACCTGAATTCCCGGAGTTAGTCGGTTATACGTTCGCTATCGGACCAGGATCGTACTACATTACTGCCGATACCGGAGCTGTCCAACCCTTTATGGCCTATGCCTACGGTAACCGGGCAGTGGATAGCGATAACAACCTCGGGGATATGGACAGCGACGATTTCTTTTTTAGTTATGCCAGTCCGTCCGGTTTCTCAATGCACGGCGATTCGAACGAACGGCTGAGTGTCACGGTCGATTCGCTCTGTGCGAGATGGCATCTCTGTATTCATGACAGTCGCAGCAAGAATCCGGGCATCAAGGCGATCGAGATCGTGGATGATATCAACGGGAATCGGATCAAGCCCGGCTATCAATATCACAATGTGCGGTTCGACGCATCGGTTGATCCGAACGGCACCCGCGAGATCGCACTGACGGGCAACGATTCCGTGTACTGCCTCGATGTATGGATATCGAACCCTTTCGATTCGGCGTACGCACCAATCTACATCGTCGATAACGAGGGCAACGGGCGGCTGATCGAATTACATTACAAGAAGCCGAACATCACTATTGGGGTTGTACCGAATTATCCGAATCAGCGCGACAGTATCGTCTTCCCACCGACTCGCTCCGGGGAGAGTTCGTGCGCAACAATGTCGTATGTCAACTCAGGGAAGCCGGGCGAACCCAACATCGAAGTGGATAATGTAACCCTGTTACATAGTGACGGTAATTATTCGATCACGAGTATAAAACCTGCACTCCCTGTCATGCTCGCGCCGGGAGATACACTTGCAGTTACCGTGTGCTACCATCCACAGAATATTTCAACTCGCACCGATTCATTTCCTTTATATGTTGACTCGTTGGTGGTATCCACACCGTGTCTGCGTGCCCCTATTACGTTGGTAGGTCCGCTGGCTCTGCCGCTGATCCATGCGACAGACAAAGATTTCGGGAGGGTGGTGATCGGCAGCTCCAAGTGTGATTCTGTGACAGTGCGTAATATCGGGAATGTTCCGTTCACACTTACCGATACGGTGATACTACAGAGCGTCTTCCACAATAACAACGACTTCACGTGGGACGCATCGTCGAGATTAAACAAAAACCGGTTGCCGGTCGTCCTGCAGCCTGGACAGTTCGTACGCGTCAGCTTCTGCTTCACTCCGAGCGTGAAAGGATACGACTCCACCGCAGTTGATTGGAAAACCGATGTGCAAGGTGGACTGAAGGATTCAGTAAAGGCGTGGAGTGGCCTCAGAGGCACGGGGATCGCACCCGGATTACTTTGGGATCCTGACAGCAGCATCCGAATGGAAGACTCTTCGATAACACCCATCAGCGACCGAGTTAGAGTTCTATTGATACAGACAGGGACTTCGAAAGTACACTTGCGGCAAACACTGCTTGAGGGGCAGGATGCTGCGGAATTCCAACTTGGCGCAAACAAGCTGAACTACTATCCTCTGGCGGATCTGGATATTCAGGTTGGAGATACCATTTGGGTCGACGTTGATTGGCAAGCTGATCTGACGATTCCGTATCCGAACAAATTTCGAGACCGAATAGCGTTGCTGGTGGCGACGTTCGACCAGTCCGGTGGAGGGGTAGACAGCACGGTGATAGTGCTTGTCCGGAAATTCGTAAGTACAGGTCAAGGGGTTCCGACCCATGTTGCTGAACAATCTGCGGCGCAGGTGCAGGCATTTGTCGTAGATGGGAGGCTCGTAGTTCGCATCCCCACAGATTTCCATGACGCCCGGCTCGAACTGTTCGATCTGCTCGGCAGAAGGATCTGGCGTGCCGAAGCCGAAGATTTGCCGGTGTCTGCCAGCGGCTACTCCGTCTGTTCGGTACCAACGCTGCCATCGGGGATGTATTCGCTTCGCGCAGTTGGTATTGACGGGAAAACGGCTGTTGGAAAAATTCTCATAGAAAAATGAGAAATACTGTGTCACGTGTCGGATATTCAGGTGTCCTTTAGGGGACAATAACAAGCCGGCGGCACGCTGCCGACTTGCATTTAAGTAATGTCAGTGTAACAAACGGGGTAGTAGACGGTTGTTCCTCCAGGAGTAGCTTCTACTATCCCCCTCGGTTCGACTATGAAACGCATACTCATTCTTGTTCTTGCGATCGTACTTGGTTCTTCGGTGAGATCGTGGTCTCAGGGTCTCAATGCAGACGGCAAAGATTTCTATCTCGGCTTGCTCTATCCCTCGTTCAATGCACAGTCGATAAACTTCTTCGGACGAAACGTCCAGGGATTCTTCGGCGTGTACGCACTGATCTCGAGCTATGAGGACAACGTCATCACCCTCGGCTATTTCGACGACAACGGTAACGAGATCAACCAGCAGACCTACAATGTGGCGAAACACCGCTCAGTGCAGGTCCCGCTCGACATTGCGCACATGCGCATGACCGAGCCGGGCGAGATCGCCGAATACAAGTCCTGCCACATCATGGCGAAGAAGCCGGTCAACGTACAGTTTTTCAGCACTGGCTCGTGCTCCGGCGGAAGTTATCTTGCGCTATCGACAGGGATGCTCGGGAAAACGTACGTCGTCGAGAGCTATCATGATAACGAAGGCGGTGTCGGCGGTGCTCTCTCGAACGAAGATGCCTCCGGCTACTTCATGGTCATCGCAGCGTTTGATAGTACCACTGTTGTAATCACCCCGAGTTCGACCACGAAAAAGAAGCATGCCGGTGTGAACTGCGGAAGCGGTGCGACGGGTGTTCCTCAGCCGTTCACAATAAATCTCCATCGTGGGCAGTGTTACATGGTCAAGGGCGCAGCCGACGGTTCGGGATGCGACATCTCGAACTCGACCGTTATTGCCGATAAGCCGGTAGCAGTCATCGCCGGGCATGAGAATGCATTTACCGACGGTTCCGACCCGCAACCGGGCGGTGCGCGCACGCTCGAAGCGCGTGACTATATGGTCGAGCAGATGATCCCGGTTGAATACTGGGATTCGGTGGGCTACGTATCGATTCCTTTTGTCGATTCACAGGCTCCGTTCAATGCCGGTGAAGGTGACGAGTATCAGGTTTTTACCGGTGTAATCAAAGAGTTGGGTGGTAGCGGGCCTGCAGGTTCAGATATTAAGATGAATGATGGAGGCCGTTTCTACAAAGGCATCGCGGAATATCAGGTGCCCCCACCGCAGTTGCTCAACTGGACGTCGCCGGTCGATTTTAGTTCGACCAACGGTACGAAGATAGGCGTAGCAATGTACGATCAACGTATGCAAGGCGGCGGTGCGCCGTATCCGGCTCCGAGCCAGACGACGATCATTCCGAAATCGAGATGGAAGAAGTCGTTTTTATGGAACGTCCCGAACAACACGTTCGAAATTATGCAAGGCTACTATATCAATCTGATTTGTAATCGTAGCGATTACGATAACAATAAGATACTTATCGGGGTCAACGGGGGCAAGCTGGCGCCACTTCCGAATGGATTGGCTGTCAAAAGGAAATATGCCACTATCCCGGATTATCCAGATCTTGTCGGCTATAGTATTGCGCTCAGTCCGGGCGCATATTATGCTACTGCCGATACGGGTAACACACACCCGTTCATGATCTATAACTATGGCTTCCGCGCGATCGACCCCGACCGCGACCTCGGTGACTTCTGCGGTGACGACCATTTCTTCGCGTACTCGTTGCCCGTAGGCTTCGATCTGCCGGGCAAACAGATTCCGATGGGCGCGACGGTCGACACCGGTTGTGCTACTTGGCACGTATGCGTCCATACGTCGCACGGCATTCGGCAGGTGTCGTTGCTGCGTGACACAATCGGTACGTTCACTACGAGCGGTGGGATATCGTATAATACGGAGTTTGATCCGACAATCGACGTGAACGGGACAGGCGAACTGAACCTCAGCGGCAACGATACGACGTACTGCTTCGATGTTCAGGCAATCCAACCGCTCGATAGCGCGAGGGCGGTCGTCTACGTACTTAACTCAGAGGGCAACTGGTACTCGCTCGACCTTCGATCCACGGGGACACGCTTGACGCTCGACATCCCACAAAGCTGGCAGGGGCCGACCGGCGGAATCGTGTTCCCGCAGGTGCTTGTCCCACACGACACATGCGTGACTGTTCGTCTGTATAATAATGCATCCAAAGGCTCGGCGGGCGAGACGGTCAGTGATGTTCGATTGGCGACGACCTCATCCGCTATCAGACTGACGAACGTCAGTCCCGCACCTCCGCTCGTACTGAGTCCCGGCGATTCACTCACTGCGACGATCTGCTTCACGGCGCTCGATACGATGCCGGCGTACAACGAACTCCGCATCACCACATCGTGCCCGCTCTCGAAGATCCCGATCACTGCGCAGGGGAGTATGCCTCGGATCGCTGCGACCGATCTCCGAAATCTTGTCAGCAAGATCGGAGACCGTAAATGCACGACGGTCGTGGTTCGAAACGTCGGTAATGTTGCGATCACACTTCGCTCCGCCGTCTCGACGCAGGGAAGCCGCTTCCATTTGGATACTGCCGGACTCCCGCGCCTGCCGTACTATCTGCGTCCGCACGACAGTGTAGCGTTCGGTGTCTGCTTCCGTCCCGATAGCATCGGCACATTCAACGACACAATCGAGTGGCTTACTGACGTCGCACCGCCGCTGACCGATTCCATCAAACGTTTCTCCTACTTGCAAGGCAAAGGCGTGCGGCCGGTGCTCACATGGTCGGGGGATGAGATTTTCATTTTTGCCGATTCGCTCACGAATTCACCTGTTGGCATCCGTCGTGCGATATTGTCGAACCAATCGACCACCGCCGCGGTCGTGACGAGAGTCGGGTTCATCGGCGGCGACCAGAGCGAGTTTGCGATCGTCGGCAATCAGCTTGGCTATTCGCCGCTCTGGAATTTCGGCATGGGGCCGAACTCCAGCATTTGGGTCGATCTTGGTTGGAGTCCTGACGTGACTAAGCCGTACCCCGATCGGTACGCTCAACGCCTGACCCGAGCATACGCATCGTATTGGCTCAACGACACCGAGACTATCGCCGATACTGCGTTCATGAAGGTCTTCGGGACGTTCGACGTACGTTATGCCGATGTCATTCCCACGCCTCCGGCGAAACCCGGGCGGCTGTCGGTACAGGCTTCTGCCGGTTCGCTCTTTGTCCGCGTACCGCAGGAGCTTGCAGGTTCGAACGATATCGAGCTGTGCGATCTGCTCGGTCACGTTGTCGCACGCTGGCCTGGGGTGATGTTGGCGCAGGACGAAATGGCAAAATTTGTGTTACCCAACCTTGCGACAGGTGTGTATATTGTCCGCAGTACACACAACGATCTGATCAGGAGCGAAAAGCTTCTGATCAGTCGATAGACGAGACAACCGAACTCTCGAATAACATCATCTCAAGCCTGACATCGATGA
The DNA here is from genome assembly GCA_018266755.1 of Bacteroidota bacterium. Lineage (NCBI taxonomy): Bacteria > Pseudomonadati > Bacteroidota > Bacteroidota bacterium. The sequence goes on from JAFDZW010000001.1 coordinate 568,264, forward strand.
AGAAATATGTGATCAGTCTGTTGCTGCTGCTTACAGCAGCGATGCCGTCGTACTCGCAATCGAGCGACGGACGGGATTTTTATCTCGGTTTACTCACGCCGTCGATCAATCGACAGACCATCAACTTCTTGGGGCGCAATATCACTGGGTTCTATGGCGTCTATGCGTTGATCACGTCCTACGATGCAAGCGTTGTAACCGTGGGCTATTTTGATGATAACGGAAACGAGATCAACAAACAGACATATAATGTGCTCGCTCGGCGTAGTGTGCAGGTGCCGCTCGATGTTGCTCATATGAGACCGGACTCGACGACTGGTGGGATCGCATATACGACCTGTCATATTACTTCAAATAGGAATATTTCCGTTACCTTCTTCAGTACGGGTGCGTGTTCCGGTGGGTCGTATCTCGCGCTGCCGACGCCCGTGCTTGGCACCCGATATACGGTGCTTACGTACCACGACAATCCAAATGGCTACGCGAACGGCACGCTCAGCAACGAAAATGGTCGGAGCGTTGCACAGGTGATCGCGGCGTATGATAATACGACGGTAACCATTACACCGTCGACAACGACGGCTGACGGGCACATCGGATTTCTCACCGGCGCACAAAGCAACCGGCTCGATCCGCATCCGTATAAGATTACACTCAACCGAGGACAAGCATACACGTTCTATTCAACGGGAACGGATGCGTCGTTCGACCTCAGCGGTACATCCATCGTTGCGAACAAATCAATCGCAGTGATCGCTGGTAACGAGAATGGTTTTGTCGATGGCGGCAATCCGGACCCAGGGCAGGGCAAAGCCCTCGACGGACGCGACTTTATGATTGAGCAGATGCTCCCAAGCAGCGCGCTCGACACTGCCGGATATTATTCGATACCATTCTATCGGCCCGTGACTCAGACGACACAGTTCGCAGGCGACTCGTATGTCGTCACTGCGGCGACCGACACGCTCGGCGCAGTCGTCGTTGGTACGGGCGGTTCGGTTGCCGCGATGGGCGCCGGGCCATACAGCGTGCATCAGGATTCGAACGTGACCGGACCCGTCGAATACCATTCGACCAACGGACAGAAGTTCGGGGTCATTGCTGCGGAGCATCGGTATCAGGGATCGACATCGCCATTCTCGTCTCCATCGATCATGACACTGGTGCCGCGCTCCAGATGGAAGTCGTCCTATCTTTGGTACGTCCCGAACAATACGTTCGAGATCATGCAAGGATATTACGTGAATGTGATATGCCGAGCGGTGGACTTCGACAACGATTCGTTGTTCGTTGCAACAAACGCCGGGAAGTTGGTTTCCGTACGAAGCAGCGGACTTGCAGTGAAATCGCGCTATAACGCTATCCCGAACGCACCGGATCTCATCGGGCTGACACTCTCCGTCGGCCCCGGTTCATACTATATGACCACGACAGGATCGATGCCGTTCATGGTCTATCAATACGGTTTTCGTGCTATCGATCCCGATCGCGATCTCGGGGATATGGATGGTGACGATTTCTTCTTCAGCTACGCAGCGCCCGTCGGCTGTGCAATCAGTGATAGCTCGGCGAACATGAGCGTCACTGTTGACACAAGCTGTGCAACATGGCATGTCTGTGTTCGAGACCATTCCGGCCTTTCTTCGGGAATAAAATCGATACAAATACTTGATGACGCTGCCGGAGATTTCGTTCGACCAGGGAGAAAGTACTACAACGTCCAGTTCGATCCTTCGGTCGATCCTTACGTCACGCGCGAGATCGATCTGCCTGGCACCGACTCGGTCTATTGCTTTGACGTCCTCGTGAGCAATCCGTTGGATTCTGCGTATGGGCCGATCTACATTCTCGACAACAATGGCAACAGCGTTATCGTGGACCTGCACTACCGTACGATCAAGATGGCAGTCATGGGGTCGCAAGGGCTAACGTATAGGGCTGACTCGATGGTGTTCCAGCCAACTGCGATCGGATCTTCGAATTGTGTCACGATTCAGTACGTGAACAACGGAAAACCGGGTGATCCGCCGCTGCAAATAACCGACATCTCTCTTAAACGTAACGACCCGGCCTACTACATCGACAATACGACGCCGAAGCTCCCGGTGAGTCTGGCAAGTGGCGATACGTTAACGGTTGATCTCTGCTTCCGTCCGCGAGATACGAAGATCGATGAGTACAATCCCCCTGTCCATCTGGACTCGCTCGTGCTTACCACACCATGCTTTAAGGCACCCATCACGCTCGTCGGGCCCGTGGGCGTGCCGTTGCTCTACGCGACCGACAAAGACTTCGGTTTGGTTGTGGTCGGTAATTCAAAGTGCGATACCGTAACGGTAAGCAATATAGGTAATATACCAATCACCGTGACCGATACGATCATCAACGCGAGCCTGTTCGGCAATAAGGATTTCTCGTGGGACGGCTCGTCGAAGTACAATAAGAACCGCTTACCCGTAATCTTACAGCCCGGTCAGTACGTGCGGGTATCGTTCTGCTTCACTCCGAGCGTCGTCGGCCACGATTCCGCGTCTGTCATCTGGCAAACGGATGTAACGGGTTCGATGCGCGACTCGATCAAACGCTGGAGCGCACTCAAAGGCACCGGCATCATTCCAGGCGTCAAGTGGGACCGCAAGACGCAAGTGGACTATGTTGATACACTCGCAGCCTCCCCGCAATCCTATCGTCGAGTGAATCTGCTGGGCGGTGCTACTGCACCGACCCATGTCCAGCGGGTGTTCTTTGACGAAGCCGACTCATCTGAATTCCACATCGTTGCAAATAAATACTACTATCAGCCGCTTGAAGGCTTCGTTATGAATGTTGGCGATACCTTGTGGGTGGACTATATCTGGGCACCGGATCTCACAAAAGGTACCTACCCCAGACACGCACAGTTACGCGCAACATTTGACTACCCAGGTGGCCGGCTCGACAGCACGGTCATCGACATCACCGGCTCGTTCGATAGCAAAGACCGCGACGGTGTTGCTATGAGTAGTTCGGCCGACGGCAGGTTCACAGCGTATTTCATTGGTAACGCACTCGTGATACACAGTGGAACAGCCAGCCCGAGCATCACTCAGATTGTGATCTATGATGTGCTGGGTCGCGAAGTCCAGCACACGGCGGCGGAGGCAATTGCAAAAGGCGATCACGAGATCGTGTGGCCCCTACCGCAGCTCGCAAGCGGCACGTACTTCGTCAAGCTCGTTGCCGACGGCCGGATGTATTCGTTACCAATAAACAAGCTGCGCTGAAGATGACAACGGGGGTGCTGCACCAGTTACAATGGAGGTCTGTCGTCCGCTCGGCGAAGCTCGTTCGCTGAGCGGGGCTTGGGTGTGGGGAGGCGATGCCTTATATTTGTAGTCTCACGAACCCATTCAGTTATGACGTTTCGCTCCGTTTGTGCCATCGCTATCGTTGCTGCACCGCTTGTGTTTGCCGCGTGCAGTTCGAGCTCTACATCGTCGGACCCATCGAATTCTACCCCCGTCCCGACCGGGATCATCGACCTGAATGTATCCGACTCGTCGGATTACGTTACGACGGTCGATCTCGATACCAAGAAAGTGACGAACCCATTCTTCGGCTATGCACCCGATCGTACCCACGACGGGAAATTGGTGTACCGCGACAATTCGGGCGATCTGATCGAAGGAAACCCCGATGGTACGGGGCGCAGGTTGATCGTCAAGCAGAATCTTGACGTCCCGTTCGAGGATCATCACGACGATTACTTCGGCAATCCGCGCGCATCTGCCGACGGCAAGTATGTTGCGTACGAGGGCATCGGAGGCAATCTCTATGTTGTCGATCGCTTGAACGGTAATGTCATTGCATCGTGGGAGTATTCGGGATCGAATCCTGCCGGGTATCGCTGTCCGTCATGGTCAAGCACGGGCCGGCTGATCGTTCAGGGCGACGTGTCGCTCAATCCCGGCCTCTACGAGTTGAACATTACTACGAAGACGGCGACACCGATCGGAAGCGGGCTTAACAAGCCGCAGTATCCGAACGTCTCGGGCGACGGTCATATCGCATTTGTCATGAACGGGTACGTGTATACGATGCTTCTCGACGGTTCGTCGAGTTCGCTCAAGCAACTCACCGATTCGAGCATTACGTGGATCAATACGGCGCGTTTCCCGACCTGGTCGCCGGATAGCAAGTTCGTTGCGGTGTATGCGAATAACAGTACCGTGAAGTTGGTCCCGTTCGTCAGCGGCGCGTCGATCGTCGATATCCGGACGTTCATTACCGACCCGAACGTGCAGATCGACAATACATCGACGCACATCAGTTGGCGCTGATCGATCAGCGGAGTTAAACTTCAGGCGCAAGTCGGGCTCTAAGCGATATGATCAAAACCACCCTTGTCTTGGGAGCGCTGTTGGTTGCCATGACGCTGCGGGCGCAGCCGACGAACGAGAATCTGCCGGGCGGTATCCTCTTCGATGCTGAGCCCTCGCTTGCCGTAAATCCGACCGATCCGAACAACATCATCGTTGCTTGGATGTCGGAAGTGTTGACCGATCTGCAGATTGGCATTCGTACGTCCATGACGACCGATGGCGGCCGCACCTGGAGCCAAAGCACTGTGCTTCCGCACATGGGGCAGAAGTGGCACTCCGCCGACGTCTCGATCGTCTTCTCGACACATGGTATTGCATACCTAAGCTATATCGACTACCGTCAAGCGCCCGATAGCGGCGGGGTGATGGTGACGCACTCGACCGATGGCGGGGCGACGTGGTCATTGCCGGACCAGGCGTTCGACGTGACGGAAGTAGCAGGGAAGTCGGCGATCGATCGGCCCTGGATTGCCATCGATAACTCCGGCACGGCAAGCGATGGATGGCTCTATATCACCACGAAACCGGCACCGTGGATCCTACCGTCAAAGAGCTCTCCGAACGAACCCTACTTCAAACGCTCGACCGATCACGGAAAGACGTGGAGTGCAGTTGCCCCGCTCGATGGCGCCCCATATCCCACCGGTTATTTGATCGCTGCACCCATGGCCACACCGAACGTAACAGCCTCGGGAGCTTTCGTTGCAGTGTATCCCAGTTACGAACTACTGCAACCGGCGCGCCACATTATCGCGCGTTCTTACGATGGAGGGATGAATTTCGAGCGATCGGTCGTCGCAGAGAAAAAGACCGCGAATATTCAGAGCGATACGCTCTCGAAACTCGGCTATTGCCTACTCGCGAATCCGTATGACAGCAACCGGTTGGCACTCATTTTGCCGAACGACTCGCTCGGCGATTGGGATGCATTTGCCATTGGTTCGAACGATGGCGGCCGAACCTGGAGCCATCCGATGCGCATCAATGACGATGTGATCGGGAATGGCGTAGTGCAGGATCTCGTCTGGGGCGCATACGCAGCAAACGGCGATCTCGTCGCTGCATGGCGTGACCGACGCAATGCAAGTGGTACCGGCTACCGTCAGGCCGCCGACATATACTTTGCGGTGTCGAAGGATAACGGAATAAGCTTCGGGAAGAACATACGTCTCTCAAGCACGACCGCCGACTATGCGAGCGTGCTCGATGGCAATGGAAACGACTTTCTTTCGTGCGCGGTCTGTCGCGATTCGATCTGCACGGCATGGGGCGATACACGAACGGGCAAGTTGAAAGTATATTTTGCGAAAGCCGCTCTCGCCGATGGGATTGCGTCGGTCTCAGAGATTGGCACCGACGAACCGGAACTGGTTATTACACCCTCGGTCGTACGGACGTCGTTCGATTGTGTGTTGTCGTTTGGTTGTGTCAACGAACCTCGGGTATCCATCACGGATATTGCAGGTCATGTGTTTGACATCGTGGCTACCGATAGAACCGAGAACAAACTGCATATCGAACTGCCCTCGGGGATTGCGTCGGGAACATATATCCTTACGGCTGCATGCGGATCCTCCCGGACTGCCGGAAAGCTCGTCGTCGTTCGATAATTCGTACCGGCGGTCGCGTTCTCCATATCCAATTCTTCATTCTCAAATCATCTCGTCACGACGTGTCGTAAATTTGTGTTTTCCGCTTTTGAACGCAGTGTTCCGGCTGGCCGTCTTTGCTTCGGGGAAAGGATCGAATCTTCGGGAGATTGACCATGCGATTACGTCGGGTCGGTTAACCGGCATCGAGATCGTCCTTGTGCTGTCGAACAATTCGACTGCCGACGCGCTGGAATACGCTCGCTCGCGCGGGATCGATGCCGTTCACTGCTCTGTCGTTACGGCCGGTTCCGAAGTTGCACACGAAACGCAGATGCTTGCGGCCCTACGAGCCCACTCGGTTGACATCATCGCGTTGGCAGGATACATGAAGCAGATTCCGCCAGCCGTCGTGATGGCATACGAGGGGCGGATGATCAATGTCCATCCGGCGTTGCTGCCGGACTTCGGGGGGCAGGGAATGTACGGCATGCACGTCCATCGGGCTGTTGTCGAAGCGCGGCGTAAGACCACCGGTGCGACCGTGCATTATGTCAGCGATGAGTACGACTCGGGCACGATCATTGCACAAGCCGAATGCCCGGTTGAGGAAAGCGATACGCCGGAGACCGTCGCGCGCAAGGTCTTGCAGGTCGAGCATGAGTTATACCCGCGCGCATTGCAGATCGTCGTGGACCGATTACGCCAAGCATCAGAATGACACATCCGATCAAGATCAAGACCGCCGTACTATCCGTCTCCGACAAGACGGGCCTCAAAGAACTTGCGACCGAACTGACGCATCATGGCGTCGAACTTTACTCGACCGGCGGTACCGAACGGTTCCTGCGCGATCATGGCTTCGCTGTGAAAAGCATTTCGGACCTGACGAATTTTCCGGAGATGATGGACGGCCGTGTCAAAACACTGCATCCGGGTGTGCATGGAGGCTTGTTGTTCCGCCGCGACGATCCGGTGCATGTCGTGCAGGCGAGCGAACACCGCATCGTTCCGATCGATCTGCTCGTCGTCAATCTTTATCCCTTTGAAGCGACAGTCGCAAACCCGAAGTCCACGCACGATGAGATCGTGGAGAACATCGACATCGGCGGTCCGGCAATGTTGCGAAGCGCAGGAAAAAATTACGAGTTTGTGACACTGCTGACCTCTCCCTCGCAATATCCGGCATTCATCGAAGAGCTGACGAAACACGAAGGGAAAACCACCGGCGAATTACGATTGACGTTGGCCGCCGAGGGCTTCGAACATGTGGCCCGCTACGATCGCGCCATTTCGGATTATTTCCTCGGCTTTACCGGCGCGAAACTGCGCTATGGCGAGAATCCGCACCAGAACGCCATCGTCAGCGGCGCCGCATTGCATGAATTATACCATCAGTTGTGGGGCAAAGAACTCTCGTTCAATAACTATGTCGATGCGTCGGCATCGCTGGAGTTGATCGGCGAATTCCTGGATTCCGACAAGGCGGTCGTTGGTATCATCAAGCACACAAATCCCTGTGGCATGGCCGAGGGGAAGGACGTGCTCGATGCATTCGAGCGAGCGTTCAGCACGGATACCGAAAGCCCGTACGGCGGCATCATCGTCATGAACCGTCCGTGCTCGAAGGAATTGGCGCAGCGTGTGAACGAGTTCTTTTCCGAGGTCATCCTGGCCCCAAGTTTCGAACCGGAGGCTCTCGACCTGCTGAAGAAGAAGAAAGACCGCCGCCTGTTGCGGTTCGACTCGGCGACGCTTGCCGAGACGCTGAAAACCGAAAAACAAGCCCGTTCAATCGTCGGCGGGACACTGACCCAGGACCGTGACACGCCGCTCTTTGCCGTCAGCGACCTCAGCTCGGTCACCGACCGGCGCGCCAACACCCAAGAACTGGAGGCAATGGTGTTTGCGTGGAAAATTTGTAAGCACGTAAAAAGCAATGCGATTGTTTATGCGCGTACCGAATCAGGGTATGCACGGACGATCGGGATCGGCGGCGGCCAGACGTCGCGCGTCGCCTCGAGTCGTATTGCCGTATCGAATGCCCGCCGATTCGGCCATGACCTCGCCGGTTCGGTCGTTGCCTCGGATGCGTTCTTCCCGTTCGCGGACGGACTCCTCGAAGCTGCCGATGCCGGTGCCGTTGCCGTCATCCAGCCGGGCGGATCGATTCGCGACGAAGAGGTGATCACCGCCGCAAAGGAACGCGGGGTCTCGCTCGTTCTCACGGGCATGAGACATTTCAAGCACTGACATATCGGAGCCGCACGGCCGGCGCCGACATACGAATCGTTCTTCTCTAGAGTGAGCATGCTCAATCTTTTCAGCGCAGATATTGCGATCGATCTCGGGACTGCCAACACCCTCATTTACATGAAGGGCAAAGGCATCGTCCTTAACGAACCGTCGATCGTCGCCTACGATACGACAACCAAGAAGATCATTGCTGTTGGCCGCGAGGCACAGGCAATGCTTGGCCGTACGCATCGCGACATCCAGACGATCCGGCCCATGAAGGACGGCGTGATCGCCGACTTTGAGATTGCCGAAGGCATGCTGCGTTCGCTCATCAAGAAGTGTCACCCGTCATGGCTGCCGTCACGCCGCATCATTGTGAGCGTGCCGAGCGGCATCACGGAAGTAGAAAAACGCGCCGTGCGTGACAGTGCCGAACACGCCGGTGCGAAGGAAGTGCATCTTATCTATGAGCCGATGGCTGCCGCCATCGGTATCGGTCTCGACGTCGATGCAGCCGTTGGGAATATCATTATCGACATCGGCGGTGGTACGACGGAGATCGCCGTTATCGCACTCTCCGGTATCGTAAACCAAGAGTCGCTCCGCACGGCAGGCGACGAGCTTACCGAGGCCATCGTCCTGTTCTTTAAGAAGAACTACAATATGCTCATCGGCGAGCGCACGGCAGAATTGATCAAGTGTCAGGTCGGCAGCGCAATGCCGCTCGAAGAAGAGCTGATGGTCGAGGTGAAAGGCCGCGATCTGGTCGCGGGTATTCCCAAGACGATCGAGGTATCGAGTGTCGAAGTCCGAGATGCGCTTGCCGAGCCGGTCAATCAAATCGTCGAGGCGGTCAAACGCAGCCTCGAACGAACCCCGCCGGAGCTGTCGGCAGATATTCTCGACCGAGGAATGATGCTCTCGGGCGGTGGCGCACTCTTGAAGGGGCTCGACGAACGTCTCCGACTCGAGACGAACCTCCCGGTGCACGTCGCCGACGATCCGCTCACCGCCGTTGTTCGTGGCGCCGGTCGTGTGATGGAGGACATCCCGAAGTTCATGAAAGTACTCCTCAAGAGTAAGCGTTACTAAGCCCCGCATGGCGAGATCCGAGTGGCCCACGCATCTGCGTACGTTCGGACCTCGCGTCCACGAGCGCCCATCGTCTCGCCGCTGCTCTCGGCCTGAACGCAAACGCAGTGCCGCCGAATGAGACGCCTCTTTAACCTGATCGTTCTCTTCAAAGAGTACGTCGTGCTTGCGGCGCTTATCCTTGTATCGTTTCTGTTGATGGCGTTCTCTCGTTCGAGCGAGATCCAACCGCTTCGTGCCGCGACGACCGTGATCGTCGGCTCGCTGCAATCGACCGGAGCGTGGATTCCGAATCCGTTTGCCATCTCGCGCGAGAATGCCGAACTTCGCGACCGCAACATCCTGATGACTTCCGAACTCGCAGCATTGCGCCGCGCAAAAGGGGAGAACGACGAACTGCGGAAATTACTTGGGCTGAAACTCCCGTCGGGATGGAAATCGGTTGCCGCCGACATCGAAGGGAAGACCACGATTAACGAGCGCAATATGCTGACGCTCTCGGTCGGCGAATCGAGCGGCGTCGAAAAGGGGATGCCTGTGATCACCGATGCCGGTCTTGTCGGACGCATCTATGCGACGAGCGGCGGCTTCTCGATGGCAGAAGGATTGTATAATACGAATCTGCGTATTGCGGTGAAGATGGCTCGTACCCGTGTCGATGGCATCCTCAGTTGGGAAGGCGGAGAGGAACTGGTCGTCAGAAGTATTCCGAAGGCGTTGGATGTGCAAGTAGGCGACGAAGTCGTGACGAGTGTCTATTCGACCTTGTTTCCGTCTGACATTCCTGTCGGGACTGTCGTTCGGATCGTCCCCGAACCGAACTCGCTTTTCCGCAAGGTGTATATCGAGCCCGCAGCCCATCCGCTCAAGATCGAGCATTGTTTTGTAGTCATTAAGGATGGCGCCGGCGATAAAGAGCGCGACGCGTTGCAACAACGTGTTACCGAAGAGCTCAACAAACCTGTCAAGAAACCCACCAAGTAACCGCCATGCCATACTTGATCGAAGCAGCGGTCGCGGTACTTGCAGTGGTGTTGCAAGTAATCTTGAGCAATACGCTCTCGGTGCTCGGTGCCGTGCCCGATCTGGCCCTCGTGTATTTGATGTGGGTGGTGATCCGCCGAGGGCAACTACCTGCCGAGCTCATCGGGTTTGGCCTCGGACTCCTGGTCGATATTCTTTCGAGTGGTGCGCTTGGGTCGCATTCGCTCACGTATACCATCGTCGGATTTCTGCTCGGATATTTTTCGGACGCCGATCAGATCGAGCAGCGGTTGCGCAACTGGCCGTTTCTGTTGTTCGTCGCAGCCGGAACCTTGCTCAACGGTCTGATCTATTATCTGCTATTCAAGCTCACCGCAGGTGTAAGCCTCGAAGACTATTTCACCGGTCAGATCGGTCTTGCGACGGTGTACACGACGATCGTTGCGATCGGCCCGATGTTCTACGCGTCGCGCCGCCCGCTTTACTAAACGGATTCTCTACTCTGTCTTCATTGTTATAGTGCATGCGCAACACGTCATGCGCACTCACAATCACATGGACATGGCAAAACTTATCTTGCTCCGTCACGGAGAATCGCAATGGAATCTGGAGAATCGCTTCACGGGTTGGATCGACATCGGTCTGACGGAGAAAGGGCGTCGCGATGCCTATGAAGCAGGAAAACTTCTGAAAGATATTCCGATCGATTGTGCCTTTACGTCGGTGCTTGTCCGAGCGATCGATACCACCACCGAAGCCTTGCGCGGGGCGGATCAGGAACTGGTGCCCGTGGTGAAAGACGCGGCGCTCAACGAACGCATGTATGGCGATTTGCAGGGCAAGAACAAAGCTGAATGCGCGAAGGAGTTCGGTGACGCACAAGTGAAGATCTGGCGCCGCAGCTACGATATCCCACCTCCGAACGGCGAGAGCCTCAAAGATACTGCTGCACGGACACTTCCGTATTTCGAGCAGAATATCTTACCACTTGTCAAAGAGGGAAAGAATGTACTCGTCTCAGCACACGGTAATTCGCTTCGCGCGATCGTGATGGTACTCGACAGTCTGACGAAGGAGCAGGTGATCGAGCTGAATATTCCAAACTCGGAGCCGATTATTTACGAGGTGGATGCTACAGGAATGGTACTCTCGAAGCAGGTTCTCATTCCGGTGGCCTAACGGCACGCTCCTTGCTCAAATCCACCTAAGAGAGAAGGAGCCTCTAACCGCGACGCATTCAGTTCAGCGGGCGATTAGCAGCCATTCTTGTACATGTTTCGGATATCCAGCAGGATAGTAATATCGAAAGTCAATATCACCAACACCGGGCGAAAGTAGTCTCGTACTGATCGTATCGGTATGTGTAACCGCTGACGAATTTCTATCCAATTGTTCTTTCAGACATGCGTACTCGATACAGGTGAAGGTCCCTGCAGGCGTCGTTATTTGTTTTGCGGTGCTGACGGTTTTGATGAATGCTGCCGTGAATGGCCCCGAAGTGTCGATTGGGAAGTTTTCGACGAGTCCAAAGGTATCGCCAACAGTGGTTGGATACTTACATAACAGCGAAGGTGACGGATCGTAACGAGGCCATTGCCATAGACCGTCGGTACGCATGAGCATCCAGTTCGTGTCGTATAGGAACTCCTGATTGGAGTGAACCAGCGGCATCCAGCCCGGTCGAAGAGCGGATGAGGCCGTTAGCACAGTTATGGTATCGAGTCGCACTCGGAGCACCTGTCCCAGTGAATCAAAATCCGTGATCGAGTACACCCAATGTTCGCCGGGCTGCAGTGGGAAGAATGTCGTTGTGGACGTCGAAGGCATCGAACTGTTCGAGCAGCCGAAGAACGCCAGTAGCGAAAACATGACTATCGGGATAAGGATGCGCATAGATAGACCCTAAGGATACGATGAATGTACAGATGGAAAACAAAAGGGGACGCAAGTGTTCCGCCCGCCTTGATGTTGGATTGTTAGGGCTGAAGCGTATATGTGGTGGTATCCAACCCGGTGCTCGAATCCGATATGTAGACGCCTTTGATGATGGAATAGCCTGGTGCGATGTAGATCGTTCGAAGCTGTCCGTAATGTCCTCCGGCCATGAGATACTGGTAGATGTTGCAGGTATAAGTAGTACTGCCGACGGTGAGGACCGTCGTCCCGATCATCGTACATTTATTCAGATATTGGTCCGGTCCGGTGTAGGTCGAGTCGAGCTTCCAGGATTCGTTGATTGTCGCCGGAGACTTGAAGAGATGGTACTGCCCCTCGCCAGCGCTCCACCGAACCCATGTGCCGTCCTCCCGGTCTGACATCTGAGGAAAAAAATCGGGAATACTGTTCGATGGATTGGATTGTATCACCGTGTCCCAGAGGTCGCTACTGAGCGAATCCGGATAGGCAAGTACCGTGATTTGGTTTATCTGAGAGAACATGCGTCCCGAAAACGGATCCCGTGCTTCGATCCGATAGGTCCAGTGATTTCCGGGCGTGAGATTGATCAGATGTTGTCGGCCGGTGCCGCTCTCCTGCGGGTTGGAACAACCCAAGTAGAGCAGTGAAAAGAAGAGGACTGCATACAGACCGTAACGCATCTTAATAGTTAGATAGAGTTAAACTACTGGAAGAATGCAAAACGGGGTGACAAAGTTGCCGCCCCGTTCTTAGAAAACCGTTGTCATGGCGCTCTATCGCTTCCAGCTTTCGCCGAATCGGCCGGCAAAATTGCTGGACGAAGCATAGATACGCTTCGTTGCGGCGATCGAGTTGATGCGCTCTTCGACGATATGGTTTGCCGCTTCGATGGAAGTGATTCCCAATTCGTTCGACCGTTGGAGAATCTTCTTCATCGTGTTATAAATATTCTCCGCCTGCTTGAGCGCACGCGATTGCGAGTAGCCCTCGAGTTCGCTGGCGACATTGATCAAGCCGCCGGCATTGATCACGTAATCCGGTGCGTACAGGATGTCGCGCTTTGCAAGCTCTTTCGAATGCTTATCTTCGTCGGCGAGCTGATTGTTCGCCGGACCGGCAATGATCGAGCACTTGAGCTTCGGGATCGTCTCGTCGTTGATGCCTGCTCCGAGCGCCGCCGGAGTGAAGATATCGCAGGCGACGTCGAAGATTTCGCCCGGGGCGACGACAGTCGCACCCGTTGCGGCAGCGACTTCCTGCGCTTTGTCGGCGTAGATGTCGGTGATAAAGATCTTCGCACCCGCGTCGTGCAAATGTTTGGCAAGTGTCGAGGCAACATGCCCGGCACCCTGAATGGCAACCGTCTTGCCCTCGAGCGAATCGCTGCCGAAGCGGACGTTTGCGCAGGCTTTGATGCCGCAGAACGTACCGTATGCCGTCACCGGCGACGGATCGCCCGAACCGCCAAGCTCGAACGGAATGCCGGTCACGTACTTCGTCTCGTGGAAGATGTGCACCATCTCGTTGACCGACGTGCCGACATCCTCTGCCGTGATATAGCGTCCGCCGAGGCCTTCGATGAACCGACCGAATGCACGGAAGAGCGCCTCGCTCTTTTGCGTACGCGGATCGCCGATGATGACGGCCTTACCGCCGCCGAGATTCAAACCGGCTGCGGCTGCTTTGTAGGTCATGCCTCGCGAAAGTCGGAGCACGTCGCGTAAGGCATCGTAATCGCTGGCGTACGTCCACATGCGGGCACCGCCCAAGGCAGGGCCGAGTGTCGTATTGTGGACACCGATGATCGCGCGAAGTCCCGATGCCTTATCCGAGCAGAAGACAACCTGCTCGTGGTCGAACTGGCGAAAAAGATCGAACAACTCAGGGCGCTCCATGGACGATTCCGGTGAAAGCTGTGCGGTGTGAGAGCCGTTGACAGCTGTGGAAGTCTTCTTGGGGGCTGCAACTACGGACATTATGGTTTTTCCGTTTAGTAGTGGTGAATTCTGCCTAACGATTGCCGTTCGGGGAGCGGTCACCGCGAAGCACATTTAAAACGAATGCAACAGTGCTTCGGTTCGGACGGAAGGAATTCCGGTAGAGCCTCCGTTTGCTCGGTTTATCAAGACGTCATTCTGAGCGAAGCGAAGAATCCCTTGGTGAAACGCAGTGAGGCTCCGCCGTAGGGATTCTTCGCTTCGCTCAGAATGACGATGCAATAACAATACGGATAAGGTCAACAGGGGACCACGACCAGCATCTGCGTGGAAGCAATCGTTCGTCAATGTGGATGAATCGTTACTTCCCGAGAATCCAATACGCCAGTAGCGCGACGCTCTCGCGCACGCGGTAGTAGGCGAGGTCTTGAAAGGTCTGACGGATATTCGATGGCGTACCGATGGCATCGACGCCATTGAAGCGGCACATTTCGATCACGCGGGCAAGGTGATACTGGTCGCTAACGATCACAAAGCGATTCCAACCCTGTTTCTTTTGCAGTTCGTCTCGCAGGTACAAAACTTGTTCAAGGGTGCTGTGACTGCGCGATTCGGCGACGATCCGGTTCTCTTCGATCCCTCGTTTGACCAGCTCGGCCTTCGCGATTTCCGCTTCGGTGCGTTCGCCCGTTGCATTCGAACCGGTGACGACGAGTTTCGGGACGATCGAGAGCTTGAGAAGATCCTCGCCGACTTTGATACGCTCCGAAAGCGTGGGGCTCGGCCGTTCTCCGCGCTCGTTGCCGTGCCACACCGCAGCGCCGAGCACTACGCCTGCATCGGGATCGAATTTCTTCAGTTCGCTATAGTCCGAAGTGACGTTATACGTGAACGAGAATACAAATGCGACAATGATCGCCGAGATGAATACGCTGAGGGTGACCCTGAGTACTCGGAGGATTCCGGCAAAATGAGAGAAGTCATATTCCCGTCTCGGAACAAGCAGCGATAAAAACAGCGAGCGGCATGTGAGGTAGCCAATCGATGCGATGCGCGGGAATTCGCCGGCCTCGAAATTTCTCGCCTCGAACGTGATCGCAAGAATGACGGCTGCCACGATCGTCACTGCAACGGCGCGCCGACGACTCACGAGTATCGGACGAATAAACGCCCGCAATAACATTGCGACCGTGAACAAGAACAACAGGTTGGAGATCGTATCGCTTTTGGTCGAGAACCGGAAAAACTGCGGAATGAGACCCTGACCTTCGAAGCGGGCGTTGGTCAACAGATAAAACGACATGCACTCGAGCATGATCGCTAGCCCGATGAGCGCACGCTTGAGTCCGCTCGTCGCTGGGTTCGACAGGGTCGCTTGCATCGATGCATACAACAGTCAGCCGACGCGAAAAGTAATGGAAAAGTGGTGGCTGTGCGAACTCCATATTCTCTGTCATTGCAAGGAAATCCGTGTGCGGACGACCATGCAATCTGCAATCCTAATGTATGCGCCACGATTCAAGATTGTAGATTGCTTCGTCGTCGCTTCGCAACTTCCTCGCAATGACATGGGGGGGCAAATAAAAAAGGCGACCATCGGTCGCCTTTGATCTGCATCTATACACTTTCTTATTCCGGCTCGACCTGTGCGTAGTCGAGTTCGACAGGAGTCTTGCGGCCGAAGATCGAGACTTCCACCTTGAGCTTCTGCTTGTCCTCGTTGACCTCTTTGATCTGCGCCTGGAAGCCGTTGAACGGTCCGTCGATGACCTTGACCGGCTGACCGAGATAGTATCGGACTTCCGGCACTTCGAGATCCTTGCGCTCTTCGACCTTACCGAGGATGCGGCGCATCTCGTCGGGCTGTAGCGCGGTCGGTCGGTCTTTCGACGGGCCGACGAAGCTCACGACACTCGGGATCGACAGGATAATATCGATCAGCCTCTTGTCGAGCGCCGCTTCGAGGAGGATATAGCCGGGGAGGAAACTCTTGGTTTTGACGCGCTTTTTACCGTCGCGTACTTCAAACACTTTTTCGTTGGGGATAACGACCTCGAGGACGCGATCGGAGAGGCCGCGGCGCTGCATCTCATCTTCGATGTAGGCCTTGACCTTGCTCTCGTGCCCGGTGAAGCACCGCAGCGCGTACCATTTGGTTTGTGTGGCTTGCAGTTCGCTCATGGTCGTCATTGGTTACATTCCATAGACCAGTCGTAGCACTACTTCGAAGATCTTATCGACACCGAAGATGAACGCCGAGGTAATGATCGTCAGAACGAGCGTAACCATCGTCGCGTCTTGCAACTGCTCGCGTGACGGCCAGGTGACCTTCTTCATCTCCTTTTGAACTTCGGTGATGAAGCTGCTCACGCGACCGCCCATGCCCTTCTTTTCCGGGGCGAGCTGTGTCGAAGTGGTTGTCAGTGTTGTCTCTGCCATAAACGTGCGCGGTTAGTGTGTATGTGCGCGTAATCGAACGTGGCACGTGCGGAGGGACTCGAACCCCCAACCGGCGGTTTTGGAGACCGCTACTCTACCAATTGAGCTACGCACGTATCGACTGTAGAATTAAAAAATGACTTCTCAATTCTACAGTGTCAATTTACTTGGTTTCCTTGTGCGTCGTGCGCTTGTTGCAGCGCGAGCAATACTTCTTGTATTCGACGCGACCGGACTGCTTGCGCTTGTTCTTGGTCGTCGAATAGTTGCGCTCTTTGCATTCGGTGCACTCAAGTGTGATAATGTCTCTCATCGTCGTATCCTTTCAAAAAAATCGTTTGCTGCGAGCCACCGGCATCGAAGCAGTGTGAGCGGGAGACGGGACTCGAACCCGCGACCAACAGCTTGGAAGGCTGTGACTCTACCAACTGAGTTACTCCCGCCTCAGATTGAGGGCAATAGAAATTCCTGCCCTCTGCAGAGCCATTAGATAGCAAAAAAATACATCTAATGGTTCCGAAATTCGCGCAATGATATAGATAATCAATCAGTTGCGGGGAAGTTCTGCATTCGGAGCGGGGATGGGGTGCTCCGCAAGGATCGTAGGCTGAGCTCACGACCGGGATTGAACCGGTGACCTCGTCCTTACCAAGGACGTGCTCTACCAACTGAGCTACGTGAGCGGTGTGGGCAGAGAAGGATTCGAACCTTCGTAGACATCAGTCAGCAGATTTACAGTCTGCCCTCGTTGGCCACTTGAGTATCTGCCCAAACAATTTTGAACATTGAATACTACGACTCGAATGTGAGTGGGATATTCCCGATGCATACTCACTATTCAACACGTACCATCCAATCGAGAGAGCCGGCAGACGGACTTGAACCGACGACCTGCTGATTACAAATCAGCTGCTCTACCAGCTGAGCTATGCCGGCACAGAACAAAAAATCTCACCCAAGAACACTATTCGCTTTCTGGGCGAGATTTAGCGACGTAAAAATGATTTTCGGTCGTAACTGGTTCCCAATTCACCGATTTTGAGTGCAATTCATTGCTGTTGCTGTAACCCTCAGCGCCGCAAGGCGTTCTTTGTGGCATGAAACACTCTGTCCGACTCATTGCCGTAGCCTTCGTCCTGTTGGGATCGGCACGATTATCTGCACGAACCTACGACTGCCGAATCCATGATGTCACGATCGTTCGTCCGGAACGTCGCAATCCGCTCGAACCACACAAAGATGTGTACATCCATGACGGGAAGATCGTCCTCGTCACGAATGCTTCGAACCAGCCGAAGATCCATTCGATGCACTTGATTGACGGCAGCGGTAAATTTCTGATGGCAGGACTTTCCGATATGCATGTCCATCTGCCCGCTGATCATCTCGACCAATTTCTCGCACTAAATCTGGCCGCGGGCGTGACGACCATTCGCTCGATGCGGGGAAAACCCGAGCATCTTGCCTTGAGAAAACGATTGCAGAAGGACTCGCTGCTTGGCCCCGACTTGATCGTTGCTACACCATACTTCCCGAATAAGAAGATCACGATCGCCACGCTCGCAGATTCCGTCGCTGCATTCAAGCAAGCCGGCTACGATTGCATTAAGGTGTTGGCCGTGCCGGACTCGGCATACTTCGAAACCCTCATGAAGGCCGCGAATGCGGTACATCTTCCTGTTGTGGGACACTGGCCCTGGCAGGTTCCGATCGAGCGTGTGATCGAGTCTGGGTATGATTGTATCGAGCATCTGCAAGGGGAAGAAGAGGCATACACTGCCGATACGGCGAACGCGGATAGACTCGCAACGCTGCTCGTACGACATCATACATGGAATTGTCCGACGATCGACTTCTACGCTATTGTTTGGCTTCAGTTGCCGCTCGCTGAACTGCGCAAACGCAGCGGCCTCGATTTGCTCGATCAATCGGATGTCGAGCAGTGGGATTCTCTCATGCGTGCGCGTGAGGCGAAGCGATATGCAGGCAGCGGGGATTCTCTCGAGCGCAAACGTGAGAAGGACCGAACATACATTCAAACAAAACTGCGACTCGTGAAAGCTCTTGCCGACCGTGGCGCTCGCTTTCTTGTCAGCGGCGCCGACGCTAACGACCCGTTCGGCGTGCCGGGATTTTGTGTGTGGGAAGAATTGAAGTGGCTCTCGAAAGCAGGGTTGTCGAATCAGCAGATCCTGACCATGGCGACGTATAATCCCGCCGTCTATATGAACAAGACGAAAGAATGGGGAAGCGTTGCCGTTGGGCAGCGGGCAAATCTGGTCTTGCTCAATACGAACCCGTTGGAATCGATCGACAACATTCGGGATCAATCGGCCACATTCCTGCATGGCGAGTTCTTCCCGAAGGAAGTACTCACAGCTCGGGCACTGGAGTTGCGCTCGCCTACCAGATGAACGGGATCAGCCGGTCCGTGCGCTTGCGATATTCCTCGTAGGCCGGGAATCGTGCGGCGAGCAACCGCTCTTCGTAACGCAGCTTCATGACAAGATCAGCGAGCAATACGACCCAAAGGATCATCACCGGCGGACTTCCGTCGTTGAGCGCGAACCCGAGTGTTGCAAGCAATACACCGGTGTACATTGGGTGCCGGATGACACCATAAATGCCTCCGGTCACCAGCACGGCATCGGTCTTCGGGATCGGTAGTACACGGAAGTTGCCGAGCCGCATCGTCAATACCCCGGTGAGCGCAACGAGAACGCCGAGCACGACGATTGTCATCGGCCATAGTTGTGCAGTTGTTTGAGAGCCGAAGTAAATGATGAGTAAGCCGCTGACGAATTGCACGATGACGAGCGCCAGTGCATAGGGCTTCGATTCGGGAGAGGTAGGTTTCATAATACAAAGGGCGGCATAATAGCCGCCCCTTATAACAATGCGATGCCGATTGTCATTCGGCAGGAATGATGAGGCGTTTGCCGGCCGGAATCTTGTTTTTCGTGATCCGATTTGCACGTTTGAGGTCGGCAACACTCACGCCGTATTTTTCCGCGATGGAGAACAGCGTGTCGCCGCGACGAACACGATAGGTGATGTTCTTACGTGACGGGTGATCGGTATCTCCCTGCGAGGCCGTCTTGTTCGGTGCATAGACTTTCAGCTTTTCGCCGGCCTGTAGCGACTCTGCGGTCTTGCCGTCGTTCCACTCGCTGAGTGTTGCGACCGACGTTCCGTACATTTTCGCGATGCTCGTCATCGTTTCGCCCGGACGAACCGTATGCGTACGGGCTTTCTGCGCGACGCTCGGCGCGGCGTCGTCAGCGCCGGAAGATGCGTAATTCTCCGACGTGTAGATCTTCAGCTTCTGGCCAGACATTACACCGTGACGAATGACCTTCTTGTTCCACTTCTTCACGTCCGCAAGCCCGACGCCAAAATCGTCGGCGATCTTCGCCATCGTATCGCCGCGTCGAATGGTGTAGGTGATCCATCGTTTCTTCGACGATTTGGTCGACGGAGTCGTCTCGGCGACCGAACGCTGTGGCTGATCGCTCGGCGTACTGTTCTTGATCTCGATCGTCAGGCGCTCGCCCTTGCGGAGCTTGTGATGTGTGCTGAGGTCGTTCCATGAACGAAGATTCGCTACACTGACGCCATAGCGCGATGCGATGGAGTTCATCGTCTCGCCGCGACGCACGCGGTGATATACCGTGCGGGTGCTCGATGCCGACGGGTGGCTCTGATTGTCTGCCGTGACCACAGGCTTCGGCGCTTCGGTCGGGGCCGGAGCGGGAGCCGTCAGGCCGCCCTGATGCTGCGGCTGATCTGCTGGTGCGGTCTGTGGTGCAGGCGTGCTATTCTTCGCGAGATTATCCGAGTTCGATACGGCGCCCGGCGACATCACCGATGCAGGAATGCGCAAGCGCGAACCTTTGCGAACACGTTCGCTCTGGTCCATATTGTTATACTCGGCAAGTTGCTGCGGTGTTAAGCCGTAATTGTGTGCGATCGAGCGAAGCGTTTCGCCGCGGCCGACCGTATGCGTGATCCACGGACGTTTCTGGTCGGCGGTCAGCAGAGCATATCCCTTGTAGAAGTTCTGCGATGTTCCGACGGGTACACGAAGCGTATATCCACCGGCCGGGCACAGCTCCGGCGGGGGAGTCGAGAACTGTAGCAACTCCGGATTGAGGTCTTTAATCTGATTGCCCGTCACTCCTGCTGCCATTGCGATCGCGTTAAGATCGACTGTTTCGTTCACACGAACGGTATCGAACTCCATTGGCGCCTCTTGCGAGATGTTGTTGAAGCCGTACCGCGACGGGTCCATTGCGATAAGCGTACAAGCGATATAGAGCGGCACATAGTTCTGCGTCTCGCGCGGCAGGCAGTCGCGGATACCCCAGAATGTCGTATCCTGGCTCTCGGCGATGCAGCGCTTGATGCGCGTCATCGAACAATTGTAGCAGCTCAGAGCCAGATACCAATCGCCCATGGCTCGATAGAGGTCTTTGAGGTGACGAGCCGCTGCGTACGTCTCTTTCACCGGGTCGCGCTTGTTGTCGAACCACCAGTTGCTCTTGAGGCCGTAGAGTGCTCCCGTTCCTTCGATAAATTGCCACAACCCGACGGCCTGCGCGCGCGAGGTGACGGTCGGGTTCAGCCCGCTCTCGATCATCGAGAGATAGATAAGCTCTTCCGGTGTGCCGACCTCTTTGAAGATTTTCTTCATCATCGGGAAATAGCGACCGGACCGGCCAAGCCACTTTTCCATGAATTTGCGGCCATTGCCCGACATGAAATAGGCAATCGACTGCTCGACGATTGGATTGACAACGAGCGGCACCTGCGTATGGCTCAGGTCCATCGGCTTCGGCACCGGGATCTTGCTGATATCGGTCTTTGCCATTTCCTCGTTGAACTTCTGGCGGAAGGCATAGATCGACGACGACGGCGGCAGGTAGTCGATTTTCGTGACGTACTTTTCGTAGTCCTCGAAGACCGAGCGGGTGAGCTCTTGGAAATCTTTATTCTCGCTGATACCCGGATAGTAGATTAGCCGGTTCAGAATGTCGATGGCCGACTCGAAACGACGGACCGTTTCGTTCTGGTCTTTGCGCTGTTCGGCAGCGAGCGCGCGGAGCCATTCCTGGCGTGCGGCTTCGAGTTTATTTTCGACGAGCAACGAATCGACCTGCCCTTTATCGTCAAGGACGGTGAAGGGGTCGGCATTGCGTACCGGTTGCTGGACGGCGGTCGAGTCCGAGTGCTCGGTTTTTGATACAGTTTTGGTGCCGCCCCCACAGCCACTGAGCATGCCGATGGTCGTAACCAAGAGCAATGCGGCGGCGAGCGAGCGGAGTCGCCGGCTATTCCATTGCATTAGTAGTATCTCCAGATCGAATGGGGAGCGCTCGTGGCTACAAGCAGGGCCATCAATAATTGTGCCGCGCAAACTGCAGGGGCGCTTGCGGGTGGCAAGGCGCTCCTGCAAATTGAGTGGCGGATAGCACCGCTGGTTTCTACGATCACTCAGTTCGAGAATTAGGGCAGCACCCTCAGGTGTACCCCGTTTTGTACAACTTACCAACAGCCTGTCCAGTTTCAGCTCGACCGCCCGAAGGTTCTTCAAAGGTCAAAAAAATCAAAACAGGCTATCAATTTCTACAATATACGAAAATTTCTGCTCTGATGCAACACCTATCAACATTTTTCCCCACAAAATATCCAGAGGTGATTCCGAATGTTTGAATTGGTGTGGATATTCTAAAAACTTTTACCAAAGTGGGTGGTATTACTGACTTCAGGCAGAGCTACCTGTACTGGTTCTGTTTATACGGTTTACGCAAACGTCATTCTGAGCGAAGCGAAGAATCCCTTGATGAAACGCACTGAGGCTCCGCCGCAGGGATTCTTCGCTTCGCTCAGAATGACGTCGGTATAAAGCAATGGGCTCCGGCACTCCAATCATGACGATAAGGTAAGTACAAAAGTGTCAATTGTATTGGAACAAATATGTAGCGACATCGTATTTTGTGCATTCCCTCTTGGAGGACGAACCTTACGCCTCGGCGATTCGGTTGTTGTGTTCCCCCGAAGAAGTTGCTTTTTGGAGTCTGTTCAGGATTAGCTACTAATGTGGATTGTTAGGCTTGCGCTCCGCCGACCGTACACCATAGCGGTCATGTGTTTCTTCGTGTTGTTGATGGGAATACTCTCGATCAAGAGTATGCTTGTCGACATATTCCCGACGATCGACATTCCCGTCGTTTCGGTCGTGTGGAATTACAACGGTCTCTCGGCCGAAGATATGGAGCGTCGCGTCATCCTTCTCTCCGAGCGAGCGTATTCGACCACGGTCAGCGGTATCACGCGCATCGAGTCGTCATCCATTCCAAGCATTGGACTGCTAAAAATCTACTTCGAGCCGGGCTCGGATATCGGTGGCGCCATTGCACAGATCTCGTCGGTGAATGCGGCAATTATCAAGATCATGCCTCCCGGCATCGGTTCGCCGGCGGTGGTCCGTTTCAATGCATCGAATGTGCCGGTCGCACAGCTCACGATGTCGAGCAAGACCATGAGCGAAGAGCAGATCTTCGACTACGGGCTCAACTTCGTTCGCATCAGCCTCTTCACGATTCCCGGCCTCTCCACTCCTGCGCCGTACGGAGGAAAAGGAAGGCTTGTAACCGTCGATGTCGATCCGAAGCTGCTCGCGATGAAAGGCCTTTCGGCTGCGGACGTCGTGACGGCGCTGAACAACTCGAATTCCATACTGCCCGCCGGCACTGCCCGTATCGGCGAGACGGAGTATAACATTGCGATGAACGCGAGCCCGGGGTCGATCGAAGAGTTCAATGACATTCCGATTAAAGTCGTCAATGGTGCGGTGATCCGCATCGCCGATGTTGCGAAAGTCTCGGACGGATTCAACACCCAGACGAACATCGTGCATGTCGATGGCAAACGCTCCACCTACCTCGCCATCATCAAGAAGGCGAACGCTTCGACGTTAGAAGTCGTCAGCGCGACGAAGGATGCCTTGCCGGCGATCAAAGCAGCCGCACCGAACGGGCTCGATCTTTCTATCGACTTCGACCAGTCGGTCTTCGTACGCTCGGCGATCGACAGCGTATTGCGCGAAGGCGTAATCGCGGCGATCCTGGTCTCGATCATGATTCTGTTCTTTCTCGGCAGTTGGCGTAGCGTCATTATTGTCTGTACGTCGATCCCGCTCGCCATCATGGTCGGTGTAATCGGGCTGAACCTGACGGGAAATTCGCTCAACATCATGACGCTCGGCGGATTATCGCTCGCGATCGGCATGCTCGTGGACGATGCCACGGTGGAGGTGGAGAATATCCATCGAAACAGTAACATGGGCAAGCCGCTGACGGTCGCGATCCTTGACGGTGCCCAACAGATCGCTGTACCGGCCATCATGGCCACACTCTCGATCTGTATCGTCTTTTTCCCGGTCGTGTTGCTGACGGGGCCGTCGAAATTTCTGTTCACGCCGATGGCATTGTCGGTCGTGATCTCGATGATCGCTTCATACCTGCTTTCGCGTACGCTCGTGCCCACGCTTGCGCGAATGCTGATGAAATCGGAGCACCACCACGGCGAGACATATAAACACAAGAACGTATGGTCGCGGATCAACGATGCACGCGAGCGTGGATTCGACCGATTCCAGGAAGCCTACGGACGCATTCTCGAACTCTTCTTACATCACCGCACCTTTGCGCTCGGCGTCTCGGCGGTCGTTGCGATCGTCTCTATCATGCTCGTGAATGTTGTCGGCACCGATTTCTTCCCGACGACGGACTCCGGCTTGATGAAGATGCATTTTCGTGCGCCGGTCGGTACACGGTTGGAAGAAACCGAGCGCATTGTGTTGCAACTTGAGGACTCGATCAAGACGTTCATTCCGCGTCAGGAACTTGCGCGTATCAACGACCAGATCGGCGTTCCGACCTCATACAATCTTTCGATGGTGCCGTCGGATAATGCCAGCGGGATGGATGCGGAGATCCTTCTGTCGTTGAAGCCCGATCACCACCCAAGCGTCGAGTATATGAAGAAGATCCGCAAACTCGTCGCCGATCGCTTCGGCGGCTGCGTGATCTACTTCCAGCCAGCAGACATTATGAGTCAGGTGCTGAACTTCGGTCTGCCGGCGCCGATCGATATTCAGATACAGTACCCAGATCTAAAAGTGTCGCATGATTATGCACTGAAGATCATGGATGCGGTCAAACTGATTCCGGGTGCTGCGGATGTTGCATTGAAACAGGTGCTGGACTACCCGTCGCTGCGTCTGAATGTCGATCGCCAACGCGCCGCGCAGCTTGGACTGACGGTACGTGACGTGGCGAACAGTATGTTGGTCTCGCTCTCGTCGAGCGCATTGATCTCGCCGTCGTTCTTCTTGAACCCCAAGAACAATGTGAACTACAACGTGTCGGTCAAGGTCCCGCTTGAGCGTGTGACGACGATGGAGGATCTGCTTTCGAGTCCGATCACACCGCCGACAGCTGCAAATTTGCTTCAGACCGTCGCAGCCAGCCCGACGGATGTTCCGACCCAGCCAACACAGCGACTTGGCAATCTCGTCAACGTAATAAGCGAGTGGGTGCCGAACGAACTCGATCACTATACCGTCCAGCGTGTGCTCGATGTGACGGCGAATGTCGAAGGGCGCGATCTCGGTTCGACGGCAACGGATATTCAGAAGGTGGTAGACAAACTCGGCCAGTTGCCGAAGGGAATGAAGATCACCATACGCGGTCAGAACGAAGTGATGACCGAGTCGTTCAGAAGTCTGGGACTTGGCATTATCATCGCCATCGTGCTTGTGTATCTGCTGATGGTCACCTTATTCCAATCGTGGCTCGACCCCTTCATCGTCATGGTGGCAGTGCCCGGTTCGCTCTGCGGTATCTTATGGATGCTCACGATCACGGGCACGACGATCAATGTCATATCGCTCATGGGTGCGATCATGTCGGTTGGTATTGCGGTATCGAACTCGACCCTGCTCGTGAGTTTCGCGAACGATGTTCGTGTCGAGCATGGCTACGATTCGCTGCGCGGTGCGCTCGAAGCAGGCAAAACGCGTTTGCGGCCCGTGCTGATGACTGCGCTCGCGATGATTCTCGGCATGATCCCAATGGCGCTTGGTCTCGGCGAAGGCGGCGAACAAAATGCACCGCTCGGCAGAGCGGTGATCGGCGGTCTGATCTTTGCGACGTTTACGACACTCTTCATCGTGCCGGTCGTCTATTCGTTACTACGAAAGGGTCGCCCGACGAAGCATGAACTTGAAGAGCGATTCCAGGCCGAAGAAAAGGGATTCACCTACGACCCGAACGAACCGAGCCAGGTCGTGGTCGACTAAGCGGCAGTATAACAGTTTCAAGAGGATACGATATGACAGAGGGGAAGATATCAACTGGGCGTTCCACCGGCTTCTTCGTAGGCGGCTTGGTCGTGCTCATCATCGTCATCGGAGCATTTTTCTTGTTCAAGTCCGGTCGTGACGAAACGCTGCGCAGCGACGCCAACGAGCGAGCGAAGCAGATCTCAGAAGGCACACCCGTGAACGTGGGGATGGTTATACCCTCATCTGCGGAGCGGACGATCACGATCCCAGGCGAAGTCCGTCCGTTCGCATCGGTGACGCTCTATGCAAAGGTAAGTGGATACCTCAAGAAGATTGTCGTCGATAAAGGCGACATGGTCAAGGAAGGCCAATTGATCGCCTCGATCGAATCGCCCGAAACCGACCGTGCAATTCAAGCGGCAGAAGCAACTGCGAAGAACAAACGTAGTATTGCCAATCGCGACCAGGAGCTGCTGAAGAAGGGACTCTTCTCACAACAGGATGCCGAGCAGGCTATGGCCGATGCCGATGCCGCCGAAGCGAATCTGCAGGCGTTGCGCGAACAGCGAAACTATCAGACGATACGGGCACCGTTTTCCGGCCGCGTGACGGCACGTTTCGCCGATGCCGGCGCACTGGTGCAAAGCGCAACGAGCTCGCAGACGAGCGCACTGCCGATCGTGACGGTGTCGCAAGAAGAGAAACTGCGAATCTATATCTATCTCGATCAGCGCGACGCAACATTTATCCGCGAAGGCGATAGCGTCCATATCCGTCTGCTCGAACGTCCGGGTGTCGATATTCCCGCGACGATCACTCGCTACACGGGCGAGATCGATCCGAAAACGCGCACACTCCTTGCCGAGATCGATATCGATAATAAAAACGATCTGATCCTTCCGGGTAGCTTCGTGCAAGTGAGCGTCAGAATCAAAGCGCATCCGTTGCTACAAATGCCTTCGTCGGCCCTTATCGTAAAGGGGCCGCTCTATTACGTTGCGATCGTCGATGACGGGGGGATCCTGCATTTCAAGCAAATCCAGATTGCGGACAACGACGGGAAGATGTGTCAGATCGTCTCCGGATTATCGGGTGGTGAGCACCTTGCGCTTGGTGTTGGGGATGCACTCAAGGATGGCGACAAGGTCAAAGCGATTCTGCCTGCCGCAAAAAAGTAGCCTCACTCGTCTCGATGCAGATAATGTTTCGGCTCGAGTTTGTCGAGCCGAATGCCTTTCGGGATTCCCTGTGGAAATCGGGCGTATTCCGATTTCGATTGGAGCCAAATCCGGGTGCTACTGTTTCCACTCTGATCGGCCAGATCGGCATCGCGATAATAGCTGAAGTGTCCCGCTGCGGATTCGGCGTTTGATGTTCCGATCCACATCCCAACCCAGGCCGGCGCGGTGAACACCAGCCACCATCCATGTGTCAACGTCGATACCGTTCCGAAGCCGCCCCACGTAGCCATCTCACCCGTTGCGACGTCGTGTATTCGGAGCTCGATGCTCAAGACTCGATCATACGGCACTCTGACCATTCCATAATCGGTCAGTACGTATGCTGCCGAATCGGTTGTGCCGATATATTCGCCTTGAACGATCGCCTCGTGACTGGCTTGGCCAAGTCTGAGATAGATCCACCCTCCGTAGGGGTCGGCAGCGACCTGATCGCGCTTCGGCAGCCAGCCGCGAGGGACGCGATACGATGCGCAACTGCCCAGTAGCAGTGAGCTCGCCAGTATCAGGAGCGTAATCGTTTTATTGATCGCGGCGGACATATCTGCTGCTCCAAAATGAATTCTCGAGCGACGATTCCAACGACTTGAATCGAGGAGCCTCCATCCGAAGGAAGGCATGCGGAAAGAGAAACATCATCGCTGCCTTCGCAGGATCGGTTTCGGCGAGCCATTCCTGACGCATCCATTCGATATAATAGCCGCGTGCATCGAGGAACAGATCGAGATCACCGTATGCGTCCGGAAGATCGTAGCGAAGAATGCGCACATCTGACGGCATCGAGACAACGTGCCCCGAACCGGTCTGCAAAATCGCAAGCTCATCCGGTTGTGCGACTGAATCTTTCAGTACGAGTGACGGCTTTATCCGTATCGGCGTGACTGCCGGACCGAGCGCTGCGAGCGCCACATAGTTGAGGCGCCACATTCCTTTGGTCATACGCAGTCGCACGTGGCCGTTGAATGCGATCTCATCGGGAAGGGCAACAGTCTGAACATTGTGTGCGATTGGTCCCGTCTCGTAGAACGAACCGGCGCGATGCCATGTGCCGGACGAATCTTGTGCGAGAACCTCGATGCCTCCGAAGATTGTACCGAACGGATCGAGATATCCTCTGTATGCATCCGGATGCGACTGCATGCGCGAAAGCATCGCTGCTGCCGAGTCGCCGAGATATGCAAGACCTTGGTAAAAGAGATAGGTCGTGAGCAGCGTCTGTCGAAAACCGAGCGTTAATCCGAGGTGGTGCGTTCCCGATGCATCGAACACAAGATCGATGTCTTCTTTGGATTCAAGATCGTTGGAATCGGTATAGCTTAATCGCTCGAGCGTATCGAATGAGACAAGCGTTTTCAGCACGTCGCCTTCGGGTGCGGTGCATCGTGACGGAGGCATCAGCAACGATGCTTGGCGCAACGACCCGTCGCTCATGTGCAGGATCCGTCCGCCGCCCGGTGGCCGAGGACACACGAGCAGATCGGCAGAACGTATTAGATGAGTCTCGTATGCCTCGTTTGTCATGCGCAGGTCGAACGTTCGCGAGCGGGGGACAGCCGTGTAGAGTGCATCGATGTCGTTTGCTTCGAGCGTTGGGAGGACGCTCGAAGAAAATCCTTCGGCCATGAGTGTATAGCGACTGCCATCCCATGCGTAAAACGTCGGGCAGGAGCCGAAACATGCTTTGGGGGTTAGTAGGCAATAAATACTCAGTGCGAGCGAGAGGCCGGTAAATACGGTCATTTCCGGTACAATCGTCCCGCTCTCGACGACGTTCGATTCGAGCAGGGCAACCGACGCCAGACGTACCGTATCGTAGCCTGTGGAGATGACATCCCGGTTCGCATCGAGCATGACGCCATGACCGTAGAGATAGCCGTCGGCGGGATATGCTTTCCAGTCGTCGAGGATCTGGATGCGGCCATCGTTGTAATGTACTTTCAGATATGGGGAGCGCGAGTCGAGCGTAAAATACTTATCGGGCTTTGCGATCGTACGGGTGACATGATTGGCCTGACACGACATGCACGTCACGAGCGGCAGCATGAGCAGGAGTCGAACGGAAACCGGGAGCGCGTTCCGTTGTCGCATGTTCGGTTTTGAAAGTAGTTATTTCTTCTTGGGCGAAGAAAGGGTTACTTCTTTGTTCTTCGCTGCCGATTGATAAATCGCCTCGACGACTTGCATGCGCATCGTTGCTTCGTTGCCTGTGGAAACGAGCGGTACGAGCCCGCGGCATGCATTGACGAAATGGCGAAGCTCGTTTTCGTACGACTTCTTATACATCGCAACCTGCGATTCGGTCTTGGCCGGAGTCAGGTTCACCAGATTTCCCGCGACGTGTTTGAATACACGCAGCGGATTGATGAACGCCGAGCCGTCCTTTCCGAACACGTTGCAGTAGAAGAAATCGCCCTCGCGGTGGAAGGTCCAGCTGGTTTCGATCGTCAGCGTGACGCCGTCGGCCAGACGAATGAACACCGCTGCCGAATCCTCGACTTTCTTAGTAAACTGATAGTATGTCGTCGCGCTGACCGTCGCAACCTTCGGGTAATTCAAGAGCCACAGCGCCATATCGAGCATCACGATGCCGAGATCGATGAATACGCCACCGCCCGATTTCTCTTTTTGTTGCTGCCACGTCGCTGCCGACGATTGCTGCTTCAACCAGCCGCTTTTGATGTAATACACATTCCCGAGCTCTTTCGACTCGATGAATGACTTGAGGATCATCGTATCGGGGCGGAAGCGGTTGTTCATGCCCACCATGAGCTTGCGGCCATATTCGTCGGCAACATCCGCGATGGCCTTCGCTTCTTTGGCCGTACGTGCGATCGGTTTTTCGACGATCACATCTTTGCCGCTCTGGAGTGCGGCGATCGCCGGTGCGGAATGCTGGTCGGTCGGAGTACAAACATCGACCGCCTGAATCTCGGAACCGAGGCCGGTTGCGAGCAGTGCATCGATCGACTTGAATGTCGAGTGTACGCCATAGCGTTCGGCAATGGCTTTCGCTTTGCGTTCATCGGGATCGACAATAGCGCAGAGCTCAACGTCTGCCATGCGTTTGAGGATAGGCAAATGCACAATCTGTCCGATATTGCCACAGCCGACGAGCGCGAGTTTGAGTTTCTCCATACGTGCAAAAATACGTGCTTTAGGGTCTTCGCAGATCGAAACGGAATGTTTCGAGCATCCCCATGGCGGGATTCTTCAAATAGACGGTTCGGTTACTCAGAGTATGAGATTTCTGGCAGCACTGGCGGTGCTTGCAGTCGTCATCATCGGCTGCGAAAGCGATAACCCAAATTATAGCACGTTCACGCGAGTACTCGCTGTGGATTCGTCGCATCTCGGGTATGATTCGTCGGTCAAGGTGATCGTCTTTTCGCCGATCCGTGCGGATGTTGCGGTTCGCATCGATACGATTGCATCGATGCACGATTCGCTCGTCGTCTATTGCTATTCGCATGCGTTGGTGTACGATTCGCTTCGCTACTTCATGCGCAAGCCGACGTACACGCTGTTCGATACGCTGCATTTCTATTTCGAAGGCGTGGTCGATAGCCTTGGCGAAGCGCCGAACGATCCGGCATTGCCGGACCAGTTCCGACTGGACTCCCTGAAGATTTCTCTCCCCTCTGATCGAACCCCCGGCATCCTCACGCAGCCCAAATGACGGGCAACAAAGCGGTGAGAATTGTGTTTTACGCTCGAATCAATCCGTTTCGATTACATGAAGAAGCTACTATTCCTGATCGTATTATTGTCTGCGAGCGCCAATGTGCGCGCACAGATCCTCGCTGAAGTCTATCGCAATATCGACTGTGCCAACTGCCGCCAGCCCGATGACGGACTGGAGCAGTTCGTGGCACAGAACCCGAATCTGAAGATCACGACGGTGTACCTTCATACGGATTTCCCGTCTCCGGTCGATCCGTTCTTCCTTGCCTCGCAGACCGACGTTTCGCATCGATTCTATGACGTGTACCAGCAGAGTTCGACGCCGCTTGCGGCTATCGACGGCTTTGTCGCCGGGACGTCGTTATCGAGCTGGAAGCAGGTGATCGGTGTTGCTCCTTCGTTGCCGGTCACTGTGAACGCCCAGGCAGCCGATACGAACGGAATCATCACCGTACACATGCACATCGAAGGCGGAAGCGGCGTCCAAGTCCGTCCGTACGTGATGCTCCTTGAATCGAAAATTATTTATGATAACCAGAAGTCGTACGGCAAACTGGACTCATGGGATAATATTTTTCGAGCGATGATCCCCGGCAAAGATGGTGGAGATGCATTTACGCTCGGCGGAAGCCATGATGTTACGTACACGTTCGACGTCACCGGCAAAGGATATGCCGAGTCGAACCTCAGCATCGTCGCATTTGTACAGGAGGTCGCCGCACAACCTTCCCCGAACAACACATCGTATCTGATCGATGGCTTCGGTGTCTCGACGGTCACGATCAACTCTGCGGTCACCCCGCAGACGGAAAACTTGGTTTCGCTCGGTGCACCGATGCCGAATCCGTCGGCTGCTGCCGTGAGCGTTCCGTTCACCCTTCCAACAGCAGCCACAGTGAAGATCGTGGTGAGTGACGAACTCGGCCGCGAAGTGGCCACCATTGCAAACGGTACCTATTCAGAAGGAAGCAGTACTGCAGTATTCAACCCGCAGGTGCGTCGTCCGGGCGTGTATGTCGTAACGATGAGTGCGGACGGAGTGCTTGTTGGGACGAAGAAGATCGTTCTTCAGTAAGAACTCTCTTCACCCTATCGCTGCTCCGTATGGGCATCCTATTGCGAGATCTTGTCGCTGCGCTCTCTCGTGCATTCCCGCTGCGAACGGCGGGGTACGAGAAGGATGCCGTCGGTCTGCAAGTTGGCTTCGATCGTAACGCGGAGCTACGCAAGCTGCTTGTTGCCTACGAAGTGACCGAAGCGGTGATCGACGAAGCCATTGCCGTCGACGCAAACTGTATTCTGGCGTACCATCCGCTTATCTTTCCGAACCTGAGCGCGATCACCGATTCGTCGCGTACCGGCAAACTGGTGCGCCGACTGGTTCGAGAGAATATCGCGCTCTATGTTCTGCACACGGCCTTCGACGCGAATATTTCGTTCGGTACGAGTACACTGATGGCACAGGCGCTCGGCCTGCAATCTCTCAGGCCACTTGCGCCGCTGGAAGGGAAGCTCGAGAAGCTCGTGGTGTTCGTCCCCACGACCGAGGCCGAGAAGGTCCGTCAGGCGATGTGGGCAGCCGGAGCGGGGAACATCGGTAACTACGACGAGTGCTCGTTCGCTGTCGAGGGGGTAGGGACGTTTCGCGGAAACGATCTTTCGAACCCCGTCATCGGCACCCCGAATGTTCGTGAGAGCGTAAGTGAGACCCGCATCGAGGTCATCGTGGAAAAATGGAGAAGTGCGGCTGTGATCCGGGCAATGATCCAAGCGCATCCGTACGAAGAGGTTGCATTTGACCTGTATCCGCTCGCGAACGGCCACCCGACTTATGGAATGGGGAGTGTCGGCGAATTGCCACAACCGCTTGAACCGGATGCGTTTCTGCGGACCGTCTCACGGGTATTCAAGACCCCTTCGCTACGCTATAGCACGGTAACAAAGCCTACGGTGAGGCGTATCGCCCTCTTGGGCGGGGCAGGAATGGACTACTATCGCGCGGCGCTTTCGGCCGATGCGGATGTATTTGTAACCGGCGACGTGCGCTATCATGACTTCTACCGTGCAGAGCACGACGGTATGTTACTGGTCGATGCAGGGCATGCAGAGACCGAACGGTGGGTAGTCGCTGGAATGCGGAATGCCCTCGCCAGTGTTGAGTTATTCGTAGATTTGCACCCGGATGTACACGACTCCTTCATCGTGGAGTCTCGCATTGTGCCGAATGCGGTTCAGTATCATCTCGAACAAGCCTGAATAAAATTGTGAGCGAAAATTTAGTCGGATTATATCAGCTACAGAAGATCGACAGCGAACTTGACGACCTCATCGCCAGCCGAGGCGAGCTACCACTTCGTGTCGACGAGTTGCGCGAGGCCCTGCTCGAACGCGAGAATATCCTTTCCGATATCGAGCGGTTCATCCATGAGCGCGAAGCACAGCTTCGTGCCATCGAGTCGGATACGTCCGAATACCGCGAGAAGCTCGAGAAGTACAAGAGCCAGCAGTTCGACGTCAAGACGACGCGCGAATACGATGCGATCACCTTCCAGATCGAAGATGCGACACGCCGGCTGAACGAAGGCGCGGAAATGATCGGTCGTCTCGGGGTCGAACTCGAGAACGCCAGCCGCGATGCCGATGCTGCCCGTGCCGATGTATCGTCTCTCAAGGATGAGTTCGACGAATCCAAGCGCCTCCTCGACGAGATGCTTGCCGAAACTGCCGAAGAAGAAAAGCAGCTTCTGGCCAAGCGCAGCGATGCCGCGAAGAAGATTGACAGTGGTTTTCTGTCAATCTATGAGCGTATTCGTCCGGCAAAGAACGGCTTGGCGGTGGTGCCTGTGAAGAGTGGTGTGTGCGGTGGCTGTTTCAACGCCATTCCGCGCCAGTTGGTACTCGAACTCAATCGCGGCAACAAGCATACGGTCTGCGAGTATTGCGGCCGCATCGTAGTCGGCGAACCCGTCGCTGTCGCTGTCGATGGCGAACCCCAGCCGGTTAACCACGATGTTGACGAAGAAGGGGAAGAGTGATTTAGAATATAAAAGAATGTAAAATGTAAAATTGAAGAGTGCACGTAGGAGAGCCTAATTTTACATTTTACATTCGACAAAGATTTTGCTTGCCATCGGACGGTCGCGTTCATCTTCGGATGGATGAGGAAAGTCCGAACTCCCGAGAGCAGCGTGCCGTGCGAGGGTAACCAAGCACGGGCAGGGAAGAATAATTGCGAGAAAACACTTCCCTGACAGCGCAGTGTCACAGAAAGCATACCGCCCTTTGGGGTAAGGGTGAAATGGCGGGGTAAGAGCCCACCGCGCTTCGGGTAACCGAAGCGGTCACGATAAACCTCACGCGGAGCAAGACCACGTAGGCGATCCGTCATCTTCGGATGATTCCTGCTGCTCGCAGGCTGTGATCGCGGGTAGGTCGCATCAGAGAAATGACCGTCTCCTATCTTCGGGTAGACAGACAGAATTCGGCTTACAGATGGCAAGCAAGAGTTTTCGAAGAACGAAGTGTGAATCGTTGAATCTTGCCGTCTGCTTGGTCGTAGTAAGTCCACGATCGTTATGCAATTTACCATATTGACTTCACACTTCGAGTGAGCCGCCACGACCCATACGCCGTCCTTCGCATCCGCGATTTCCGATTCTTTATCTACGCACGACTCGCCATGACGATCGCCTTCCAAATGGAAGAGGTCATTCTGGGATGGCAGATTTTCGCGTTAACGAAAGACCCGCTTTCGCTCGGGTTTATCGGCCTCGTTGCTGCGTTACCCGCACTCATGGTGTCGTTGTATGCCGGGCACTTATCCGATGTCAAGAATCGCCGGACAATCGCACTGATCTGTCTCGTTGTCTTTACGATTTGCGGCGTATCCCTCTGGATGCTTTCGAGCAATATTCAGTCGGTGTACAAAGCGGCGGGCGTGATGCCGTTCTATACGGTTTTACTCGTTTCGGGTTTTGCGTCCGGATTTTTTAGCCCGGCCATCATCTCCTTCGGGGTGCAGCTTGTTCCGAGCGAGCTGTATGCGAATGCCTCGGCATGGAGAAGCTCGACATGGCAAACCGGCGCCATTGCAGGCCCAGCCATCGGCGGACTGCTCTACGGATTCGTCGGCGCAAACGGGGGATTCGCGGTGGTGACTGTTTTGATGTTCTTCTCGCTCGTGTGGATCGCGCTGATCCCGAGCAGAGGCATTCCGAATGAGAACAAGCAGGAAGGCATTGTCGAAAGCCTCAAAGCCGGAATTGCCTTCGTTTTCAAGAATCAAGTCATCGTCGGGGCACTTTCGCTCGATCTTTTCGCCGTGCTCTTCGGTGGTGCCGTGGCGATGCTGCCGGTTTATGCGAGCGATATTCTGAAGATCGGGCCCGAGGGGCTCGGGATCCTGCGAGCAGCACCTTCCGTCGGTGCTGTGATCGTGGCGCTCTGGATGGCACATCGGCCGCTCTCGGGCGAGATCGGCAAGAAGCTCTTTGCCGTCGTGCTTGCGTTCGGCCTCACGATCATCGTCTTCGGCATTTCGAAGAACGTCTATCTTTCCCTTGCCATGCTCGCGCTCGGCGGCGCATTCGATTCCGTCAGCGTGATCATCCGCTCGACGCTCCTGCAGCTATCGACCCCGAACGAAATGCGCGGCCGTGTCGAAGCGGTCAATATGATGTTTATCGGTTCGTCCAACGAGATCGGCGCCTTCGAGTCGGGCGTCGCAGCGAAAATCATGGGCATCGTTCCGAGTGTCGTCTTTGGGGGATGTATGACACTCGTTTCCGTGTTTACCACCGCACGACTGACGCCGATCCTACGAAAACTGCGCTACGAAGACTTAGTGGCGTCAGATAAATCGTAGGAGCGACGCATGCGTCGCCCGTCTTCGCGGCGAGCGTTCGCTGAAGGAATCGTACCACCTAAATCGCGGTCGAGTCATGCCTCGACCCTTCGAGAGCGCGATGACGAGAATCGAAAAATTGCAGGAGTTTCTCAAGGCCGATCCGAACGATAGCTTCACCCGTTATGCGATCGGCTTGGAGTATCGCAGTATGAAAGACTATCCGTCGGCCATTGCGGAGCTCGATGCATTGCGTACCGACGATCCGACGTATTTGCCTACGTACTATCAACTCGCCGAGTGTTATCACGAAGCGGGGCAGACCGATCAGGCGGTTGCATGCTTCAAACAAGGCATCGAGGTCGCTCGCGCCGCAGGCGATACTCATACTGCATCCGAGCTCCAACTGGCACTCGATATGATCGAAGACTAATTGCAACTCCGGTCGGCAGACAGAATTACACAATAACACTCACAATTCTCTAATCCAATGTCGCTTCGCAACAAAGCCGTCGAGTTCTTCATCAAGCAGGATGTTCTTCAATTCGGAGACTTTACGCTCAAGAGCGGACGCAAGTCGCCCTATTTCTTCAACACCGGACGGTTGTGTTCCGGACACCAACTTGCAGAGCTCGGCAAACTCTATGCCGATCTGATCGCCGGCGGCGAGACGTTTTTCGATGCGAATGTGATCTTCGGCTCGGCCTATAAAGGCATCCCCATCTCGGTCGCAACGACGATCGCACTCGCCGAGCATTTCAAGAAGCCGGATCTTCGTGCTGTCAGCGACCGCAAAGAAGCCAAAACGCATGGCGATACTTCTGCATTCCTCGGGGTGCTCAATCCCGGCGATCATGTCGTCATCGTTGACGATGTGATCACGACTGGTGGGACCAAGTACGAGTCCATCGAAAAGCTCACCGCGCTGGATTGTAAAGTACTGGGGGTTGTCATCGCATTCGATCGCATGGAGCCGGTCTCGAATTCCGGACTCAGCGCGCTCGAAGAGTTCGAGAAGACAAGCGGCTTGCCCGTTCTACCACTATGCACTATTGAAGACGTGATTGCCGTGAAGCCCGACTTTGCACCGAAATACCATGAGTACCGTAAGCGGGTGGAAGCGGAAATCATGAATAAGGCCTAACACTCAATGTCATTGCGAGGAAGCGCGTTAGCGCAACGAAGCAATCTAAGACCTTGACAATAGGACGGTCCCTATGTTCTTAGATTGCTTCGTCGTCCGCTCCACGGACTCCTCGCAATGACAATGGTATTGGCAGAGTTGCTGCTCCCCTCTCCGAACGCCCCCAGCACCCTCCTTGTTCTTTACCCTGTATGGCACGTGTATTGCTCGGAATGAGCGGTGGGCTTGATTCGTCCGTAGCGGCATTGCTTCTGCAGCAGCTGGGGCATGAGGTGATCGGGATGACGATCAAGACCTATAGTTATGACGACGTCGCAGGAAGCAATCCGGCGAACGATACCTCGTGCTGTTCGCTCGACGGGATCAACGATGCTCGTTCCGTTGCGATGATGCTTGGTATCCCGCATTATGTTACCGATCTCACCCGCGAATTCGGTCATGAGATCATCGACTATTTCAAAGACACGTACCTCGACGGCAAGACGCCGAACCCTTGTGTGAAGTGTAACCGCGAGATCAAGTGGGGAGCAATGCTCAAGAAAGCCGATGCACTCGGCTGCGAGTATATCTCGACCGGGCATTACGTGCATCTTCGTGGGGAGCACGGACGGATGGTACTCTCTCGCTCGCGTGACATATTGAAAGATCAGAGCTATGCGCTCTGGGCTGTGCGTGAGGAGCACTTACACCGTACGCTGTTTCCGCTTTCCGGCTATACAAAAACGGAGATCCGCGAGATCGCGCGTGCGAACAATCTTCCGGTTGCCGGCAAGCGCGAGAGTTATGAGATCTGTTTCGTCAGCGACAACGACTATCGCCGCTTCCTTAGAGACAACGTTCCGAATATCGAGGAACAGGCTCCGCACGGGACGTTCGTCCTTCACGGCGAGGTTGTCGGCGAGCATGACGGCGTTCCGTTCTATACGATCGGCCAGCGCAAAGGTCTTGGCCTGAGCATTCCGTCACATCCCGAGCCGCTCTATGTAACGGGGCTAGACGTCCTGAACAACATCGTCGAGCTCGGAGACGATGAAGAACTATTAACGAAACAACTCACGGCCCATTCGGTAAATCTTATTAAGTACGCCGCACTTCCCGAAGGTGGGATGCGAGTGATGGCGAAGATCCGATACAAAGACGACGGAGCGATGGCCTCGGTATATCCCATCGGCAGCGATCGTATCCGTGTCGAATTTGACGAAGATCGCCGCGCCATCACGCCGGGACAATCCGTCGTGCTGTATGAAGGCGACGACGTTGTCGGCGGTGCGATCATCGAATAATGTGCAGCTGAATTTCCATCGTACCATATGCGTAAGTATTCCGTAGTATTTCTCGTCCTGCTCATAGTCTCCCCGCTTGTCTTCATCGGCTGTCCGAATGGGCTCGAACCGCTCTTGCCGCTCGAAAGCCACGAAGTCCGGGCAACTATCGCCGATTATGGCCAATTCGATTCGAAGGATGCGACCGGCGCGTTGCAGGACGGCAATTATATTCTCAAAGCGCCGATCCTCGGCACGTCTGGAAGCGATACAATGGTGATTACGCTCCTGATTCCAGCGAAAACACAGACGCCGTACACCGTCGATGTCGCGAGCGACCCTGCGGCAGTCATCGACTACTGTGTGCAGCAATCGCTCGGCACGTGCATCGACTACGATGCGCGTCAAGGGTTGGGTTCGGGGTCAATTACGGTCAATAGCGTGACGAGCGGTACAAGCGGACAGATTGTCGAGGGAACCTTCAGCGGCACGCTCGTCGCCAACAACGGCAGCGGCGACAAGAAGTACATCACCAATGGTGAATTCAAAGTAGTGGTGAACTAGCGACCACAGTTTGCGTTTGGTATTGCCTCAAACGTAAGCTTTTATCGTGTCACAACGCAACAACGAACAGCTCCAGCAACTCCGCGCCGAGGCCATGCTCGGCGGCGGCGCCAAACGTATCGAGGACCAGCACAAGAAAGGCAAACTCACCGCCCGTGAGCGCATTGCCATTCTGCTCGACGAAGGGACATTCGAAGAGTTTGATACTTTCGCGCGGCATCGCTCGCACGAATTCGGGCTCGAGAAGAACCGTCCGCTCGGCGACGGCGTCGTGACCGGCTGCGGCAAGATTCACGGACGCACCGTCTTTGTCTTCTCCCAGGATTTCACCGTCTTCGGCGGTTCGCTTTCGGAGGTTCACGCTGAGAAGATCGTGAAGGTGATGGAGATGGCGATGAAAGTCGGCGCTCCACTTGTCGGCCTCAACGATAGCGGCGGTGCCCGTATTCAGGAAGGCGTCGTTTCGCTCGGTGGCTACGCCGATATTTTTCTTCTGAATACGCTGGCATCGGGTGTTATCCCGCAGATATCTGCAATTCTCGGTCCATGTGCAGGCGGTGCGGTGTATTCTCCGGCGATCACCGACTTTGTGTGGATGGTCGAGGGGACGAGCTATATGTTTGTGACTGGCCCCAACGTTGTCAAAACGGTAACCCACGAGGATGTGACCAGCGAAGATCTTGGCGGAGCCGATACGCATGCGCAAAAATCGGGCGTCGCACACTTTGCCGTCGAGAACGAACTTGCATGTCTCGACGGAATCCGGACGCTCGTGACCTATCTGCCGCAGAACAATAAGGAGAAAACGCCGAGGCTCGGAACGAACGACGATCCGACGCGACGTTGCACCAAGCTCGACTCCATCATCCCGGACAATCCCAACAAGCCCTATGATATCAAGGACGTCATCAACGATGTCGTTGATTCCGAGAGCTTCTTCGAAGTACATCGCGACTATGCAACGAATATTGTGATCGGGTTCGCTCGCCTCGATGGAATGTCGATCGGTATTGTCGCGAATCAGCCGATGTCGATGGCCGGTGTACTCGATATCGATGCGAGCGTGAAAGGAGCACGATTCGTTCGCTTCTGCGATGCGTTCAATATTCCGCTTGTCGTGTTCGAAGACGTCCCCGGCTTTCTTCCCGGCACCGATCAGGAGTGGCGGGGTATTATTCGCCACGGGGCAAAACTGCTGTATGCGTTTGCCGAAGCGACCGTACCGAAGGTGACGGTCATTACCCGGAAAGCATACGGGGGAGCGTACGACGTGATGAACTCCAAGCACATTCGTGGCGACATGAATTATGCATGGCCGAGCGCAGAGATCGCGGTGATGGGACCGAAAGGTGCTGTCGAAATTATCTTCAAGAAGGAAATCGCGGATGCTGCCGACCCGCTCAAACGTGAGGAAGAGCTGATCGAAGACTATCGCAATAAATTTGCGTCGCCGTTCGCAGCGGCCGAGCGAGGATACATCGACGATGTGATCCAGCCGAGCGAAACGCGGCTGAGACTTATTCGTGCGCTCAAGACACTCTCGACGAAAGTCGATACCAACCCGTGGCGCAAGCACGGAAACATCCCACTATAATAACGGCCATGATTTCCAGCGAACTTCGCGCGATACAACATCCGATCAAGGAGCGTTACAAGGCAGACCCCGCCAGTGCGATGCGGACGTTCCACGCACGAGCAGTGCTCGGCGAGAATCTGACCGCACGGCTCGATTCAGCAGGGCATGAGCGTGTAGTCGGACCGCACGAAGCGGCAGGCGGAAGCGGAAAGGAATTGTGTTCGGGCGATATGCTTCTCGAATCGCTCGTCGCATGCGCGGCTGTGACCCTCAGCTCCGTCGCGACCGTGATGGAGATCGCGTTTAGCCATGCTGAAATTCGCGCAGAAGGCGACGCCGATTTCCGCGGTACGCTCGGCGTTGAGCGCAGCGTGCCGGTCGGGATCACGAACATTCGATTGATCTACGACCTCACGACCGATGCCCCGGACGACAAAGTAGCAAAACTGGTTCAACTAACGGAGCGTTACTGTATCGTCTACCAAACGCTCGCTGCACCACCGAAGGTCGAGATTACGGTATCGCGAGGGTAAACGATTTGTTGGCTGCGCCGTAGTGATTATTTGCCGGCGTCGCATCGTGGATCGCGAACGAGAACAAGTACTTCTTGCCGGAGGTAAACGCAACATCCTGGTGAAACTGCTGGGGCACGCGATCACGCGAAAATTTCACGGTCCACTGTCCGTTGCTGTAATATCCTCGTGAATGCACGTCAAAGTAATCGTTGCCGGGCGTCGGGTTTCCGATTGTGTA
The DNA here is from genome assembly GCA_018266755.1 of Bacteroidota bacterium. Classification (NCBI taxonomy): domain Bacteria; kingdom Pseudomonadati; phylum Bacteroidota; species Bacteroidota bacterium. Next base: position 609,231 of record JAFDZW010000001.1, read on the forward strand.
TGCCGGGACGCGATCGCCGGATGCCCAGGCTGTGCCGGTGGCAGGGTTCGGCTTGCGAGGATCGAATTTCGCAGCCGTTTCTTCGGCGAGAAAGCGTAGCATATCGAGTTGCTGGTTGTTTCCGCCCGCCACACGCTGCGGGAAATACCCTGAGTCGAATTTGAGCGTATTGTTTCGATAATCGTCAGCATTTGCGTCGTCTTTGACGATGCCGAATGTCGGGTCGCCTTGCGATGTGTTGTCTTCTGCATAGCCGTCGCCGTTGGACTTCCCGCTATGCCAATACCACACATCATACATGCCGCTGTCCTCGGCGAACATTCCGGGCCCCCATCCTCCGTTTGTCGTATGACACAATGCGGCGCACCCGTTCGCTTTGAAGCTTTGCAGCCCTCCGTCGCTCGTACCCGGTACCATCTCGAAGAAAAAGCTTACGCCGTCGTCGTAGGCAGGGGTAGTCTGCCAGTTTGTACTGTCGGCTGGATTGCCGCCGGTGAAGGCGATCGGAGTGCGTAAGTAGTCCTCGCTCGGGTCACTGTATTGCACGAGAAAGAAGATGCGCTGATCGCTTACGAGCGACTTGATCGTGACCGGAAACGTGCGGTTTGCGCCGACAAAATTTACACCGCCGCTCATCGGGGACGCGCTAACGGTAAGCGCAGAAGCATTAGCCCAGACATCTTCGACGCTTGAAGCATCGACGTTCGGCTCCTGGGCAGTCGATATTTTCGCTGGGATAAGCGTAACGCCGTCACTGCTGCCACCCTCGTTCGGCGAGGTCGAAGATTTTGAACATCCCGCAATCAACAGCGCAAACGTAAGCACAACGAGTGCCCGGATATGTGTGGTCATAGTGGTGATGGGTTCTGGTTCTGGGGTTGGCAAAGAAACGATAGCACGACGAATGCTGTTTTTTCGCACTCTCCGGCAATCTCGTTTTCTAACACGACGTTACGACATCCAGTGCCGAGCCTTGCGGCGAATCGGGCGGTGAACGTTACTTCGGACAGATAGTGGGATCGCAGGTCAGAAAATAGTCGACGGGGCGTGGCGCAGCTGGTAGCGCACCTGCTTTGGGAGCAGGGGGTCGCACGTTCGAATCGTGTCGCCCCGACTATAAATTCACAGTAGCCGCATCATGGGAGCAATCTCCACTCCTTTCCACGAGTTTTGAAGCAAAAATCCTCCCAATATCCTTATTTATAGTGTCTTAACGGCTCCGAGAAAAATTTTTAAAATAGTTCAGGCAATAATTTGGAATTCTCAGAAAATCTCCATATATTTGTATTGAGACGTATGAATAGTTGTTGCCACGGCGTGTGTTGAAAACATCAGTTAGTTGTTTGCTTCGCACAAATTCGCCTTGAATCGTCAATTTTTTGCGGGATTGATTCATTAGAGGCAACAGGGAAGTATCCCAATCAAAAAAAGTGTATATAATTGTTCATCTCACCGCTCACTAGGTGCCGTTTCAGTTTTTACTGAACGGCTGTTATAAGGCAAACTAATGAAAGCCCTCATCCTCCGGGAGAGGGTTTTCATTTTTAAATAAGTGCTTTGAGACTAGTCCTTACCCGTCTCCATAAGAATTAGATCCTGCACACAAAATATGACCGTGCGACTGTCGCGATAGATACCTCCGGTGACACTGAAGCACCCGTGAAAGATTGAACTATCACCACACGTCCACTAACTGCCACAGTTCGCTTCGCTCAGAATGACTGTAATAATAAAGCTAAAACGAAGCCACTGTGTTTCGAGAACAGAACTTCCTTTGCCTTTAGATAGTTAGATAATTATCTAAATACAATGAATGCCCTCTTCAAAGCATTGGACGATCCGACTCGGCGGGAGATTATCGAGTTACTTCGTCACCGCGATATGACTGCCGGCGAGATTGCCGAGCGGTTCGATATATCCAAACCGAGCATCAGTTACCATCTGCAGCTCTTGCAGCAGGCGGATCTCGTCGTTGCCGTTCGGAAAGGGCAGTTCATTCAGTATTCACTCAATACCACGGTGGTGCAGGAAGCGATCGCGTGGCTAATTCGCCTCACAAAGCAAGGAAACAAGAAATGACCACGACCGAAAGCAAGCTTCGCAAAGAATGGGTGTTGATCGTCATCGTGATACTGCCGTTCATTTTGATTGCTGTACTCTGGGATACGATCCCGGCCCGCATTCCGTTGCACTGGAACATCCGCGGCGAAGTCAATAGATGGGGAGACAAGATGAGCGTGTTCGAACTTCCCTTCATTAACGCCGGCATTTCAGTACTTCTGTACTACCTTCCGCGCATCGATCCGCGGAAGCAGAATTACGAGCTCTTCCCTCGTGCATACCGTATGGTACGTCTGGCGCTCGCCACGTTTTTCTTCGGCTTATTCGTGTTGACGATATCGCCGGCATTGAGCCTCGAAGTGAATATCAATTCGTTTATCTTCATCGCCATACCATTATTATTCTTGGTCGTGGGCAATTTCCTACGGAGTTTCCGGCAGAATTTTTTTGCAGGCATTCGAACCCCTTGGACGCTGAATAACCCCGATGTTTGGGATAAAACCCACAAACTTGCTTCCTGGATCTGGACGGGCGGATCGCTCGCGATCATTCTCGTGAGGATCATTGCCGGCGATTCGGCCTATTTTGTCTATGTGTTCGTGGGCTATCTAGCCTGTATCATTGTTATCCCAACTGTAATGAGTTATGTGTATCATAGACAACTACAGACAAAAGAATAAATTGTACATCACTCAATCACACCTAATCTACTCGTACGTTATGAATCGACTCACTGTGCTCTTTATTATCGTTCTCGGCGTCTGCTTCGCGCCGTCGCACTCGTTTGGTCAGCATCAGTCCATCAATACGAGCAAGATCGACAGCCTCTTGGACAAGCTCTCGGGCAAGAATAAGTTTATGGGAAGCGTGACGATCAGGAAACACGACCAGATACTCTACTCCAGAGCATGCGGTTTCTCCGATGTTCAAGGACACTTGAACGCCACGCCGGAGACAAAGTACCGGATCGGCTCGATCTCGAAAATGTTCACCGCCACAATGATTTTTCAGTTGATCGAAGAGCACAAGCTGTCGTTAGAAACGAAGCTCTCGACCTACTTTTCAGGTATCCCGAATGCAGATAAGATCACGATCAGTGACCTGCTCTCTCATCGTAGTGGCATTTTCAATATTACAGAAGACTCTACATATAGCGAGTGGCATACGGCGAAACAAACGCAGCTCGCGATGCTCGATCGGATGAAAGCACACCCGTCCGTCTTCGAACCTGACACGAAAACAGAGTATAGCAATTCGAATTATATTCTCTTAGGATACATTCTCGAAACGATCACCGGGAAATCCTATGCGGATAATTTGAAAACGAGAATTGCCGATAAAATTGGTTTGAAGAATACATACTATGGCAACAAGACACAGCCCTCCAAGAACGAATCGTTTTCGTACAGCCTCGATGACGGACGCTGGACTCAGGAGCCGGAAACAGACATGAGCATTCCTGGAGGGGCAGGTGCTATCGTCTCGACACCTAACGACCTGACGCATTTCATCACTGCACTCTTCAATGGAGATCTGATCTCCAAGGCCTCGTTGGACAGCATGACAACGATCAGAGAAGGTCTGGGAAGGGGTATCTTCCGCATTCCGTTTGGGACGCATACCGGCTTCGGTCACAATGGCGGCATCGATAAGTTTGCATCCGGACTTTCCTACTTTCCTGACGATAGCCTCTCGTTCGCCGTCTGCACCAATGGGTTGGATTATAACCTGAATGCTGTAGCGATTGGGGTACTACAGATATGTTATAATATGCCCTACGAAATTCCATCGCTGGAAGAATTTGCGGTTGATCCGAAGATTCTCAAAACGTATGAGGGGATCTATTCATCAAACGGAGTACCGGTGAAGATCAAGATTACGATCAAAAACAACAAACTCACAGCACAAGCATCCGGTCAGCCGCCGTTCCCGCTCGATGTGGTCAGCAACACAGAGTTCAGATTCAATGAAGCTGGGATCAAAATTAGCTTCAAGAAAGAACATGAACTGGTCATAGAACAAGGTGGACAAGAAACCATTTTTTCTAAAGAATAGAGAATGGATATGTGTATCAACTCCGATCATTACCGCGCCACATCAACTGGCTTCCGCAATTCTATGCTCGACTCGTCCAGGATGTGCTGCGAGTAGGACGTTCGTACGACGCTACTTCAGTTTTTACTGAAGTGACTGTCAAAAGGCAAGTTACTGAAAAACCCTCTTCCTCCGGGAGAGGGTTTTCATTTTTACGAATGACGATGAGAATCCTGCACCTATCGGTTTTTTATCCTTCCGATGCGCACCTGTCTTCTCTGTAACTAATCGGTACCTTAGGCGTTTCTAAAATAAGCGCGTTCACATGCACACAGAAATCTATGCGTACCACCTTCGTCCTAGTCTGTTTGTGCCTTGCATCTCATTTGTTTGCTCAAGGGATTTCGAGTGACGGCAGAGAATTTTATCTCGGTTACGTTCCGCCGTATTTCCCACTGGGTTCTAAGTCGACCACGCACATCGTGACGCTCAACGCCATCTCGACGATTGCTTGCACCGTCAGTGTCAGCTATGTGTCCTCGACCGGCGAAGATGTGGAAGGGCGTGAATTTCAGCTCGTTGCAAATATTGCAACGACTATTCCGATCGATGCTACCAGACTCATCTCGGACGGTAACGGAGAAATACCGGAGAATAAGACAATCCATGTGGTATCGACAGCCCCGATCACCCTGACGTTGAATAGCGCCGGTCCGTGCCGCGGAGGTTCATATCTTGCATTGCCCATCGAATGCCTTGGTCGTCATTACGTGGTCATGTCGTATTACGACAATCCCGCGGGAATCGGTGGGTACGATTTTTTTGATAAATCAGTCGGCGAAGCGTGCATTGTTGCCGCGTATGATGCGACCGAGGTGACAATCACGCCGACCGTTCAAACGGCAGGAGGCAAATCGGGGGTGAGCAACGGTGTGGGAACCCCATTCAAGGTCACACTGAACCGGGGACAAAGTTATTTTTTCAAATCCCTCGGTCTTGAATCCACAAACGATCTGTCCGGGACGCTTATCGATGCAACCAGACCGGTTGCTGTATTCAGTGGTCATAGCAATGCGATCACTCAGGCAAGTGCCTTCCCAAGTCCGGATGCAGTAGAAGCACGCAACTCGCTGCTACAGCAGTTGCCTCCCGCTGAATGCTTCGATACTAGCGGGTACTATACGATCCCCTGGTTCGAAGCAGGCGGAGGCGGAGACGGAGCCGGCGATGAGGTTCGGACATATACGGCTGCAATCGGCGGAAGCAAGATTACGCTGCAAAGCCCGCAGACTGTAGACCTTTCGACGAATCCCCTGAATCTTCAAACGCCGAGCCTTCCTTCCGTCCAAGTCCCCACATTTTCTGCATCAACGAATGGACATCCGTTCGCTATGGCGATCTATGATCAGCGAAGACAAGCAGGGAGCGGGCCGTACGCGTCGCCGAATATGTGCTGGGTCGTTCCGCAACGTCATTGGAAGACCGAGTACCTGTGCAGTCCTGCGAACTCAAGCGACGAACAATTCACTAATGCGTCGTATTTCCTTTCACTCATCTGCCGGCAGCAAGATTGGAGCGGTGGGATCCTTGTTTCGGTGGACGGATCAAATCCGGTTGGAATAACGCATGCAGGATTGAGCATCAAGAAAACATGGTCTGCGATTCCAGGCAGTGCAGGTATGATGGGGGCGGAGATTGCCGCGTACTACGGACATACCTACAGGATCTATAACACTCGACGAGAGGATAGTACGCACCCGGAGCCTGCACCGTTTGGGATTTTGGAGAGCCGGATGCACGCATATGATGCTGAGCGTGACGCGATCGATGCGAATACATATTTTTTCAGCGGAGCGAATCCGGCAGGGATGAGCTACAGCGAATACGGCCTCTCGGCTTCGATGATTCGCGATTCGGTGACATACACGTGCGGGAAATGGACGGTCTGTCTTCACGATAGTGGTGGGGTCGGAAACGGGATACGGTATGTGGAAATACTTAATTACGTGAACAACAATCTCCTCCCTCAACCACGACTGGCCAAGAACCTGAGGCTTAGTCCGTCGGTGGATCCGTATTCAACAGGAGCCGTTGCGTTTGATGGGTCGGCGACGTCACTGTGCATAGACATAGAACCGATTGTTCCTACGGACTCGGCATACGGGACGCTTGCGGTGTATGATAATTCCGGAGCGGTTCATCTGGTGACGATCTCGGCACGCCCAACATTTGAGATTGTTGCCTCTGCTCCAATGACGAAACCCTCGGCCGGACATTTCGATCTCGGTGCCACCGGAGTGGACAGCGGAGCCTGCGGTTCGATCACGATCGAGAACCCTGACGTCGACGGCGCGAGGGATCTGGTGATCGACAGCTTGTATCTTGTCGGCGATACTGCCCACTTGCATATCGAAGGTCAGACCAACGCGTTTCCATTGACGGTATTGCGTGGAGCAAATCGTCAGTTCACCATTTGTTTTGCACCGGAGGATACGACCAGTTACATAGCGACACTCCGACTCGTCGATCACTGTGGCAATCGATTCGCATATACGATTACTGGTTTCGGGGAGTCAGGATTATTGCAGTCGGCTGATATTACGCTTGATCAACGCGTACTCGGAGATTCCGCATGCGCTCCGATCTCGTTGCGGAATGTTGGGACGAGGCCATTGCAGTTGGTACCAGTGCCCGTTGTAAGCGACACGGCTGATTTTTCGATCGACCCATTGTTCCTCGGACAATTGCCGCTGACGCTGTTGCCGGGAGATTCGGCGTCGCCACTCGTGTGTTTCCATCCCAGATCGGATAGTACTCGAATGAGCACGATACAGTGGCGTACCGATATCCCATCTTCCCTTGAGCGAAGGATGAAGTCCGTTTCAGTGATAACAGGTATAGGCTACGATCCGCGTGTCTCGTGGGACCCAGGCGAGAGCGTGTTCCTCGGCGATTCGACCGCTGCGGTGACAAACATCGCTCGCCGCGTCACACTGCACAATGACGGAAGAAGGAGTGTGCTCGTGCATTCGATCGTTGAGGGCGGAGCCGATTCCGCCGACTTCTCGATCACCGACAATGAACTCGGCTTGCCGGTGCTTTCGGAGTTTCACCTTCAGGCGGCCGATAGTATATGGGTGGAGCTTCGCTTTCGCCCAGAAGCTACCACGGGGGTACCCAACGGTTTTCGCGACCGACACGCGACACTTGTTGCCAACGTTGAGGCCGAGGGAGTGCGAAGCTTCGGTACGCAGGCCAAGGCCACACTTCGAGGCACATTCTCGCCAGACGCTTCCGTCGCGGCCACCAGTACGGGCGTGCACCTGAGGTGTCTTGTGTACCCCGACCAGTTAGAAGTGCTTGGTGTTCCGCTCGGAGCGACCGCACAACTATATGATGTGCTCGGTCGCCGGATTGCGGTTTCCGACCCTCAGACGGAAGGGGAGGCGAGCGTCCGAATACAGAGAGATGGCCTTCGGTCCGGTGCTTATGTACTGAAAGCCGCGGATAAGATCATCAAGGTCACGTTGGTGCGGTAGCTCCGGATAACGGGGCAGTCTCGGCAGAGAAGGCGCATGCCGCCCCAACGCACGGTCGGTCCGTAGAGAATTACCAAAGCGGGGCGGGGGAATCCCGCCCTCGTTTTTTGTGGGAGCACGATTCCGTATTTTCGTGTTACTCTTCGTCTTGTAAAAGCTATTCCGTTCGCATAACGTGAAAAAAAACCGTACTTTAATCATTGTCATCATCCTGTGCATCGCAGGTGCGCTGTATGGATTGTATCCCACTTGGAAGTCACAGGATTACCAGTCGACACTGGACTCGTTCGGTAAGGACTCCGCCAAGCGCGCAGCCTATATCGCAAAGCACGAGGAAGATGTCCGGTCCCTCAATACGGGCGTTGTGCGTCCGATCAAACTCGGTCTCGATCTGCGCGGTGGTATCTATATCACGATGGAAGTCGACGTCCTGAAGTTTATCGAAGAGCAGGCCTCCAATAAGGACGAGATCCTCAATGCGGTACTCGCTGCCACTTCAAAGGAAGAGCAGACGAGCGATGAAACCGTCGTTTCGATCTTTTCCCGCAAATTCCAGGAGATCGCTGCATCCAAAGGAAAGACGCTTGCGAACTACTTCCTTCTCGACGACGTGAAAACGGGCGAGGATAAGGAAATCATCGCATCGCTGACCAAAGGAAGCGACGAAGCGGTCGATCGCGCCATCGAGATCATCCGTAATCGTATCGACCAATACGGTTTGACTGAGCCTACGATTCAGAAGTTCGGTTCGCGCCGTATCATTATCGAGGTCCCGGGAGCTGCTGACCCGGCGAGCGTTCGCCAGCTTCTCGAAGGAACGGCGCAGTTGGAATTCCGTCTGCTGAAGGATCCGAAGATCGTCCGTCGAGTCATCGATCGCATCGACAAGTATCTTTCCAGCACGGGGTTTGTGACCACGCCGGACAGCGCGAAAGCCACGGTGGCGGATTCCGTAAAACAGCCTGGCGTAATCGCGCAGGGCACGGATTCGAGCAAGAAGGCAGCGGAGACGAAGTCTGCAAAGAAGGAAGACAAGAAGGCAATCGCGAAGGCCGATACGACCAAGAAAGATAGCACCGCTGCCAAGACGGCGACCCTCTCGCCGGAGGATTCCGCCCAGCGTGCCGACAGCCTTGCGTATGCCGGTCTGAGCGACCAGCAAAAGGCCGCAAAGTTCACGAAGGAGCATCCGTTCACGGCGCTCATTGCAAAAGGCCAGACAAAGAGCGGCCAGTATTATGTGAGCGACGCCGACCGTCGTGCAATGCTCGAAATCCTCGCCCGTCCGGACATCAAGCCGATGTACGAAGGTGAAGTCGATTTCTCGTTCAGTCGTCCGATCAAGGATCAGGGAGGCAGCAACTTCTATGAAGTGTATTTCCTCAATGCGCAGCCCGAACTGACGGGTAAGTATATCGTCGATGCCGGTGCGGAACTCCGCGACGGCAAGCCGACGGTCACGATGCGCATGAACGAGGACGGTGCCCGCATTTGGTCGCGCGTGACCGATGCGAACGTGAACCACCGCATTGCGATCGTGCTCGATAACGTTGTCTATTCCGCTCCGAATGTGATGTCGCGTATCGACGGCGGTAACTCCGAGATCAGCGGTTCGCGCGATATGGCCGAAGCGAATCTACTGAAAATCGTGCTCAAAGCCGGCGCACTGCCTGCACCGGTCAAGATCATTCAGCAGCAGGAAATCGGTGCATCGCTCGGAGCCGACTCGGTGTCGAAAGGATTGCAGTCGATCCTGATCGGCTTCCTTGTCGTGATCATTTTCATGGCGATGTACTACCTGACGGGTGGCTTTGTCGCAGACGTCGCGGTTATCATCAATCTGATCTTTACGCTTGCAGTCCTCGCCGCCTTCGGTGCAACACTGACGTTGCCTGGTATGGCCGGTATCGTATTGACTGTCGGTATCGCCGTTGACGCGAACGTGCTCATTTATGAACGTGTGCGTGAAGAGCTTGCCTCCGGCAAGTCGCTGAAGCTCGCAATCGACGACGGCTATAAACGAGCCTTTGCCCCGATCTTCGACGGTCACTTGACCGCGTTCTTCTCGGGCGTGATCCTGTACTCGATGGGTACGGGTACCGTCCAGGGCTTCGGCGTGACGCTCATGATCGGTATTGCCGCATCGCTGTTCACAGCGATCGTCATTACCCGCGTCATCTTCGATATCTTGCTCGAGCGCATGCCGAGCTCTATCAAATTCGGATAATTCCATTCACAGACCAGAGATCGTTCGACCATGCACTTTTTCAAAAAAACCAATATCGACTTTATCGGCAAACGTCGCGTATGGTACATCGTTTCGACGGTGATTACCCTTGCCGGTATTGTATGGGCGCTCTTTAAGGGAGTGGAATACGGTATCGACTTCGCCGGCGGTACGGAGATCCAGTTGAAGTTCGCAAAGCAGATCCGCATCGACGAGATCCGTTCTGCGCTCGATGCCGGTGGCTTCCGTGGCGCGGAGGTAAAATATTACGGGGCGGATGAATCCGGCATCCTCGTTCGTGTCCGTGAAGGCGCTGCCGGTGCCGAGGCCGGTGCCAAGACTTCGAGCGACGTCCAGGAAGCACTGACCAAAGCGTTTCCGAACAATGCGTTCGATCACTCGAAAACCCAAACGACTCATATCGGCGCAAAGATCGGTGCGGAGTTGAAGCAGAAGGCGTTGTTCGCCGTCTTGTTCACTTGTATCGCTATCCTGATCTATCTTGCGTTCCGGTTCGAGTTTGTGTATGGGCTTGGTGCCGTGATCGCTATTATCCACGACGTGCTCGTCGCATTCGCGTTCGCCGTAGTCTGTAACGGATTCGCTCCGTGGCTCAATCTGGAAATGAACTCGACGATGCTCGCTGCATTCCTGACGATCGTCGGCTTCTCGGTCAACGATACGGTTATTATCTTCGATCGTATCCGCGAGGATAAGAAGAAGTATAAAGGCCAGGATCTGAAGACGATCATGAACCGAGCCATCAACGAGACGCTGCCGCGTACGATCATCACATCGGGCACGGTGTTCCTGACGCTCGTCGTATTGTTCATTTGGGGTGGCGAAGTCCTTCGCGGGTTCGCATTCACGATGCTCATCGGTGTGATCACCGGCACGTATTCGTCGATCTTCGTTGCATCGGCGATCGCGTATGACTGGATCCATCGCAATCGTGAACTCAAGGCCGAAGGGGCAAGTGTCCGAACGGCCCAGAAGCAAGTAGCAACGACGGTTTCCTAATTCGGTACGTCATGAACTCTACGTTCACCAGAACCGGCGATACGCTCTCGGTCGGCCTTTCGGGCGACTTGACGGGCGGCGCCGAAGCGATGCGGTTCGCGAAGCTGATCCGCGACGAGATCGCCGCTGCCGGCGGTGTCACGAGTGTCGTGATCGGGATGAAGGATGTTGGGTTCGTCGACAGTTCCGGTCTCGGGATGCTGCTTGGCGCACGCGAGGCTGCCGAAGCCGTCGGTGCGAAGCTGACGCTCGAATCGCCGAATGCGCAGTTCCTGCATTTGCTCGAGCTCACGAAGCTCAGCGAGGTGCTTGGGGTTCGCAAATAGGGTTTATCTCTCGTAACCATTTCGCTTAACGCACACGGGCAATGCCTGTTACTATCGTGCTTGGCTCCCAGTGGGGAGATGAAGGAAAAGGAAAGATCGTCGATCGACTCGCCGCCGAGTCCGACTACGTAGCCAGATACCAAGGTGGCGCCAACGCCGGACATACGATCATCCTCCCGGACGGTTCGAAGTTCGTACTCCACCTTATCCCGAGCGGCATCTTTCACCCATCCGCGTTGTGTGTCATCGGCAACGGCGTCGTGATCGACCCGGTCGCGCTGCGTGAAGAGATCAAGATGCTCGAAGCGACCGGAGTACAGGTCGCCGGACGGCTGTTCATCTCGCACAATGCCCACCTTATCATGCCGTATCATAAGATGCTCGATAAGGCGATGGAGGCACGGCTTTCGAAGATCGATTCGTCTAAAGCCGTCGGGACGACCGGCCGAGGGATTGGACCTGCCTACGAAGACAAGTTTTCACGCAAGGGGATTCGTATCGTCGATCTGCTCGACCGTCCGTCGTTGACCGAAAAGCTTCGACAGAATATCACCGAGAAGAACGAATTGCTCTCGAAGTTTTACGGCTCGGACGAACTTTGCGATGTCGAGTCGATCGTGTCGGAGTACACAGCGTTCGACACTGAGATCGACCCGTATATTACCGACACATCGCTGCTGCTGAATACAGCACTGCGCGAGGGCAAGCATATCCTTGCCGAAGGCGCGCAGGCGGCGTTGCTTGATATCGATTTTGGCACATACCCGTACGTTACCTCGAGCAGCCCGACATCGGGCGGCGCGTGTACGGGGCTCGGAATTCCGCCGACTTCGATCAAAGATATCATCGGGGTTGCCAAGGCCTACACGACGCGCGTTGGTAACGGGCCGTTCCCGAGCGAATTGCTCGATGAGACGGGGGAGACACTCCGACAAAAAGGCGGCGAATATGGGGCGACGACCGGACGTCCGCGTCGCTGTGGCTGGCTCGATGCCGTTGCACTGCGCTACTCCGGGATGATCAACGGAACGACGTCGATCGCACTGACAAAGCTCGATGTGCTCTCCGGATTCGATGAGATCAAGATGTGTGTCGGCTACGAACGCCTGACCGACGGCAAGCGCCTGACCCATTTTACGACCGATCTGCGCGCACTTGCGAATATCCGTCCGATCTACGAATCGTTCGAAGGGTGGGGGGATGGAGCGTTGCAGGGGATCGGCTCGCGAGCGGACCTGCCGGTAACGACGCAGAAGTATCTTGGGGCGATCGAACGTGAAGCGGAGCTTTCGCTTTCGATGATCTCGCTCGGACCCGGTCGCAACGAGACCCTGACCAAGTAGCCGGATCGGCTCATTTGTGCGTTGAACTGTGTTTTTCGTGCTAATTTTGTAGCATCGTCGGCAGCGTTGTCCTTCGTGACCGCCGCCAAATCAAGAACAGAATGATCCAGTACATCATACGGCGCGTACTACTCTTCATCCCGACGTTATTCTTCATAACGATCGTGACGTTCTCGATCTCCCGCCTTGCTCCCGGCGATCCGGCGGAATTGAAAGCCGGTGTCGGCGGAGAAGGGACGATGCGCGGCGGTCAGCAGCTCAACGAGCAGATGATTCAACAGATCCGCGCGATGTGGAATCTGGATAAACCCATTTGGTTTTGGACGATCTTCACCGACGAAAAAGATGCGACAGGGCATACCAAGCCGCTGATGGAACGACTCACATTCAAGTGGAACGGAACCGACAATCAGTACGTGCTCTGGGTTCGCAATCTGTTGCGGATGGATTTTGGGAAGTCGTTTCAGGACAACCGGCCGGTCCTCGACAAAATGCTCGAGCGAATGCCGATCACGATCTTCATGTCGCTCATCTCGATCATTCTGGCATATTTGATCGCAATACCGCTGGGCATCTATTCGGCTACCCATAAGGATACGACGCTCGACAAGGTGTCGACAGTGACGTTGTTCGTGCTCTATTCGATTCCGCAATTTTGGATTGCGACGATGGCAATCATCTTCTTCGGCGGCGGCGATTTCTTCGCCTGGTTTCCGAATGCGGGTATCCATTCGATGAGTGTCTCGCCGGACGATCCGTGGATGACCCGGACGCTTGATCTGCTGTGGCATATGATTCTGCCGATCGCGACGACAACATATTTGAGCTTTGCGTATCTCTCGCGTCAGATGCGAGGGTCGATGCTCGAGGTTATCCGCCAGGACTATATCCGTACTGCCCGCGCAAAGGGCTTGAGCGAAAAGGTGGTCGTCTATAAGCATGCACTTCGCAATTCGCTCATCCCGATCATCACGATCGTCGCCTACATCCTGCCGGCGCTCATCAGCGGTTCGATTGTCATCGAGTATATCTTTACGATCCCGGGCATCGGCAAGTTGGCGTTCGAAGCGCTGACGGCACGTGATTACCCGGTCATCATGGCCGAGTTCACACTTTCATCGGTGCTGACACTTGTCGGTCTGCTTCTGGCCGATTTGTTATACTCGGTTGTCGATCCGCGTATCGCTTTCTCCAAGAAGAGCAACTAATCAATCTTACGATCTTCTCATGGCAGAACAAGCACTCAAAGCCACGCCCACGAAGGAAGAGCTCGCACGGGAGAAATCTCGCAAAGCGGTGAGCCAGTCGTACTGGAGCCTCGTGCGGCACCAGTTCAAGAAGAATAAGATTTCGCTGGCTGCGTTGTACATTGTGTACCTACTGTTCGCAGTCGCGATCTTTGCGGACTTCCTTGCCAACGACAAACCGATCATGGCGAAATATGACGGGACGTTGTACTTCCCGGTCGTGAAAGATTATTTCGTGATGGCTGGGATCGATCGGTGGGGACCCGACCTCGTGACGGCAGACTGGCGCGTACTCGATAAAGAGGGGAAACTGTCAATGACGGTCTGGACGCCGATCAAGTGGCGTTCGTCGAACCAGGATCTTGAACACAATACCGCGCCGCCCGGCGGCGACCACTTGCTCGGGACGGATGCGATCGGTCGTGACGTCATGGCAGGATTGATTTCCGGTTCTCGAATAGCACTCACGATCGGCTTCCTATCGATGTCGATCGCTGTCATTCTTGGCGTGTTTTTCGGCGCCGTCTCGGGATTTTATGGAGGATGGATTGATGTCGTGGTCTCGAGATTCATCGAGCTGATCATGACATTCCCGACATTCTTCCTGATCATTACCGTCGTTGCGATGCTTCCGAGCGGTTCGATCTGGCTGGTGATGATTATGATCGGGTTGACGAGCTGGACCGGTATTGCCCGATTTACGCGAGCGGAATTCCTGCGTATCCGTAATATGGAGTACACCGCTGCGGCAACCGCACTCGGACTTTCGAACTGGCGTATTATTTTCCGTCATGTCCTGCCGAACTCGCTGGCTCCGGTTCTCGTGACAACGGCATTCGGTGTCGCATCGGCGATCCTGACCGAGGCAGGGTTGTCATTCCTTGGCTTCGGTGTGCCGCCGACGACCGTTACGTGGGGCAGCGTGCTCAACGATGCCCGCGGTAATATATCGGCATGGTGGCTTGCGGTGTTTCCGGGATTCATGATCTTCCTGACCGTGCTCTGCTACAATCTGGTCGGCGACGGTTTGCGCGACGCGCTCGATCCGCGCTTGCGCGACTAATACGGTTCCAATACCAGTCGTTTTGAAAAAGCGGGCTTCTGTAAGTCCGCTTTTTTATTGCACATGAATGAAATTTCATGCCGCAGTATTAAACTTTCCTACTGACCGGCCCTCTATTGGTCAATGAGTTTGATTACTAAATTCTCAATAAGGAGATACGACAATGATGACCAATAAACTATCGAAAGCCTTTGCAACGGCATTCATTCTGGCTGCAGGATTGATGGTGACATCTCTCATGATGGTCGGTTGCAAGAGTAGCACCGAACCCACCGGTGCACAGGAATACGATTCACGTGCTGCGGCCGATGTCACGTCGGCAGCGCTCGGGACGGAATCCGGCGGCGCGGGTGTCAGCTTCGGCGATGCAATGTCCATCACAAAGTATGGCACGATCCCGACCGTGATTGACGACCCGAAAGCCGGAACGCCGACGTCGCGCGACACCTCGTTCGATCCCGCAACGAAACTCCACACCGTCACGATCACCCGCTCTGCATCATGGGGTCGCTTCGACTTCAATACGGTGATCACGTATACATATACGTTCTATGACGCATCGGGTGCCCCCATGG
The DNA here is from genome assembly GCA_018266755.1 of Bacteroidota bacterium. Lineage (NCBI taxonomy): Bacteria > Pseudomonadati > Bacteroidota > Bacteroidota bacterium. The sequence continues at coordinate 624,666 of JAFDZW010000001.1, forward strand.
ATAACTTCATCAAGGGTACGACCGACCGCATCGATATGACCGTCGCGAAGCAAAAGAGCAAGGATATCGGCGAACGCGTCGATGTGCAGGATACCGCATACGGAACGTGGAGCATCACCGGCCTGACCGGTTCGACGCCGATCCTCAACGGCAACTTCAATCGCAGTGGTACGGACGTGTTCCACACGCCCGAAAACGGCGACCGCACGTTCACGCACTCCTTCTCGATCACCTTCGTCGGCGATACGATCGTTCAATCGACGGACAATGGCCGACAGCACACGTTCCTGAAGGGGCCGGCAACATCGCACTTCACTGCAGCGACGCCGAAGGGGTATACCTTCACGCGTGATACGAAGATCACCTTTAACGGCGATGGCACTGCAGTGCTCGACGTCACACGCACCAGCGGCGACGGCACAGTCGATACCTACACGATCGATGTCAAAGTCGGGCAGTGGCTCCGCTTCGGACGCAAATAATAACGAGTGGTCTGCCTTTGCTACAGGCAAGGCGAGAGATAACGTACACAACTACCCAATACGAGCGGCCCGCCTCTTTACCGAGGTGGGCTGTTTATTTTGCAGATGTCAGAAGATCTTCGATGAACGGGAATGCCTCGTTGTCTTCGTCATAGACCTGCTGGAAATAGGTGCGCGCCTCGTTGAGTTCTCTGCGTGCATTCGGTTTGTCGCCGACGAGGAGGTAGTATTGACCTTGTACCAATCGCAACCCGCCGGATGTCTCGTCGTCTTTCGCGTATTTCCCCTTCATGTGCTCGAACCATGCGACAAGCGCATCGTCTTGCTTCCATTCATGGAAGCTTCGGACGATATCGTTGAGTGTCTCCTGTCCGGGCGCCACATCGAAATACCGCTCCGCCCATTTCGAGGCATCGGCAGGACGATGACTTTCGCAGTAGACGATCACCAGTTTTGCCATCGAGTTGGAATTCAGACTGTCGAGGTCGAGACTAATGAGGAAATACGTTACGGCACTATCGAACGCAGCAGTCGACGTATAGAGCGACCCGAGCAGATGCGCTGCATCCCCTTTGAGGGAAGGGTCCGTATAGTGCTCGAATGAGTAGCGGGCGTAGGAGATCCCTTCGGGGTACTTATCTTGATACAGATCGCACACGGCGATATTATAATAGTCGCTGACATCGATGGATCCGGAGTCGATGGCAGTATGATAGTAGCCTGAGGCGATACTATAGTCCTGACGGTCCAAGGCCAGATACCCGAGACGCGAGTATGTGTTGTTATCGCGAAGACCGTGTCGCAACGCGTCGAATAACTGCGCTTCCGAGCCGTCTGCAAGTGCCGAATCGGAAATGAACCACTCGTTTCCGTAGATCTGCCACACGTTGTAGTAGTAATTCCCGAGCGCAAGGTGAAGCGCGGCATTGTCCGGGTAACGGTCGAGTAAGATGGAAAGGGCGCTATCGGGCCTGAACCAGACCATTGTATACGATCCAGAGTCGGTTCGGCGGATCGAGTCGAGATCTTCGCCGTGGGGCAGGTCAATAAGCCCGAAGAGTGTGTGGTCGAGGCTCTTTGCGAAGTATGAGGTTGCGATCTCGGTGCGTCGTATCGTGATGGCGGGATCGTGTGCATTGGGGTCTGCTTGTTCGAGCAGGCGGTATGCGCTAAGATACTTCCGTTCACTTACAAGTTGGTCAGCCACCTTTAGTGTTTTGTTCTGCGCATGACCGAGGAGCGGGAGCCCCGCGAGGACGACGATATAAAGTAAAAAGGTGTGTGCATACTTCATACCACAAATGTACGAAGCCTTAGAAGCGCGTCAGGCCACAGATGGATGTATCTGTGGCCTGACGGAGGTCTTAGTTTGTTGCGAGGTTCGAATAGAAGAGCGCTCCGCACTTCACGCCGCGGTGGAAGTTGCGTAGGTTCATCTTCTCGTTCGGAGAGTGGGCATTTTGGTCCGGCAGACCAAACCCCATCAATACGGTCGGTGCACCGAGAATCGACGCAAAGCTATTGACGATCGGGATCGAACCGCCTTCGCGTGTAAGGAATACATCCTTCTCGAAGATCTGCGCGAGTGCGTGACGTGCAGCTAACACACCTTTCGAATCGATCGGCGTCATGGCCGGCATCCCGCCGTGTAAGTCGGTCACCGTGATCGTCACGCCGGCAGGTTTGATCGTATTGAAGTATGCCTCGAATTTTTTCGCGATCTCTTCTGGTGTTTGGTTCGGCACCAGGCGCATCGAGATCTTCGCATATGCCTTTGACGGAAGTACGGTCTTCGCACCCTCGCCGGTAAACCCGCCCCAGATGCCGTTGCAGTCGAGCGTCGGACGTGCCCACATCCGTTCGAGTTCGTTGTAGCCGCTTTCGCCCGGCGTTGCGTCGGTCTCGAGGTCCTTCATGAATGCGTTACGATCGAACGGAAGTTTTGCAATCTCCGCACGCTCAGCCTCGCTGATCGGCGCGACGTTATCGTAAAACCCGTCGATGAGAATTCGTCCGGCGTTATCCTTTAGCTTTGAGATCATCACCGCGAGGGCGTTGATCGGGTTTTCGACGGCTCCGCCGAAGAAGCCGGAATGCAAGTCGCGGTTTGGCCCGGTTACTTCGACCTGCATGTAACAGAGACCGCGCAGGCCATAACAGATCGACGGCTGGTCGTATCCGAACATCGGCGTGTCGCTGACCATAACCGTATCGCACTTCAATAATGCCTTGTTGTCTTCGAGAAACTTGTCAAGGTTGGGCGAACCGATTTCTTCTTCACCTTCGATGATCACTTTCACATTGACGGGCATTGCTCCGGTCGTTCGCACATGCGCTTCGATGGCTTTGAGCTGCATCAGTACCTGCCCCTTGTCGTCGACCGAGCCTCGGGCATAGATGTTTTCTCCGACAATCGTCGGCTCGAACGGCGGATTGGTCCAGAGGTTGAGCGGATCGACGGGTTGCACATCATAGTGTCCGTAAAGTAGAACGGTGTGTGCATTCGGCCCGCCATCGAGGCGCTCTCCATATACCACAGGATGTCCGGCCGTTTCCATGACCGCTACGTTATTGAGTCCGATACGCTTCATCTCAGCGGCGACCCACTCGGCGCAGCGACGAGTTTCGCCATTGTGCTCCGGCGATGTCGAAATCGACGGGATGCGCAGAAAATCTTTCAGTTCGTCTTCGTAACGGTTCTTGTTTTGATCGATAAAAGAGAGAATATCCATCGTCATTCGCTTGGTATGATTATTCAATGGTGTGATTATTCAACGGCTGACCATAACATCAATGATGATTCAAACATCCGGGATTCGGCAACAGCAGGAGCGGCAGCGGCTATTGCGACTAAGTCTGCGTAATGGCTAACATATTGTAAACAAATAAAATAGGAGGAAACATCAATTGCTATCGTCTCGTAGGTAAAAGAGTAGATAATCCACACGTACCAATGAATGCTGCACAAATACATCTCGCTCTCAACCACTTTCCGCTTATCCTCGTGATCGTGGGGACACTCGTTCTCGCGTATTCGCTTTGGAAGCGACAGACACAATTTCGGACGTTGGCGTTCATGCTTTTTGTTGCTGCCGCGGTTACCGCGTTGCCGACGTACTTCACCGGCGAAGGAACGGAGGAGGTCGTCGAACGAATGCCCGGTGTAACGGAGTCGGTGATCGATGCACATGAAGATGCCGCCTCGCTCACTATCGCATTTGTCGAAGCGCTCGGCGCAGCAAGTATTGTCGGGTTCGTGGTTATGCGCAAACGCGACGCCCTTGTAAAGCCGGTGGCAGCAACGCTACTTATCGTCGGGATAGCGGCCATGTCCTCGATCGCCTGGACCGCCCATCTCGGCGGACAGATCCGCCATACGGAACTGCGCGGCTCGACTGCAACAGTCGCACCAGCTGTTAATGCAGAGACCGACTAACTCATCGGATAGAATCCTTCGGTTCGGTGTTACATCTCGCCGAACCGAAGGATTATGACCGACAAGCCCCTGCCATCACTGCTCGAACGAATTCGAACGGCACGTTCGGTACAGGCCGTTCGTGCTGCCGAACGGGAATTGCTTCGGCGCATTCGCTCCGGCTCCGGCACACCGGTCATCGAACTCGAGACGGCGCATTTCTTCTTTCGCTCCGAAGACGATGTTTCGGTATCGGTCAGCGGCGATTGGAATCGTTGGCAGGCGGACAAACAGCGACTCGTTCGATTACACCCACGGTCCGTGCTCTTGCACACGGAGCAGGATTTCCCGATCGATGCGGCTTTGCCATATCGGCTCATTGTCGACGGCGAGTCGGTGCTCGACCCGATGAATCAACGAATACTTCCGGGACCACTCGGGACGAACTCCTTTTTCTCGATGCCAGCGTATCCGGGAGTGCCGTATTGGCATCTATCAGAAAACGATGTTCCTCGTGGCAGGCTAATCGAACTCTATGCAGAAGGGAATGCATCGGTAAGCGGTCGGGTGGTCGGGATCTATATCCCGCACGATCACGAACCGAACGGGACCGAGCGGTTTCTCTACGTCAACGACGGCGCCGAGGCGATCTCGATCGGTCGGTTCAATACGGTGCTCGATAATATATATCGCTTCGAACCGTTCACTCCGAACACGATTGTAGTCTTCGTCCCGCCGGTCGACCGGCATGGCGAGTACATGATGAATCCGGATTTTGCACGGTGGTTTGCGAACGATCTGACGAAGCAGGTCGAGAAGCGACTGAACGTCACGAGCCGGGCATCGCTTCGCACGATCCAAGGGGCGTCGCTCGGCGGACTATTTGCCGCATTTGTCGGATTGCAGCACTCGAATCGGTTTCGGAATATCGTCAGCCAGTCGCCGTCATTCTGGGTGGATGACTTTTCGATCGTTCGTCAATTCGAGCGAACCAAGCGGCTGCCGTTGCGGTGGTACCTGCATACCGGCACGATCAGCGACGGGCGTACCGAGGCTCGGAAGATGCTTCAGGTGCTTCGTGCAAAAGGCAACGATGTCTGTTATCGTGAAACGAGCGAGAGCCACAACTGGGCGAATTGGGCAGGGCAGTATGCGGCGATTGTGCGATGGATTGGGAAATAAGCCGATCCGATGCCATGTCTATAATGAACGATTTTTCAGCACCCGGCGGGCAACATTCCGATCAAATACGGGTTTAAAGATCTGTTGAACTAACGATATTGTATGCGAACGATCATTCGATTCTTTGTATTTCTCGGTGCGCTGACTGTTGCTACCACTGTATTCGCTCATACCGACTCGTTGAAGGTTGCGGATAACATGAAGTTTCCCGTCCAGAATGTCGATGGCGAAGAAACGAATTTCTCATCCTATCTCGGCAAAGGCCCGTTGCTTGTCAACTTCTGGGCCATGTGGTGTGAGCCCTGCAAGCAGGAGATGAAGGCGTTTGTGAAGCTTTCGGATAAGCTCAAGGAGAAGGGCGTATCGATGGTTTCGGTGAATACCGATCAGGTGAAATCGGTTGCAAAAGTCCGCGCATATATCAAGACGCAGGGCGTGCACTATCCGGTGCTGCTCGACCCGGACGGCGCGATCGCTCGCAATCAATTCTCGATGGAGTCGCTTCCGTACTCGCTGATCCTGCGGCCGGACGGCACGGTGTTCAAAAAGCATATCGGCTTCACGGCAGGCGACGAGCAGAACATCGAGAAAGAGCTCGACGAACTCGTTGCGCAAATGCAGGGGAAATAATACGAATTTCCGTACAACAGGGGCGGCTCGGCCGCCCTTTTGTATTTTTGTACTTTCACATCTTAAGATTTATCGTGAAGCGATCGTACCTGTTAGCCCTGTCCGCCCTGTTGCTCTGTTCAGGTGCCGCCATTGCCCAAGACCTCGGCGGAGGAGTGTCGGCTGTCGGCTCGAACTTCCTGCGCATCGGCAGCGGCGATCAGGATAACAACGTCGGCGGTAGCACCAGCAAACGGTATTTCGAAGAAATTGCGAACGCTCGCATCTTCTTTAGCAATCTTTCGATCGGGTTACGCTACGAAATGGACGACCCGAGCGAAGTCGGTCAATCCTTTCAAGGCTTACGCCGTCGGTGGATCGCCTACAAGAAAGACGGTCTTGATGTCGAAGCCGGTCACATTACATCGCTATGGGGCCGTGGGCTTTCGATCAACAATTTTGAATCGAGACCGCTGAACTATGATGCCTGGCTCGATGGGTTCAACGGGAAGTACGAGTATCGATGGACACAACAGGAAAGCGAATTGCGTCCGTCGCTTGGCGTGAAGGCCATGGCAGGAAACGTCCTCTTCCACGATATCGACACGACAAAGCCGGACCAGTCAGTCTCGGCGCGTGCAGTGAATACCGAGTTTGGGCTCTTCAGCAAGAAAGTTGTGGTTGGGCTGTCGTTCGTGCAAGCGTTCACGTCGATCCAACAGACGGTGTTCACTCGTACGGCATATACCAACAGCGAGGTGAACCAGCCTGAGTTGTATGTATCGTTCTTACAGGGACCGGTGTCAGGATTTTTCGGATTCGCCGAAGAGCGTTCGCACCTTACCGAAATTCTCGGTAAGGATGTTGCGGTCGATCACCGGGGCAAGGCGATGTATGGTTCTCTGTCGTATGCCGGTGACGATTTCGGCATAACCGCGGAGTATAAAAATTATTCGTATTTCGTTCATTCGCAGAACGATCCCTACGCAGACTATTTCGGGAAGCTGCCGATCACCAGCCCGCCGGAAGTGTATAAAGATTTTAGTTATCAATCGATCACGCGCACGACGCATGCCGTGAATTTCAACGACGAGCTCGGATACCAGATCGAGGCCGACATCACGGCGATCCCCTCGTACACAATTACGCTCAACGCATCAGCCAGCAGCCGTCACAATAGCTATAGCAGCAAACTCGATAGCAACGGCGAGCCGCTCATTGCCGGCTCGACGGACATTCTTCCCAAATTTGACGATAACGGCTTCTTCCCATTCTGGGAGTATTTTGCAGAAGTCGAACATGACTTCGGCGATCTGAGCTACGTGAAGATGTGGTTCCACCGCAGAAGCGATGTCCTTGCTGCCAGCGGACAAACCGCCGATCGCAAACGCAGCAGTTCGGTCGGGTTGAAGATGCAGTACGAGACGACTCCGTCGCAGAGTATTCTTTTCGCATTGGAACACCAATGGATGTTCGATAGCCAGCGCGACGAGAACGATCATCAACTAACGAACGAGTTGGCCTTCATACAGTACTCGTTCAATCCGATTATCACATTCGGCTTCACGTTCGACTTCTCGACATGGTATGAAGCTGGTCGCCACATCTGGCCGGAAGCCGTCGTATCGTACCGCATCGGCGGAGCCCATACGCTCTTACTGACCTACGGTGCCGAACGCGGTGGCTTGAACTGCTCGGGTGGCGTCTGCCGCTATGTGCCTGCGTTCAATGGGCTTCGGGTGAGCTTGACAAGCCAGTTATAGGTCGAAGCGAATCCGCCGCTTCATGAACTGAATTTCAGGAAACAACTTGCCCGGATTGGGGTTATTAGTTCGTTACCTTGAGTTGATACAACCCATGAAACGGATCGCTTATTTGCTTGCTATGGTGCTGCTGGCCGGTTCGGCCGTAGCACAGGTCGTACGTGTCGAACCTGCATCGTTTTCTCAGACCTTCCTCGGCTCTCGTGGTGTGGTCGAACGGATCGTCTACCACATCGACCCGATTCGTCCGCAGTCGACGGCGTCGAGCTTCGATATTCGATTCGATTCGATCGAGACTCCGCTCGAAAAAGGGAATTCCGTCGCGCTGACGGGCCATATGACGAATCTGCTGATTGCTCCCGTCGATATCAAGTTTTATCGTTACCATGTTCACATCCCTGCGACATGGACAGCAAGCATTTGCTTCGGTGATAACTGCTATGCACCGAGAACCGATAGCTTCGCGACAACGACTCAGCCGTATTCGCTTCCTCCCGGTGGCACCGGAGGTGAATTCCGCCTGAGTATGTATTGTCCGGCAAACTACACGATGAGCGATTCGATCGTCGATTATGTGAAGTTCGTTGCAGTTGGCGGAGACGATGGCGATACGATCGGTGTGTTGCTACGCGGGTATCTTCTCATCGATGGCGTCGAACAAAGCGGTGCCGCTTCCGTCGGCGGACCTCGCATCACTTCGTTATTTCCGTCGCCACTGCTTAGCGGCAACTCCATCCGCTTGAACATCAATGTTCCCCGCGAGATGGGTTTCAACTACGCAATCTTCGATGAAATGGGACGTAAGGTAGCCTTCGGGACGAGCCGTCAGCACTTGCTTGCGGGCGATAATATCTGCGAGATCGGCGAGCTCAACGGCTATGCCAATGGCAACTATACCGTGAAGTTCAACTTTGCAGACGGTAGTTCGGCAAGCCGTATGTTCCAGATCATGCGCTAAGGCGCGTCATGCGATTGTTCTGAAAAAGGCGGGCAGGATGTCCGCCTTTTCTATTTGTCCTGACGACTCGGGCAGTACTCGGCAATGGCACACTCGCGACACTTCGGGCGGCGCGCGACACAGACCGAACGACCATGCGAGATAAGGTAGTGGGTAACCATCGCCCAATCCTTCTGCGGAGCCAACTCCATGAGGTCGAGCTCGATCTTTTCGGGGGTGGTGTACGTCGATAACTTGAGCAGACCGGATAACCGGGTGACATGCGTATCGACGGGGATGCCGGCATTAATACCGAATGCATTCCCCAGCACGACGTTCGCAGTTTTTCGACCGACACCGCGCAGCGTGACGAGTTCTTCCATCGTCTTCGGCACCTCGCCGCCGAACTTCTCGACGATGTCGGTTGCCATCGACTTCAACGATTTTGCCTTCTGGCGAAAGAACCCCGTCGAGCGAATGACTTCTTCGATCTCTTGCGGCTCGGCCGTTGAAAGGGCAAACGGCGTCGGAAACCGGGGCCGAAACTGCTTCATGACGATATTCACCCGCTCGTCGGTGCACTGCGCCGAGAGGATCGTTGCCGCAAGCAGTTCGAATGCGTTTGTAAAATCGAGTGCGCAGTGCGCATCCGGATATATCGTACCCAGAGTACGAAATATCTTCTTCGCGCGGGCCTTTCGGGCTTCAAGTGATTCTTTCGGCATACCAGTTACTGTAAGCTGGACGAACGGTACTTCACGATGCCATCGAGACCTTCATTCGAAACGATGGTACAGAGCGAATCTGCTTCGGTTCGGTTATACCGATAGGTCGCAATATCGGTCTTGCGGATGAATGCCCCGTGCGACTGGGCACGGGTGAAGAACTCGGTATCGTCTCCGTAGGCAACATTACCAAAGCCGCCGAGACGTTTCCACAGGTCGCGGCGGATGACGAACGTTCCGCCGATCGTACAATCGTAAATACTGATGCGACGGCTTGGCTCGTATTTATCGGCGACGAACTCATCGCCGACGATCTCGACGCCGCCATGCAAGAGCTCGATCGCCGGTTCCGCAGCAAGGATCCGTTCTCGAGATTCGAGATGGATGGGCAGATATTCGTCGTCGGAATCGAGAAATGTGATGTATCGACCGTGACCGAGCGATGCTCCGAGATCGCGGGCGAGCGATGTGCCTTGATTCTTCGAATACTCATATCGCAGTCGCGTATCCGTAGCGACGAGATCTGTCAGCACATCGCGTGTTTCGTCGGTCGAGCCGTCGTCGACGATGATATATTCGAAGTCCTCGAATGATTGGGCCAGCACGCTTTCGACAGCCTGGCGAATCGTGCGTGCACGATTGAAGGTCGGGGTAATGACCGTAAAGAACGGCGCGCGATCAGATGACACGCTCATACTCCTTCAAATCGAGTTTCCAGACCTTCACCCCACAATACCGTGCTCCTTCGGGGCATACGGGGCGCACGCCCGCCATATCGCGAAGCGAGCACGGGGGGAGTAAATACATTCCGATGCGTGGGTGAACCTCGCGAATCTGGTCGGCTTCGTCGACAGATGCTCGCCAGATTTCTTCTTGTGCATTGTAGCACAGACGCATGGCATGCTTGTGATGAAGCGAGAGCAGATCGGCCGATTCCGTGAATCGAACGGACGTCGCATTCGGGAGCATGTATTCGGCAAACTCCTGTGACACGCCCATCTCTTTGAGCCGGGCGTACGCGTTCCACGAGGTATGCAACGATTCGCGGTAGAGTGTCTGAGCCTCCTCGCTCGCTTCCTCGACGACAAGAGGAGTAATGTAGTCTGGGTGATCGTCGGAGAGTTGCATGTGCAGGATGGGCCTCGACGCCGGGGTCATGCGATGGCGCTGGTCCTGCGAATCGGCGGCATGCGAGATTCGCTTCCGGAAGGTGTAATGGACGTTGTGCATTGCGCGCGATAATTTGGATTGCGTCGTGAGCACCATCGTCTCGCCGAGCATCGTGTTCTTCGACGGATCGAGAGCATATCGAATCGCCTCTTCGTCGCCGAGCATGTTCATCGGCATGCCGAGCACTTCGCGGATACTTGCGGCAAGCGTCGCCTCTGCGTTGACTTTGTAATCGACGAGACGCGAGAAGCGTCCGTTGAGATCATGGTCGAACTCGCGGCGAAATTCTTTTGCATCGGATGCGCTTCGTCCGGCGTGTATGAATTCCGCTTCGGGGTATTCTTCGGGGCGAAGTGGCTCTTCGAGGATAATACGATAGTTCGGGTCGTGGCGCAAGAGCTCGTCGACCATTGCCTGCACGACAGCCATCGTCTCGGTCGGCGTATCGGCCATACGTGCCAGGCGGTAGTAACGTAATAGCGTAATGCCGCTGACGGTGTGGTACATATATGCCGTCGTACTGACGGGCAGTACATACCGTGCGACTTCCTGCGCCTTCTTTTTGATCTCTTTCTTGTACTCGTCCGCATTCTTACGTCGGTGAGGGAAGCGCCCGAAGTATGCGTCTTCCACGGCTGGGGTCAAGAGGTCGATCAGGCGATGGTAATCGTCGGTTACACGAGTCATTTCCCGATCGTAGAGTTGCTGTGCTGCTTCGTCACCGAAATTCGGCGTCAGGTAACTTCCACGCTTCACCTCGACATATCGCTGGCTGACCTGTTCGGAGTTATAGAACGGGTGCGAATGAAGGAACGACCAGATGCAGTGCCGCGACACGCCTTCGAGTGCGAACTGGAAATGCGCATGTTGCAGCGTCGTGTGATGTCCGGCCTCATAAATGCTTTCGGCGAGCGGCGTATGTTTTTCGAGCGAGACACCGTCGGTGCCGATGATTCCTTTCGACGAATAACACGTACGCGCCGTGGCGATCGCATTCTTGAACGGATCGATGAATGCGTTGACGAGTTTGACGCGGAGCGGGGATTGAATAAACTGGTCGGTCATGGATGCTCGCAAGTTCTCCCCGGTCCTACCCGTTGGCAGCGACCGGCAGTAGAAGTAATGGCGCTCGTGGAAAATCGATTCTACGTTCTAACAAACAATTGGCAGATTTCTCTTCGCAAAACTGAGGGAGAAATCGAACCACTCGCCAGACGATATCCGTGGCACATATCTTGCACACAGACCGGGGAGTTGTCAACCATGAAGGAATATGCGCACATTCATACGGATCCTCACTCTTGCTACGGTGGTGCTCGCTGGATCGGCCGTTGCGCCGCTTCAGTCGTCAGCTCAACACGTAGGTGTTAGTTTTCAAGTGTTTTACGACGATTTAGGGCCATACGGCCATTGGATCCAACACCCCACGTTCGGCTACGTATGGCTGCCGATCGTTGAACCGGACTTCGTCCCATATGCTACTCGCGGTCATTGGGTCTGGACCGTGTACGGATGGGCATGGGTATCGGAATACCCGTGGGGCTGGGCTCCATTTCATTATGGCAGATGGGATTACGACGACGACTACGGGTGGTTCTGGGTGCCAGACGTCGAATGGGGACCGGCGTGGGTCGTCTGGAGCCGCTGCCCCGGTTACTATGGCTGGGCACCGATGCGGCCCGGAATCGCCATTTCGATTGTGATCGGTGGAGGGTGGTATCCGCCACATCACTGGTGGACATTCTGCCATGATAAGTATTTTGGCCGTCGCCGCATAAGAAATCATTACGTTCCGCGCAGCGAGAACGGCCGTATCATCGGCGAAAGCCGGGTAATCGACCGAACGATCGGCAACAGCGGACCGAATGGTCGTTCGACGTTCATGACAGGTCCTGATAAAGAAGTTGTCAAACAAACCACCGGCCGCGACATTCGGCAGGTCGAAGTGCAGGACAATGATAAACCGGGAGAGGCAATAAGCGGCTCGCGTTGGTCGCTCTACCGTCCGTCGGTCGAACGTTCGACGACCGCCCAGCCGTCGCCACGCCCGACGCGTGTCGAATCGACAAAGGATTTCACTCCATCGACCCGCAGCACACCGACCGAACAGAAGGTGAGACCGACACCAACACCGATCCCTGATCGTAACAGAGAAGAGCGTGCACGCCCGAGTTTGCCGCCACCATCATCGACGCCGCGCTCGCAACCGACGAAGCCAAGCCAGCAACCACGCTCGACACCTCGGCCCAATGCTCCGACACAAACTGCGCCGAAACAGGCGCCGCGTCCAACAGAGCAGCCACGGCAAGCGCAGCCACCTCGCAGCGTCCCGCAGCAGCAAGCGCCGAAGCAAACGCCAAAACAGGATGCGCCGAAACAGGAAGCACCGCGAAGACAGATCGAAGGCTCAAGTCAGGACGATAGCAAATAGTCCAAGGCAAAATTATAGTGCGATGCACGGGTGAGCCTGAAAATCGGGGCCGAGTACTCGTCTATGAGTAAATTTGTCCTACCATACTCATGACGAATACAACCGCTTTGCGAACTCTCGCTCGCCACGCTGCCGCCTGCCTTATGGCACTTCCATTGTGTGCTTCGATCGCTCGTGCGCAGCTATTCGGCGACAAGCCCGCAGCAGCGCCGAACCCGACTCCGTACTTCGATCTCGATTTCGAGCGCGAAGGCACGATGCGCCCGTGGGAGATGATACCGACCGATTGTCTTTACGACCTCGACCGGGCGGAACATACGCACGGCAAGCAATCACTTTCCATTGCCTTCGGACATCCGGACGCGCAGTACGATCCGAGTATCGGTGCGACGGTGACGCAGATACTGCCCCTCGGTGTTGCCGGGCTCGATCACTGGAAGCTAGAAATAAAGGTTGACATCAAGTGCGATGCGATCACCAAAGGCGCCGCGAACTTTTACGCTGCGATCCTGCGCGATTCGAGCAAGACGATTGAGTATCGCAACCTAATGAGCGACAGTATAAAAGGGACGAAGGCGTGGAAGACGTATTCGCTCCTGATGGATTGCGACACAAACGTACATTATCTCCAACTCGCTTGTATGCTCGGCGGGACGGGCAAGGTGTGGTTCGATCATGTGCAGATCCTCGTCAACGGAACGTCCATCCCGGAACTGGCTTTGCCGATCACGCCGTCAATGACAACGGCCGAACGAACGGCACTGACGAAGAAACTCGTTGCATTCGACCCGAACGGTTCGTCGGACGATCCGAGGCTTGCGGCACTGGACCCGTGTATCGGTGATCATCGCGTAATCGCACTCGGCGAGGCGACGAACGGGACGCATGAGTTCTTTGCCGCCAAGACGAAGCTGATTCGTTATCTTGTCGAGCACAAAGGATTTACGCATGTCGGCTTCGAGGGAAATACTGCCGAGATGGATTACCTCAACGATTACATCGCCACCGGGAAGGGAAATCTCGACTCACTCTTGAAGGGCTTTTATTATTGGCCCTACATATCGCAGGAAGTACGCGATCTCATAACCTGGATGCGCCAGTACAATGCGAGCGGCAAGCATGTCGAATTATTCGGATTCGATATGCAATCGCCGTATAAGATCCACGACGAGATCGTGCGCTTCGCACGCGAACAAAAACTTCCGCACGCCGACAATGCCGTGCATGCAGCCGATCGTTTCCTGGCGGTGCTCGACAATATTGAAAAAGGCGGCACGACGCCGATCGACTCGTTCAAAACGTACAGCGACAACCTGTATCACGTGCTCGAAGGCGATGCATTGAAGGTTCGGGCGAGCGAGCAACTGCACTTCCGCACGATCTTGATCTATGCGGATAATTTGCGTCAGTTTGCATCACTCGTGACTGCAAGCATCGCGCCGCAACAGGTGCGAGACTCTTCGATGGCTACCAATGTCGTCAATCGCATGTTGCTGGCGGATGCGTCGGCGAAGTGCGTGCTCTGGACGCATAACTTCCATGCCGGCAAGTTCGCTCACACGATGGGCGCATTCCTCAAAAAAGAATATGGGGAGAGTTACCTCGCGATCGGTTTTGCCTTCGATGGCGGGCGCTATAACGCGGGGGTGGACGGCATGCCGACGGTCTGCGATGCACTCCCCGCATATCCCGGAAGTTTCGAGCAACTCTGCAAAGAGATCTCGCCCGGTCCGTTCTTCCTCGATCTGCGCGGAAAGCCCGAAGTATCAGGGCTTCCGAAGGCATTCTATGGCGGGCTCGATCACCATAATGTCACCCTTAATAACGAGCGATTCTCGTTTTACGAGGCGGTGATCCCGCAAGTGTACGATGCGATCATTTACATCCCGCAATCGACGCCCTCGAAGCTGCTGAATCTCAAATAGCAGCCGTCATTTATCGTAGATGTAACGAATGTGCCTTAACTGAGCCTCTCCGCACGTGCCGCGAATGTCGGTCGCGCGGCCGATGAACTCGGTGCGAATTCCGCGATCATCATACTTGAACTCTAACTCTGTCATCGGCCTCTTGGAGAGGCGATGGCCCTGAGACGGGACTTCGTGTGGCGATGGCCTCTGCACGTGCAGTGTATGGGGAAACACGTGCAAATATCCGACACCGTGTAGCGAAGAGACTTCTCGGTCATGAGTCGCTCAGCGATTGATAAACTTCGCCGAGCCCGCCATGCGTGGTGTCTGAAGAATCGCGATATAGGCGCCGTCTGGTAGTTTCGGCATCGGAAGGCTGTAGTGACCGCTCGGCAGTGTGCCAAGCGGTGCGTCGAAGAGACGGCGGCCTGTTTCATCGTACACGAGTAGATGCACATCCTGTTCGTCCGGAAGTTCGAAAGAAATCTCGGGATGTGTCGCATCGTAGACGATTCGTAACACGAAGGAAGGATTCGCTGCCTTCTCAGGTATCCCCGACGTCTGAAGTGGGATTGACCACACGCCGGAACCGACCGTCCCTACATACAACGTCGCCCCGTCATACGTCAGGCTTGCAACCTCGATCGTCGACGGAAGTCCAGAACCGAATCGTATCCATGTCTCGCCTGCGTTGGTCGATGCCAGCACTCCTCCCGGCACTCCTGCATACACCGCAGAGCCAATACTCAGAAGAGCATTGAACGACAATTTTGATGTCGCGGCGTTTGCCGGCGTCCACGTCGCACCGTTATCTGTCGAAGCAAAGCAGCCGAATCGTGTCCCGGCAAGCAGGGTCTGGCCTACGCGTGCGAATGATTGAATCTGCATGGAGTCGATTGCTGTCGTTGGCCGTGTCCACGTTGCACCCTCGTCGTCGGAGGTAAAGATGCCCCATGTCGAGCCTGCAAACACACGGTGGGTGACGCTGTCATACAGCAGTGCTGTAATGGATGTCGAAGCACTTTCGAGCGGCGTGGTCCAGCTCGAGCCATCATCGGTGGTCCGAAGTAGCGCAGCAGGTCCGCTGACTCCGGCGAGCACAGCATTCGGCGTGGTAGTGAATGACGAGACGTAGTTTCCGCCAGCGATATTCATCGAGGTATTTGTCCAATGTTGCGTAGTGGCGTCGGTCACGAACACGCCGTCGCCGGAGGTGCCTGCAAAAAGACGGCCGTTGTGTTCGGCGAAGTCGATCACGCCCATGTGTGTTGTGGAGTCGGGGTACGACCAATGCGCTCCGCCGTCGCTCGAGCGGAAGATGATGCCGAAGTCGTTATCGAGTGTCCCGGCAAATAGTGTAGAGGTGCTCCCGGTCGACAAGTATTTCAAGCCATACACCGAGAGGTTGCTAATGCCATAGGTCTTACGAACCCATCCGGCGTTCGTCGTGTCGCTGCGAAAGACTCCGAGCATGTCGGTTGCAGTAAAGAGATATCCATTCGCCGCTGTGATGACAGAGGTGCTGGGGAATTCGCCAAGTCCGGTATTCACGAGCGACCAGACGTTTGTCGTGAGGTCGTAACGATAGACACCGGCGCCGTACACTGCCGCATAGAGCGCATTCGGTGCGAGTGCGAACGCTTGCGGTCCAAAGGACTCCGGAATTCCAGTCCGTACGGTATCCCACGTCGCTCCTGCATTGCTCGAGACAAATGCGCCGCGCAGCGTGCCGGCAAAGAGTTGCTTGCCCACATGTGCAAGGGAGAATACGAATAGGTTATCGCCGCCGATACCGCTGTTGATCGGCGTCCAGGTCAGACAGTTATCGTCCGAGCGAAATACTCCGTTACCTTGCGTTGCAGCGTAGATCGTCGAACCGACCCGCTCGAGCGCGTTGATGCGTGCGTTCAGCAGCGTCGGGGCTACGATCTTCGTCCAGGTTTTACCTTCGTCGCGCGAACGGTAGATCGCACCGAATTGCACGGTTGCGATAAGGTCGGTGTCGCTTGCGAGCAGGTGATCGATACGGAAGTAGTTCGATTCTGCAGAGATCGAATCCCACTGTGTCGCTCCTTTGTAGAGACGGAAAAGCCCGCCCCCGGTACCAGCGTATATCGCGCGATGCGTGATCGCCAACGCGTTGACGCCATCGTTGTGAATGAGTTCGTCGGAGATCGGGGTCCAGTGTTCGCCCATGTCCGTCGTGCGATATACATCCCCATACGAAGAGCCTCCGCCGCCGAATGTAGCGCCCGTTGCGGCATAGACCGTATCCGCGTCCGTTGCCAGACAGGAGATCGCTCCGCCTTGCGGGCCTGAGGAGCGTTGCCATTGTGCGAAACCGGTTGCAGTGAGTAATGCGAGTGCTGTGAGGACAGCAAAAAGTCGAGCGACGGAACGGATCATACTAAAAATGAGCAAATGCTATTGGGTGGAATACTCTTCGTTGCATCTCTGACACAAAATCCTACCGGATTGTGACAGCAACCACGTGCAGAGATCTCGTCAAGAGGCCCGAAATCAAGTCATTTCAGTATGGGAATGCAAAGGCAGCGGTTCGTGTAAGATATTATATGTCAACATTTTGCCAGACTCTCTGTTCGGCGTGACGGACCACGTAGACGACCATATGCCGCTCCTGGGCGTCCCGATGGCGGCGGAACCTGCCGGAAACTCGCTGAATGACATGAAGTTAGAGAAAATTACTCGGCGACGGGAGTATTATCCGAATATGACCGAAAAACTTCAATTTTTTTCAAAAAAGTTTTACCGCAACCCCGAAAACGGAAGAAAGCCTTATTTTATGCGGGTTTGAGGGGTGGTTGGCGCTGGAAAGACAGACGCAAAAACAGGCCAAAGTGAAGAAAAAATTAAGAATTGGGGATCACTTCGGAACTACGGGTGGTGCACTTCTGGTTATATGCGTCCCGTGATTGAAACAGCGGTTTTACGTCACGGAAAACACAAGTGTTCATTGACAGAGAAGACAGTGAGCAGGATGAGGAAGTGGTGCTTTTCAGACGAAAAGTTCAATAACTTCTTCTCCTGATGAAGCAACCGTGAATATTTGAATTCACACTTTTGCACATACAGTATCAAACTACTGTCTGTACGTGATTATAGCAGTGATGTTATAATTATACTACGGAGAGTTTGATCCTGGCTCAGGACGAACGCTGGCGGCGTGCTTAACACATGCAAGTCAAGGACCGTAGCAATACGGGACTGGCGCACGGGTGCGGAACACGTAGGCAATCTACCCTTTGGGGGAAAACAACCCGTTGAAAGACGGGCTAACATTCCGTAACATCACGAGGTGGCATCATCTTGTGATCAAACTTTCCAGAGGATGAGCCTGCGTCTGATTAGATAGTTGGCGGGGTAACGGCCCACCAAGTCTACGATCAGTAGCTGGTCTGAGAGGATGATCAGCCACATTGGGACTGAGATACGGCCCAGACTCCTACGGGAGGCAGCAGTAAGGAATATTGCTCAATGGGGGAAACCCTGAAGCAGCAACGCCGCGTGAGGGATGAAGGGGCTTTGCCTTGTAAACCTCTGTAGTTGGGGACAAATGTAGGGTTACTACCCTATTGATGGTACCCAAAAAGTAAGGATCGGCTAACTACGTGCCAGCAGCCGCGGTAATACGTAGGATCCGAGCGTTGTCCGGATTTACTGGGTGTAAAGGGTGCGCAGGCGGAGTGGTAAGTCAGAGGTGAAATCTCGTCGCTTAACGACGAAACTGCCTTTGATACTATCATTCTTGAGTCCGGTAGAGATCTGTGGAATTCCGAGTGTAGCAGTGAAATGTGTAGATATTCGGAAGAACACCAGTGGCGAAGGCAGCAGATTGGGCCGGTACTGACGCTCAGGCACGAAAGCATGGGGATCAAACAGGATTAGATACCCTGGTAGT